>NZ_JXLL01000001.1 GCF_001316435.1 Caloranaerobacter sp. TR13
ATTACAAAGCTTTAGCAAAGAAAACTTTATCAAAAAACTTACCTCACCAAAAAAGATGTGACCTTGGTTTTATTTATATCTAATATTAAGATTACCAGCTCCTATATTAATAGTTATATAAACTTTTTTATCAGTATTATCGTAATTAGGAGACATATAATAACTATCTTTACGTATCCAATTAAGCTTCTTTAGATTACTGTGTTTTACACCACCATCGAATTTAATTTTAACTCCTAAATTTTTTGGAATAGTTATATCAATATTACCAGCTCCCATATCAATATCTATTTTTGAGTTTTTTAATTTTTGACCTAATAAAATATCAATACTTCCAGCACCGGCCTCAATATCTAAGTTTTGAAAAATGATACTTTGCAAATCAAAAGTGCCATCTACAGCTCCCATATCAAAATTTATATCCCAAATCATATCTTCATCAATATTAAATTTGTATTCATATCCTCTATTAGTTGCTGCTTTTTTATTTTTTTTGTGTTTGAATTCAATTTGTGCAGTTTTTGAATGGTTGTTAATATTAGATTCATAATAAATATTTGGATCGGTTATATAAGCATTAAGAAGTTCATTTTCTGTAGATTTTAAACTAAAGTTACCTGCTAATAATTTAAGATCTAAAATACCATTAGTTATAGTATTTCTTTTTTCTAAAACAATGTTTGGATTTTCTAGTTTATATGAGTCTGAGTTTTCCAAATAAAGTCCATAAAATATAGCAAAGATTATGAATAATATCCAAGTAATGATAATAATACTTTTGCTTTTTCTAAATATTAAATTTAATCCTAAAATAATTAAAATTATTGGCCATAAATCAAATAAAACTGCCCAAACAGAAAAAGTTAAAATACCAAGGTTACTTAAGAGCCAAAAGATGCCTAAGAATATTAATATAAAACCTGCTGTAAAATTTTTATTTTTCAAATCAATCCCCCACTTTCTGACTATATATTATATATATACCTGCAATTATAAGTAAAATAGGCCATAATTTTTCGAAGTCAATCCAATATAATGTTTTTTTTAATAGAAATATAGCTCCAAGTAGAATTAAGATTGAACCTGCAAGTATTTTATTTTTTTCATTATTATTTTTGTTATTATCCTTATCTTGTAAATTATATTCGTGTGAAAATATAGGTGATTCAGGAATTACTATAGCACATATTATATATGCGAAAAAGCCTATTCCCATAGTAAATCCTAGTATAAGCCAAAATAATCTAACTAAAGTAGAGTCAATGTTAAAATACTCAGCTATACCTCCACAAACACCTGCAATCATTTTGTCACTAGTTGAACGATATAATTTTTGTTGCATTTTTAAAACTCCCTTCTTTTATATTTTCTATTATATTTATTAAATTTTTTTGAAAGAATTCCTCTAAAAAACACTATATTTTCAAAACTTTTGGCAATAAATTGTTAAATACGTGTACCAGTTTATATTTTCATAAAATATATTATTAGTAGCAGTAGGCATAAAGGAGGTGTGAATATGCCATACTCTACACGTGAGTTGTTTGCTAGGATAATCAAATGTGAAGCAGGAGGAGAAGGTGAATTAGGAATGAAGGCAGTTGCAACAGTAGTAATGAACAGGGTACACGTAGCTTATGGAGAATATCAAAGAGTATGTCAGGGAGATTTAAGAAAAGTTATTTATCAGAAAGGACAATTTGATTGTGTTAGAGGCACAATAGCTGGTAGAGCAAATCCACAGACAATCTGGGCTAGTCCACCAGAAAAGATACATTATGATATTGCTGATTGGGCTTTATCAGGCAATAAAGTTTATAATATAGGAGATTGTCTATGGTATATGAACCCATTTAGACCAACATGTCCAAGTACTTTTCCTTGGAATGGAACAGGAAGTTTGAGAACTAGAATAAGAAAACATTGTTTTTATTCACCAACTGAGTTGTATAAAGACACTTAATTCATGTTATTTAGTTTGATGTAAATTTGATTTTTACATTATAAGGAGGGATTATATGAGAAGAAAGATAAATCAAGTTCCAAAAGATATGAAGAAACCTAGTACTCCAATGCAACCAATGATGCCAATGATACCACAAATGCCAATGATGCCAATGCCTTGTCCTGGTTATCCAGTAGGTATGCCACCTCAAACAGAGAATCCAGTAGATTTTGAAATAGAACCTGGACCACCAGTAATGATTGATAAAAATTATTTACAAGGGTATTTAAAAACATTAATAGGAAAATTTATTAGAGTAGATTTTATTGTTGGAACTAATATGTTTGTAGATAAAGAGGGAACCTTGGAAGAAGTGGGAATTGATCATATAGTTTTAAGACAGGCAGAAACAAATGATTTAATGGTTTGTGATTTGTATTCTATTAAGTTTGTTAAGGTTTTTGAATAAAATATTTATGAAAATAACGTTCATGTGAAAGAATTTAGAAAAAACTATAGGCTTAAATTTTTAGAAAATCCTAATGCACCTAATCAAGACATCCTGTCTTGTAGGATGCTGGCTTAGCGTCCTGCTAAGCCTACGGATTTTCTCAAAATTTTTCACCTAGTTTTTTTAACTAAATTCTTTCAAGCATTCGTTTTTATTTTCATAGAAATTCAAAAAAATAAGTTTGTCTACAGTCTGAGCTACTAAGAGTAAGTTCTTAGTAGCTTTCTTATGTATAAAATAATTGAACCTCCATAAAATAACATTGTGTAACTAATGGCTTTATAAGGGGTGATTATTATTAAAGCTGTAATTATGGCAGGTGGGAAAGGAACAAGGCTTAGACCACTAACTTGTGATTTACCAAAGCCTATGGTGCCTATACTTAATAAACCTGTTATGGAATATAGTATAGAATTGTTGAGAAAATATGAAATTACTGATATAGCTGTTACTTTAGCTTATTTACCAGATGTAATAATAAACTATTTTGAAGACGGTTCTAAATGGGGCGTTAATATTAAATATTTTATTGAAGAAATCCCTTTAGGTACAGGTGGCAGTGTGAAAAATGCAGAAGAATTCTTAAATGATACTTTTATCGTAATAAGTGGTGATGCTTTAACAGATATAAATCTTAAACGAGCTATAGAATTTCACAAAACTAAGAATTCTTTAGCAACGATTGTATTAAAAAAAGAACCAGTACCTCTTGAATATGGAGTAATTATAACAAATGAGGAAGGCAGAATAGAAAGCTTTCTTGAAAAACCTAGTTGGGGTGAGGTGTTTAGCGATACAATTAATACAGGAATTTACATATTAGAACCTCAAGCATTATCTTATTATAAAAAAGGAGATAATTTTGATTTTAGCAAGGATTTATTTCCCAAATTATTAAAAAACAAAGAAAATATCTATGGTTATATCGCAGATGGATATTGGTGCGATATAGGTGATTTAAAATCTTATGTACAGACTCATTTTGATATTCTTAGTAAAAAAGTTGACATACAATTAAAATGCAAAGAAGAAAATGATGGAGTATGGATAGAAGAAGGAGTAACACTAGGAGATAAAGTTAGTATTATACCACCTGTTTATATCGGTAAAAATACAGTTATAAAAGAAAAAGTTAAGCTAGAACCATATACGGTTATAGGTGATTATTGCAAGATAGAAAGCAGTTGTTCTATAAAGAAAAGTGTACTTTGGTCAAATGTTATAGTAGGTAATAATTCAGAATTAAGAGGGACAGTTATTTGCAACAATACAAAACTTGAAAAAAATATATCAACTTTTGAAGGCTCAGTAGTGGGAAAGGGCTGTAATATATTATCTGGTAGTATTATAAAGCCTAACTGTAAGATTTGGCCTGATAAAAAAATTGAAGAGAATACTATAATAAATGAAAATTTAGTTTGGGGTACAAAGTATTCAAAGAATATTTTTGGTTATAGAGATATAAAAGGAGTTGTAAATATTGATATTACTCCTGAATTTGCTTCACGTCTAGCTTCAGCATTTGCTTCTACTAAGGAACAAAATGGGATATATGTAGTTGCTAGTGATAATTCAGATGCTTCTATTTTAATTAGAAAGTCTTTAATATCAGGCATATTATCAACAGGAGCAGGTGTAATTGAGATAGATAATTCAGTTATACCAATGAGTAGATTTGCTATTAGATATTTCAAAGCTGATGGAGGATTACATGTTAGATCAGATAATATAGAGCCAGATATGATTCGTATTGAGTTATTAGATGGAAATGGTTCTAACTTAAATAGAGCTATGGAAAGAAAAGTTGAAAATCTATTTAACAGAGGAGATTTTCAAAGATGCAAATTTAAGGCTATAAAAAAAGTCATGCATATAGATAATTTTTATTATTACTATATAAAAAAAGGTCAAGATATTCTCAAAAGCATAAATGAAATAAAAAGAGAAAATTTTAGAATTTTGATAAGCTCTAGATCTGAAGATATTATGAAATTAGCAAAAGATTATCTGGCTGATTTAGGCTGTAAAGTCAAGTTAGATTATTCAATTGTAGATTTTGATTCAACTGATGATTATTTGAATTATATGTCTGAGAAGGTTAGAAATGGCGTATATAAAATGGGCATAATCTATAGCGAGAATGCGGAGAATACCATTTTAATAGATGAATTAGGTAGAATAATAGATAAAGCGAGATATGTAGTTTTAGTTTCTTTAGTCATACTAAAAAGTGGTATAGTAAAGAATTTAGTAGTTCCATATAATGCACCTAAAGTTATAGACAAGATTGCTAACAAGTATTATACTAACGTGATCAGAAGCAAAAATAATCCTTCTGATATTATAAACAGTATTTTAAAAATTGAAGATGATGAAGAATCAATTATGCTTCAATATACTTTAAATTTTGATGGTATATGGGGAACAGGTAAGATAATAGATTATTTAGTTAGTTCAAACAAAACATTAGCAAATCTTTACGATGAAATACCAGATATACATTATATAAAAAGTGAGGTTATATGTGATTGGCAAGACAAAGGTAGAGTGATTAGACAAATTATTGAGGAAAATAAAGATCCAGGTATAGAGATGTTTGAAGGGGTTAGATTTAATTCAGAAAATGGCTGGGCATTAATATTGCCAGATAGTGAAAGACCTGTATTTAATATTTATGCAGAAGGATTAACAGAGGAGTATGCTAAAGAAATATCTACTTTCTATATCGATAAAGTAAAGAAAATATTACAAAATCAAGGGCATTAAGCCTTTGATTTTGTTCGTAACAAAGGAGGAATCGGGCCTATGAGTGTGGCTTTTACTTTGTTAGCTGTAGTCATTTTTATAATAATATTTGCTGAAAAGAAGCAAAGATTAGTAAAAAAGGTTAGCGTAAAAGATATATTGTTAAGTCCAGAAGAGTTAGAAGGACATATTATAGAGGTGGCAAAAATGCATAATGTTTCTTCTAGGAAAAAAGCAAATAAACTGCTTTTACATAGGCTTGAAGACAACTTTAGATATATATCTAAGTTATATGAAAGGTTAAATCTTGATTTTAAAAGAGGCAAAGAGGTAAGTTATGCTTCAGAATGGTTACTTGACAATTTTTATATAATTAAGCAACAGTATAAAGAGATGAAAAAAAGGCTTAGAAACGATAAATATATGGTATTAGAAGTATTAGCTGATGGATATCTGAAAGGATATCCAAGAATATATGCAGTAGCACTTGAGATTATATCACATACAGATGGCAGATTAGATGAGAATCAATTAATAAAATATATCAATAAATATCAAACTAAAAAAATACTTTCTATAGGTGAAATATGGTCTTTATCAGTAATGATAAGACTTGCGTTAATAGAGTTTATTAGAATAATATGTGAAAAAATTGAGAAAACACATAATGATTGGGAAAAAGTTAATAATCTTATGTATAAAAAACATGGTGATTTAGTTAGAATATTAGAAGATTATTTAGATGGTATAAATGAATTGTCGCCTTCGTTTTTTGAATATTTTATAAGAAAAGTAAAAAGAACTAAAAAAGATGAGGGTGAAATACGAGAGTTTTTAAATAAAATACTATTAGATATTAATAAGAATTTAGATGTTATTATTAAAGATGAACATACTGAACAATCAGCTAGAAGAATATCTATGGGTAATGCAATTTTAAGTTTAAAGCTGATATCAACTATAGACTGGAATGAAATTTTTGAATCAATTTCTGTAGTAGAAAATGTACTTAAGAAAGACCCTAGTGGTATATATCCTAAAATGGATTATGAATCAAGGGATTTCTATAGGCGAGAGATACAGTATATTTCTAGATTATGTAACATATCAGAATTAATTGTAGCAAGAAGGACTCTTGAGTTATCTGAAGTTGCTGATATAGATGATGAAAAGAGGAGGCATATTGGCTATTATATTATAGACAAGGGCAGGGATGATTTATTTAAAACACTAGGGGAAAAAGGTACAAATGGATTCAAATCAAAATCCATTTTTGTTTATATTACACCTATTTTATTATTAACGCTTCTAATTACTGTAATGTTAGTATTTTATCATTATAATACATCAGAGAGAAAAAGTACTATTTTAAGTGTATTAGCTGGTATAGTTATATCTATACCAGTAAGTAATATTATTGTAATGTGTATGAATTGGTTAATTACACATACTATAAAACCTACTTTCTTACCTAAAATAGATATTAAAAGAAATATTCCTGAAGAGTTGAGCACTTTAGTAATAATACCAACATTAGTATCAAATAAGGAAATGATAACAGAGTTAACTAGTAAATTAGAGGTTTTTTATTTAGCTAACAGATTAAATAACATATACTTTGCTATAGTTGCAGACTTTAAAGATTCTGATTTTGAAAAAGAAATTTATGATGATGAAATATTAGAGAAGGCTAAATATGAAATTGACAAGCTTAATAAAAAGTATGCTGCAGAAAAAGACATATTTTACTACTTGCATAGAAAGAGACAATTTAATGAAAAACAGAACAGATGGATGGGGTGGGAAAGAAAGAGAGGAGCTTTAGTAGAATTGAACAAGCTCTTAAAAGGAGCTGATGACACTTCATTTTTCTATACAGTTGGAAACATAGAAAATTTGATAGGTAAAATAAAATATGTAATTACGATAGATTCTGATACAAAACTACCTTTAGAAACAGCAAAAAAACTGATAGGAACTATATCCCATCCTCTTAATAGAGCTGTTTTTGATGAAAAAAGTGGTATTGTTAAACAAGGTTATGGAATAATACAGCCAAGAATTAATGTCGATATAGAAAGCTCAAACAGCTCGTCTTTTGCCAATATTTTTTCTGGTCAAGTAGGATTAGAACCATATATTACTGCTTTTTCTGATGTCTATCAAGATTTGTTTAATGAAGGAATATTTACAGGTAAAGGAATATATGAAGTAGAGATTTTTAATAAAGCTTTAAGAGATGCCATACCAGATAATACTGTATTAAGTCATGACCTTCTTGAAGGAAGTTATTTAAGAACAGGATTAGCTACAGATATCGAACTTATAGATGGTTACCCAATCAAATATAGCTCATATATAATGAGACTTCACAGATGGGTAAGAGGTGATTGGCAGCTTATAAGTTGGCTATTGCCTAAAATTAGAGATAGAAAAGGTAATATTATACATAATCCTATTTCTACATTATCTAAATGGAAGATACTAGATAATTTAAGAAGAAGTCTTGTTCCTATATTTACACTAATTTTAATTATCATTTCAATTGCTTTTTTCCCAGGAAATAAGTTGATTTGGCTAGGGTTAGCGGGACTATCTCTTACTGTTCAATTATTTTTAGGACTATTAGATTATTTGTTAAACGGTTATTTAGAGTTTGGGAAAAAGTTCAATCAAGGTTTAACTAGCGATATTAAAAGAAATTTTTATCAAACATTTTATAGATTTGTATTTTTACCATATGAGGCATATGTGATGTTAGATGCTATTGTGAGAACTTTATGGAGAATGGTTATAACTAAAAGGAATTTACTAGAATGGACAACAGCAACTGATGTTGAAAAAAGGCTTGCTAATGATTTTTTCAGTTATATAAAAAGAATGTATAAGGCAGTTTTAATTACAATATTGTTTCTTGTATTAACAATATTTGTAAGACCTGAAAATACAATAATATCAGCAGTAATAACTATAAGTTGGGTGCTATCACCTTATTTAGCTTATAAATTAAGTACTATAGAAAGTAACTCAATTGATGATATAAATGAAGTAGATGAGAAAAAATTAAGAAGGATTGCAAGAAAAACATGGGCTTATTATGATGACTTTGCAGATGTAGAAAACAATTACTTACCTCCAGACAATTATCAAGAATATCCACCAAACGGATTGGCATATAGGACATCTCCAACTAATATAGGATTTTTATTGCTCTCAATACTTACTGCAAGAGATTTAGGTTATATTTCTACTATAGAAATGCTAAATAGAATAGATAAAACATTAACAACTGTAGAAAAATTAGAAACTTGGAATGGTCACTTATATAATTGGTATAATACTAGAACTTTAGAGCCTTTAAGACCATATTTTGTATCTACAGTTGATAGTGGGAATTTTATTGCTTATTTAATAACTGTTAAGCAGGGATTATTATATTATTTAAATAAACCGTTAATCGATATTAATTATGTTAAAGGATTATTAGATACAGTTTATATATACGAACAGAGAGATAATATTTTGATTCCAATACTTCTAGAATTGAAAGATGAAGAGAACTTAACTTATAGTAAATGGAATGATATATTAGAGCAATTATTGTCTTTAAGAGAGGAAGAAAATTTAAGTTTAAGATTAATTAATATGCTTAAATACTTTAATGAAGAAAGTAGGAGTTTGTATGTAGATAGAAAGCATATAGAAAGCTTATTTAAACAGTTTTTAGATAACAATAAAGAAATATCGAGTAGTTTTCAAAGATTAAAAGAACTTGAAAAATATTCTATGTTACAATTAGAAGATATTTATAGGAATTTGATAAAAGAAATAAATATATTTATTGATAGCAGTTTTTTAGATGAAAATAGAGAAACTTTATTTGATATAAAAGAAGAATTAAGTAGAACTTATGAAAATGTGCTTATTTTAATAGATAAAGCTAAGTCATTAGTAAATAGAATAGAAAAAATAATTGATAATACTAAATTTAAGCCTCTATATGATTATAGAAGAAATCTTTTTGCAATAGGATATAATGTTTCAGAAAAACATCTTACTACTACATTTTATGATCTGCTTGCATCAGAAGCAAGAACTACAAGTTACATTGCAATAGTTAAAGGAGAGATACCTAGAAAACATTGGGTTAAGTTAAGTAGGTCTTTAACAGTAGTAGATGGATTTAGAAGTCTCATTTCATGGACTGGCACAATGTTTGAGTATTTCATGCCTGCTTTAATTATGAAAACCTACAAAAATACATTATTACATGAAACTTATCATACAGCTTTAAAAGCACAGATGAAATATGGCTTATTAAGAGGTATACCATGGGGGATTTCTGAGTCAGGATACTATACTTTTGATATGCATTTTAATTACCAATATAGAGCTTTTGGTGTACCATGTTTAGGGTTTAAGAGAGGACTTGTTGAAGATATAGTGGTATCACCATATTCAACTTTTTTAGCTTTAATTTTTAACAAAAAAGAAACTCTTAAGAATATGGATATGCTTATTGAAGAAGGATTAGAGGGTGAATATGGATTTTATGAAGCCGTTGATTATACTGAAAAAAGAATACCTTTTGGAATTGAGAAAGGTATTGTAAAAAGTTATATGGCCCATCATCAAGGGATGATATTAACTTCAATTAATAATCTCTTAAATAATAATATTATTATTTCATATTTTCATTCTGAACCGATGATAAAGGCAGGAGAAATACTTCTGCAGGAAAAAGTTCCTCAATATGCGATTATTACAAATGAAAATGAAGAAGAAATTGAATCTAAAAGAAGGGTAAGAACTAAGAACAGGATTTTTATAAGACAATTTGAAATGCCTGAGAGAACTTTGCCGAAATGTCATTTGATTTCTAATGGTAGATACACAATTTTAATTACAAATACAGGTTGTGGTTATAGCAAATATGAGAATATACAGATAACAAGATGGAGAGAGGATTTACTTACAGGCGATTATGGATTTTTTATACTTATTAAATCTCTGAAGGACAATAAAGTTTGGTCTACAACGTATAGACCATTTTATAAAGAACCTGATGAATATAAGGTGGAATTTGAGTATAATAAAGCTAAGTTTTTTAGAAAAGATGATGATATTGAGACACGAACAGAAATTATAACTTCATCTGATGATAATGTAGAAATCAGAACAGTTACAATAACCAATCATAATACAAAAGAAGTCACACTTGAAGTTACTAGCTATTTAGAATCAATCATTTCGCAGCATATGGCAGATATTGCTCATCCAGCTTTTAATAACTTGTTCATAAGGACAGAGATTATACCTCAGTATGATAGTATTATAGCTTCTAGAAGACCAAGAGAACATGGTAATAAGTCTATTTGGGCATTTCATTCAGTTTTAGTTGATGGTGAAAGTATTGGTGGCCTGCAATATGAAACTAATAGAACAAGTTTTATTGGTAGGTGTAGAAGTTTAAAAAATGCGAGATCTTTAGACCAGCCTTTAAGTAATACAACAGGCATAGTATTAGACCCAATAATGAGCTTAAGAAGATTAGTTAAAATCAAAAGTGGAGAAAGTATTAAAATATCATTTATTGTTGGTGTTGGAAATAGCAGAAAGGAAGTTGTTGAGCTTGTAAGAAAGTATCATGATATCTATTCAATATCACGAGCATTCCAGCTTAGTGATTTAAGAAGTCAGGTAGAGACTAGTTATTTAGGTTTAGAAAACGAAGAATTTGATACTTATGAAGAATTATTATCTCATATTGTTTATTTAAGTCCTTTAAGAAGAGATGATGAGGAGAAAATATCTAAAAATAGAAAAGGTCAGTCAGGATTATGGTCTTATGGTATTTCTGGGGATATTCCTATTTTACTTGTTACGATAAATGATGAACAGCAAATAGATGTTTTAAGAGAAGCTTTAAAAATGCATGAATTCTTTAGAATAAAAGGACTAGAGGTAGATTTAGTTATCCTCAATGAATATGAAAGTAGCTATATTAAACCTTTAGAAAACTTAATTAGAGATACAGTATTAAATAGCAGAAGTAAAGACATGATAAATAGAAGAGGTGGAATATTTATTTTAAATGCAAGTCATATGGTTAATGAAGATAAAATACTGTTGTATACAGTAGCTAGAGTTGTTTTAAAAGGTGAAAGAGGATTACTAAGAGTGCAGATAAATAGAAATATAGGTAAAGTTAATTATCCGAAGGAAAAAATATTTAATGAAAATAATGTGATTTTTATAAATAAGGATGAGGAAGATTTCGATTTATTTTATTTCAACGGATATGGAGGATTTACAAAGGACGGCAGTGAGTATGTAATTAAACTTAAGGAAAATCAATATACACCAGCCCCATGGATAAATGTAATAGCTAATAAAAAATTTGGGTTTTTAGTTACAGAGAGTGGTTCAGGATTCGTATGGTCAGAAAATAGCAGAGAAAATAAAATAACACCTTGGTCAAATGATCCTGTAAGTGATACACCGGGAGAGGTAATTTATTTAAGAGATGAAGAGACAGGCAAGGTTTGGTCTATAACTCCACTACCAATAAGAGAAAGTGAAGCTTATACTATAATACACGGTATTGGTTATTCAAAATTTAAACATAATAGTAACGGAATAAAGCAAGAACTTACTGTGTTTGTTCCTAAAGAAGATTCAGTTAAAATTAGTTTAATAAAATTAAAAAATAATTCTGGATTTAGTAGGAAACTTACGCTAACATACTATGTACGTCCTGTATTAGGAGTAAGTGACCAAATTACACAGCAGCATATAATTACCGAGATTGAAAACGAAACAGGCACATTGATAATAAAAAATCCGTATAATACAGATTTTCCTGATCGTATTACTTTTATAAATACTTCTCAGTCAGCGAGAAGTTATACAGGCGATAGAGAAGAATTTATTGGATATAAAGGAGATTTAAGTTCGCCAGAAGCTTTAAAAAGAGAAGGGTTATCTAATACAGTAGGAGCAGGTTTTGATCCATGTGCTGTAATTCAAACTATTGTTGACTTGGACGATGGTGAAGAAAAAGAATTAGTTTTTATGCTAGGGCAATATGATAATTTAGATGATATAAAGGATGCAGTGCATAAATACAAGAATATTAATAAATGCAAAGAAGCTCTAAAAGAAGTTAAGAGTAAATGGCAAAGTATTCTTGGAGCTATTAAAGTTAAAACACCAGATAAATCAATGGATATAATGTTGAATTACTGGCTTTTATATCAAACTATATCTTGTAGATTATGGGGAAGATCTGCTTTTTATCAATCAGGAGGTGCTTATGGTTTTAGAGATCAGCTTCAGGATGCTATGAATTCAATATATGCTATAGAAGAGGATGTTAGAAAGCAGATTTTACTTCATTGCTCACATCAGTTTGTAGAAGGAGATGTACAGCATTGGTGGCATCCGACAGCTTCGGCTAATGTAGACAAAGGAATTCGTACGAAGTTTTCTGATGATTTGTTGTGGCTTCCTTTGGCGACTGTTGAGTATATTAATAAAACGGGCGATTTTAAAATATTAGATGAAAAGGTTAGATTTATTGAAAGTGAGCCTTTGAAAGAATATGAAGATGAAAGATATGAAATACCAAGAGCATCGAATGAAATATCAACAGTTTATGAACATTGTATTAGAGCGATAGAAAAGTCTTTAAAGTTTGGAAAGCATGGAATCCCTCTAATGGGGTCAGGAGATTGGAATGACGGAATGAATAAGGTTGGTAACAAAGGAAAAGGGGAAAGTATTTGGCTAGGATGGTTTATATGTAGTATTTTAAATAAATTTGCTCCAATATGCCAAAAAAAAGGAGATGACAAAAAAGCAGAAAGATATCTAGAAGAAGCTAAAAAAATTGCAAAAGCTATTGAGGATAATGCTTGGGACGGTAAGTGGTATAGAAGAGCCTATTTTGATAATGGTACACCATTAGGTTCTTTTGAAAATACAGAATGCAAGATTGACTCATTGGCACAATCTTGGGCTGTAATATCAGGGTATGGAAATAAAGAAAGAGTAAAAGTAGCAATGGCTTCTGTAGAAAGATATTTAATAAAAGAAGACCAAGGGCTAATACTTCTTTTTACACCTCCATTTGATAAAAGCGAGTTAGATCCTGGATATATAAAAGGATATGTGCCTGGAGTAAGAGAAAATGGCGGACAGTATACACATGCAGCTACGTGGGTAGTAAATGCTTTTGCAATGATGGGAGATGGTGATAAGGCATGGAGATTATATAACATGATAAACCCTGTAAATCATACAAGAACATCTATTGAATGTGTTACTTATAAAGTAGAACCTTATGTTATGGCTGCAGATGTTTATGCAGTAAGTCCACATATTGGCAGGGGAGGCTGGACATGGTATACAGGTGCAGCAGGTTGGATGTATAGAGTTGGGATTGAATATATTTTAGGATTAAAAAAAGAAGCAGATAAACTTATTATAGATCCATGTATTCCTAAAAATTGGTTTGAATATGAGATTGAGTATAGATATAAAGATACAATTTACAATATAAAGGTTACAAATCCAAATAAAGTAAACAGAGGAGTAGGTAATATATATATAGATGGTAATATTGTAAAAGAGAAATTTATACATTTAGTTAATGATAATAGAAAACATCTTGTAGAGGTTATATTAGGATGAAGAAACTAAAGGCGACATAGTCGTATATTTAAAGTTAAAGTTTAACTTTAAGTAATAAATGTGAAAAATTACAGAAACTAAAGAGTTAATGCTATACATTAATTGAGTTTGTTGACAAAGCAAAATATATATGAAAATGACGCTCATGCGGACGAATTTAGAAAAAACTAAAGGCTCAAATTTTTAGAAAATCCTAACGCGTTGGGTGAGTCGTCCTGACTCTGGAAGCTGGCTTAGCGTCCATGCTAAGCCTACGGATTTTCTCAAAAATTTTCACCTAGTTTTTAACTAAATTCTTTCAAGCATTCGCTTTCATTTTCATAAAATATTTAAAAAGACAAGTTCGTCAATAGTCTGAGTTAATGCAATATATTAATTTTGGCTATAGGGAAAGTATAGATTTATTTTGTTTATAGTCTGTTGTTTATTTTTTGGTCGAAAAGCGAGAAAAAAGTGGTAAACTTTGTTAATAAAGTATAAAATAATGTTAGGTGTATTTTAATTAAGTTGGGAAAGGGGAATTTTTAATGAGTAGTACTAAGGATGTACTTAAGGAAAGAAATGAAATCGAGGAAAAATTTAAATGGAATTTAGAGAGTATGTATGAAAATGATGATAAGTGGGAGGAAGACTTTGAAACTATCAAATCACTTATTAACGAAATTAAGCAGTATAAGGGTAAAGTAAGGGAAAATGGAGAAATATTATTAGAAGTACTAGAATTAGAAAGTAAAATATCAAGAATGATTGAAAATGTTTATACATATGCAAAAATGAGGAAAGATGAAGATACAAGAAATGATAAGTATCAGGCTTTAACAGACAGAGCAACAAGTTTAATGGTAGAAGTTGAAGAAAGTACTTCTTTTATTGTGCCAGAAATACTTTCGATAGAAGAAAGTGTTTTGAATGATTATTTAAATAATGTTGAAGGATTAAAATTGTATAAACATTATATTGAAAGAATAATAAGAAGGAAGAAACACTATCTTTCACCAGAAGAAGAAGCTATTATTGCACAAGCTGGAGAATTAGCTAATTCACCTGAAACAATATTTGGGATGTTAAATAATGCTGATATAAAGTTCCCAACTATAATAGATGAAAAAGGGAATGAAATTACCATAACTCATGGAAAATTCATAAAACTAATGGAAAGTAAAGATAGAAGAGTTAGAAAAGATACATTCAAAGGATTATACGATACTTATAACAAATATAGAAATACTTTTGCCGTAACATTATCAGCTAACATAAAAAAAGATATTTTTTACAGTAAGGTAAGAAAATACAACTCTTCATTAGAAGCTGCACTTGATGTGAACAATATTCCTATTGATGTATATGATAATTTAATTAAAGCAGTACATGATAATCTTCCTTCAATGTATAGATACGTAAAGTTAAGGAAGAAAGTACTTGGATTAGATGAATTACATATGTACGATTTATATACACCTTTAGTTAAAGATATAGAGATGGAAATACCGTACGATGAAGGAAAGAAAATAGTATTAGAAGGGCTTAAACCTTTAGGAGATGAATATATAGGAGTAGTTAAAGAAGGATTTAATTCAAGGTGGATTGATGTTTATGAAAATAAGGGAAAAAGAAGTGGAGCCTATTCTTGGGGTACATACGATTCAGATCCGTTTATACTATTAAATTATCAGGATAATTTAGACAGTGTATTTACATTAGCACATGAATTAGGACATTCTTTACACAGCTATTATTCAAAAGAAAATCAGCCTTATATATATGGTAGCTATAGTATTTTTGTTGCAGAAGTTGCATCTACTGTTAATGAAGCTATATTGATGGAGTATATGATTAACAAAACTAAAAGTAAAGATGAAAAACTATATCTTTTAAATCATTATTTAGAGCAGTTTAGAGGAACAGTTTATAGACAGACTATGTTTGCAGAATTTGAGAAATTGATTCATGAAGAAGTTGAAAATGGAAGGTCATTAACAGCTGATAGTTTATGCAAAATGTATAAAGAGTTAAATAGGAAATATTATGGACCAGATATTGTTATTGATGATGAAATAGCAATGGAATGGGCAAGAATTCCACATTTTTATTATAATTTCTACGTATATCAGTATGCGACTGGTTTTTCTGCTGCTATAGCATTATCACAGAAAATACTAAAAGAAGGTAAAGAATCAGTGAACAAGTATATTGATTTCTTGAAAAGTGGTAGCTCAGATTATCCAATTAACGTACTTAAAAAGGCAGGAGTAGATATGACTACACCACAACCTGTAGATAATGCTTTAAAACTATTTAACAAATTACTTGATGAAATGGAGAGTTTAATTTAGAAAAGGCGGCATTGCCGCCTTTTTTGCATTTATAAAAACTTTTCTTTTATTTTATTCCAAAAGTTTTTACTTTTTAAAGTAAGCATTTTTATTGTCATGTCTGATAATTTAAAGTTAATTTCAACTATATTATCAAATTTATACTGCTGACCATCCATTACAATCAGAATAGAATTTTCAAATCTATATTCAGGATTAATTTTAATAGACATATTTTCAGGTACAATTATACTAGAAGTTAATGCTCTATAAACATTAGAGTTAAGAGGTGCTAAAGGAGTAATTTGAAGGGTTCTTAAAGATGAATGAATTATACTTCCACCAGCGGAATAGCTATATGCAGTACTGCCTACAGGAGTAGATATTATTACACCGTCGCCACTAAGTCTTTCTAAGTAAGTATCATCGATTGATATGTCAAGATGAATTGTCTTTGATTCTATTCCTTTAATCGCGATTTCATTTACTCCAATTAATTCAATACAACTGGTTCTAGTACAAATCAATGCTTCTACGAGAAAAATTTCTTCAATCTTATATTTGCCTTTAACCAGATTATCTATAAAATTATCTATTTGTTCAGGACAAACTTCTTGAAAAAAACCGAGATGTCCTGTATTTATTCCGATAAAAGGTATATCAGGAAAGTCGTAATTATGTACAGCTTTAAGGAAAGCACCATCTCCACCAATACAAATATTTAATGCGGCACTATAGTCATAACCTTCAGCTATTTTAAAACCTTTTTGTGTTAACTTTTTTTTCAAAATATCAGCTGTTTTAATAGAATCATTTTTATTATTATGTATAATATTGATTATATTATTGTCAAATCGTGCAAAGGACAAAATTATCCCTCCAATTTAAATTAATAATTTAAAACAACAAATCTGCTTATATAACTATATATAATTACTATGCTATAATAATTATAGCATAAAACAATACTAATCTTAACAACAAACTAGAATATAATGGATTGGAGGCAATTTATGACTACAAAAAAAGAAAGTGAAAGTGTAATTGATTTTTATGTAGACGAGGATGGTTTGTTAATAAAAGAAATTTTAAAAGAGAAATACAACATTTCAGATAGATTTTTAAAAAAACTTGAAAGGACTAAATCGGTTTTTTTAAACGGTTCAAGAATAAAAACTAATAAAATTACTAAAAAGGGAGATAAAATAACTATTGTTATGGATGATGAAACAGATGAAAATATACCTCAGCAAATACCAATAGAAGTTATATATGAAGATTTTGATTTACTTATATTAAACAAACCACCTAAAATAGTTGTACATCCTACTAAAAGTCATCCAGATAATACGATTGCAAATGGAGTTGCATATTATTTTAAGCAAAAAAAGATAAAAAAGAAGGTGCGATTTGTAAATAGACTTGATATGGATACATCTGGAATTCTTGTTATTGCTAAAAATCCTTTTGCACATCAGCAGTTAGCGCAGCAATTTGAATATAATATAGTTGAAAAAAGATATCTAGCTATAGTGGAAGGTATAGTAAAAGATGATGAAGGCACAATAAAAAACGCTATAGGACGATATGACGATATTTCTATAAAAAGAACTGTATTAGAAAATGGTAAAATAGCAATAACGAATTACAAAGTATTAGAGCGCTATAAAAATGCAACATTATTAGAAATACATATAGAAACAGGTAGAACTCATCAAATAAGAGTTCATTTAAGTCATATAGGGCATCCAATAATAGGTGACTCATTATATAATAAACCTAGTCAATTGATTGATAGACAGGCACTACATTCTTACTCTCTCAAGTTTATAACACCTAGAAAAAAAGAGAGAAAATTAGTTTTTGCTCAGCTACCTGAAGATATGAAGTTACTTATAGAAAAACTAAGCGGCTAAAAAAGCCGCTTAGTTAATCTTTATCTTTAATTTTTACAGCCGTACCATATACTAAAATTTCTGCAGCTCCTTGCATAACTGCAGATGTAGAATAACGTACATTAATAATTGCATCAGCACCAAGTTTTTCAGCTTCTTCAACCATTTTCTTAGTAGCAATTTGTCTAGCTTCATTAAGCATATCACTATATTCCTTTAATTCACCGCCAACTAAGTGTCTAAAAACAGCTACTATATCTTTTCCTATATGCTTTGCTCTTATTGTACTACCTTTAACAATACCTAAAGTTTCTATAATTTCTTTGCCTACAATATCACTAGTATTTACTAAAATCATCTTTGCTTTCCTCCTTTCTATCTTTTATTCTTTCTCTAATAACTGTAATTAATAAGCATATAGAGCTTATAAGTGCTATTATAAATAACACAAATAGAAAAGGACCGATTATTTTTTCATTTATTGGAATTAGGATTATTGTTCCAACTAAATATAAAACGAAACAAAACACTAAAACCCAACTAAAAAATTTTACCATTTTCGTTCCTCCTTTTATTCTATTATACTATATATTTTTAAGAATATGATTAAACTATAAAAAGTAATATTGTGCGAGTTTGTTCTAAAGTTAATAAATAGAAGATATAACAAATAATAATTACGGAAAATAAACTTTTTTGGGGAAAATAATAATATGTGAGGTGATTTAATGTTAAATAGTGTTTTAGAAACACGCATAAGAGATAATAATGGAATATATCATCTCCAGCTTACAATACCAGAAAGAGAGTATTTTAATGTTTATGAGGATATAGACGATAGTCACGCAAAAGATATAATTAATTTATATTTAGAGTATCATCAGGATGATGGAAGACCAGCTAATATAAGCATAGATTATGATAAAAATTCACATGTTGTAAAACTTAATACTCAACTTAAATATGAAAATAATGAGCATACTAAAGCTTCTTACTAAAATATGAAGAAACCTAGATAATCTGTTTATCTAGGTTTCTCTTAGCTTTCGTCATTGCTATTTAGCACATTAAGTAATTCCATCATTTGGAACATATCTTTCATTTTATCAATATTTTTTGCTTCTTCATCGCCAAGCATAGGCTTTATTATGTCAATCATGTTATCAATTTTTATTTCTGATTTATCATTGGCAGAAGTAATTTTAGATAGAGTTGATATAATAGGTTTAAATTTATCAATATTTATCATTAAGTCTAGCATAGGTTTTATAGTAGGTAATTTATCATTAGGAATTTCTTCTTGCAAAGATAGGAAAATTTTATTTATACGTTCTTTCGGAGTTATATTAGTTACTGGGGTTATTGGTTCAAAGGTTTTTCCTTTTGTAATAAATTCATATAGTCCCATTATTCTGTTTATTTTTTCAAGATTAATTATAAAAACATTTAATGTGCCTACTATTTGCTCAGGTAGATATGGGCCTACTTTTTTTAGAACGTATATTTTCTTATCAAGGTTGTTAAGTATAGATGTTTTTAGTAGATTTTGCAAAGAAAACCCTTGGTTAATTAACTTTGGCACGAAAACTAGAGCTGCAAATAATATTAATTTATTATTAAGAGGACTTATATTAATTTGTTTTGGTGTACTTATTTGCAACTTATTCACTTTTAATCCTCCTAGATAGTTAAAATTAAAATACTTCGCATAAGTATAGTATGATATTTATTATAAATTTGTTACACGTTAGGTATAATATTTATAGATTTGTTTATAAGCGTTATTTTTCAATTCATTTAGATTAGAAAATACAAAGTTAGGGTGATATATGTTGTTTATCTCGACAATACTATTTATATTAGGTTTAATCTTGGTTATAAAAGGTGGAGATTGGTTTGTAGATTCTTCAGTAAAAATAGCAAAAATATCAGGTTTACCAGAAGTATTTATAGGGGCAACATTAGTAAGTATAGCAACTACTTCACCAGAGATTATGGTTTCTGCAGCAGCTGCAGTAAAAGGGTATAGTACAATTAGTGTAGGGAATGCTATTGGTTCTATTATATGTAATATAGGATTAATACTAGGACTTACTAATATTATTATGCCAAGTAAGATAGATAAAAGTTTATTTAGTGGAAAAGCTTTTTTAATGGTTTTATATATGATATTACTTTTTATCCTAGGCTTTAATGGTTTTATTAATAGAGTTGATTCAATAGTATTGATAGTACTCTTTATTATATATGTAATATACAATTCTTATAGTATTAAAAGTAGAAAGACACTAATATCGGTTCAAAGTAATAAGAGAATTTTTTCTAAAGAGATAATTAAAATTGCGATAAATTTTATACTTGGAATAACAGCTATATTAATAGGTGCTAATTTACTTATAGATAATGGTGTTATTTTAGCAGGATATTTAGGTGTACCAGAAGCAATTATAGGTCTTACGCTCATAGCATTAGGTACTTCATTGCCAGAATTAGTTACAGCTATTACTGCATTAAGGAAAGGGCATGGAGGTTTATCTATAGGTAACATAATAGGGGCTAACATTTTAAATATAACGCTAGTAATTGGAATTTCAGGGGTAATAACTTCATTAAAACTTTTAAAACAGAATATTTTTTTCGATTTTCCAATAGCTTTAATATTGATGTTATTATTATTAATTCCGTTATCAAGGAAGAATGAAATTACTAGATTAAATGGTTTAATACTTTTGCTAGTTTATGTTGTGTATATAACATTACTCTATAGTGTATTTTCGTAGATATATTGATAAGCACAATTTTTGCTGAGAATCATATAATATAATGTATTGTGTAATATGGACATATTTATTTACATAATATAGAAAAAAAGGTTTAAAGGGGGATGTCTACATGAGTAGCGAATTAGGTAACGACAGAATAAAAAATCTTGAAGAAATATTAGAAAAATTTAAGGGTAAAATAGAAATAAAACAGGAACAATTAGAAGAATTAAAAGAATTAGCAAGCAAGTACTCAAACAAGACAGAAGAAGAACTAATGTTAGAGGTTATGAAATATAGTAAAATTTTTTCAAAGGATATGACAAAGGAAGAGTATATGAGTAAGATAAAAAAACTTGAGAAAATAAGACCGTTTTTAAATGAAGAACAGGCTAAAAAATTAGATCAATTAGTAGAAATACTTAAAAAAGTAGATATAAAAGAGTAATCTCAAACTTCGAGCGTTATAGCTCGAAGTTTGAGATTTTTGACAAAGTAAATTATATATGAAAATGACGCTCATGCGGACGAATTTAGAAAAAACTTAAGGCTCAAATTTTTAGAAAATCCTAACGCACCTAATCAAGACGTCCTGTCTTGTAAGATGCTGGTTTGACATCCTGTCAAACCTACGGATTTTCTCAAAAATTTTCACCTAGTTTTTTAACTAAATTCTTTCAAGCATTCGCTTTCATTTTCATAAAATATTTAAAAAAGGAGTTTGTCTACAGTCCGGAACTTCGAGCATTATAGCTCGAAGTTTTTTTGTTGTCTGTGTACAAAAAAATTATGTAAACATTACCATGGGTTAAAAAATAGACATATAACGGTGGATTTGATATACTATAAATTGTATTATGTAAACTAGAAAGAGGGGATGTAGCAATGCTTAAAAAACGAAAGATAATATTTTTTGTATTAGCAGCTCTTATTGTAATTTCTGCTTTGATATATTTTCAGATTAATAATAAAGATTATATAAATATTTCATATAAAAAATTTATTGAATATGTAGAAAAAGGTAATGTTGAAACGGTTTATTTAAGTAATAATTCTAAGATTAAAGGTAAATTAGCGGATGGTTCATATTTTATAACAGACAATCCAAGATCAGAGTCTTTTAAAGAAAGTCTTTTAACGAAAGGGATAAATGTCGAAGAAACCGAGCAAAATGCAATAATAATGAATTTGCTTACTCTATTGTTAGTTTTAGGTAGTTTTGGATTTATAGGGTATTTTCTGAGTAAAAATACAGCTAAGCAAGCTCAGAAGGAAATGGCTTATATGTCTTCTATAGAAAGTGACTTTAGTAACACTGAGTCTATTACTTTTGATGATGTTGCAGGAAATGATGAAGCAAAAGAAAGTCTTAAAGAGTTAGTAGATTTTATAAAAAATCCCGAAAAATATGAGAGATATGGTGCTAGAATGCCAAGAGGTGTATTATTGTATGGTCCACCTGGAACAGGTAAGACTCTTTTGGCTAAGGCATTAGCTGGAGAGGCAAATGTTCCTTATTTTGCTGTTACAGGTTCAGATTTTATACAAGTTTATGCAGGATTAGGAGCAAGTAGGATTAGAAGTTTATTCAAAAAAGCTAGACAAGCTGGTAAATGTGTAATATTTATAGATGAGATAGATGCTCTAGGGAAGAAAAGGTCAGGAAATATAGGTGGTGGAAGTGATGAGAGTGATAGAACACTGAATGCTTTATTAACTGAAATGTCAGGATTTAAAGGAAATGAAGGAATAGTAGTGATAGCAGCAACTAATAGAATTGATACTTTAGATGAAGCGCTTTTAAGACCAGGTAGGTTTGATAGACAAATTGAAGTAGGACTTCCAGATATAAATGCTAGGTATAAGATATTAAGATTACACAGCCGAAATAAACCTTTAGATAAAAATGTAGATTTAAAAAAAATAGCTTATCAAACAGTATATTTTAGTGGAGCTAAATTAGAGAATTTGATGAATGAGTCTGCTATGATAGCCGCAAAAAACAATCAAAAAACAATAAAAATGGAACATATAGATAAAGCTTTTTACACAGTAATAGCTGGTGAGGAAAAGAAGGATAAAAGTACTATATCCTTAAAGGATAAAAGAATAACAGCATATCATGAAACTGGACATGCCTTAGTAACTAAACTTATTGCTCCAGAAAATAGAGTTACAAAGGTTACGATAATACCAAGCACTAAAGGTGCTGGGGGTTTTAGTATGAATATACCACCTAATAGTATGTATCAGTCTAAGGAAGACATAATTAAAAATATAAAAATATCTCTTGGTGGTAGAGCAGCTGAGGAAATTGTTTTTGGAAAAAATAAAATTACAACTGGAGCTTCAAATGATTTACAAAAAGCTACTAAAATGGCTTTGTTATTAATTAGTAGATTTGGAATGGAAGAATCTGCAGGTTTAGTAAGTTACGAGACATTATTAGGCGACAAGTTAGGTACTAATAATTTTATAGTAAGTAAGACAAAAGATTTGCTAGAAAAGCTATATAAAGAAACTTTGGAGGTATTGAGAGATAATCTAGATTTATTAGAAAAAATAGCTAATTATTTGATTTGCAATGAGACTATTGGTGAAGAGGAATTGAATTTATTGATAAATCATTAAATTAAAGATAAAGTTATATTCATTAATGAATTGAAAAATAACGCTCATAGACAAATCTTTAGAGAAAACATAGACTTATAATTTCGAAAAATCCTAACGCACCTAATCAAGACGTCCTGTCTTGTAGGATGCTGGCTTAGCGTCCATGCTAAGCCTACGGATTTTTCTGAAATTCTTCATCAAGTTTTCTTTGCTAAAGCTTTGCAATTATTCGCTTTCATTTTTAAGCATGAAACTTTAAGACTTTGTCTTAGGGCTTAGTATTTTAGAGCTTGTCAACCACTGGATTTCATTAAAAAAGCAAATAAAGTTTACATAACTTGAGATATTTGCATTTTAACATTTTTAATAACTCTTTTTTAGATTTTTAAAATACTAGGATTTGTGTTATAATAAAGTCAGTAAAAATCCTGAGATGTCCGTAAGCCCTTGATAATTCGACCGACATTAGACATCCGGGAGTTCGGGTTCTGTAGTGTATGACATGCCTAATTAATTAGGAAGTCAAAAGCTACAGATAGAACACCCACCTGTGTGAGCAGCGGGTGCGAATTAGAAGGGCGACGGCACCACGGGATAACCCTTAAGCATTAGCTTAAGGGTTATTTTTATTATATAGAAGTTTTTTAAGTAAAGAAGGAGGAAGTCCTTTTATCAATGTTAATATTAGAAAATAAGCTAAACCACCTACAAATAGGCATACTAAGAAATTTATATAGTTTTGTGTGTTTAATGACTTAAGGTAATTATAAATAATCAGTATTATTGCAGTCATGCTAACTGAAGATATTATAGGTTTTACTATATAATCTATAGTATTAAAGTTTATTTTCATTATTCTTATTATACTAATATAATGTAAAAGACTTATTATAATTGTTGCTAAAATAAAGCCTAAGAAAAAGCCTTTAATACCGAATATTGGATTGCCTACTAGAAAATATGTTGACGATATTTGAATTAGTATTCCTATTAGATAATTTATTGTTGCTATTATTTGTTTTCCTAGACCATGAAGTATACCAGATAATATATGCTGCAAAGATAAAAATATTGTTGAGTAACCAAGTATGCCTAAGTATATACCTACAATCTTATCTCTGTAGAAAAACATAGCTATAGGCTCAGAGAAAAAGATATATATAAATGTCAGAGGTATGGAAATTAGTAAAGTTATTCGCAAAGATAATAAGATATTGCTTTTAATCATTTTATATCTCTTTAAAGCTAATTCTTCAGACAGATTTGGAATAATATTTATTACAAGAGCTGATGTAACGATACATGGCAGAAATATGATAGGCATTGACATTCCAATAACTCTACCAAAAATTGAAACAGCTTCTGTTTGGCTATAACCTGCTACTATTAGTCTCTGAGGAATTAGTACTGCATTTATAAGTTGTACCGATACATTGATTAATCTAGATATAGTGATAGGCACTGATATATAGAATATTTGTGAGAGTATTTGTATAGTATATAAAGGTTTTGATGAACTTATAGCTTTATTTTTGCCAAAGAGTTTATAATTTAATACCATCCAAATTAAACCAGCAATTTCTCCGATACTTATTCCACAAACTGCTATAAAAGCTCCTAACTTTGAACTTATTGGATACATATAATAGATTATTCCAAGCACAAAGGCAATTCTTGTTATTTGCTCTATTATTTGGGCAATACCGGCCGGGCTTATTTGTTTCATACCGTAAAAATATCCTCTGAATACTGACGAAATTGAAATGATTAATACTGCTGGTGCTAACATAATGATGCTTTTGTTTATTTCTTTATTCTTAAGAAGCTTTAATGAAATGTAGTCACTTCCTATTAAGATGATAAAACTTAAAATAAGAGCTATTAAAAATGTTATATACAAGGCAATTTTAAAAACTTTTTTTGCACCTTTTGTATTATGTATAGAATTTTGTTTAGCAACTAATTTTGAAACTGCTATAGGAATTCCAGCAGTAGTAATAGTTATAAAAAGCATAAGAACTGGAAATACCATTTGAAATAAGCCTATACCTTCAGGCCCAATAAGTTTTGATAAAATTATCTTGTAGCAAAAACCTATAAATCTCACTATGAAATTTACAGTTGCAAGAATTATTGAACCATATATAAAACTAGTTTTTTTCAAGTTATCACCCCAAAATACTTACTGTATTATACATATTTTATTTAAAGGTATAATATTACTGAAGATATATTATTTTAAAAAAATTAACATTTATTTTAGAAGTAAAGAATATGTTCAAGGCTTATGTCAAAAATTAAGAGTAAAGTTGTTGAAGTAAATATTAATTAAAAGGAGATGCAGATAATGGAGTTGGTTTGTCCACTTTGCAATGGTATGTTAAATTATGAAATATACTGCTTAGGATGTGGCAACAGGTTAAAAGATACAGGGGCTATAGTTGATTACTTAGATGAATATAGTCCTTATCTATCAAATGATATAACACAGCTTGTAGATGGAGTAGAGCATGAAAAATGCTGCCATTTGTTTAAGTGTGAGAAATGCGGTTTTGAAAAGAGAGTTAAAATAAATAGAGTAAGGATGTAAAAAACCTTACTCTATTTTAATAAATTGAGGCTTTCTGTTTTTGTATATGGTTATATATCTGTAACCAATACTTTTTAATAATTCAATAGCTTCCTTATAATAAGCACATATTTCTTCTGGTTTATGAGAATCAGAACCAAAAGTTATTATTTCTCCACCTAGTTTTTTATATAGTTTAAGTATCTCTGTACTTGGATGGAAACTACCTATACCATATTTGATTCCAGAAGTATTAATTTCAATTCCTTTTTCTAAATTGATTATTTTATTTAAAACTGTCTCAATAATATCTAAGTATTCTTTTATTTCTAAAGTTTTTTCCATAAAGCTTTGATATCTCTCAATAAGATTAATGTGACCGATAACATCAAAGTCCTTAAGAGCATCAATACAGAAAAGGAGTTCTTCGTAGTATTCATAATAAGCATCTTTTACATTTTTATTTTTATAAAAAGTACCTTCGTGGATACCTTTACCTTTAGCAGTGTGAATTGACATTATCACGAAATCAAAATCATGTGTTTTTATAAACTCTTTCTTTTTTTCAGCAAGATGAGGTTGCATACCTATTTCTACACCACTTAACACATCAATTATTCCTTTATAATTATATTTTAATCTATTAATTTCTTTAAAATAATCATTTGTATCAAATACAAAATCTATTAAATCATCTCCATATTCAAAATCTAGATGGTCAGTAAAGCAAATTTGTTTAACGCCTTTTTTTAAAGCTCCTTTTAGCATATCTTCCATTGTATATTTACAGTCGCCTGAAAAACTGCTGTGAACGTGAAAATCGTACATTTGTATCACTCCTATTTCAATGTTTTTCTTCTATATCTATATAATTATAACATAAATAAAAAAGTAGTTAACATCTAACTTAAGTATAAATGTAATTATCGTATTAAAAAAAACAGAATATATTTACTAAATTATTACATTTAATTAATAATTATTAATATTCTGATAATTGAAATGATTGCTAATAAATGGTACTATTATTAAAAATATTATAGCTATTTAGAGGGGGAGATCAATGAAAAGGAATCTAAAAGTAATAAAAACTATTTTTGCACTTGTATTAACAATTATTCTTTTTATAGGATTTCATACATACAATTATTTAAAAATTCAATCATTAAAATTTTCTAATGAATGGGGCAAGGGAATAGAAATAGGAAAATCTTTTGTTAATAAAGAACCTATTATAGGAACTTACAAAGATAACATATTAATCGTAACGTTTAATGAAGAGGGGAAACTCTTATATTATCTACTCACAAAAACAGGAAAAGTTCTAGAAAGCAATTTATCTGACAAAGATATTAATATAAATAAGATTAAAAATATTTATCTGTTTGAAAATAAGTTGTTTTATATTAAAGATAATAAGCTTAATGTATCACATTACAATGAAGGTATAGGATTTACTAAACCAGTTAAATTACTTGACAATATAGAAGGATTTACTTTAAGTGAAATGCAAAATGGATTATATATTGGAACATATGATAATAAAAATATTGATATATATAAATTTGAAAATGATAAGTTGAAAAAAATAAATGAATATAGTAATAAGTGGAATATAAGAAATATTTACCTTAAGGATATAAATAATAAGAAGCATGTATTTATTGTAGATAAAGTGGATTTAAATGTTAATAATATACTATTAGGAGCGTTAGATAAATTAGATAATGATATTAGGAAAATAACGGATATTAGAAGTAATTTTAATACAGTAATTAGAGATGTTAAAGTGGAGATAGTAGATAACAAAATATTTTTAGTATATCCAATTACCAATACGAAAGGTGGAAATAGGACTTACCTACAGTTAGAAATTTTAAATGCAGAAACTTTAGAATCTGAAGTTAGTAGGAAAATTACGGATAGTCATATAGATGGCGTAACAGCATTAGGAGAAAGTATATCTGTATATAAAGATAATGGAAAAATTAAACTTATATGCTCAGGGATAAATATAAGCAATAAATATGCAATGTATCCAGATATTTTTGAATTAGAGATTGATAAGCAAGGTAATATATCAAATGTAGTTTTTATTTCTAATACTGCATCTCAATCAAAAAGGCCTTCATTTATAAGAACTAAATTTGGTGATTATTTAACATGGCTGGACATTGAAGCAAGTGGTTATAAATTGTTTATGAATAGTAAAAATAAAGATTTTATTTTAGTAAATAATAAATTTACAAAAAGTGATTATATAACTGCATTTTATAGAGCATTGGCTTCTCCTTTTTATGCTTTGGCATTTGGATTTTTAAAGGGAATGGAGAGTTTGCTATATGTTTTGGTTATCTTTTTACCTGTAGGCTTTATTTTAAGAAAATATAGAATTAATAAAGAAAATATTAAATTTATAATATTTTCATCTTTATATATAATTTTGAATTTATTATTATTTAAAAGTACATTTTATAGTGGTTATACGGTATTTTATTTACCAAATTACCTGAAGTTTAAACTTGCTCCATATATAATGCCTTTGATTTTAAATTTAATTTCTGGTATTATAACGTATATTTTTTATAAAGAAAATAAGAGGTTAAATTATACTAGCTTTTTAGTATTTTTTATAGCTGTTAATATATACTTATCAAATTTATTATATGTACCATTTGCAATGACAAGAGTAATATTAAAATGATAGGAGTGACTTGTATGCTAAAGACAAATATAGATAAGTTAGTTAAGCAGTCAGTTCAAGGGAAAATACATCACCCAATTCAGAGTTTCCCTTATAGAATAAGTGGAGATGGTATACCAAATGTATTACCAGCTATTGGAGGTATAACATATAATGTGAAAGTAGGCGATTGTGCTTTTGGTTGGGTTGGCGACCATGTAGAACCAGGAGTTAGTATACGTAATGAAAATAAGAATGAAAATGTAGCTTTAAATTTATTTTCTTGTATAGGTAATGAGGCAATGGTAATTTCTGGTGACGCTAAAGGGGCAAAAGGCTTTGTAACCGGCAAACATGGCGGGATTGATCACGTTCTTATCTATTTTAAAGAAGCAGACTTAGAAAAAATGGCTATAGATGACAAAATATTAATTAAAGCTTATGGACAAGGACTTCAATTATTAGATTTTCCTGAAATAAAGATTATGAATATAGACCCTGATTTGTTTTTGAAATTAGGTATTAAAGAAATAGACGGTGGTAAAATTGAAGTTCCTGTTACATGTGAAGTACCACCTTATCTAATGGGTTCAGGTATAGGATCTTCGAATTCGTTTAGTGGAGATTATGATATTATGACTTTAGATAAAAAGGAAATTAAAAAACTAGGATTAGACAAACTAAAATTTGGTGATTTAGTATTATTGAAAGATTGTGATAATACTTATGGTAGAGGATATCTTAAAGGAGCTGTTAGTATAGGGATTGTAATCCATAGTGATTGCATTAAAATGGGACATGGACCTGGTATAACGACTATAATGACTTGTAAGAAAGAGTTGATTAAAGGAAAAATTACATCAGATGCTAATATAGCTAATTATCTTGAAATTAAATAATAGGATTTAGATTTTGTATACAGATGATTATTATGTTATACTATGTTTTAGTATATGTAGAAATCCAAATACAATAAACTTGCAGCAGGTGATACGAATGAAAAAAGTAAAAGTTATATATAACCCATCTTCGGGAAGACAGATAGTTCAAAGAAGAATAGATACGATTTGTAATATTTTGATGGATAATGGTTATTTAGTAGGTAAATTTGCAACGAAAAAGAAGAATGATGCTTTTTATGAGACTGTAAAGTGCTGTAGGGAAGACTGGGATATAATAATTGCATGTGGTGGTGATGGTACAGTAAATGAAGTTGCAAATGGTATTGTAGTAGGTGGTAGGAAGATCCCTGTAGGTATTCTTGCTGCTGGAACTGTAAATGATTTTGCTAATTTTATGGATATACCAAGAAATGTTAAGGAATTTTGCGATATGATACTATCAGGAAGGACAATTGATGTAGATTTAGGCAAAGTAGGAGATAAGTATTTTGTAAATGTTGCAGCTGGTGGATTATTAACTAATGTTGCACATCAAGTACCATCAGAATTGAAAACAGTTCTTGGAAGGATGGCTTATTATATAGAAGGACTTAAAGAAATACCTAGACAAAAGTTTAAACCAATGAATTTAACAGTTGAAAGTGATGAATATAGCGCAACAGAAGATGTGTTATTATTTCTAATATCTAATAGTTCATCAATTGGAGGTTTTAAAAGACTTGCTCCAGCGGCAGAAGTAGAAGATGGTTTCTTAGACTGTATAATAATAAAAAAATCCGAAATTACTGACATAGTTTCTATCTTTATAAATCTTTTAAAGGGAGAACATATAAAACACCCAAATGTAGCTTATTTTAAGACTAAAAGGATTAAAATTAGTTCAAAGGATAAAGTACATGTTGATATAGATGGAGAATATCTTGGAGTGCTACCAGCTGTATTTGAGATAGCCCCACAAGTATTTAGGATTTTTGTTAGATAAAAATAAGGAGCTTTACTCTGCTCCTTATTTTGATTTTTTTGATTCTTTATTAATTTTTGTTTCATTTGAAGTTTTAGCCACTTCCATTTTACATGAGCCTTCGAACACAGCATTTTCATCCACAATGAAGGTTTTTACTTGAATATCTCCATATAATTTAGCTGTATTTGTTAATCTCAACATTTCTTTTGATATAATATTACCTTTTACAATGCCTGATATAAAAACATTATTGCAAGTTATGTTGCCATTAACTTTTCCACTTTCCCCAATTATAACATTTCCTTCTGTAATTAGGTCACCTGTCAGCTCACCATCTAATCTTATTGTTCCAGTGCATTCAATTTTTCCTTCAAGTTTCGTATTTTTACCAATAAGCGTATCAATTTTATCAAGCTTTACTTCCTTTTTGTTAAACATTATAAATCGCTCCTTATAAAATTATTCATAGTTGTTAATTATATTTTTAGGGTTGACGGGTTTGCCATAGTATCTGATTTCAAAATGTACATGTGGCCCTGTGCTTCTACCAGTGTTGCCCATTTCAGCAATAACTTCTCCTTTTTTTACATGCTGTCCGACTTTTACAAAGAGTTTTTTATTATGCCCATATATGGATTGATAACCATATCCATGACTGATTATTATGACTTTCCCATATCCCCCATAATAACCGGCAAAAGTTACAACTCCACTTCCAGCAGCTTTAATTTTTGTTCCAGATCTATTTGCTATATCTAATCCTTTATGAAACTCTCTTCCTCTACCAAATGGATTACGTCTATAACCGTAATCTGAAGTTATCCTACCTTCAGTAGGCATTAAATTTGGTTTTGCATCTAAATACTTTAGTCTTTTTTCTACATCTACTATTAATTTACTTAATTCCTCTTTACTATTATCTAGAAGTGTTGATAAATCGTCCATTTGTACAGTTATACTATTATCAAGTTCTTCTAAAATTAATTTGTCTTTTAAAAATGGATTTCCACTTCTTGAAGAATTTATTGCTTTTTTTTCTTTTTTGTTTTCTTTAAGGCCAACCATATTTTTAATTGTTTCTTGAAAAGTAGAAATAGCATCAAGTTTTTCCTGTATTTCAGCAGTTTTCTGTCTTAGTGTTTCAATTTCAGCTTTTTGCCTTAGATTGACATCATTTACATAGTCTAGTTCATCTAGTTTTGCTAAATATTCATTTTTTAATTCTCGATAAGCATAAAACAGAAAACCCGTCGTAGATAAAATGATAATAATAAGTAGTATCAAGAACTTAGGAACCCACGTGGCTATTTTTAATTGTTTTATATTGTTAGAGTGGGGAACGATAAGTAAAGAGAAATATTTTGGTTTTTTTGTTTTAGTATGTATATATTTCAAATTTCCCCCCCTTTCATAAGTAATTAAGGCAAGTAAAGCCACAAATTACTTATTCTATAAGTGTTTTATAAATCCTTCTTTATATTGTGAGAAAATTATAGAAATTAATTTGGTAAAAATATGTTATATAGATATGTATGTCCATATAAAAATATTTATTCCTTTTGTATAAAAGCTAAGGTTATTTTGTTGAATTACAGTGTATCAAATGGTACTATAATTATAGTAATAAAATTTAGAGAATCGAAATATTAGGGGGTAGAAGAAATGTGTCAGCTTAATAATGTTGAAGCTATTGAGAAATATTTAAGAAAAATTGATTGCATAATAAAGAAAAAAGGGAGAGAGATTTTAAAAGATTATAATATAACAGGACCTCAATTTAATGCACTTCAGTATTTGATAAGAGAAGGAAATTTGACTATAGGAGATCTAAGTGAAAAAATGTCTCTTGCATATAGTACAATAACTGATTTAATTGATAGAATGGAAAAAAATGATTTGGTTATAAGAGTGAGAGATGATAAAGATAGAAGAGTGGTTAGAATAAAAGTGTTAGATAAGGGATTTGAAATATTAAAAAAGGTTCTTAATAAAAGAATAGATTATTTAGAAAAAAAGTTAAATTTTTTTACTGAAGAAGAAAAACAATTTCTTGTTGAAAGTTTAGAAAAGTTATATATAGCTATGGAAAGAGAACTTTAGAGGAGGCTTTATAGTGGAAGTCATAAAAGATGCCAATAGAAAAGTTGTGGACAAAGCATCAGTAGATAAAAATTTAACTAGACAAACTATTAGATTAGCTTTTCCTGCAATTATGGAAATGTTGATGCAAACTTTACTAGGTTTTGCTGATATGGCTATGGTCGGAAGCCTTGGAGCTTCAGCAATTGCTGCTATTGGTATAAGCGATATGCCTATAATGACTGCATTGACATTTTTTGCAGCAATAAGCGTTGGTACTACAGCTTTAGTTGCAAGATTTATTGGAGCTAAAGATATCAAAAAAGCAAATGATGTAGCTAAACAAGCATTGATTATTAGTTTGATATTAGCAGTTTTTTTTAGTCTTTTAGGTCAATTATTAGCTAAAAAGGTAGTAGTTTTAATGGGGGCAAAAGCAGATGTAATCTCACAAGCAACAGAGTATTTTAAAATTGTAAGTTTGTCATTTCCTTTTATGATTATAGGTATAATAATGAGTGGTGTTTTTAGAGGAACAGGAGATACTAAGACACCTATGTATGTAAATGGTATTTCAAATATAATAAATATAGTTGGTAACTTTTTCTTGATTTACCATACCCGAATAATAGACCTAAGTATTCCTGTTATAAATAAAAGTATATTTATTAAAATACCAGGTGCTGGTTTAGAAGTTAGTGGTGCAGCTATTTCTACGGCTTTTGCTAGAAGTTTTGCTGGCTTATTAATCTTTTTAATTATTATTAAAGGTAAAGGCAAATTAAAAGTTAATATTAAAGAGAATAATAAAATTGATTTTCAGATTATTAAACGTATTTTTAATATTGGAATACCTGCTGCAATAGAACAGTTTTTTATGAGATTTGGACAGCTTTTGTTTTTTAGAATAGTAACAAGCCTCGGTACAACAATGATAGCGGCACATAGAATCACATTAACTGCTGAATCAATATCATTTATGCCAGGTTTTGGATTTGCATTAGCAGCAACCACATTAGTAGGTCAGTATTTAGGGGCTGAAAATCCTAAATTAGCACAGAAAAGTGGATATATAGCTGTAAAGATGGCTTCCATAGTGATGGGTATATTTGGGCTTTTTTTCTTTATTTGGCCTGATATATTTTTAATGATTTTTACAAGAGATAAGGAAATATTAGATAGTGCAAGATGGTGTCTTAGAATTGTTGCTATATCACAACCTTTCCTAGCAGGTGTAATGGGATTTGCTGGTGGATTAAGAGGTGCAGGAGATACTAAATGGGTACTTATAATTACTTTTACCGGTATTTGGGGAATAAGGCTTACATTAGCATACTTATTTGTAATAGTTTTAAATTTTGGACTAATTGGTGCTTGGATAGCCATGAGTATTGATTTGATTATAAGAGGACTTCTATTATTTATTAGATTTAGATCTGGAAGATGGAAAAGCATACAAGTATAATAACACATGGTAAAATATACCCTTAAAACTTAATTTATGATATAATGTTAATTAAATTTAATATTTTCTGAAACTTGTATTATTAAGTATTGATTGTTGTGGGGAAGGGGATTTTATGGAATTAATAAACAACCGGTATTTTATAAATAATATTATTGAAGAAAATAATAGAAGTATTACATATGAAGTAACAGACTTAATAAAAAACAATGCAAAGAAATTTTTAAAAACATATAAAGAAACATCAAATAATAGTAAATATATAGAATACCTAACACAAAATTTTATTAGATATAGCACTATTGCACATCCTAATATAATCAAAAGTCACAGTTTTGATATAGTTAAAACAATTGATAATAAGGCTTCAAAACAACCTTTATATTTTTATACAACTGAAATAAAAAGTAGATTAAAGCTTATTGATGTTGTGGATAAAATTACAGAAAAAGAAGTAATCAATATCGTTTATCAAGTATGTGATGCATTATATTATCTACATTTACAAGGAGTTACTTACGTATTTTTAAACCAAGAAAATATTTTTATAGATAAATCTAAAAATGAAATAAAGGTTAAATTACAAGATATTATTTCAGTAAAAGAGCATATTTTAAGCAAAACTTTTGGTTATAATGATAGATTATTTATTGCACCTGAATTTACTTTTGAAAAAGAAAATATAGATAGGCGAATAGATATTTTTTCAATTGGTATGTTATTTTATGTTTTGTTAAGAGGTTCTGATAAAACAGATTTTAGTTATCAGAGCATATTAGATGAAGTAAAAAGCTCAGATGATGACTATTTTAAGATTATAAAAAAATGCATAAACAGAGATGTTGATAAGAGATACGATAATATTTATCAATTAGTTAATGATTTGAATGCTATTTCAGGAAAACGATTTGAGTTTAACTTTTCAAATCGAAATTTAATATTTAAAACTCCTATAGTAGGTAGAGATAAAGAAATAAAAGAAGTACTTAATATTGATAGTCAATTTAATATAGGAAATTATAAAACAAAATTGGTATTAGTTAAAGGTGAAAGTGGGATTGGCAAAACACGTTTTATCAATGAAATAGGATATAGGTTAAGAATGAGTAATAGAACATTATTTAAAACTGTAGTTGATATATCTAATTCAGATTGCTCTTCACCAATCCAAATGATTTTAAAACAGATGGTAAAGAATGCAGATGTTAGTTTGATTGAGAAATATGGTCCAGAATTAGTAAAAATAATACCAGATATAAGACTTATTAAAGATATTAAACCATCGCCAGTTTTAAGTGCAGATAAGGAAAAATTAAGGTTATATGATCGTATTACTAACTTTCTTGTAGATTATATAAATAATACGCCAACTTATATAATGATAGATGATTTACATAATGCAAACTTAGAAACTTTTAGAATGTTGAATTTTATTATAAAGAATAGCAGGTCAATTCCTTTATTATTGATTATCACCTATGATGAAGAAAGAATAAGATATAGATCAGAGTTAAAAAATATTATTGATGAATGGAATAAAATGAATGAAGTTAAGGAACTTGAATTGCTTAAACTTAATTTACATGAAACAGCAGAATTATTAGGTAATATTTTAAATATTGGTTATAAACCCATTAGTTTTACAGCAAGAATAATAAAAGAAACTAACGGTAATCCAAGATATATAGAAGAAGTTTTGAAAAAATTGTATGTAGCAAAAGAGCTTTATTTGGACAAAAGAGGTATATGGAAATTAGACATTGAAAGTATTGATCAGCTCCCTATACCTGAAAATATAGATAAAGCCATTAAAGAACAAATTGAACTGTTAGATAGAGATTTATACAGTATTATTAAAATAATTTCTGTATTTAACAGTCCAGTTTCCCAAAAAATTATAGAGAAAATGGTTAAGATTAGTGAGAAAAAATTATTAAAGTTAATAGATAATTTAGTTTCAATGAAACTATTGGATAAACGAGTAGAAGATTGGGGTTATACTTATACTTTTTATAATCGAAATATTAAAGGATATATATATAACAGTATTGATAAAAATGAAAGAAGTAAACTGCATAAGCAAGCCTCTAAAATCCTAGAGGATATATATAGAGAACAAAATAGAGTGAATTTTGATGAATTAATTTTTCATTTAACTCTGTCTAATGAAACAGATAAAGCTATTGATTATGCTATTATATTTGCTAAAAAAATGCAGAGTTTACTTGCAAATTCACGTGCAATGCTATTATGGGAAAAAGCATATAGGCTTTTAAAAGAGAAACCAAATGATATAAGAGAATTAGATGTATTAATAAATATGGGTAAATTATATGCTTATCAAGGTGAAAATAGTAAAGCTATAGACATGTATAAAAAAGCTTTGCAAGGAGCTCAGAAATCAGATAAAAAACAGTTAGTTGTTAGATGCAAGATAAACATTGCAAACATTTCATATTTAAGAAATGATTTGGATACATGCAAAAAACTAGCAATCGAAGCATATTTAGAGGCAAAAGATATAGAGTCAATAGAAGATATTTTAGATGCTGTAATTTTACTTAATAAAATTAATATTTGGAGAGGTAAATATGATTCGGTTTTAAAGTTTAGTGAAAAATATTTACAATTAGCTTTGGAAGAAAAGTTATATAGATATGCAGGTAGTTTTTATAATCATATGGGACTTGTTCATATGTTTATAGAAAAAATCGACTTAGCTAGAGAATGTTTTGAAAAAAGCATAAAGCTATTCCAAAAAGCTAATGAGTTTGTAGAATCTACTGGTCCTATTAATAATATTGGTATAATTTATGCTGATTATTTTGATGAAATTGATAAAGCAATGAAGTACATGAGAGAAGGAATTGAGATATCTCAGAAGTATAATTCTACACAAAGTGAAGTTGTATTTTTAAATAATATAGGTGAATTATACTTAAGTATTAATGAATATGAAAAGGCTAAAGAAGTAGTTGAAAGAGCTGTTAAACTATCAAAAGAACTTGAAGATGAAGATACATATTTTCTTGCTATGAAAAATTTAACTGCTATATATCTTCATATGGGAGAGTTCGATAAGTGTTTTGATTGTTATTATATTATAGAAGAAAAATTTGAAAAATCTAAAATAAGTAAAATAAATGCTACTGAATATTATAACTTTTTAAGCGAATTTTATTATAAATTCGGCAAATGGGACAAGGCGAAGGAATATTGTAATAAGACAATAGAAAATAGTACTAAATTTGATATCAAATATAAGCTTAATGCGATATCTTTAAAAGCTCTTATTAAATATTATGAAACTGGTATATTAGACAAAGAAGAAATTAATAAAATAAGAAATGAATTTAAACTTAGAAATCGTAATACCGGTCGAAGAGATTTCCTTTTAAGGATATCATATGTTGCTATTCAAAAGGGCGATATAGACTATGCATTAGAATTACTAGAAGAAGATGCTAAAATAGCAAAAAGAGTATCTACAATTTATTTAGATTTAGTTAGAAAAATGCTGATTATATGTATAGAAGACTGGGGGATTCAAAGATTATTAGAAGTACTTAAATTGGTTAGAGATAATAGATTTTTAGAGTTTGAATTGTTTGTTTATTATATGATTGGTGAAAAGTATTTTAAGAAACAAGATTACTATAAAGCAGCTAATTATTATCTTATGGTTTTGGACTTATTAAAAAGGCTTTCAAAAAAGATACCAGATGAAAGTTTTAGATCAACTTATTTTAATAGCCATGGAAAGCATAAGATAATACAAAAAGTAAGTACGATAATAGATATTTTATTGAAGAATAAAGATAAATCATTATTAAGAAGATCAAATGAAGTACTTGAAAAAATGAAAGATAATAATCTTAAAGATATAGATCTTTTAATAAATTTATTTAATAAAATTAATAGAACAATAGAAGGCCATAGTAAAAATACAAAGGCATATTTAAATATGCTGCAGGCAACAAAATTGATAGAAAAATTTAATGATGATTATGAAAGTAATTTACGCAGCTTAATAAGTTTTGCAGTAGACCAAAGTTTAGCTAGTAGAGGTTTTATTTTCATAAACAATGAAGCTACAAATGAATTAGAAGTTATTGCTTCTACAATAGATAATATCGATCAGGTAGAATTAGATAAAATAAGATTTATAGTTAAACAGAGACAGAAAGCTTTTATTTTAAAAAATATTTTTGAAGAGATAAGAAGTGAAGCAGATAGACTTTTATTTGGTGATATTAAATCTATGATATGCATTCCGATTTGTAGAAATAGAAAAGAAAGTTTATTAAATAAAGTAGAAAGAAGAAAAAAGATAAAGAGTTTTTCAAATGATAAGATTATAGGATATTTTTACTTAGATTCAGATATGATTTTTAACAGATTTGATCAAAGAACTTTTGAGTTAATGAAAATGTTATCCTATATAGCTTATTTGAATATTGAAAATTATTATTTAAAAATTTCTTCATCAACAGATAAACTTACTGGTATTTATAATAGAAAATACTTTGACTTTCTATTTGATGAAATATTAAGATTTTCAAAAGTTAACAACTTTAATTTTTCGGTGATAATGGCAGATATAGACAAATTCAAAAATGTAAATGATGTATTTGGCCACCAGAAAGGTGATGAGATTTTAAGCAGAGTTGCACAAATAATACAGAATAATATTAGGAATACTGATATTGTTGGGAGATATGGTGGTGAAGAATTTATAATTATATTACATGATACTGAAGGAGATGAAGGATTAAAAGTTGCAGAAAAGATAAGAAAAGAAGTAGAAAGTGCTAACTTAATAAGTAAAGATTATCCGGTTACTATTAGTTTAGGAGTATCAAATTATCCACAACATGGGAAATTTAAAGATGAACTTATAGAAAATGCTGATAAAGCTTTATATCATGCAAAAAATACAGGAAGGAATAAGTCTGTCCTTTGGGATAGTTCTATTAGAGATAAAGTAGCAAGGTTTGATAAGCTTGCTGGTATAGTAACTGGAAATACAGTACAGGATCAACGCAGTGTTTCTTTAATGATTGATGTTTTAAATCTATTAAAATTAGATATAGAAACAGAATACAAGATATTTGAAATTTTAGGTAGACTAATTGAAGTTATGGAAATTTATCAGGCAATATTATTTACAATTGAGGAAGATTTAAGTATAAATAAAATGTATGCCAGAAAAAGAATGGAACAAAAATGGGACAATAACCCTAGATATAATAAAAATATTATAAATAAAGTAATAGATAGTGGTAAGGGTGAATTTTTAATAGATTGGGAAGATATAGGCAAAATTGATCCTGTAACAGGCAAACCAGATTGGCAGTCAGTGATTGCTGTACCTTCAATTATAAATGGAAAGATTAAGGGTATTTTATATCTTTCAGTGCCAATAAAGGAAAAGGAATTTGATTACAATTCATATAATTTTATTAGTAAAATAGCAGATATAATTGCAGCTATTATTTGAATTAATGAACAGAATATAATATCATATATTTGTTTGTAAATACTAAAGAAGATATTTTGGAGGTGATTTATTGTCAGTTACTATTAAAGATGTAGCCAGGATAGCTGGTGTATCTATATCAACAGTATCAAGAGTTATTAATAATTCTAAGCCTGTTAGCCCAGAAATTAGAAAAAAAGTTCTAGATGTAATAGAAGAAATTGGATATAAGCCAAATGAAATTGCTAGAACTTTAGTTACAAAAAAATCATTTTTAATTGGTGTAATAGTAACAGATATCGGCAATTCATATATAGCAGATATGGTAAGAGGTATTGAAGAAGTTGGGAAAATGTACAATTATGATATTCTTTTATGTAGTACGTATGGCGACAAGACAGCAGAGCTAAAATATATGCAGTTGCTTAATAGAAAACAGGTTGAAGGTATAATTTTAGTGTCCGACGTTTTAAATTCAGAAACTAAAGAACAAATTGATAAATATGATATACCTTTTGTATTTTTAAGTAGATTTTCACATCAAGATGAATATGCAACAGTAACTATAGATTATATTGATGCTTCTTATGAAATGACTAAGTATTTAATTAATTTAGGTCATAGAAATATATTATATCTAGGATTAAAGGAAGATGTTAACTCATTGGAAAATATGAAAATAAAAGGATTTGAAAAAGCTTCGGCAGAAGAGGATATAAATAGCAATATTTATTTTGCAAATGGATATAAGATAGAAGATGGATATGAAGCTGCCAAACAAATTTTTAAAGATCATGACGATTTAACAGCTATATATTGCAGTAATGATGAATTAGCTATTGGTGTTATGAATTATTGTTATGATAATAAAATAAGAATACCAGATGATATTTCGGTTGTAGGATTTGGAGATATTAGTATTGTTTCTAATTTAAGACCTAGATTAACAACAATTAAAATTCCATTTTATGACATAGGAGCTGTTGCAATAAGGAGAATAATTAAAGAGCTTAAAAAAGAACCACTAGAAGAAAAACGTACATTATTACCATTTCATCTACAGAAGAGAGATAGTACAATAAAGTTAAATAAATAGGAATAAATGCATCTCCAGATACTCATAATAAATATGAGAGTATTTGGAGGTGGATACTATGAAAAAGAAAATTGCAGTTGAAGAAGGATTAAAAAATATGAGGGATTTCCTTTCAAGTAGAGGTTATGATGTAGAAAGTTTAAGTAAAAGTATAAATAATATAGATAACTATGATGCTATTGTAGTTTCAGGTCAAGATAGTAATTTTATGGGGATACATGATAGTATTACTAAAAAACCTGTTATAGATGCTACTGGGAAATCACCTCAAGATGTATATAATCAATTAAAGGGATTACTTAAATAAAAGCAGCTTTAAGCTGCTTTTATTTTAATCGAAGATTTCGTTCTTACAGAAGGAGGTTTTTAAAATGAGATTGTTTATTGCTTTATCTTTTGATAGAGAATTAAAAGAAAGATTAGGGAAAATACAAAAGAAGGTAAAGAATAACTCATCAAAGGGAAGGTGGGTATATATTGACAATTTTCATTTAACTTTGAAATTCTTAGGTAGTGTTGATAAAAACTATGTTGGAGACATAAACAAAAGTCTTAGAAAAATCGCTTCTAATTTTGATGAAATTAAGCTTAAATTGGACAAGTTAGATTATTTTCCAGGAAAGGATATGATGAGAGTTGTGTGGCTAGGTGTTTCAGGAGAAGTAGAAAAGGTTAAACAAATAAAACTTGCAGTTGATAAAGAATTAATAAAGTATGGTTTTCCAAAAGAAAAAAGAAAATATACACCTCATATAACTTTAGCAAGAGATGTAGTGTTTGAATCAAGAAAGCACTTTGTAGATGATTTAATAGAGAAGGATTTAGATTATAGTTTTACATTAAAAAATTTGACATTAATGAATAGTGAATTAATAGGTGGCAAGAGAATATACACCCCTATAGGAAATTTCCGTTTAGGTTAACTATAAGAGTTTAGTGCAATAAAACATTAAATTGTTAAAATTTTGAATATTTCTTAAAATTTAAACTTATTTGAAGGAAAAATATTAAGTATTGAAGAATAAGAAAGGAGTGAAAAAATGAGTAAAAATTTTAGAAGGGGTTGAAAAAATGGGGAAAGTGATTATAGATGGCTACAGCTTAACGATTGATGACGTAATGAATGTTGCAAGAAAAGGATACATTGTAGAGTTATCTGATGATGCGGTTTTAAGAGTTAAAAAAGCTAGAGAGCTTGTAGATAAGTTTGTTGAAAATGAAAAGGTTGTATATGGGATTACAACTGGATTCGGGAAGTTTAGTGAAATGGTTATTTCAAAAGAAGAAACAAAACAATTGCAGAAAAATTTGATTATGAGCCATTCGTGTGGAGTAGGAAATTCTTTAAACGAAGATGTAGTTAGGGCTGTAATGCTTCTAAGAGCAAATGCTTTAGCTAAAGGAAATTCAGGTATTAGGCTAAGCACTCTTCAAACCTTAATAGATATGTTGAACAAAGGAGTACATCCGATAATACCAGAAAAAGGTTCTTTAGGTGCAAGTGGTGATTTAGCACCTCTGTCACATATGGTTTTAGTTCTTTTAGGCGAAGGAGAAGCAATATATAAAGGCGAAAGATTGAGCGGAAAAGAAGCGATGAGCAAAGCTGGCATACCAATAGTTGAGTTGACATCAAAAGAAGGTTTAGCATTAATCAATGGTACTCAAATTATGACAGCTATTGGGGCTTTAGCAGTTTATGACTCAAAACAATTAATGAAGATTGCAGATATATCTGCAGCGTTGACAATTGAGGCGCTTAACGGGATAATAGATGCTTTTGATGAAAGAGTTCATAAAGTTAGACCTCATTTAGGACAAATTAAAACAGCTAGTAATATTAGAAGATTATGTGAAGATAGCAGAAATATAACAAGACAAGGCGAGATAAGAGTTCAAGATGCATACACTTTAAGATGTATACCACAAATTCATGGTGCAAGTAAAGATGCCATAAAATATGTAGAAGAAAAAATAAGTATAGAGATAAATTCAGCGACAGACAATCCTTTGATTTTTAGTGAAGATGAATTTGTAGTTTCAGGAGGTAATTTTCATGGGCAACCAATTGCTTTGGCCATGGATTTCCTAGGAATTGCTTTATCTGAAATAGCTAATTCTTCAGAAAGAAGAATTGAACGACTAGTAAATCCACAGTTAAGTGGGTTACCAGCATTTTTAGCCGAAAAGGGAGGCTTGAATTCTGGATTTATGATAGCTCAGTATACAGCTGCTTCGCTAGTATCGGAAAATAAAGTCTTAGCGCATCCTGCTAGTGTGGATTCAATACCTTCTTCTGCAAATCAAGAAGATCACGTTAGTATGGGTACTATAGCAGCAAGAAAGGCAAAAGAAATATTATTTAACGTACAAAATGTGCTGGCAATTGAAATGATAACAGCTGTTCAAGCTATAGATTTTAATGAAAGTGAGAAATTAGGAAAAGGTACGAAAGCTGCATATAATAAAATTAGAGAAAATATATCTTATGTAGATAAAGATAGGATTTTATATAAAGATATTAATAAGAGTTTTGAATTAATTAGTTCAGGCGATATTTTAAGAGAAGTAGAATCATATATAGGTGAATTAGAATAAAAATAGACTAACAGCCAATAGCCAAACATATGTAAGTTTTTGACTTACATATGTTTTTTCTTTATAATCAATTTGAGACTATGTATATAGGTAGTTTTATTCTTATAAATTATTGTTATCTATTTAATTGGAGGGAGAGTTATTATGTTATCAAAGGAAAAATTAAATAGAATAAACTATTTAGCTAGAAAATCTAAAATAGAAGGTTTAACAGAAGAAGAGAAAAAAGAACAGAAAGCTCTAAGAGAAGAATATCTAAAGAATTTTAGAGAAAGTTTTAGAAAACAGTTAAACTCAATTAAGTTTGTAGAAGAAAAAGAATAGAGGATAAATGAAAAATATGTAGAATAAATGAATAGTAAGTAAAAAAATAGGGGGTATTCTATATGGCTGAGAAGCAATATGTAGTTTTTAAAATAGGTAATGAAGAGTATGGTATAGATATTATGAATGTTAAAGAAATAGGACCATATCAAAAAAGTGTCAAAGTGCCTAATGCACCAGTTTTTGTTGAAGGAATAATAAACTATAGAGGGAATGTTATACCGATAATAAGCCTTCATAAAAGATTTAACATTGAACAAAAAGAAATTGATAGTAATACAAGAATTATTGTAATAAATTTGAAAGATAAGCAAATAGGCTTTATAGTAGATGAAGCTTCTCAAACTATTAGACTAGATGATAAAGATGTAGACCCAGCACCTGATATTGTAGCAGGAGTAGATAGTAAGTATATTACAGGCGTTGGTAAACTTGATGAAAGACTGATAATTTTAGTTGATTTAGAAAAAATATTAACAGAAGAGGAAAAGCAAAAAATAGAATCTATGCAAGTGTAGATTTTTTGACGAAATGGATATTAAGATGTAGTAATGTGTATTACGAAAATTTTTAATACTGCCAACATATGATAAAATTTTCAGTCCTATTCCTCTATACTAGAATTATGGAAAGTAAAGTTAGGGGGATAGGGATGAAAAAAAATTTAATTATTATGGTTGCTTTAATAGTCATTATTTTGTTTTTTAGCGTTGGACAGGCTCAAAATTCTAATAATATAATTAATGAGGATTTTATAATAAAAACAATTAGAACAATATTGTTAAATAGAATGGATATAATGAATTCATGTATTTATGAAGGTTTAGATTTAGATATAGTAAAAGAGAAGCTAATAAAAATTGAAGACGGTACTCTAGTAAAAGATGATTTAGAATATCTAACTTATTTAAAAGAGAATTCAACAGATTTTGAATTTGTAAATGATTTGAGAATACTAAATATATCTTTAATTGATAATGATATAAAAAAAATTAGCTTTATAGCTGAAATTGAGTGGGATATAAAATTTTATGAAAATGATTTAACAGAGGTGGTTAAGTATAAAATAGAGCTGTTAAAGTCAGATAATAAATTTTTATTAACAAAATTTAAGCCACTTAGTTAATATTGCCGATAAATTATCGGCTTTTTTTATGTAAAAAATAGTACAAAAGTACCATATATTACAAAGATAAAAAAGCAGGATATAAGTAAAATAAAATCGAAATATGTAATATTACATATAAAGCAAATATTTGAGGTGTAATTATGAAAAAAAATGTAGTTGATATTAATCGTATAAATGAAGTCCTAAAAAAAACTATAGAATCAATTAACAAGGGGAAAGAAGAAATATTTGATATAGCAGAAAGTGCTAGAAAAGAATGTGAATCTATAAAAAGAGAATTAGCTGTATTAAAAGAAAGAGTTGCAAAATTAGTAAAAGAAGTAGATGTCTTGGAAATTGAAGAAAAAAATAGTAGAAAAAAATTAATGGCTGTAAGTAAGAATTTTAAGCATTATACAGAAGAAGATATTAAAAAGGCATATGATAATGCGAAAAACTTACAGGTACTACTAATGTTAAAGAGGCAGGAAGAAAAAGATCTTATAAATAAAAGAAAAGAGCTAGAAATAAGGTTAATTAATGCTGAAAAAGTTCTTAAAAAGGCAGAAAGGTTAGTTACACAAGTTGGCGTAGCTTTAGAGTACTTAAGTGGCAATTTAAATGATTTAAGCGAAACTATTGAAGATATGCAGAAGAAACAATTGCTAGGAATAAAAATTTTGAAAGCTCAGGAAGAAGAACGACAAAGAGTGGCAAGAGATATTCATGATGGTCCAGCACAGTCACTTGCAAATGTTGTAATTAAAACAGAAGTATGTGAAAGACTTTTAGATATTGATGTGAATAAAGCTAGAAATGAGTTAAAGAACTTAAAACATATAGTTAGAGAAAGTCTTAAGGATATAAGAAAAATAATATATGATTTAAGGCCTATGTCAATTGATGATTTAGGATTTATTCCAACTATAAAACGATATGCGTATAATTTTTCTGAAGAAACAGGTATAAATGCAGAAGTTTTAGTAATAGGACAGTTTAAAAGTATGGAGTCCATTGTTGAAATTACGCTATTTAGAATTATACAAGAAGCTCTGAATAATATAAAAAAACATTCAAAAGCTAAAAATGTACAGATAAAAATCGAAACTACTTTAAAAAGTATTAATATAGTTGTAAAGGATGATGGTATTGGATTTGATGTAGAGAAAAAATTAAATGATACTGATATGTTTGAAGGTGGGTTTGGAATTTTAGGTATGAAAGAAAGAGTAGACCTACTTAAGGGAGAGTTTCAAATAATTTCTTCGATTGGAAGAGGAACTAATATTATTTTTAGAATACCAATAGATGGGAAGGATGATTAAATTGCAAAAACAGATAAAAGTACTAATAGTTGATGACCATTCTTTAATGAGACAGGGATTAAAGCAAATATTAGAGCTAGAAAGCGACATTAAAGTAATAGGACAAGCTTCTAATGGTGAAGATGCAATTCATATGACTCTTGAATGCAAACCTGATGTTGTATTATTGGATATAAATATGCCATTGATAAATGGTATAGAGACTTTAAGAAGGTTAAAAGATATAGGAGTAGATTCGAAAGTAGTTATGCTTACTATTCATGATGATAGAGAGTATTTATATGAAACTTTAAATATAGGTGCAGATGGATATGTATTAAAAGATGCAGACTCAGAAACTTTAATAAAAGCGATACGAGATGTTTATAGAGGAAAATCTTTTATTCAACCAAGTCTTGCTATATATTTAGCAAAGGAGTATAAAACTGCAAAAAAAGATAGCGATAAAAGTACAGTTAAGGACGTATTAACTAGAAGGGAATACGAAGTATTGACTTTAGTTGCTGAAGGTTTGAATAATAAGGAGATAGCTGAAAGATTATATATAAGTGAGAAGACAGTTAAAAATCACGTTTCAAATATTTTTAAAAAAATAAATGTAAACGATAGAATACAAGCAGCAATATACGCTTATAAAAATAATATTAAAAAGCTTTAAAAACAAATAAAATTTTAATTTTTAGTAATAATACTAAGAAAAAAATCTATTTTATTGACAATTGTAGACAAAAAGTAAGATAATATTTATAGGCAAAACTAAATGGGAGGGATAAGATGAGCGAAAAGTTACAAGGTAAAATTTTACAAGAAAAATTAACACATAAATGGAATAATATTTGGGAAGTTATAGAAACTGATGAAGAGGAAAAGGTTTTCAAATTTGCTGAGGGGTATAAAGAATTTTTAGACAAAGGAAAAACTGAAAGAGAATCAGCATTAGAAATAGTTAGAATAGCTAGAGAAAATGGTTACATATCTTTAGAAGAGATTATTGAAAAAGGTACTAAAATTGAGCCTGGTACGAAAATTTATGCTGTTAACAAAGAAAAGGCAGTAGTAATGTTTGTTATTGGTAAAGAATGTTTAACTAAAGGGATGAATATAATAGGTTCACATATAGATGCACCTAGAATTGATTTAAAACCTAATCCTCTTTATGAAGATGGACAGTTAGCATTACTTAAAACTCATTATTATGGAGGAATAAAGAAATATCAGTGGGTTTCAATACCTTTAGCTTTACATGGGGTTGTAATTAAATCAAATGGTGAGAAAATGAATATAGTTATTGGTGAAGATGAAAATGATCCTGTATTCTTTATTACAGATCTACTTCCTCATTTAGCGAAAGATCAAGTAGCTAAAAAGTTAGGTGAAGGTATAACTGGTGAAGGTTTAAACATAATAATAGGAAGTATTCCATATAGGGATAAAGAGTTAAATGAAAAAATTAAATTAAATGTACTTAAGTTATTAAATGAAAAGTACGATATAAAAGAAGAAGATTTTACTACTGCTGAATTAGAAGTAGTTCCAGCGGGAAAAGCTAGAGATGTTGGTATAGATAGAGGGTTAATTGCTGCTCATGGACATGATGATAGAGTTTGTGCTTATGCATCACTAAAAGCAATATTAGAAATTGATAAGCCACAAAAAACAGCTGTAGCTCTATTTGTAGATAAAGAAGAGGTAGGAAGTTATGGTAATACTGGAATGCATTCAATGTTCTTTGAGAACATAGTGTCAGAATTAATAGAGCTTACAACTAAAAGCTATAGTGAATTAAAAACAAAGAGAGCTTTAGCTAATTCAAGAGTTCTTTCTGCTGATGTGTGTGCAGCTTTTGATCCTAACTATCCTGAAGTACTAGATAAGAGGAATGCACCATTTATCGGAAAAGGGGTAACTTTAGTTAAGTATACAGGAGTAAGAGGAAAAGCAGGCTGTAATGATGCTAATGCTGAATACATTAGTGAAATTAGAAGAATATTTAATGAAAACAATGTTGTTTGGCAAATGGGTGAACTAGGTAAAGTAGACCAAGGTGGTGGAGGAACAATTGCTTTCATTCTAGCTAATTATGGAATGGAAGTTGTTGACTGCGGTGTGCCGGTATTAAGCATGCATGCTCCATATGAACTTGTAAGTAAATCAGATGTATATATGACATATAAAGGTTATAAAGCTTTCTTTAATGCATAAAAGACAGGCGGCAATTGATGCCGCCATCTTTTTTACATTTTCAATTCTAGTGCCAAGCACCCAGTACCTAGTACCAAGTACCCAGTACCTATTTTTCTCCATTAATATAATTGAGAATAAACTCCTTAAAAGTTAGATTTAAAGGGGAAAGTTGTCTATTTTTATGATAAATTAAGTAGAATTTTCTTGTTAAGTTTATACCTTTCAATTTAAACTTTTTTATTGTACCATTAATTACTTCCTTTTCAATAGCCTTTTCAGATATAAAACTAATTCCAATTCCTAATTCTGTAAACTTTTTAATAGTTTCATTATCTTCAACACAAGCTACAATATTGAAATTGTTTAAGTTATAATTATTTTCTTTTAGAGCCTTTTCAACTACATGTCTTGTACCAGAGCCTAGTTCTCTAAGAATTATTCTTTCATTTAATAATATTTTAGGGTCTATTTCTTTGTTATTTTCCCATGAATATTTTTCATTATTAGGAGTAATTAAGACTATATTATCATCTATTAGTTCTATATATTCTAGATGTTTAGAATAATATTTAGCTCCAATTATACCGAAGTCTGTTATTCCATCTAATATATTTTTTACAACTTCTTTTGAATCTTTATTATTTATTGAGAATGTTACATTAGGAAACTTTTTAGAAAAACTTTTTATTAATTGTGGAAGAATATATAACTTTGGTATAGAGCTAGCGCTGATTTCTAGATGTCCTTCTATTTTACCTCTATATGCCCCTAAATTAAAACAAGCCATGTCCCTGATGTTTAGAATATCAATTGCATATTTATACAAAATATTACCTGCTTCTGTTGGAGTTATTTTTCTTTCAGTTCTATTTAATAATAAAGTACCCAATTCATTTTCTAGATTCTGAATATGATTTGTAACAGTTGGTTGAGTTAAATATAGTTTTTCAGCAGCTTTAGAAAAACTTTTTAATTTAACTACTTCAACAAAAGTTTCGAGTTGTCTAAAATCCATAATATCACCACTTTCATATTCTTTAATTATCGTAATTAATAAATTACAATTTGTCAATAAATTGTTTTAAACTTGATTTTATTTTTAAGCTTATTTAGAATATTAAAGAAGGAGTGAGCACAAATGATGAAATTTTTTAAAAAAAATAAATATATATTACTTATATTAGTATTGATAATGCTTAAATTTTTGTATCTAGTAATAAACACATTAAATATGAGAAAACATCATTTAGTAAGCCATTTGGATAATTATATTCCTTTTATTAGTTGGATGGTTATACCTTATGTGTTATGGTATTTATATATATGGATTACATTATTATATTTATTAATTAAAGACAAAAAGCTATTTGTTACACATTCAATAGCGGTTATTTTGGGACAAACTATTTCGTTAATAATATTTTTATTATATCCGACATATGTTATTAGACCTGAAGTAGTTGGCAATGATATTTTTAGCAAGCTAATAATTTTAATATATACAAACGATAATCCAGTAAATGCTTTTCCAAGCATTCATGTTTTACAGTCAGTATTAACTCATATGGCCATTTTAAATATAAAAGATATAAAGAAATCAACAAAAATTTTCTCTTATATATTCTCTACAATGGTTATATTGTCTACAATAACTATAAAGCAGCATTATGTAATAGACGTTGTAGGAGGATATTTATTAGCAACAATATGTGCAAAATTTGTTTATGAAATATTTTATGGGAGATACAAAGCTAATACTTTGGACGTGATTTTTTCAACAAATAAATAAAGTCCAGCCAATTAGCTGGACTTTACAAATAAAAAAGAGGGCTTTAGCCCTCTTTTTTTCTGGTGCCGAAGGTGGGACTCGAACCCACACGGTATTGCTACCACCGGATTTTGAGTCCGGCGCGTCTGCCAATTCCACCACTTCGGCATATTAGCTACAGATTGTATGTTACCAAAAAAACATATAAAAGTCAAGTTGTTTTGTTAAATTTTTAGTTACAAATACTATTATATACCAAAGAAATATATGAGTAATTTGTGTTATAATTTTATACGTAGATGGTTTGGAGGTGCTTAAATGGATCCAATTACACATGGAATAATAGGATTAGGGTTATCTACTTTAAGTGGAGAGCCAATTAATATTACAAACCCCTTAATGTTAGGTAGCGTTATAGGGGCGATGTCGCCTGATATTGACATAGTATTTAGATTAAAAGGGCAATATGAATATTTGAAACATCATAGAGGAATGACACATTCGATTTTTGGTATAGGCTTTATTTCTTTAGTGATATCTGCAGCTTTAAGTTTAATATTCAGAGACTATTCATTTTTTAGAATATTTATTTGGACTTTTTTAGGTAGCTTATCACACTCTGTATTTGATATGCTTAATTCTTATGGTGCGAGGTTTTTGTTACCATTTACAAAGAGAAAATTTTCAGCAAGTTTATTAATGTTATTTGATCCTTTTATAATATTTTTACCAGTAGGGATGGTATTCTTATTTAAAGACACAGTTATTAAAGGAATTGTATTTTCATTAATTTTTGTAGTTTATTTATTGTTTAGAATTCATATGAGAAGTAGTGTTACCAAAGTACTTTACAATAGCTTTAAAGATAAAAATAGTATTAAAAGAATCAATATTTTACCTTCGTTTTTCAATCCTTTGAAATGGGATTTTATTGTAGAAACTAAAGGCTCGAATATTGTGGGACAAGTTTATTATTTAAATAAAAATATCACAATAAGAAAGAAATTTAAGAAAACTAACCATAAACTTATTAAGCAATTCGATAAAACTGAACTTGGCAGATATTTCTCAGAATTTACACCTATCAAGCATATTAAAGTTATAGATAAGGGAGAAGAAATTATATTAAGAGTAATAGACTTGAGATATTATTTAAGAGATGAATTTATGCATCATGCTACGGCTGTTTATAATTTTGAAAAGAAAATAGTTAAAACTATATTTCACCCATACAGTTTAAAAAGAGAAATATTAGTGGAAGAAAGAGAGATTGCGTAGAGCTGCAAATGCAGCTCTAATTTTTTGTATTTTTTGAGTTGTATTGGTAAATATTATAATTTGCATAAATAATTTACAACACAAATATTATAGATTGAGACTAAAATTAAGGAGGCTGAGATTATTGCGCAAAAAGCTAATACTTATAATATTGGTGATATTATTTTTTACACTAAATGTTAATGGCTATGCTGAGAGTACTGAAGCTCAGTATAAAATAGTTATTAATATACCTTCTAGAAAATTAACTCTATTTAAAAATGACATGATTATTAAAGAATATCCAATTGCTGTAGGAAAATCAAAATCTCAAACCCCTATTGGTGAATTTAAAATAATAAATAAAGTTATAAATCCTTATTATGCTAAGAAAAAAATACCTGGTGGAAGTCCGAAAAATCCATTAGGAAGCAGATGGATGGGTTTTAAGATACATTATGGAATACATGGAAATAGTGATCCTAGTTCAATTGGTACTTTTGCCTCAGGTGGATGTATCAGAATGTACGAAAGAGACATTCAAGAAATATTCCAGATAGTACCTTTAGGAACACCTGTTCAGATAAAATATGACTTAATAGAAAAAGTAGATGATATAGATGGAGAAGAGCCTATTTTAATTATTTATCCAGATTATTATAATAAAGTACGCAATTTAAAAGAATTAATTAAACAGAAGTTAGAAGACTTGAATTTATATAATGAGATGTCAGAGAAAAGGTTAGAAGAAGTGGCTAACCTAGCTAAGAATGAAAAAATAATTTTTTCTAATAATTTAATTTTTTTTATAAATAAAAAATATATAACTAATGATATAAAAAATATAGAAGGAATATATTATATAAACTTAAATAAGTTCGAAAAATGGTTAAATATAAATGTACCAATTATGTACAATGAAAACTATGCTTATGTAATGGGAAGCTTTATTAAAACAGTATATGTAGATAATAAATACTATATAGCTTTAGCAGATATACAGAAACTTTTAGGAGGGCAATTAGTTATAGATAAAGACGCTAATTTGATTGAATTAAACGCAGATACAATATTTCTTAACAACAAATATTTAAGTAATCAAGTTTTGAATATAACTACAAATCCCAAAATACGCCTATCAGTTATCAATAAATATTTAGATATTAGTATTCAGTTTAAGCAAAATGAAATTAAGTATTATTTAAAAAATGGAAAAGAATTATCATATGAACTTTATGAAGGAATACCTTATGTAGATGTAAACTACTTAAAGGAAAATACTGAATTAATATTAAATATATCAACATTTAAAAATCAATTAACAATAACTAAAAGTCCGATGATAATATTTGATGGATTTATTTATGAAAGTATTTTATATAATAATGAGATGTACATACCACTAAATGTTTTAATGAAAGATGATTACAATCTAAATGATGCAAATAATATTTTTGTAAATTTTGAGAGGATACCTGTTATATATTTAGAAGATACTAAGTATATACCTTTTGAGAAAGTTAAAAATATGTTTAACTTAATAATGAATGATTATGGGACTAAGATTGTTTTATATAAAAGGATATTTAATATATTGAATTGAATATATTAAAGAGCTTCTTTGTATTTGGGAAGCTCTTTAAATTTTTAGATTTAAGATTTTATTTTTGGGAACTTTTTTATATATTTTTCGTCTATATTGTATAAGTGTAGTAGAAAGGGGTGAATCTGTGAAAAAATCTGAACGTATTTTAATTAAAAAGAGTGCATCAGGGAATGTTGATGCTTTTGAAGAGTTGATTAAAGACTATGAAAAAAGGGCTTACAATATAGCTTATAGATTATTAAGAAATTCTGAAGATGCGATGGACGTTGTGCAAGAAGCTTTTATCAAAATTTACAAATCAATAAAAGAATTTCAGTTTAAATCTAGCTTTTCAACTTGGGTTTACAGGATTGTAGTTAATGCTTCAATTGATTTTACAAGAAGTAAAAAAGCAATTTATTCACTTGATGAAAATATTAAATCTGAAAAAGGCGATATAAAAAGAGAAATTGCAGATTATCAAAATACTCCTGAAATTGAGTTAGAAAGAAAGCTTACTAGAGAATTAGTACAAAAATCAATAGATAAATTAGATGATATACATAGGATAGTTATAATATTGAGAGATATACAGGGGTTTAGTTATGACGAAATTTCAGAGATATTAGGTTGTTCACTTGGAACTGTTAAATCTAGGATAAGTAGAGGAAGAATTGCTTTAAAAGAAATTATTTTAAAAGAAATGGAACTTGAAGAAGTGAATTTAAGTCAAAAAAAATGAAAGGAGGGAGACTATGGATTGTAAAAGCTTTGAAGAAAGAATGTCTCTTTATATAGATGATATGCTAGATGAAGTGCAAAAAAAGGAGTTTGAACAGCATTTAAATGAGTGCAAAAAATGCCAAATCTTATTTAAAAACATGAATAGTATTGTTAATTATGCTAGTGTATGTGAAGAAATAGAATTGCCTAAAGACTTTAATGAAAAGCTTAGAATAAGACTTAAAGAAATTAAGAAACCAAAAGGTTATAAAAATAAATTCAAGGTATTATCTACAATAGTTGCTGTTTTTTTTATAGTAATAATTGCTATTTCAATGTCAATGGATTTTTTTGGTAATAATTTTAAAATGGAAGAAAGAATGCAATATGATACACAAGAAGCACCTATGGAAAATCAAATGGCTAAAGGACTTGAACCAAGCCAACCAGAATTAGGTAGAGAAGAAGTTACTGATTATAATAATTCTAACTATAGTGCAGATTCTAATGAATCAGCGTCGTTTACACTTAAAGATGGAAATAAACAAAGTAAATTGGAAAATAGAAAGATAATTGATGAAGCTTATATAGAATTAGATGTAGAAGATTATGATAAAGTTTTCAATGAAATAATGGATTATGTAAAATTCTTAGGAGGTTTTGTAGAAAATTCAGAGTCAGGATATCAGTATAATAATTCTAGAGAAGAGAAAGAACCGTTAAAAAGAGGTTATTTAAGGATTAGAGTGCCATCTGATAAATTTGAAGATACTATTAAATATATTGAAAGCTTAGGTATCATGAAGAGGAAAAATTTAACTGGAAGAGATGTAACAGAGCAGTATTATGATATTGAAAATAGAGTTAAGAATTTGAAAATACAAGAAGAAAGATTAAGAGAGATTTTGAGAAAAGCTGAAAAAGTAGAAGAAATACTTATGATTGAAAATGAATTAAGAAGAATAAGGACTGAAATAGATCAAAATACAGGTATGTTAAAGAAATGGGATAGTTTAGTAGCTTTAGCTACGATTAATATAAGTTTAAATGAAGTTGAAGTTTTAAATAAGGAAATAAAAAATGTAGATAAAAGTATATTTGAGAAATCTAAGGAAGGTTTTATTACAACAGTAAATAATATAATTAAGTTGTTTGAAAAAATAATTATATTTTTAATAACTATATTACCGATAATTATTTTAATATCTATCTTGTTTACAATAGCTTACTTTTTATACAAATATAATTTTAGGAGGGATAAATATGAGAAATAAGATTGCTGTATTGAGTATATTATTTGCTTTAATTTTAATTGGAGGCTATATTTTAGGTTCTACTTCTCAAACTGTAGATAATGTATTAGCTGATGAAAAAAATGATTTGGAAAATACAATTACAGTAAGTGGAGAGGGTATAATTAAGGTAAAACCAGATATTGCTTATATTAATATTGGAGTTGAAACTATTGGTAAGAATAGTCAGGATGCACAGAAAGAAAACAAGAATAAAATGACAAGTATAATGAGCAAAATCAAAAGCTTCAAAATAAAAGACGATGATATAAAAACTATAGAATATAATATTATAGCAATGAGAGAATATGACAGAGAAAAAGGTAAGAGTATTATAACTGGATATATGGTTAGAAATGTTGTACAAATTACTATAAAAGACATAGAAAATGTAGGCAAAATAATTGATAGAGTTTCTGAAGTTGGAGCAAACTATATAACTAATATTACTTTTAGTGTAAAAGATAAAGAAAAATATTATTTAGAAGCTTTAAAAATGGCTATGGAAAATGCAAAAAATAAAGGGGCTGCTATTGCTAGTACTTTTGGAGTTAAATTAGATAAACCATATAAAGTTAATGAGTTATCTAATATGAATTATTCTGTAGTAGGAGGATATAGAGATTCATTTGCATACCTAAAAGAAGATGCTGTAAGTACACCTATTTCACAAGGAGAACTTGAAATAAGAGCAAATGTAAATGTAGTATATAAGTATTAACCCTTGATGTATCATTGTCAAGAGTAAATTTATAAAATCGTTAAAAAATAAGTAAAAAGGTATACTACACATGTGTAGTATACCTTTATTAAATTCTACTTTAAATTTTTTAAACATAAATTAAAGTACAAAAAATATTTACTATACAATTGATATCTTATTTTTTAATTATCAACACGTTTACCAGTAAAACTACCATTAAAATTACTTACTTTTATTATCTTGATATTATCTAATATATTGTCACTAACTTTATCTACATATCTATATCTATAAACTATCCCATTAACTACATTCTCATTTTTTTCTACTGTTAAAACTTCAACTGATTTATTTTCAGGAGGTATTAATACAATATATGATTCACCATCTCCTAGAATAAACCTACTACTGTTTGGTTCTATATTTTCATCAATTCTGTCTTTTATAAATTCTGGAACTTTTTCACAAGAAAGTATTTCATAAGACATTTCTGGATAATATTTATCTTTATTGTTTCTACCCATTAAAACTATACTGGAAATAAATAAAATAATTATTATAATTACTGTATATTTTTTAGCCATAAAATTCCTCCTCAAAGATCTTATTTTACTTTCAATTATATTTTAAATTGAAAATTCTTACAATTTTATGTGTGTTATATATAGTTAACCTTATTAATTTTGTGTTAAATAATTTTTAAATTTTTCATAAACGTCAGAATAAGCAATTTTTAACTGCTTTCTTAAATGTTTATTTTCTTCTTCAAGTTTTTTAATTTTACGCTTTAGAGATGCTATTAAAGCATCTTTATTATTTTCATCCATTTCTCGTTTAATTTGGGCTGGAGTTGGTACTTGTGATTGTTGGTATCTTAAAGTTTCGATTCTTTCTTTAATATCTGGATTGTTATATAAAGTTTTTTTAGATACACCAGCCTCATTAGCCACACTATTAAAATTTATGCTTTTATTTGCCTTTAAAAGCCTTTTTATTGCTTCATCTACTTTTCGTCTTGTTTCAGCCTTTCTTTGTTCATGTAATTGTTTTAAAAACTCTTTTCGATTAAAATTAGACATATGTATCACCTACTTCATTAATTTATCTATTCTACCATAAATGATATTTCCATCTTTAATGGTGTTATATATTTCTTCATATATCTTTAGTAGTTCTTCATTTTCTTTAACCATTTCTAATCTGTTATACTCTTTAGCCTGTTTAATAAGTGCTTTTACAGAATTTATATGGATTTCATATTTTTTAATATCACCTTCAAATATTCCAATACCTAGATTTTTACAAGGTTTTCCGCCATTACAAGTAAGGCATGGAGGTTGTTTTGCATACTCACATTTACCTTTATTCCTTTGTAAGCAAGTTCCATAAGGAGTATCAATAGCATTTAATTTATGATTTAACCAAAGCATATCTAATATATCTTGTGATATTTCGCCAGTTATTTCTTGCTCTATTTCTCCATGAACATTAAAAGTAAAAACTCCACTTTTCATTACTTCATCATGTACTTTTCTTTTTCTATCATCAAGTATTTTAGCATATCTAAGTGTCATTTCTGGTGATGCATGGGCTAATAATTCTTGGACAGTTAATATATCAGCACCGTTATTTAGCATTTTAACTCCATAAGTATGACGAAAGGAATGATTTTTAAAATGATAAAGTTTTCCACTTTCATCTGTAATATTATATTCCCTTGCAAAAATATTAAGATTTTTTCGTATCCATCTTTGAGAATAAGGTTTACCTTTTCTTGAACCTGTATATCTTACAAATATTAAGTTATCAGGGTTATTATCTATATTACTATTTTTCTTTGCTTTATCAATAAGTACAGCAAGTATATTGGCAAGTTCATCATCAATAGGCATTCTATGTCTTTCTACATATGTTTTTTCAATATCAGTTACTATCCAATACTTTCCGTTTAGTTTTACTAGACAATCTTGTTTTAATCCTAATACATCTGAAATACGAAGCCCTGTTTTATACATAACCCACACTATAGGTATAACATCTTTATGAAGATTGTTTATGTGTCGAAATAACTGCTCTAAAACATAATCTGGAATATAATCTATCTGATCGTATGGCTTTTTCTTTAGTTTTGGTTTATCTTCAGAGAAAATAAGTATTCTAACATTCTTTTTAGGAGCAATATCATATTCTTTTAATTGAATATCAGATAAGAACTTTTTTATAGTACGTAATGCTTTACTTATTATAATCATTAGGATTAGCGTTTCTTTGTGTCAGATTTTCCTTGACATAAGCACTTAGCCATTCAATATATTTTTCTATATGATACCTTTCTAAGTTTTTCAAATCATTCCATGTTGGTTCTAGTTCTAGCATTAAATTAATAAAGTTAGGTAAAAAATTTGCATAGAACATTGCTGTAGCCCAAGTAAATCTGCTATTACTCAATAATTTTTGCTTAAAATATTTTTTTACTTCGTTTCTTATTGTTTTATTTTTAATTTTACTAAAATCTATAAAATATTCTGTTCTTGACTTATTATAACTTATCCCATATTTTTCAAGGTTCCTTACATCCCATCTATCTTTTTCCCATTCTTCTCTTATATCAGTAAGATTAAACAAGTAATTATAAATGCCATTTAAAAAATTCGCTATTGCAGTTTTATTAATATATTTTTTATCTATGCTTTTTGTATAAACAGTTCTTATAGTCTTAATACCTTTATTTTCTAACCAATCAATCCATTTAATATTTGTTTTTTCTATATCAAGTTCAAGAAGTGAATTGATATTAGGGTATTTTTCATTAATAAATTCTGATAATCTTCTAATAAATTGTTGCTGTACTATTAGTATAGAAATTAAACTCCATTCGTCATTAAATAGTTTATTGTAAACAATAAATTTTATTTCATTGTTTATATTAGGATTGTTAAAGTTAAATGCTATATTTTTATTTGGATATTTATATTTCTCGTATTGCTCTTTAAACTGCTCTATATTGCCGAAAAAATTTATATGCCATTTGTTATTATCTAAAAAGTATGTAGTCTTAACATCTTTATATATAACAGAACCATCTTCATTTACAAACTTTTCTGTATAACTTGATAAAGTATCTATTATTCGTTGCATATACTCTGAATTGTTAGAATATCCAAGTACATTTAAAGTATTTTTCACTTTTCATTTGCCTCCTTATAAAACTGAATTTTTATTGTTATCTTTTGAAATTGGTATTTTAAAGGCATCTTGTGCTTTTTCCCAATCTTTTCTTATATCTTCATCAGAAGGATGAAGATACATATTCATAGTGGTTTGTATCTGAGAATGTCCTAATCTTTCTTGAACTTGCTTTATGTCTTTTGTTTTCTGATAGTAAATAGTTGCATGAGTATGTCGTGAAAGATGTGGGTGGACATCAATACCTGTTTTCTTTCTGATTCTTTTAAATAAATCGCTAACATCAGAGTATTCCATAGGTTTACCTGCATTTTTTCCTTTTAATTTAACAAACAAAAAATTTGTATCTATTTCAAGTTCATCAAGCATTTCATAAGCATAATCGTCAAATAAATCCATTAATTCTTGAGATATATAGATTTCTCTTTCTCCAGTTTTGAGTTTAGCACCGTTAGGTAGTTCGCCTCTATCTACTAGTCTAATTCTATGCCCATTCTTATGGTCGTATATTAAATCTTCTATGAAAAGAGATAAGGCTTCGCCTATTCTCAAGCCTGTTTCAAACAGTAGTTTAATTAAAAACTTATCTCTTATATTTGTAGTTGCTTCATATATTTTTTCAACTTCTTCTTTAGTTAAAACTTTAGGCTTTCTTTTTGGTTCTTTAAGTTTAAGTATATTTTTATTTATAGGCTTGTCCTTATTTACATGATAAAGAAAATCTTTATATCTTCTTCTACCTCCTGCATATATTTGCCTTATTAGTTTTTCTATCAAATCATTTTTGATTTCTTCTGTTCTATATAAATAGTCATAGAAATTACTAACTACTGTTATTACATGATTTACTGTCTTTTCACTTCTTTTTGCTTTTATTGGTTTTAAACTAATTATTTTACTATCTCCATAGGGGTTTCTTAGCCATCCTACAAAGTTAGATAAGTCATTGATATTAATTTCTCTATAATCTTTATTTATTTCTTCTAGAAACTCAAAGAATAGTTTTAAATCATAGCAATATGCTTTTAAAGTATTGCTCTCTTACCTGTATTGTCTAGATATATTAAATATCTCGCTACAGGTATTATTGGTATTCCTCTGTCATCTAAAAGTAAATATCTTCGCTTATTTCCTTCTAGTAATACTTCTTGTACTTTCATATTTTCACCTACCATTCGAAATACTTTTAACTATATTGCATCAAACGTATGTTCGCAATTCTAGTATGTATTACATTTAATCAACTAGTTTCTTATACATAATTTAATTATTTTCTTTTATAAAAAATATAGGGTAAATAGTATATATATTTTACTATCTACCCTATAAAGATTATACTCTATTCAATGTATCATCAAGGGTTTTATTTGTTTACTATTTATTCTATTTCTTATATACTTAATATAAGAAATTAACTATATATTAAAGAAGTATTAAGGAGCTGGTTAAATGTCATTAAAAAGATTCATGGTGGTTGATGGTAATAGTTTATTACATAGAGCATTTCATGCATTACCTCCATTGCAAACTAAAGATGGAATATATACTAATGGAGTTTATGGTTTCTTAACAATGTTAAATAAAATAGTCGAAGAATATTCTCCTGAATATATATGTGTTGTATTTGATAAAAAAACACCAACATTTAGGCATAAGGAGTATGCGGAATATAAGGCACAAAGAGCTAAAACTCCTAATGAGTTGATTATGCAGTTTGATATTCTAAAGGAAGTATTGAGCAAACTAAATATAACTACTCTAGAAATTGATGGATTTGAGGCAGACGATATTGCAGGAACGTTAGCATCAATAGGTGAAAAGAAAGGATTAGAAACTATTTTAGTTACTGGTGATAAAGATTATTTACAGTTGGCGACAAAAAAGACTAAAGTATTGATAACTAGAAGAGGCATAACCAATCTGGAAATATATGATGAGCAAAGTGTGAAAGAAAAATATGGAATAAGTCCAGCACAATTAATTGATTTGAAAGGGCTCATGGGAGATAAATCAGATAATATTCCTGGAGTCCCTGGAATTGGTGAAAAAACAGGAATTAAACTTATAAAAGAATTTGGTTCGCTTGAAGGGATATATGAGAAATTAGAAAATGTCTCAGGTAAGAAACTTAAAGAGAGATTAATAGAGAATAGACTTCAAGCTTTTATGAGTAAAAAATTGGCTAAAATTATAACAGAAGTGCCTATTAATATAGATATAGAAGAGCTAAAGAAAAAAGAACCTGATTACGATGAACTTATAGACTTATATAAGAAACTTGAATTTAACAGTTTGTTGAGTAAAATTGGAAAAAATTCAAGTGTTAGTGAGATATCTGATGATTTAAAAATAAATATTGGTTGTAATTATGAAATAGTACAAAATTTGGAAAGGATAGACGGTATAATACAGAGCATAAATAAAAGTAAAAATATATTTTTAAGATTTATTCAAGAGGATAAAATAATAGGCCTTACGGTTAAAACTGAAATAGAAAAAACGTATTATATAGATTTAGTTGAAGAGGAATTTAAAGATAAAGTTTTATTGAAATTAAAAAAAATATTTGAAGATAAGGAAATAGAAAAAAAGGGACATCATTTAAAAGAAGATATTTTAGTGCTCTTGAAAAATGGAATATATTTACAAGGAATAGCATTCGACAGTATGATAGGTCAATATATAATAAATCCTTCACAAAATAGTTACAGTATTAAAGAACTAGCTAAGGAATACTTATCTGTTTTTGTAGAAGATGAAGATGATATTCTAGGCAAAGGAAAAAGTAGAAAAAAGATAATAGATATTCCTTTGGAAGAAAGAGCTAAGATATTTTCTACTCAACTAGAAATAATATGGAGAATTGAAAATGTAATAAAAGAAAAAATACAAGAATATGAAATGAATGAGTTGTATTATACAGTTGAATTACCTTTAATAGAAGTGTTAGCATTTATGGAGTTTGAGGGATTTGCTGTAGATATTAAAAAATTAAATGAGCTAGGCAAAGAATTTGAAACAAAAATGGCAGAGCTTACAAATGAAATATACAGCTTAGCAGGTGAAGAGTTTAATATAAATTCAACTAAGCAGTTAGGATGTATTTTATTTGAAAAACTAGAATTACCAGTAATTAAAAAGACGAAAACAGGTTATTCAACAAATGCAGAAGTGCTAGAAAAATTAAAAGAAAAACACCCTATTATAGAAAAAATACTTGAATATAGACGCATAATGAAATTAAAAACAACATATGTTGACGGTTTAATTTCCTTAGTGGATAAAGAAACTAATAAGATACATTCAACTTTTAATCAGACAATAACTACTACTGGAAGAATAAGTAGTACTGAGCCTAATCTTCAGAATATACCTATAAAAACAGAAGAGGGAAGGAAAATTAGAAAAGTATTTATACCAAGTAGTGAAGAGTATAAGTTAGTTGATGCCGATTATTCACAAATTGAATTAAGAGTACTTGCTCATATTACAGACGATCCAAACTTAAAAGAAGCATTTTTTAATAATGAGGATATTCATACTAAAACAGCCGCTGAGGTATTTAATGTGCCAAAAGCAGATGTAACACCTCTAATGAGAAGTAGAGCTAAAGCTGTAAATTTTGGCATAATATACGGCATAAGTGATTATGGATTAGCAAGAGACTTGAACATTAGTAGAAAGGAAGCAAAGCTTTATATAGAAAACTATTTTGCAAAATACAAAAAAGTTAAGGAATATATGGATAATATAATACAAGAAGGAAAAGAAAAAGGATATGTAGCGACAATTATGAATAGAAGAAGATATCTTCCAGAATTAAAGTCAAGGAATTTTAATATAAGATCTTTTGGGGAAAGAATGGCAATGAATACTCCTATACAAGGTAGCGCAGCAGATATAATAAAAATTGCTATGGTGAATGTTTTTAATGAATTGAGAAAGAAAAAATTAAAATCAAAATTAATATTACAAGTTCACGATGAGTTAATTATAGAGGCTCATAAAGATGAATTAGAACAAGTTAAGAAAATACTTAAGCTACAGATGGAAAATGCATTTAAATTAAGCGTTCCTTTAAAAGTTGACATGAAGATAGGTGATAGCTGGTATGAAACAAAATAAAGCAAACCATATAAAAATTATAGGCATAACAGGTGGAATAGCTACTGGTAAAAGTACAGTTACTAATTTATTAAAAGAACTTGGATATATAGTTATTGATGCTGATAAAATAGCAAGAGAGGTAGTAGAAGTTGGTAAGATAGCATATTTAGATATTATTAAAGAGTTTGGAAAAGGTATATTACAAGAAAACAAACAAATTGATAGGAAAAAGCTTGGAGAAATTATTTTTAAAGATGTAGAAAAAAGAAGAAAATTGAATCAAATTATTCATCCAAGGATAATTCAAGAAATGATAAATAAAACAAACCAGTATTCAGATGGAAACAAAGTAATATTTTTAGACATACCTTTGTTGATAGAGGAAAAAAATATACTAGAAAAGCAAGGGTTAAAGTTTGATGAAATATGGCTAGTATATGCAGATGAAGAGAATCAGTTAAGTAGATTGATTGAGAGAGACAAATTAGATATGGAAAATGCATTAGATAGGATACGTGCTCAAATGCCTATGACAGAAAAACTAAAAATTGCAGATATTATTATAGATAATAATAGAGGGATAAGCGAGTTGAAAGACCAGATTATAAAATTATTAAATAGGTATTAATTTTTCGGAGGGATTTTTTTGCCTTTAAAAAAATACAGCAAAATTTCATCAATAATATGTGTTTTAGTAATAATTATAGCAGTTTTTATGAATTTAAAATGGATAGGAAAAATTATATATCCATTGTATTATGAAGAGTATATTAAGAAATATTCTTATAAATATGATATTGACCCAATTTTAGTTGCTTCTATAATTAAAGTTGAAAGCAAGTATTATAAACAGGCGAAGTCACATAGAGGAGCTAAAGGATTGATGCAAATTTCGTCTATTACTGGGAGATGGGCAGCAGAAGAAATAGGCATATTAGATTATAATGAAGATTATCTATATGATCCTGAAATTAATATTATGATAGGATGTTGGTATTTAAACAAGTTGCATAAGCAGTTTAATAATGATATAAGATTAGTTTTAACTGCTTATAATGGAGGGAGTGGAAATGTAGAGAAATGGTTAAAGAATCCTATGTATAGTAGTGATGGTAAGAAACTTGACCATATTCCTTTTACAGAGACTAAAGAATATGTTGAAAAAGTACTCAAAACGTATAAAATTTATAGATTTTTATATAAAAATATTTTGTAATTAATAAAATCTAAACCTATTGAACTTGAAAAAAAATAGCTGTTATAATTAAATGTGTATATACTTAATTTTTGACAAGAGATGAAGAAAAAACAAGGAGGAGTTTTTTTGAGACATAAAAAATTATTAGTAGCATTTATAGTGCTTATGTTAACAATTAGTTTAATTGGCTGTGGGATAGATAATAAACTAGACGATATTAAGGGTAAGCAAAACGGAAGCGAAAGTACAGACCAAAAAAAAGTTTATGAACCAACCTTTGGTGGTGAAATAGTAGTACCTATCTCTTATATTAAAACATTTAATCCATTATTGAGTAGTAACAAGAGTTTATATTATTTTAATAAATTGATATATGAAAGTTTATTTGATTTTGATGAAAACTTAAATTTAAAAAAAGTACTAGTAGAAGATTATAAAATCAGCAAAGATGGTCAAACTGTAGATATTAAGCTTAAAGATAATATCACATGGCACGATGGGTATAAGTTTACTGCTTCTGATGTAAAGTTTACAATAGATGTAATAAAATATGCTGCAAATGATGCTTTATACAAAGATATGTTAGCAGCTGCATTCAAGGCTGCTAAACCTACAGATATACAGCATATTCTAAATGTTAAAATTATTGATGACTTGAACTTACAAATAAATTTTGATAGAGCTTATAGCAATGCGCTTGAAAGTTTGACATTTCCAATAATACCTAAACACCAGTTTGTAGATGAAGGAGTTAAGACAAAAAAGAAAACATATTTAAAAGTTTTAAGTGAAGATATAGTTCCTATAGGCACAGGGCCATATAAATTTAGCAAATATAATAAGTTAAAATGGGTTGAGCTTGTAAGAAATGATGATTGGCATTTAGGCAGACCTTATATTTCTAAAATTATTGGAAAAATATTATCTGATAATGAATTAGCAGTAGTGTCTTTTGAGACTGGACAATTAGATTTAACAAGAACAGAAGGTGTGGATTGGGAAAAATATGCTCAAAACAATAAAGTATCAATATATGAATATATTACTCAAAAATATGAGTTTCTAGGATTTAATTTTAAAAATGAACTTATTAATAGTGAGAAAGGTTTAGCTTTAAGAAAGGCAATTGCATATGGGATAAACAGGGATAATATAATTAATAAAGTTTATTTAGGCCATGCGACAAAAACAGATGTACCAATTTATCCAGATTCTTGGTTATTATCTCAAAAAAATGTTTACAATTATAGTATAGATAAAGCTAAAGAAATCTTGAATAAAGCTGGATGGAAAGATATAGATAACGATGGGATTTTAGAGGATGAAAACGGTAAGAAATTAAAGGTTAGGCTGTTAACAAATTCGTATAATCCATTAAGGTTAAAAACTGCGAATATGATAATAGAAGATTTGAAAACAATTGGAATAGAAGTAATTCCACAATATGATGCTACAATTGATAATATAGATGCGGAAACTGCAGAAAAACAATGGAATGACATGATTAATCAGATTAAAAACGGCAATTTTGACTTAGTACTTCTGGGCTGGGAATTATCTTTACTTCCTGATTTATCTTTTGCTTTTCATTCAACTCAAATAAAAGAAGGAAGTAATTTTATTAATTATAAAAATGAAAGTATGGATAAACTTTTAGTAAAAGCTTTTAGAGCTACTACTAGATCAGAAAAGAAAGATGTTTATGAAGAAATTCAGAAGCTAATAGTTGATGATTTACCTTATGTAAGTTTATTTTTTAGAAATAATGCAATACTTGTTGATGGTAAAATAAAAGGTGAAATAACGCCTAACTATGCAAATATATATAGTAATATCGACAAATGGTTTGTTCCAAAAGAATTTCAAGAACAGAAAGAGAATGATTAATTAGATTATAACTTGACATAGACATGATTAGCAGCTATACTAAGAAAGTGTTTGATAAGCGCCGTGGTGGTGGAATTGGCAGACACGCTATCTTGAGGGGGTAGTAGGCAAAAGCCTGTGCGGGTTCGAGTCCCGCCCACGGCACCATAAGATAATAAAGGGAGCGTTAAGCTCCCTTTCTTTTTTATTTAAGAGTATTCTTTTAATAGCAATAGCAGAATAATATAACTAATAGTAAGAAGAAGAACAATAAGCTGTCATTGTAGCCATATCCGCATTGAGTATCAGCCATATATATCCCTCCTATATTGGCATTTACATATACTTGAAGTATAGCTATTATAGATATTTATTTTGAATATTAGAATGTTTTGTAAAATTATCTGTTACAACCAAATCCTCCGTAGCAATTGCAGAATATTATAACTAACAATAGGAAGAAGAACAACAATTCGCTGCCGCCGTCACTACTGAATAATCCGCCTAGAAGACCTTTTCCTTCAGCCATATATATAACCTCCTTATTTTACCTATATTTTCTTGGTCACTATATAATATGATTAGAGTTTAAAATGGGTGAAAAAGATTTTGATTTTATTTTAGTAATTGTGACCAAAGCCACCAAATAGAATTACAAGTATTAAGAAGAAGAAAAGTAAGCTTTCATTTCCACCGCCAAATAAACCATCAAAAAGACCTTTTGACATGAAATAAACCTCCTTATTTTAATCTATTTTTTAGGTTAATACATTATATAAATAAAACTACTATTTTGACACAGAAAAAGTTAACTGTTAAAATTTAAATAATAAATATTAATAATATTTTGAAGGAAAAAAGGAACATTTATTGAATAATACTATATAAATAATTGGGGTAAGGGGTTTTAATATGCTAAGTAAATTAAGAGAGCATTATGAAGTTATTATTGGGACTATTGGTTTCGGATTACTTTTTTTATTAGCTGTTACTAATAAAGAGTATTATTACTTTGATGTTTCATTATTTGCAGTTTTGAGTATATCAGGAATTTTACTAGAGAGAATAAGTATAAAAATTGATGATTATACTATAACACTAGGTTCGGCAGTAATGTTGGGTTCTTATTTTATTAGTGGGCTTGTACCGACTTTATGGTTAATTTTTATAGTATTTATGACATCAAATTATCTTTACTATCATAAACAAGCAAAAAGAACATACTTTAATATGGGTATGTTTTTTACAATGTTTATATTGTCTCATTATATAATAAAAGCAGCAGGAAGGCAGATAAATTACATTAATAGTATTGATGATATAATAAATTGTATAATATTTGGATTAACAATTTTTGTTACAAATTGGATTATATTTTTGATGCAAAATATAGGAAAGATTAACGATGAATTAGCAAATATAATGGAAGCTTTAAAATGGGATTTTTATACTAATTTTATAGTTATTCCATTATCAATATTAATGTCATATTCATACCAGCAATATAGTTTTGTTGGTTTAATTGTATTTATTTTGTTGATTATAACTTTCAACTCGTTATTTAGATTAATGAGGAATTTAGTATTTATAAATAAAGGATTAAGTTTATCTCATCAAGTTTCTGCATCAATAGTTTCTAAGTTGGATTTAAGTGAGACAATATCTAATATTTTAATTGGGATAAAACAGTTAGTGAACTGTGATTATTGTGCTTTGATTGAATTTGATAAAAGCAGCTGTACTGCAAAGACCCTAGATTTTAATGCAGAAGAGTATATAAATTTTGATAGCAAAATAATTGATAATTACCTAACTAAGCATTTTGAAGAGATATTAAATTTAAAAGAAAGTTTTGTGCTTGATGATGTTAAGAAGAGTAAATATATAGATGATTCTGTAAAAGTGCCAGAAGATTTGGTTTCGTTAATATATGAACCTTTGATTTTAGACAGTGAAATAATTGGATGTGTATTAATTAGTAGTAAATATAGAGGCAGATTTTCTAAAGAACAATTATATATTTTAGACAATCTAGCAAGCCAAATTGTGGTAGCTATAGAAAATGCAAGATTATATAAGAGAATATATAACAATGCTATAAAAGATGAGTTGACAGGATTATACAATCAGAGATATTTTTTTAATACTTTAGATTCATTAACGGATATATGTGCATCCTGTACTATTAGAAATTGTATTAAATGTAATAAAACTAGTCTTATAATCTTTGATATTGATCACTTTAAAAAAATAAATGATACTTATGGACACCAGACAGGGGACAAAATCCTTAGTGAAATAGCAAATATAATTAGAAATAATGTTAGAGCAAATGATAAAGTATTTAGATACGGTGGAGAAGAGTTTACAGTAATATTACCAAATACTGATCAACAACATGCTTATTATATAGCAGAGAGGATAAGGAAGGTTGTTGAAAATACTAAGTTTTATAGTGCAGATGGAAATGAGATAAAAGTAACAATAAGTGGTGGATTAGCTGAATTTCCAAAGGAAGCAGATTCTGGTGCAAGCCTATTAGCATACGCAGACAGAGCCATGTATATAGGAGCAAAAAAACAAGGAAGAAATAGAATTAGTAAATATGTAGCAAGTATGTAGCTATCTTAGCTGATTGGGGGCGAGATATTGAGGAGTTCGAGAAGAAAAAAGAAAAGTAAAAAAGATAAGTTGTTGACAATATTTGTATTTTTCATCTTAGCACCCATTATATCAATAGCTATAGGTATTTTGATTGTTCAAAATATAATATTGCCTCATTTTGAAGATATTAGTGCTACTAAACCTTTAAGTGAAGTTGAAAATGGTCTGAGTAACAATGAGACTAATGAGAATGTAGTTAAAGATGTAGATAAACAAGAAATTGATGATTTAAAAAATTTAGAATTAACAGTTGAAGGATTTGATCTATATAATATTCAATTAGGTAGTTTTAGCAATATTGAAAATGCTAAGGCTTTAAGGAAAGAATTAAGAGAAAAAGAGGTAGATGGTTATATTGTTAAGATAAGTAACTATAAAGTATTTTATGGGACTTTTCTTAATAGGGAAATATGTGATAAAGTGTTAATGAGTGTTAGAGAATCATATAAAGATGCATTTGTAAATAAAATAACTGTTGATAACCTTGTAATAAAGTATGATAGTAATGAGCAGGAAACTGCTGATAAGATAAATGAAATTATTAAAACATTTAAAAAGGCGTTTGATGAAGAGACTTCTTTATGGTATTATGCTCTTGTACAAAAAGATGTAGAAGAAATAATTAAAACAATAAAGAAAAATAATGATAAGATAAATAAATTATTAAACAATATAAATGAGGATATACAAAACCCTGATTTTAATGATATTTTATATAATATCAGAATGAATGCAAAAGAAAGAGATCAGATTTTACAAAACTTAATAAGTAATGAAGAAACTATTCAAGATAGTTATGATAAGTATTATAAGATGTTATTTGATTTTATAAAAATTTTTAATTAGCTATAATAGGAGTGGTATTGTGAAATTAGAAGAGATAAAGGAAATACTAGATGCTGAAGTGCTAACTGGTGAGGAATATCTAGATAGAGAAGTTATTTCTGCTTTTGGATCGGATTTAATGAGCGATGTTTTAGCTTTTGTAGATGATGGATCAGTTTTACTTACAGGTTTAACAAACCCACAAGTTATTAGAACTGCTGAAATGATAGACTTGTATGCTATTGTATTTGTAAGAGGCAAAAAACCAAGCAAAGAAATTATTGAAATGGCAAAATCACACAATATAACTGTTCTATTGACTGATTATACATTGTATACGGCATGTGGGAAGCTATATGAAAAAGGATTAAGAGGTATTTCTATAGAAGGAGCAACAAGGTAGATGAATGAGAAGAATTCTATAAAGCTTGAATATGAGATTTTACAAAATGATTTTACAAGAGCTGGTGAAGCTTCTAGTAATATAAAGAAAATTTTGAAACAGCTTGGAATAGAAGCAAAAATAGTTAGAAAAGTAGCTATAGCAACTTATGAAGCAGAGATGAACATAGTAATACATTCATATGGTGGGAAAATAAAAGTTATAATAACAGAGCAGTATGTTGATATTTATGCAATAGATAAAGGGCCTGGTATTAAAGATATTGAACTTGCTATGAAAGAGGGCTATTCAACAGCACCAAATCATATTCGAGAATTAGGATTTGGCGCTGGAATGGGATTACCGAATATGAAAAGATGTGCTGATGAATTTAACATAAAGTCTAGTCCTAATGGTAAAACAGAAGTTTATATGAGGATTTATATAAGTAAATAAACAAAATCTAGTAGGTGATTTTTATGGAAGAGTACTTTCATTCAGTTGTACTTGATAAGGATAAATGCAATGGTTGTACAAATTGCATGAGAAGATGCCCAACGGAGGCTATAAGGGTAAGAAATAAAAAAGCTATAATCATAAAAGATAGATGTATAGATTGTGGTGAATGTATAAGAGTATGTCCATATCATGCTCAACAGACACAATTAGATACTTTGAAAAAATTAGATAAGTATAAATATAAAATAGCTATTTCTCCTATGACTTTGTATGGTCAGTTTAGTTTAGATAAAGATATTAATAAAGTTTTTAATGGGATTAAAATGCTAGGTTTCGATGAGGTGTTTGATGAAGGATATGCAGCAGATATCATAACTTTGATTATTAGAGAAAACTTGAAGAACAATAAACAACCAAAACCACTTATTTCATCTTTGTGTCCAGCAGTATTAAGATTGATACAAATTAGATTTCCGTCATTAATTGATAATATAATAAGGATCGAAACACCTATGGAATTAGCAGCTAGATTAGCAAGAAAAAATGCTATGGAAAATTACAGTCTAAAGTCTGATGAAATAGGTATATTTTATATAACACAATGCCCTGCTAAAGTTACAAGTATTAAAAATCCAATAGGGATAAAAAATTCGCATGTTGATGGTGCTATTTCTATAAAGCAGATATATGGTGATATAGTAAAAAATTCAAATACTGTTGAAAAGACTGATACTTTCAAAACAGCTTCTACTTATGGAATAGACTGGGCTAGAGCTGGAGGGCAAAGTAAATCTATTGGAGTTGATAATTATATTGCAGTTGATGGTATAGATAATGTTATAAAAGTTTTGGAAGAAATTGAATTAGGTAAGCTTAATAACATTGAATATTTTGAAGGTTTAGCTTGTGTTGGTGGCTGTGTTGGTGGGCCATTGTGTGTTGAAAATCCTTTTATAGCTAAGAGTAGAATTAGAAGATTAGCAGAAAAACGTAATGATCAGATAAAAGTTTCAAAAGAATATGCTATAGAATTATATAATTCGGGTTTTGCTTGCTGGACTGAGAAAATTCAGTCTAAAGGAGCTATGAAACTAGATGAAAATATAGTTGAAGCAATAAAGAAAATAGAAGAAATAAAAAAACTTACTGATTTATTGCCTGGACTTGATTGTGGCTCATGTGGAGCACCTTCTTGTAGAGCTTTAGCTGAAGATATAGTAAGAGAGTATGGTAAGATAGAAGACTGTATATTCAAAGATTAGCCTAGGGAGGATATTTATGAGATTAGATAAAATAATTAAAAAATTAGAGCTTGAAGTTTTAGCTAATAAAAATATTGAAAACAATGTAGATGGGGTTTATATAGGTGATTTATTAAGCTTAGTAATGGCTAATGCTAATGAAAATAACTTATGGATTACCATTCAAACGCATTTAAATGTAATTGCTGTAGCTACTTTAGTAGGTCTGTCAGCTGTTTTGATTGCTGAAGGCATGGAAGTTGAAGATGAAACTATAAAAAAAGCTAATGAAGTTGGAATACCAGTTTTAAGATCAAAACTTAGTGCATATGAGTTAGCGTGTAGATTATATGAATTAGGTGTTTAGTATGAGATTGACTTATGACTTGCATATACACTCAGCTTTATCTCCATGTGGAGATGAGGATATGACACCAAATAACATTGTCAATATGGCGTATATTAAAGGGCTTGATATAATTTCGGTAACAGACCATAATACCGTGCAAAATGTAGAAGTTATTATGAAAGTAGCTAAAAAAAGGGATATTTTAGTTATACCTGGTATAGAGGTAACTACAAAAGAAGAAGTTCATATATTATGTTATTTTAGAAATACTGAGGATAGTAAGGAATTTCAAGATTTTATTTATAGAGGATTACCTAATATTAAAAATAATGAAAAGCTTTTTGGAAGACAACTGTTAATGGATGAAAATGATAATATTATAGGCAAAGTTGATAAGTTTCTTTTAAATAGTACTAAGTATACGATTAAAGAAATTAATGATTTAGTTAATAGATTAAATGGCGCTCTTGTACCAGCGCATGTAGATAAAAAGTCTTATAGTATACTTGCAAATTTAGGGTTTATACCTAATGAGCTTAATATAAAAACAGTTGAAGTTTCAAGTAACTATTTTTCTTTATCAACTAAAATCTTAAATAGTTTAAATGGATATAATATACTTAAAAATTCTGATGCTCATTATCTTGGAGATATCAACGAACCAGTTATGTTTTTAGATCTAGAAAAAAAGGATATAAATTCTTTAATAGAATATCTAAATAAGAGTTGGAGGAATAAAGGATGAAGGAGCTTTCACTTCACATTTTAGACTTAGCTGAAAATTCAGTGAAAGCTGAGGCGACAAAAATAAGTATTAGTATTTTTGAGGATACAGAAAAAGATCTATTGATTATAAATATAGAAGACAATGGAAGAGGAATGGATGAAGAGCTATTGAAAAAAGTAGAAGACCCTTTTGTAACATCTAGAACGACTAGAAAAGTAGGCTTAGGGATTCCTTTGATGAAAGCTGCTGCTTTAAGGTGCGAAGGAGATTTTAAAATATCTTCTGAAATAGGTAAAGGAACTAAAATAACATGTATTTTTAAACATAGCCATATAGATAGAGCACCAATAGGGGATATTGGACAGACAATAATTTCGCTAATAAATGCAAATGAGAATATAGAAATTGTTTACAAACATAGTTATAATGGAAATTGTTTTGTTTTTGATACTAAAGAAGTAAAGAATATACTAGGAGATGTGCCAATAAACGAAGCTCATATAATGCTGTGGATAAAAGATTATATCAACGAAAATATAATGAGTCTTTATAGGAATAGTCAGGAAGAATGACAATAAATAAACAATCTATTTTCTGTACAATTTAGGTAAAAGGTGTTATAATTAAGTTAAAAATAATAGGACCCATAAGTGGGGGTCCTATATTTGTGTTAAATTTTATTTATTTAAGTATTTTGTATACAAGATTTGTTTAAAAATTATTAAAATTATAAATAAGAGGTGAGATGCATGAAGTTAAAAAATCTTACCTTTAAAGGTGGTGTACACCCGCCACACTTTAAAGAGTATACTGAGAAAATTCCATTAGAAAAAGCAAAAGAACCACAAACAGTTATCATTCCATTAGCGCAACATATAGGCGCACCTTGTGAACCAATTGTAAAAGTTGGAGATAGGGTTAAAATTGGACAGAAGATAGGTGAGCCAAAAGCGTTTGTTTCTGCGCCAATCCATTCTAGTATTGCAGGAATAGTGAAGAAAATTGTACCTTACACAAGTCCTATAGGTACACAAGTATTATCTGTAGTGATAGAATCAGATGGCAGCAATGAAGTAGATGAAAACGTTAAACCGAAAGGTGATTTGGAATCACTTACTAAAGAAGAAATCTTAAATATCATCAAAGAAGCAGGTATCACAGGGCTTGGAGGTGCAGGGTTCCCTACTCATGTTAAATTATCACCACCTCCAGATAAAAAGATTGATACTATAATATTAAATGGTGCAGAGTGTGAGCCATATTTAACGTCTGACCACAGATTGATGCTTGAAAATCCTGAGAAGGTAGTATTTGGATTAAAAGCTATTATGAAAGCTGTCGGTGTAAATAAGGGATTTATCGGAATTGAAAACAACAAACCAGATGCGATAGAAGTAATGCAGAACGCTGTAAAAAATGAACCAAACATTGAAGTGGCTACTTTAGTTACTAAGTATCCACAAGGAGATGAAAAACGATTAATTAACGCTGTTACAGGAAGAGAAGTACCAGCTGGTGGATTACCAATGGATGTAGGTGTTATAGTTAATAATGTTGGTACTGCAGCAGCTATAGCAGATGCAATTCAGACAGGTATGCCACTTATACAAAGAATAGTTACAATAACAGGTAGTGCTATAAATGAACCTAAAAATCTAATCGTTAAGATAGGAACTCCATTTATAGAAGTGATTAAGCAATGTGGTGGATATAAAGGAAAACCAGGAAAAATAATTATGGGTGGACCTATGATGGGTATTGCTCAGTTTACTGATGAAGTACCTGTTATTAAAGGAACATCAGGTATACTTGTATTAAATGAAAAAGAGGCTAAGATATCTGAGCCTAAACAATGTATTAGATGTGGTAAATGTGTTGATATTTGTCCTGTTAATTTACAACCTCTATTTATAAGTCAATTTGCATTAAAAAGCATGTATGATGAAGCTGAGTATTATCATGCATTAGATTGCATTGAATGCGGTTCATGTTCTTTTATTTGTCCATCAAAAAGGCCTCTATTGCAATCAATAAGAGTAGCTAAGAGGGAACTAATTTCTAGAAGAAAAAAAAGGTAAGCGATTGGAGGGAGAATAGTGGATAATAAGTTAATAGTTTCATCTTCTCCACATCTTAGATCAGATGAAACAATCAATAGAATCATGTTAGATGTAATAATAGCTTTATTACCAGCAACTTTAGCTAGTATCTACTATTTTAGATTTAATGCGTTAAAGTTGATTGTATTGGCAGTATTGACTGCAATGGTAACAGAAGCTTTAATTCAAAAATTAATGAAAAAGCCTATAACTGTAAATGATTTAAGTGCAGTTATCACAGGGTTATTATTAGCATTTAATATACCTGCATCGGCGCCTTGGTGGATACCAGTAATAGGTTCAGCTTTTGCAATTGCTATAGTAAAGCAGGCTTTCGGTGGATTAGGGCACAATTTTATGAATCCAGCTTTAGCAGCAAGAGCTATGCTTTTAGCATCATGGCCTGTTATTATGACTAATTGGGTAGCTCCCGGGGCAGAAGCGGTAAGTACTGCAACACCTTTAGCTATTTTAAAAGGAGAAGCAGCTAATCAGATTTTACCACCTTTAAAGGATGTATTTTTCGGAAATGTAGGAGGATCTTTAGGAGAAACATCTGCAATACTTTTAATCTTAGGTGGTGCATATTTACTTTATAGAGGTGTTATTAACTGGCGTATTCCTTTTACTTATATAGGTACAGTTGCAGTTATGATGCTGATCTTTGATGGAGGATTAACTAGCATGATATACCATATATTTGCAGGAGGACTTATGCTAGGTGCCTTCTTTATGGCTACTGATTATGCATCATCTCCTGTAACACCAAAAGGACAGATTATTTTTGGAATAGGCTGCGGTGTTATAACATCAGTAATAAGACTCTATGGTGGCTATCCTGAAGGGGTTTCATACTCAATACTTCTTATGAATGTAGTAGCACCTCTTTTAGATAAATATACTAGCCCAAGAGTGTTTGGTGAGGTGAAGCAAAATGGGTGATATTATAAAATTAGGTTTAATACTATTACTAATAACTTCTATAGCAGCTTTAGTGCTAGGTTTTACTAATGATATGACTAAAGACGTTATTGCGAGTGTAGAAAATAAAGCAAGTGAAGTGGCAAGAAAAGAAGTGTTACCTCAAGCTGAAAGTTTTAAACCTTTAGATGAGAAAGTATTAAGTGAAATAATTAATAGCAATCCAAATGTAAGAGAGGTTTATGGTGGCTATTCTGAAAATGGCAGTTTAGTGGGGTATGCTATAAAGACAGCTACTCCTGGATATGGAGGAGATGTTGAAGTTATAACAGGAATTTCATTAGAAAATAAAGTAACTGGTATAAAAGTAGTAAGTCACAAGGAAACTCCAGGTCTTGGAGCTAATGCAACTCAACCTAAGTTCCAAAACCAATTTAAAGACAAAGAAGTTACAAAAGAGCTAGTAGTAGTTAAAGGAAATCCGAGTAGCGAAAATGAAATACAAGCACTTACTGGTGCTACAATAACATCAAGAGCTGTTACGAACGGTGTTAATCTAGCTAGAGAAATATTTATTAATAAGCTTGCACAGTAGTACTTTCAGGCTTGGAGGTGTAGAGATGAAATTAAAAGATAACTTAAAAAATGGTTTACTGAAAGAAAACCCAACATTTGTGCAGCTTTTAGGTATGTGTCCAACATTAGCTGTAACAACAACTGCAGTAGATGGTATGGCAATGGGGTTAGCGACAACTGCTGTATTAATAAGTTCGAACTTGGTTATTTCTTTGTTAAGAAAAGTTATTCCAAGTAAAATAAGGATACCTTCCTATATAGTAATAATAGCTACATTTGTTACTTTAATTGAAATGTTTATGCATGCTTATGCTATTGATTTATATAGGTCTTTAGGATTGTTTATACCTTTGATTGTTGTTAACTGTTTAATATTGGGTAGAGCTGAGTCTTATGCTTCAAAGAATAATCCTGTTAATTCAGTAGTAGATGGAATTGGTATGGGATTAGGATTTACATGGGCTCTTACTCTTTTAGGAATTATAAGAGAGTTACTTGGAGCGGGAAGTATATTTGGAATTAAAGTATTAGGTGAAGCTTTTAAACCAGCTATAATTATGATATTACCTCCTGGAGCTTTCTTAGCATTAGGTGTTTTAATAGGATTATTTAACTGGCTAAAGTCAAGAAAGACTGCTAGAGTATAGAGGGGGTTTGTAGATGAGTATAGGAGGATTATTTACAATATTAATAAGTGCAATGCTTGTTAACAACTTTGTGCTTTCAAGATTTTTAGGTATTTGTCCTTTCCTTGGAGTATCTAAGCAGGTAGAAACTGCTTTTGGTATGGGGATGGCTGTTACATTTGTAATGACTTTATCATCTATTATAACTTATATTGTACATCATACTATATTAGTAAGTTTAGGATTAGAATATTTGCAAACTATAGCTTTTATTTTAATTATTGCTGCACTAGTTCAGTTAGTTGAGATGTTTATTCAAAAAGCAAGTCCAACATTATACCAAGCTTTAGGAGTATATTTGCCACTTATTACTACAAACTGTGCAGTATTAGGATTGGCGATAATCAATATTCAAGAAAACTATAATTTAATAGAAACAATTATTCATTCATTAGGTGCATCTATAGGTTTTTCTTTAGCGATAGTACTTTTCGCAGGTATTAGAGAAAGATTAGCATTAGCTGATGTACCTGAATCTTTAAAAGGATTTCCAATTGCTTTAATAACAGCAGGATTAATGTCAATAGCATTTTTAGGTTTCACTGGTCTTGTATAGGAGGTGATAATCATGTCTATTAGTATTATATATGCAATATTAAGTTTAGGTGGTTTAGGACTATTATTTGGCGTTGGTTTAGCAATTGCTTCAAAGGTGTTTGCTGTAGAAGTCGATCCAAAGGTTGAAGCAATAAGAGAAGCATTACCAGGTGCAAATTGTGGTGCATGTGGCTTTCCTGGGTGTGACGGTTTTGCAAATGCAGTGGCTAGTGGTAAAGCTCCTGTAAATGGATGTCCAGTTGGAGGTGCTGCGACAGCTGAAAAATTAGGTGAAATTATGGGAGTAGCTGCTGAGGCAGGAGAAAAGAAAGTAGCTAGAGTTATTTGTCAAGGTACTTGTAACAATGCTAAAGAGAAATATGAATATTTAGGAATTAAAGATTGTAAAGCAGCTGCTATGGTTGCTGGAGGAAGTAAGTCTTGTCAGTATGGATGTTTAGGATTAGGAACTTGTATTGAGGCATGCCAGTTTGGTGCAATTGAAATTGTTGATGGAATAGCAAAGATAAACCCAGAGAAATGTACTGCATGTCGTAAATGTATTGAGGTATGTCCAAAGGCTGTAATAGATATGGTGCCATATGAACAAGATGTTTTTGTAGATTGTAATAGCAAAGAGTTCGGAAAAGAAGTTAAATCAAAATGTACTGTTGGATGCATTGGCTGTAAGATTTGTGTAAAATCTTGTCCATTCGATGCAATAGAATTTGAAAATAATTTAGCCAAAATTAACTATGATAAATGTACTAATTGTATGATTTGTGCAGAAAAATGTCCAACTAAAGCTATATCAGCTAACTTTGAAAAAAGAAAGAAAGCTCATATTGAAGAAGAAAAATGTGTAGGATGTACAATTTGTAAGAGACAATGTCCTGTAGATGCTATAGAAGGAGAATTGAAAGAGAAACATAAAGTATTAGAAGACAAGTGCGTAGGTTGTGGTTTATGTGCTGAAAAATGTCCTAAAGATGCAATTGAGCTTAACTAAATTTAAACCCTGCTATATTTATAGCAGGGTTTTTTATTCCCTTTCAACTAAATGCGTCATAGTCGCATTTTTAATGAAAAAATTGTTACTTGTATTTAGGTAATATAAGTGGTAAACTAAAATTGAGATAATATGTATGTTCTGTATACATTTACATTTCATAGATTTTGAAAGGTGTTTAGTATGACAAAATGGGACAAGTATCTTATTTTTTTTATAATATTATCAAGTATAATAGGTCTTAGTATAGTTAAAAGCGACATAAGTAAATCAGATTATAAGTATATAAGGATTACGGTAAATGGAAAAGTTATTAAAAAAATTACTTTTGGTAAAAACATGATTGGAAAGACTATTGATATAAGAACAAAATACGGTTATAACAAGATTGAAATTGGTGAAGGGAAGGTTAGAGTAATAGATGCAGATTGTCCTGATAAATTAGATGTTAAGCAAGGCTGGATATCAAAACCTGGAGAAATTATAGTTTGCTTACCAAATAAGTTGACTATTGAAATAGTGGGAGAAAAAAAAGCAAATGATAAAATAGATGATGTAAGCTACTAGAAAGAGTGAGTAAAGTGAATAATATTAAAAAACTTATTTTTTTATCGTTATTGGTAGCATTAGGACTTGCGCTAAGCATACTTGAATCTTTAATACCATTACCTTTTATCGTGCCTGGAGCAAAATTAGGTTTAGCTAATATTGTAGTTTTATCGACTTTAATTGTATTTGGGTATAAAGAAGCTTTGATAGTAGCAATACTAAGAAGTATAACATTTAGTTTGGCAACTGGAAGTGTAACAAGTTTATTTTATAGTTTAACTGGAAGCTTACTAAGTTTAGTTGCAATGTATTTTGTATATAGATTTTTGTCAAAGATGTTTAGTGTTATAGGTGTAAGTATTATAGGAGCTGTTTTTCATAATATAGGGCAAATAAGTGTTGCAAGCATTATGATGGAGAATATTAAGATATTTTCGTATTTACCAGTTATGAATTTAGTTAGCTTATTTACTGGATATTTTGTTGGTTTAAGCACCTTTTATACGACAAAACATTTAAAAAAAATATTTAATTTATGATTTTAAGGAGGGTTATGATGAGAACTAGAAATAGAAACCCGTGGGTTTTATTTTTATTATTGATTACGGGGATTGTAATTGGTGGGATAATTGGAGATTTGTTAAGCGATAAGATACCTTTATTGGCATATAATTATGCAATAGGATTTAAATCACCAATACAATTAGACTTAAAAGTAATCAATTTAACTTTTGGTTTAGCTATAAATGTTAGTATTGCAAGTGTAATTGGCTTGATAATTTCGGTATTTATATACAGGAAATTATAGGTGATAATATGCAAAAGAGGATAATTTTAGCTTCTGGTTCACCTAGAAGAAAAGAATTATTATCTAAATTTAATATTGATTTTGATATTGTTCAAAGTGATATACCAGAGTTAGTTAATGATTTTGATGAGCCAAAGCAAACAGCTATGTCTCTAGCATTTCAAAAAGCAAATGATGTATCACTAAAAATGACAAATGGTGAAATAGTAATAGCGGCTGATACTATTGTTGTTTTTGAACGAAAAATCTTAGGCAAACCACGTAGTGAAAGTGAAGCATTTGAAATGTTATTTAAATTAAGTGGCAAAACCCATTCTGTAATTACAGGGTTTGCAATTATTGAGACAGGCACACATAATAAAATTATTGACTATACTGAAACAATTGTCAAGTTTAAAGACTTGACTTCAGATCAAATAAAAAGATATATTAGAACCAGAGAATATTTAGATAAAGCAGGCGCTTATGCTATACAAGGCTATGGCTCAATATTTGTAGAATGGATAAAAGGTTCTTATTGGAATGTAGTCGGCTTACCAATATCAAAATTAGATAGTATTTTAGAAAAATATTTTGGAGTAAGACTATTATAGGATGGATTGATATAAATGGGTGGAGTGGAGAACTATACTATAAAAGATTTACCAGAAGAAGAAAGGCCAAGAGAAAAGTTATTTAAATTTGGTCCAAAAGCATTATCAAATTCAGAATTATTAGCTATAATCATAAGGACAGGAAATAGAAAGTATACAGCTATTGAACTATCACAAAGAATACTTTCTATGGACAAAAGTGGACTAAGGTATTTAGCTGAATTAACATTTGAGGAGCTAACAGAGCTTAATGGAATTGGAAAGTGCAAAGCTGCTCAAATTATTGCAGCTATTGAGATTGGCAAGCGGTTATCTTCTTTTAATACGGAAAGTAGAATAAAGATAACTTGTCCGCATGATGTAGTTAATATTCTAATGGAAGAAATGAGATATTTTAAAAAAGAATATTTTAAAACTATTCTGTTAGATACAAAAAATAACATAATTGCTATAGAAGATACCTCTGTTGGTAGTTTAAACTCTTCAATAGTACATCCCAGAGAGGTATTTAAAGTGGCAATAAAAAGAAGTAGTGCATCGATAATTATAGTACACAATCACCCTAGTGGTGATCCGACACCTAGCAAAGAAGATATAAATATTACTAAAAGACTTGTTGAAGGGGGAAAAATTTTAGGGATAGATTTGTTAGATCACATAATTATTGGGGATGGAAAATACGTAAGTTTAAAAGAGAAAAACATAATATAAGATGAAATAGGGAGGAGCAAAAGAAGATGGGCATCTTAAATATCTTTTCAAGAGATATGGGAATAGATTTAGGAACTGCGAATACATTAGTGTATGTTAAAGGAAAAGGGATAATCATTAGAGAGCCTTCAGTTGTAGCTATTAAATCAAAAACAAATCAGGTTTTAGCTGTTGGTGAGGAAGCTAAGAGGATGATAGGTAGAACACCTGGTGATATAATTGCAATCAGACCAATGAAAGATGGTGTTATAGCAGATTTTGATGTTACTCAAAGTATGTTAAAACACTTTATTAAAAAAGCTTATCCGAGACGCTCTTTTGTACAGCCTAGAGTGGTAGTATGCGTACCGTCTGGAGTAACAGAAGTTGAAAAAAGAGCAGTTGAGGAAGCAGCTAGACAAGCTGGAGCTAGAGAAGCACACCTTATTGAAGAACCTATGGCAGCAGCTATTGGTGCAGGTCTTCCAGTACAAGAACCAACAGGTAGCATGGTTGTAGATATTGGTGGAGGAACTACTGAAGTTGCTATTATTTCACTTGGTGGAATAGTAACAAGCAAATCAATAAGAATTGGTGGAGACGAATTAGATGAATCAATTATCTATTATATTAAGAAAGAATATAATTTAATGATTGGAGAGAGAACTGCAGAAGAAGTAAAAATACAGATAGGATCAGCAGATTTAAGTCCAAAAACTAAAGATAAAAAAATGAAAATAAGGGGTAGGGATTTAGTGACTGGTCTACCTAAAACTATAGAAATATGTGCAGCTGAAATTTTAACTGCCATGAAAGAGCCTGTTTCAAGCATAATTGATGCAATAAAATATACTTTAGAGAAAACACCACCTGAATTAGCAGCTGATATTATGGAACAGGGTATTATGCTTACTGGCGGTGGTGCATTACTTGATGGTTTAGATAGATTGATTAAGAAAGAGACTGGAATGCCAGTTCATATTGCAGAAAATCCACTTGATTGTGTCGTTTTAGGAACAGGTAAAGCACTTGAAGAAATAGAGACTTTAAGGAGAGTATTAATTAGTACAAATAGGTAATAATGGTTGGTGGTGAAGTGTGTATAAAATGAAAAAGTATAGAAGTAGAATGATAGTGGCTTTAGTCGCTATCATTCTAATTATTATAATAGGATTAACTTCTAAAGATAGACAAAATATGACATCAATAGAGAATCTAACTGGGAAAATAGTGACTCCATTTCAGAAATTATTTTATACAGTTGACCAAAAAATCACAAACACAATAAAGTCAGTAACTAATATATTTAAATTAAAAGAAGAAAATGAAAGAATGAAAGCTGAAATACTAAGGTTAAAAGAAGAAAATAGAAAGATGGAAGACATTATTAGTCGTGCTGAATACTTGAAAAATGAAGCTATCATGCTGCAAAAATCAAAATATGCTTTTATTAGAAGTAAAATTATAGGTAAGGATCCAGGAAACTGGTTTGATAGATTTATAATTGATAAAGGAAGAAAAGATGGTGTTCAAGAAGGAAGTATAATTATTAAAGCTGTTGAGCTAGATGGAGGTATTATTGAAGAAGGATTGGTCGGAAAGGTAATTGAAGTCGGTGATAATTGGTCTAAAGTTTTAACTATAATTGATGAAGGCAGTAAAGTTAGTTTTAAAGTAATCCGTACTCAAGATGGTGGTATTTTAAATGGAAGTATAAGTGGAGAAATGAGTGGATATTTATTTGATTCGAATTCTGATATTGTTGAAGGTGACAAGCTTATAACTTCAGGATTAGGAGAAGTCTTTATTGAAGGGCTTTATATAGGGAAAATAAAAAAAGTTATAAAGAAGGAAGATGATCTAGTAAAACGAATTTTAGTTGAGCCTTCTATTAATTTTAAAAAACTAGATTATGTTTATGTAATTACAGGTGTTAATGAGTATAAGTGAGGGATAGAGGATGCCTTTTAATATGATTTTATTAATAATTTTGAATTTTGTACTACAAACTACTATTTTCCAACATTTTAGAGTATTTGGTATACTGCCAAATACAACCTTGATTATCTTAATATGCATTTCTGTATTAAAAGGGAAAAAGGTAGGCTCTTTTATAGGTTTAATAACTGGTTTTATACAGGATATACTTTTCTTTAATGTTATTGGAATTAATGCACTTATTTATTTTATTGTAGGATATCTAATTGGCTCAATAAATGATAAAATATATAAAGACAGTTCTTTTATGCCTTTGGTGTTAACTGCTTTTTCGACTGTTTTTTATCATTTAATATATTCTTTCTTTATGTATTTTTTAACAGTTAACTATAATTATTTTTATTTAATAAGAAAAATAATTTTTATTGAATTAATATACAATAGCTTATTTTCTATATTTATTTACAGGCTGGTTGTAAAATTACAAAAAAAACCTTCTATAAGTTTTAGATAGAAGCGGAAGGTGGTAATATTGACATTAAAAGAAAAAATAAAAAATAGATATAATATTTTGTTAATTATTATTTCAATAGTATTCCTTTTAGTTGCTTTTAGATTATCAACACTTACTATAGTATTAGGAGATAAATATAGAGAAATTTCTGACAATAAAAGGGTTAAACAGATACCAATTACAGCAGCAAGAGGAGAAATAAGAGACAGATATGGTCGATTATTAGCAGGTAATAGACCAAGTTTTACAGTTCAGATTGTTAAAGATGAAATAAATAAAAATAGAAATGAAGTAGCTTTAAAACTGATTAAGATTTTAGAAGAAGAGGGAGAAAATTATTCGGATGAATTTCCAATTAAATTAGATGTAATAACTTATAAAGATGATAGTGAATATATTAAAAGTTCTGAAGAACCAGAAAAGGAAATTATTAAAATTATATTAGAAAACAAATTAATTAAGGATATTGTAAAGCTATATTATACCCATAATAGTAATGATAATAATTTTACTGTAAGTGTAGCAGACAGAATTAAAACTATTTTAGAGAATAATGGTATAACGGTTCCTATTTTGATTAATATAGACAGTAGTTCAAAAGAAGTCAAATTTGAATACGATAAAAAATACGATATACGGAAATGGAAACTAGAGAACAAATTACCATTAAAACAAAATCCAGAAGCGGATTTTATTTTAATGGTAGAAAAAAATGAAAAGATTTTTAGTAAAGTAATAAGAAATCCTATTATAAGGAGATTAATATTTTCGTTTCTTGATAATAGAGGGTTAGTCGAAAAGTTTGAAATAAATGATTATATGTTTAAGTTTGATCAAGAATATAAAAAGATAAAAGCAGATTTAATTAAAAACTTTGGTAAAATTACTATGGATTCAACTGCAGAAGATGATTTTACAAATATTGTAATAGAGACATCTATAGATGAGTTGATTAGTACAGTTTTTACTACAAACAGCAATAAGTCAAATAAAAAACAAGAGATAATACCTGCAAAAGTTTTAATAGATAATTTAAAAGATGAAGGGTCTTATGTACCTATAGATATTGAAATAGATAGAGAAAAGAAAAAAGTTTCGTTTAAATATATAGATGAGAAAAGTAAAAAAATATTTTGTCAAAAAGAAGAGATTAATGAACAATTACCACCTGAAAAAGCTTTAATTGAAATTGGAAAAAAAACAGGGCTTATTTATGATTTAATAAAGGATAAAAATATAAAGTACTTTGCCCAGGAAATAGTTCTTAATAATGAGATAAATCCTAAGATTTCGGTTAAAGATTTTGAATACGTTCCTATAAGGAATAAAAGAAATTGGCTTAAAAAATATAAATTACCTGAAGATAGCAGTGCTAATGATGCATTTAACTTATTAAGAGATAAATATAAAATAAGCTCAGAACTAAGTAAATATGAAGCAAGATATATAATGCTTATAATAGAACAGTTAAAAAAACAAGGTTATAGAGCTTATCAGCCTATTAATATTGCTTATGGTATTAAACCTAGTACAGTTTCTAAAATAGCAGAAAACAACCTAGACTTAACAGGTGTTTATGTATCTGTTGAACCTGTTAGATACTACCCTATGGGTAGTACAGCAGCTCATATACTTGGATATTTGGGTAAAATATCACAGAGTTATGAGATAGAGAAATATATTAAAAAGTTAGGATATTCTCCTAATGATATTATAGGTAAAACAGGAATTGAACAGAAATTTGAACAATACTTAAAAGGGCAAGACGGGTCTAAGTATATAGAGGTAGATGTTTTGGGTAATACTATAAAAGTTTTAAAAGAAGAAAAGGCTATTCCAGGGAATAATGTTTACTTGACTATAGATGCAAAATTACAGCAAGTTGCTGAAAAAGCACTTAAGCAAGCAATAGAAGAGATACAAAAAGGTGGAGAATTTAAAAGCAAATGGGGGAATTATAATTATAGAGAGAGTTTTAAAGATGCAACCTCAGGTGCAGTAGTTGCAATAGATGTAAAGACAGGAGAAGTTCTCGCTTTAGCAAGTTATCCTGCGTATGATCCTAATTTATTTGCAACAGGAATTAATGAAGATGATTGGGAAAGTCTAATGCCGAAAAATCCTGAAGATCCTCTTGCACCTAGACCTTTATATAATATAGCTATACAAACAGCAATACAGCCTGGTTCAACTTTTAAGATGATAACAGCTTTAGCAGCTTTAGAAGCTGGAATTGATCCAAAGACAAAAATAATTGATATGGGATATTTAAAATTAGGTAATAAAACTTTTGGATGTTGGTTATGGAATGATAGAAGGCTTACTCATGGACCAGAAAATTTATATGAGGCTATAAGAGATTCATGCAACTATTATTTTTATACAGTTACTTTAGGTAAAAACTTAAGAACAGGTCGAGAATTGGGAGCTAAAGTAGAAATTGATGATATTTTAAGGCTAGCGCAGGAATTTGGGCTAAATGATAAAACAGGAATAGAAATTAATATACCAAATGAAGCCTCTGGCGGAGTTCCGAATCCGCAAATTAAAATAATTACTATTAAAAGAAGTTTGAGAAGATTTTTGAATAATAATTTAAAGAATTATTTGAAACAAGATGATATTTCTGAAAAAGATTTACAAAATATGATTGACACTATAGTTAGTTGGGTTGAATTAGAAAATACACTTACTAGAAGTGAAGTTATACAAAATTTATCGAAATTAGGTATAGACCCATATAAAGAAAATGATAAAGGTATAAATATAGCAGATATTATAAAATATAGTTATCTAAACCAAGCATCTTGGAAGCAAGCAGATACTTTAAACATTTCTATTGGACAAGGACATAATGCATATACACCTATTCAGATAGCGAATTATATAGCAACACTTGCTAATGGTGGAATAAGACATAAGGTAAGTGTTATTGATAAAATAGAAACTTATTATGGAGAAATAATTGACTATAATGATAATAAAGATGATGCATATAGGATAAAATTGAAGGATTATAGTTATTTAGATGAAGTTAAAAAAGGTATGGGCTTAGTAACTACTGAGGGTACAGCAAGGTCAATATTTAAAAATTTTCCTATAAAAGTAGGCGGTAAAACAGGTACTGCCCAAAATACAGGTACAAATCCTGTAACAGGTAAAAAATACGACCCTTATGCATGGTTTGTAGGATTTGCACCTTACGATGATCCACAAATAGCTGTAGCAGTAGTAATATTTCAAGGTGGACATGGAGGCTATGCAGCACCTGTTGCTAAAGAAGTTATAGCTCAGTATCTAGGGTTAAATAATGTAGATGAAAAATTTGAATATCGAAATAAATTAGTAAGGTAGTGCTACCTTACTAATTTATTTTTTTCTATTAACGAAGAAGGAATTATAATAATTTTGAAGAATATTTTTAGTTAACAGCATTATTGCGGAGGCGTTAGACATGGATGAAAATTTAGTAATTTTTAAAGGAAAAAAAGAAGGAATTTATATTTATATAAAAGAAGGCAACTTTCAAAACATAAAACGACAGCTAGAAGAAAAATTAGAGAATGCTAAGGGTTTCTTTCAAGGAGGAAAGGTTAAATGTATTGAAGGAAAGAAACTTTCACTTGATGAAAAAAAAGAGCTAGCAATATTAATTCAAGATAAATATGGTATTAGTGTTGATGAAAGATATAATTTAGAAGAGGATAATAAGCAAATATCTGAAATAAATTTGCAAACACAAAAATTTTTCGAAGGTATTAAAGAAGGTAAGACTAAATTTATCAGGGCTACAATAAGGTCTGGTCAATATATAGAATATGATGGGAATTTAGTTATACTAGGAGATGTAAACGCTGGTGCTGAAGTTAAAGCTAAAGGCAATATTATAATTTTAGGTACGTTAAGAGGCATTGCACATGCTGGTTGCGATGGAAATAAAAATGCGATTGTTGCAGCCTTTAGTTTGCAACCTACTCAACTTAGAATAGCTGAAATTATAGCACGTAGTCCTGATGGTGAAAAAGATAAACCTAAGTGGCCAGAGATAGCAAATATAAAGGATGGAAAAATGCTAATAGAACCTTACTTAACTAAAAAATAAATTAATGGGAGGCTGAAAAAATGGGAGAAGTGATTGTAATAACTTCAGGTAAAGGTGGAGTTGGTAAAACAACAACAACAGCTAATTTAGGAGCAGGACTTGTAATGAATGGTAAAAAAGTTGTTGTAGTAGATGCAGATATTGGTTTGAGAAATTTAGATGTTGTTATGGGTCTTGAAAATAGAATAGTTTATGATATTGTTGATGTTGTAGAGAAAGTTTGCAGGCTTAAGCAGGGATTAATAAAAGATAAAAGATATGATGGACTGTATTTACTACCAGCAGCACAGACAAAAGATAAAACAGCAGTAACTCCAGAGCAGATGCAGGAATTATGTGAAGATTTAAAAGAAATGTTTGACTATGTTTTGATAGATTGTCCTGCAGGAATAGAACAAGGTTTTCAAAATGCTATTGCTGGAGCAGATAAAGCTATTGTAGTAACAACACCAGAAATTTCAGCTGTAAGAGATGCAGATAGAATAATAGGGCTTTTAGAAGCCAAAGGATTACATAACCCTAAGTTAATTATAAATAGAATTAGACAAGATATGGTAAAAAGAGGAGATATGATGAATATTGATGATATGATAGATATTTTAGCAATAGAATTACTTGGTGTTGTTCCTGATGATGAAGCAATTGTTATATCTACTAATAAAGGTGAACCAGTAGTTGGCGATGAAAAAGCTTTATCTGGTAAAGCATATAGAAATATATCAAAGAGAATTATAGGAGAAGAAATACCACTACTAGATTTAGAAGTAGATGAGGGAATGCTTTCTAAACTTAAGAAGTTGATATTCGGAAAATAGTAGTAAGGGGGTATTGTTTTGGATTTACTAAAATTATTTGGGAAGAGCGAAGTAAACAGTAAAACTGTTGCAAAAGAAAGGTTAAAGCTAGTTCTTATTCATGATAGAGCTAATGTATCTCCACGCTTTTTAGAAATGATAAAAGGTGATATAATAAGAGTGATATCTGACTATATGGATATAGATGAAGAAGGATTAGATATTAAGTTAACACGTACAAGAAGGGAAAGTGACAATTCCCCTATACCTGCTTTAGTAGCCAACATACCAATTATTAAAATGAAGGAAAAAGCAATTGAAAAATAGACATATTAATAGAAGGGTTGGAGAATATATGAAAATAGCATTAATAGCACATGATAAAAAGAAAAAGCAAATAGTTAATTTTACATTAGCGTATAAGGATATTTTAAAAAACCATAAATTGTATGCAACAGGAACGACTGGTAAACTTATAAATGAAGCTACAGGCCTTGATATTCATAGATTTTTATCTGGACCTTTAGGTGGAGACCAACAGATAGGTGCTTTAGTAGCAAACAACGAAATAGACTTGGTGATATTTTTAAGGGATCCGTTAACAGCTCAACCTCATGAACCAGATATTCTAGCATTAATGAGATTATGTGATGTACATGGAATTCCTTTAGCTACTAATATAGCTACTGCTGAGTTGTTAATTAAATCAATGCAAAGAGGAGATTTAGATTGGAGGAAAATTATAAATAAACACCAAAGGCGACAATAGTTGATTGATGTCGCCTTCAATATTTTATTCAATTATTTTTTTTAATATGTTTATAAGTGTATCTATTTCGTTTTTGGATAGCGGTGATAACATTTCTTTGAAAACTTCATTCCTTATTTGCTCATTATTTTTTAATATCTCTTTTCCTTTATCAGTAAGTTCAATAAATACTACTCTTCTATCTTTATCAGATCTTTTACGAATTACAAATCCAGATTTATGAAGTTGTTCTATGAGTTTTGAAGCTGCAGGTGCAGAGATAGTTAATTTTTCAGACAAAGAACTGACAGTATGGATTCCTCTATTAATTTGCTTTAATATAATTAATTGAGATAAAGTAATATCTTTTGAAATTTTATCTTGTAATTCAGATGCTAATTTTTTATTAAGACTTACCAATAAACTACTTAGACTGTCAATCATTCCATTTTTATTATTTGTTTCAATATTCATAAACTACACTCCTATTCATCATAGAATTCATCATGTTTTAATGGAATCTCCTTCAAGCAAAAAGCAGCTAATAAAGTTAAAACAGCAAATACTACTCCAAAAGAATATAGTTTTGTAATTCCAGTTGATAAAGAAAGCTTGACAGCATGAATAAACTGATTATAAAGTTTCAAGCCAGCATTTCCAAAAGCTGAAAACATTGTTTTAATCTGCTCTTGAGCATGTGCAGTTATTAAAGCTTGAGGATTTGATATAGCTGAACTTACTGATTTTGGCATAGAATTCATTGCTTTTAGTAATTTTGCAGGTAAATTTCTAGGTAGTTCTTTTGCAAAAGCATTTGCTAATATTGTACCATAAATAGGTGCTATAACAATACCCCCTAGAGAATTTACAAATTGCTGCGTTGAATTTACAACACCAAGCATTTTATAAGGGAAAGCATTCTGTATAACAACATTTACTAAAGGCATAACAGTACCGAGTCCTAAACCTAAAATTATCATATTTCTTATTACTGTAATCCATGTTGTATTTACATCCATTTTTGAAAGTAAAAATACTGCAATTATAACTATTATGGAACCTAGAATAGCTTGAAGTTTATATCTACCTGTTTTGCTGATAATAATACCACCGACTATACTTCCAGCTATAAAACTTAGCATCATTGGTGTTAACAAAGCACCTGAATTAGATGCAGATAATCCAACTACACCTTGAACAAAAAGTGGTAAGAACATAACAGTACCAAAAAGACTCATTGATACTAATAAGCCCATAAGTACAGTCGAAGTGAAAATTGAATTTTTGAATAATGAAGGACTTAATAAAGGTTCTTTAGCTTTCTTTTCTATAAGAATAAAACAAATCATGAACATTATACCTATAGCAAAAAGACTAATAATTTGCTTAGAAGTCCATTGATATTTTGAACCAGCCCAAGTAAAAGCAAGTAAGATAGGAATTAAAGCTAAAATCATAAAAGCACTCCCTAACCAGTCTATACTATGTTTTTCTTTAGTTCTAACATTTGGAAGTGCATAAGATACTGCTATAATCGAAATTAAAGCTACAGGTAAATTGATGTAAAATACCCATCGCCAATTAAAATTATCTGTAATCCATCCACCTAGATATGGTCCAATAATACTAGCAAGCCCAAAAACTGACATAATAAGCCCCATCCATTTGCCTCTTTCTTTAGGATTAAATATATCTCCTATTGTGGCACGGGGCATACTCATCATTGCCCCTCCTCCAAGACCTTGTAATCCTCTTGCAAAAATAAGCTGCATCATTGTGTGAGCTTGGCCTGAAAGGGCAGAACCTATCATAAATACAGAAAGACCGAATACGTAAAAGGGTTTACGTCCGTAAATATCTGATAATTTACCGTATATAGGAACAGTTATAGCAGATGTCATCATATATGCAGTAAATACCCACGCATATATGTCAAAACCTCTTAAATCTGCAATAATAGTAGGCATAGCAGAAGAAATTATTGTTTGGTCTAAAGATGAAAAAAACATTGTTACCATTACAGCAGCTAAAGCTATCCAGCGTCTATTACCAGTTATTTGGTTTGTTTCTTGATACTTCATTATATTACCCCCTTAAATTTAACTAAGTTAAATATTAACTAAATTAATTGTAAAACTAGTTAAATTATAAGTCAACTTTTAATTGTAATAAAAAAGTAGTTAAAAAAATAATAATATAGTAAATTCAATATTTAGGGGATGAAATATATGGGAAAACGAAAACTTATTTTCAAACTTTTTCCTATGAGAGTTAAAAGAGATTATTTAAACAGGTCAAAACAGAAAAATAGTTACAAAAAGTTGTTTTACCAACTGTTGGTTAGTATAATAATTGTTCTTCTAATAATACTTATTAAATCTTTTAATACAAGTTTTACAAATAATGTTATTAGATTAGTCGAAGACACAGTAAAATACGATTATGATTTCAAAAAACTAGGTTACAAAGTACTGAAGTATGCGAAAGGAAGCAGTGAGGAGCTAGATAAAGCAACTTCAGTTTTTAAATATCAAAATGATGTAAAGATAGATTCATTTTTTGCGCCGGCTACAGGTATAGTTTATAAAAAATTCGGTCAAGTAAAGAAAGGCGATATAACTATTTTTCATAGAGGTATAGATATACTTTCAAATGATAAAAAGATTTATTCAATAGGGAATGGAATAATAAGTGAGATTTATAATAACAAAATTTTGGGTGAATGTATCCGAGTTGATTTTGGTGAAATAGAAGCAGTTTATGCACATTTAGACAATATATATGTAAAAGTAGGCCAGAGAGTAACTAAAGGACAGGTTTTAGGTACATTAAAAGAAGATGGTAAAGGAGATAAATTATTGCATTTTGAAATATGGAAAGATAGTACTCCTATAAATCCATTAGATTTTGTAAGTATAAGTATTAGCAATTTAAATAATTAATGGGGGATTAAATGACAATTTTTCGTATAGGTCAGTTTAAAATAAAAATAAATTATTTATTATTTATACTTTTTGTGTTATATTTTATACTTGGGTATTTTAGTGAAGTAATTGTAATATTTTTTTCTATTTTAATACATGAACTTGCTCATGTTTATTTGGCATTTAAATTAGGTTTCAAAGTGAATTGTGTTGAACTTTTTCCATTTGGAGGAGTTGCAAGAATAGAAGGGTTAATTGGTACAGAACCGTTAAAGGAAGTTAAAATAGCTGTCATTGGGCCAGCTATAAATGTTTTATTAGTTGTTGTTTTGATATTTACGAAAAAATATTTATTTGAAAATCAGATTATTGTTCTATTTATTAAGACTAATATGATTTTGGCTTTTATTAACTTATTACCTATTTTACCTTTAGATGGTGGCAGAATACTTAGAGCAATATTATCTTTAAATTTAGGAATAAAAAAAGCTACAATATGTGTTTTAGAAATTACCTATATACTATCTGTAGTCATGATTCTTATTGGTGTATTGCTGTTTATGAGAAATGTGTATGGTATTTATTTGATTCTATTTTTTATCTTTATAATTATAGCTGCCAAGAAAGAAAAAAATATGGCAGTTTTTATTTTCTTAAAACAAATATTTTGTAAAAATCAGAGAGTGTTAGAATCTGGCATATATAAAGTACAACATATTATTTGTTTAAATGATATGAAAATAAAATCAGTTATTGAGAATTTCCTTCCTAACAAGTATCATATAATTATTGTTATTGATAAGGAAGGTAATGTAATTGCAACACTTTATGAAAAGCAAATTATAGAGGGAGTAATTAAATATGGTTATGATATAACTATAGAAAAGCTACTAAATAAAAAGGAAAAGTGGTAGAATATATTTAGATATTTTAATAGTAAGGGTGATGAGATGATAAATAAAGATACATTAGATAAAATTCTTTCACGAGTTGAAAAACCAGCAAGATATATTGGTAATGAGATAAACAGCTATAAGAAAAATACAAAAGAAGTAAAGGTAAGATTTGCTTTTGCTTTTCCAGATATTTACGAGGTTGGCATGTCGCATCTTGGGCTACATATATTATATAACCTCTTAAATAAAGAGGAAGATGTATTTTGTGAAAGAGTATTTGCACCATGGATTGATATGGAACATGAATTAAGAAAGCATAATATTCCACTTTACGCTTTGGAAAGTAAAGACCCAATAAATAAATTTGATTTTGTAGGTTTTACATTGCAGTATGAAATGAGTTATACTAACATTTTGAATATGTTAGATTTAGGTCATATACCTTTGCTTTCTAAAGATAGAAAAGAAGAAGATCCATTTATTATAGCGGGTGGACCATGTGCTTACAATCCAGAACCTTTAGCTGATATAATTGATTTTTTTGTAATTGGTGAATCAGAAGAACTGATATTAGAAATAATTGAAGCATATAAAAAATGGAAAGAAAATAATAGAACAAGAGAAGAATTTTTAGAAGATGTAAGTCAAATTAAAGGTGTATATGTACCAAAGTTTTATGAAGTTACATATAATCAAGATGGTACTATAAAAGAATTTACACCAAAAGCACAAAGATATCCTAGTGTAATAAAGAAAAGAATAATTAAGAAATTAGACGAAGTTTACTTTCCAGATAGAGTTATAGTTCCATATATTGAGACAGTACATGATAGAGTTATGTTGGAGATTTTTAGAGGATGTACTAGAGGATGTAGATTTTGTCAAGCAGGAATGATATATAGACCTGTAAGGGAAAGAAGTGTAGATAAGCTATTAGATCATGCACAAAAATTAGTTGAAATAACAGGACATGAAGAAATTTCTTTATCTTCATTATCAACAAGCGACTATTCAAAACTTGAAGAATTAGTAAAGAGCTTAATTAATAAATTTAAAGATAAGAAGATAGGTCTTTCATTACCATCTTTAAGGCTTGATTCTTTTTCACTTGATATAATTCAAGAGATACAGAAAGTTCGTAAAACAGGACTTACTTTTGCTCCAGAAGCTGGCAGTCAAAGACTTAGAGATATAATAAACAAGGGTATAAATGAAGAAGACTTAATAAACTCAGTAAGAGATGCTTTTTATTTAGGTTGGTCTACTGTTAAGTTGTATTTTATGATAGGACTTCCATATGAAAATTATGATGATATTCTTGGAATAAAAGATTTAGCTTATAAAGTTAAAGATACTTATTTTGGATTACCTAAGGATAAAAGAAAAGGAAATTTAAAAGTGACAGTTAGTACATCGTGTTTTGTTCCAAAGCCATTTACACCTTTTCAATGGTTTGGCCAAGATACTATTGAAACATTTAAAGAGAAACAAAAATATTTAGGAAGTAATATAAAAGATAAGAAGATTACTTACAACTTCCATGACCCAGAATTAAGTTTTCTTGAAGCTGTTTTTGCTAGAGGAGATAGAAAATTATCAAAAGTTTTAATAAGAGCATGGCAAAAAGGTTGTAAATTCGACGGATGGGCTGATTATTTTAATTATGAAAAATGGATGGAAACCTTTAGAGAAGCAGGAATTGACCCAAGCTTTTATGCAAATAGACATAGAGAATATAATGAAATACTGCCTTGGGATTTTATTGATGTAGGAGTTTCTAAAAAATATTTAATTAATGAAAATGAAAAGGCTAAAAATGGCATATTAACTAGAGATTGTAGGAAAGGTTGTACTGGGTGCGGTATTAATATTAGCTTTACAGGTGGTGTTTGTTGATGAGTACGATTAGAGTAAAATTTTCAAAAAAGGACGAAATGAAATATATTTCACATTTAGATTTGATGAGATTGTTCCAGAGAGCTTTTAGAAGAGCGGGTATACCAGTAAGATATAGTCAGGGTTTTAATCCACATCCAAAATTTTCATTGGCTACAGCTCTTCCAATTGGGGTAACAAGTGATGGTGAATATATGGATGTTGAGTTAGAAAACGATATTGACAAAGATGAGTTTATCAAAAGGCTTAATGATGTATTACCTAGAGGAGTTAGAATTCTTTCTAGTAAATATATAAAGACTGGTAAATCATTGATGTCACTAATAGAATGGTCTGATTATGTTATAGAGTTTTGTACAACTGATGGTATTAGCAAAGAAGATATGGAAAATTGCATAAGAGAAATACTTAAAAAAGATGAGATTTATATAAAAAAAGTTAAAATAAAAAACAAAAAAGAAACAATTAAAGAAGTTGATATAAGAAGTAGTATTAAAAATTTGAATTTGCTAGTTGTTGAAGATAAAAGAATTATAATTAGAACAACTCTAAAATCAGGTAGTAAAGGTAATTTAAAGCCTAAATATATAATAGACATAATAAATAAGACTGGAAATATAGAAATAGTAGATGATAGCATAAAAATCCATAGATTAGAGTTATATTCTCAGAAAAATGGTAACTTAGTGTCACCTTTAAATTGTGAATAGGAGAAGATTTTATGGCTGAGATTATAATAGATATGGGGTTAAATCAAAATAGAGTAGCAATTCTGGAAAATGGAGATTTAGTTGAATTGTATATTGAAGAAGAGAATAAAAGACTTCTTGGAAATATTTACAAAGGCAGAGTAATTAATGTATTACCAGGGATGGAAGCTGCTTTTGTAGATATAGGTTTGGACAAAAATGCTTTTTTGTATGTTAAGGATGCTGTACCAAGTGATCTTTTAGGCTTTGAAGATATAAGTTTTAAAGATATTTCAATTAGAGATGTTGTAAAACCTGGTCAGGAACTGATTGTTCAGGTAGTAAAAGAACCAATAGGTACCAAAGGTCCAAGGATATCAACTCATATTACTTTACCCGGGAAATATGTGGTTTTGATGCCAGAAACAAATCAAATTGGTATATCGAAAAAAATTATAGAGGAAGAAGAAAGAGATAGATTAAAGAAAATAGTTGAAGAGAATAAACCAGAAAATATGGGGGTTATATTAAGGACAGCAAGTGCTGGTGTACAAGAGGAGTTGATTATTAAAGATATTGAGTTTTTGATAAAACTTTATGAGAAAATAAAAAGGGAAGGTAAAATAGGATATGCACCAAGGTTAATATATAAAGAGTTAGATTTAATTGATAGAATAGTACGTGATTTTTTTGGTGATGATGTACAGAGATTAGTTATTAATGATAGAGAAAAGTATAAGAACATTTTGGAACTAATTGATGCAACAATGCCACATTTGAAATCTAAAATACATTATTTTGACGAATGTTATGACATTTTCAAGCATTTTGGAATAGAAGCGATGATTAAGAATGCATTAGAACGTAAAGTATGGCTAAAAAGTGGTGGATATATAGTAATAGATGAAACAGAGGCTCTTACCTCAATAGATGTTAATACGGGTAAATTTGTAGGGAGTGTTAATTTAAAAGATACAGTTTTAAAAACAAATATTGAAGCTGCAAAGGAAATAGCTAAACAATTAAGGTTAAGAAATATAGGTGGTATAATTATTATAGATTTTATTGATATGAAGAATAGTGAAGATATAAAATACGTTATTGATTGTTTGGAGAATGAGCTTAAAAAAGATAAGGTGAAAACAACGATATTAGGAATGACTAGATTAGGATTATTAGAAATGACTCGAAAAAAAGATAGAAAGAAGTTGTCTTCAAAGCTTTATAAAAATTGTCCTCACTGTGAAGGAAAAGGGAAAATTATTTCTGACAGTTCAATTTTAAATTATATAGAAAAAGAAATAAAGAGAATAAAAATTCATACAAGTTCAAGTGCTGTTATTTTTGACTTAAATGTATCTTATAAAGAAACGATAGATTCTAAATTTGAGAATAATATTAAACTTATTGAAGACAAATTTGGAATTAAAATTTTCATAAATTATATAGATAGTATTAATTTAAAGGAAGTTAAAATAAGAAGCATGGGTAAATTAGAGAACATAAAAGTACTATATGAGAATATAAAAAGCAAATAGTCCCTTTATGGAGGGGAATGTATGAAGTTAAATTATGAATTAGCTCAAAAAATTGTTGATAAAACCATGGATGTTTTAGGAAAAAATATTAATATTATGAATAATCAAGGGATTATAATTGCAAGTGGAGACAGTGAAAGGATAAATACATTTCATGAAGTAGCTTTTAATGTAATTAAGGAAAAGAAACCAATAAAAATTATGAAGCAAGAAACTTATCTATATAAAGGAGTAAAATCTGGAATTAATTTACCAATATATTTTCATGGAAATATAATAGGGGTTGTAGGAATTACAGGTGAAGTTAGCGAAGTAAGTAGCTATGGTGAGCTTGTGAAAAATTTTGTTGAACTAATGTTGCAACAAGAGTTTTTAAATAAACAAATAGAACTTGAAAATAGAACAAGAGAAAATTTTTATCAACAATTATTAAGTAATAGTATTGAAGATAAGGAAGTAATAAAAGACAGAGCTGAGCTTTTAAAGATAAAAACGGGTATTTATAGAGGTGTAATTTTAGTAAAACCTACAATTGACAATTGTAAAACTTTAACTAATAAAATATTAATGCTATATGATTATTTAGATTTTAAGGAAGATGATTGTGTCTTTATAAGAGGAGAATTTATAGTAATTATTAAAGCTTTTAAGTCTGATGATGCTGATAGTGTAAATAGCCTAATATTAGAAATAGCTAAAAGTTTAGAAAAAGAATTGGTTAAAAGAAATTATAAACCTTTTTTTGGTATTGGACAGCCTTTAAAAGGACTTGAAAAGCTTTATTTATCTTACCAAAGTGCAAAATATGCTTTAAAAGTAGGTGAAAAACTTTCTTATGTATATAAAAATAGGATATATTACATAAATCAGCTGAATTATGATTTCTTTTTACCTTTGATAGATAAAAATATAATGAGTTATTACATAAAACATCTTGCAAATATAAATCTGAACGAAATTTTCTCTGAAAAAGAAATAGGTCATACAATTGAAGCATTGATTGAGAATGATTTAAATATTAGTAAAACAGCAAAAAAATTATTTATACATAGAAATACATTATTATATAGGTTAGATAGAATAAAAAAAATGACTGGATTGAATCCTAAAAAAGCAAAAGACTTGTTTATTTTACTTTGGGCTTATCACATATATTTATATTTAAAATAAGATGTGCAATTTATACAAATACACTCTGTGTTACAGGGTGTATTTTCTTATTTTTTGTATGTAGTAAATAAAAATCTTTATTTATATAATTTTAATAAGCATAATATAATAAGGAGTTGAAAAATGTGAAAATATTAGTCGCACCTGATTCATTTAAAGGAAGTCTTACAGCACTAGAAGTTGCAAAATATATGGAGAAGGGAATATTAGAAGTTTTGCCTAATGCACAAGTAATTAAAGTACCTATGGCAGATGGTGGGGAAGGCACTGTAAGAGCTTTAGTAGATGCAAATAAAGGTGAAATTGTTTATAAAAAAGTAACTGGTCCACTAGGAACTCCTGTAAATGCTTTTTTTGGTATTTTAGGTGATAGGAAAAGGGCAGTAATTGAAATGGCAGCTGCTTCAGGGTTGCCGTTAGTACCAAAAGATAAGGCTAATCCGATGATAACTACTACTTATGGAACCGGTGAGTTAATAAAATATGCATTGGATTTTGGAGTGGAAGAATTGATTATTGGTATAGGTGGTAGTGCAACTAATGATGCTGGTGTTGGAATGGCACAAGCTTTAGGAATACGATTTTTAGATGAAAATGGTGAAGAAATAGGATTTGGTGGAAAGGAGTTAATTAGAATAAAGGAAATAGATATTAGTGGTTTAGATAAAAGAATACTGAAAACTAAGATTAAAGTAGCTTGTGATGTGACAAATCCTTTATATGGTCCAAATGGGGCAGCTTTCATTTATGCTCCACAAAAAGGAGCTAATGAAGAAATAGTTGAATTATTGGATAGAAACCTAAAACATTTTGCAGAGGTTGTTAAAAATCAGTTAGGAATAGATGTTCAGAATATACCTGGGGCAGGTGCTGCTGGAGGACTAGGTGCTGGAATTGTTGCATTTTTAGGCGGAAGACTATTACCAGGAATTAAAATTGTGCTTGAAGCAAATAATTTTGCAGAAAAACTAAGTGGAGTAAAATTAGTTATAACTGGTGAAGGCAAAATAGATGGGCAAACAGTAAATGGCAAGACACCAATAGGAGTTGCAAAGGAAGCAAAAAAATTAGGTATACCGGTAATAGCTATCGCAGGTACTGTTGAACATGATGCAAATTTAGTGTTAAAGGAGGGGATAGATGCAGTTTTTAGTATTATTCAAAAACCAACAACTTTAGAAAATGCAATTGAATGTACTTCTGAGTGGATAAAAAATACAACAAGTCAAATAGTTAAAGTTTTTGTAATGAAGTAAAACTAATTTTATATTAAAGGGGGAGGAGTTATGTTAACTGGACCTATATTATTAGTAGTACTTTTGCTTTCAATATTATTTATTATTTTCATGACTGCCAAAATAAAATTGCATCCTTTTTTAGTTCTTCTATTAGCAGCTTTTGGTGTTGGTTTGTTTTCAGGAATGCCTCTTTTAGATGTGGTTAAAACAGTTACAAATGGGTTTGGGGGGATACTAAGATATATAGGAATTGTAATTATATCAGGTACTATTATTGGTACAATTCTTGAAAAGTCTAAAGGTACATTAACTCTTGCTAATACAGTTTTAAAATTAGTGGGAAAGGCAAAAGCTGCTTTAGCAATGTCTTTAACAGGTGCTATAGTTTCAATTCCAGTATTTTGTGATAGTGGCTTTGTAATTCTTTCTTCATTAAATAAGTCTATGGCTAAAAAATCAAAAATTTCAATGGCAACTATGGCTGTTGCTTTATCTACAGGTTTATATGCAACACATACTTTAGTACCACCTACACCAGGGCCAATTGCAGCTGCAGGTACAATTGGTGCGGATTTAGGTATGGTAATATTACTTGGGTTAATAACTTCTATACCAGCAATAATAGTCGGTTATATTTGGTCAATTAAATTTTGTTCACGTTATTGGATAGAACCTGATATAGAAATCGATGTGAATACAGAAGAAAAGCTGTTACCAAAAACATTTGAAGCTTTTTCTCCTATTTTAATACCAATTATTTTGATAACATTAAAATCAATAGCTGATTTCCCTAGTGCTATATTTGGAAATGGAAGCCTAAAGACAATATTAGATTTCATAGGAGATCCTACAGTAGCTTTACTAATTGGTGTATTTATATCATTTAAACTATTACCTAGTTGGGATGAAAAATATATTAACGGTTGGGTTGGAGAAGGCTTAAAAAATGCAGCTACTATAATTATGATTACAGGAGCAGGTGGAGCATTTGGTGCTATATTAAAAGCTACTCCAATAGGAGAATACTTAGGTCAAACATTATCAAATTTTAATCTTGGCATATTTTTACCTTTTATTATTGCAGCAGCATTAAAAACAGCACAAGGTTCATCTACAGTTGCATTAATTACAACTTCTGCTATTATAGCTCCATTGCTACCTTCATTAGGTCTAGATGGTGCTATTGCAAAAGCTTTAGTTGTTATGGCTACAGGTGCTGGAGCAATGACTTTCTCACATGCAAATGATAGTTATTTTTGGGTAGTAAGCCAATTTTCAAATCTAGACACAACAACAGCATATAAAACACATTCAATGGGTACGTTACTTCAAGGTATAGTAACTATGATTTTCATTAGTATATTAACTATAATTCTTGTATAAAATATATTAAAACAAGGTGGGACTAATAAAGTTCCACCTTGTTTTAATATATCAATAATTTTAGGTTGACAAAATGATAAGAATTTGATAGAATTTGTACTTGTAGGTAGCCGCACAATGCAGGTTTAAAAACTTAGTACCTAGCATTGGCGAGACAGGATAGAGGAGGTGTGAAGGAATGTATGCTGTAATTGAAACTGGCGGTAAACAGTACAGAGTTCAAGAAGGAGATACTCTTTTTGTTGAAAAGGTAGCTGGAAACGAAGGAGAAGTTGTTAAGTTCGATAAGGTTTTATTAGTTTCAAATGGTGAAGATGTAAAAATAGGAAAGCCTTTCGTTGAAGGAGCTACAGTAGATGCGAAAATAGTAGAACATGGAAAAGCTAAAAAAATAATAGTATTTAAGTATAAGGCTAAGAAAGACTACAGAAGAAAGCAAGGGCATCGCCAGCCATACACTAAAGTTGTGATTGAAAAGATTAATGGATAGTGTTAATTATGACAAGAGTGACTGTTTATAAAGACAAAAGAGGAAGTATAATGGGATATAAAGTAGATGGTCACGCAGGTTATGATGAGTATGGTAGAGATATAGTATGTGCAGCAATATCTGTATTATCACAGACAGCACTTATTGCATTGAATGAGGTTTGTGATATAGATAGAAACGATATTAAATATTGTATAGATGAAGATAAAGGTCATTTAAGCGTGACTATACCTAATAATTTAACAAAAGAGAAAAGATTGAAGGCAGACATAGTATTTGAGACTATGATAGTTGGAATAAAAGGATTATTAGAAGAATATCCTGATTACTTAACTCTCGAATATGGGGAGGTGTAAAGATGATGTTAAAGATGAACCTACAGTTATTCGCTCATAAAAAAGGAGTAGGTAGCTCTAAAAACGGTCGTGATAGTGAATCAAAAAGATTGGGCGTAAAAAGAGCTGATGGTCAATTTGTTCTAGCTGGTAATATATTAGTTAGACAAAGAGGAACTAAGATTCATCCAGGTAATAACGTAGGAAGAGGCGGAGACGATACTTTATTTGCTTTAGTTGATGGTATAGTTAAATTCGAAAGAAAAGGCAAGAATAAGAAACAAGTGAGTGTTTATCCAAAAGAAGCTTTAGCAAGATAACCTACCGAAATCGGTAGGTTTTTTTGTCACGAAATAACTCTTTATGATAAAATAACTACAGTGGTAAAGTCACAAGGGGGAGGGTGTCTTTTAAAATTGATTAATAAATTTAGAGGTAATAAGGGGTTAATTTTTAATATATTGAGTTTATTAGTATTATTTATATACTTTAGTCTAACTTTGACAAATCATAATGTTAATAAAACTACTCAAATTCTAATTCTACTTTTTCTTTTTGTATTTGAGATACTGTCGATATATGAATTAAGTAAATCTAGGTCTTGTATTGGTAAAGAGAAATGTAAAAATATATTAAAAATTCAAGGAGAATTTACGAGAAAATTAAAAAACTTGAATAGAGAGCAACGACATGATTGGATGAATGTTTTGCAAGTTATATATGGATATTTGCAATTAGGCAAATATGATATGGCAATTAAAAAGATAAATGATTTATCAAAAATAGCATTAAGTATCAGTAAAGTGTATAAATTAACAATAACATCGATTTGTTTACTATTAGAAAGAAAAATTAAAGAGGCGTATAATAATGGAATAATATTTGTATTTAATGTAAATAATTTTAGTCAAGTTTCTTACCGTAAAGTAGATAATTTAAGAAATATAACTAAAAGTTTAGAATATGTTATAGATAAAATTTTAGAATGCAATAAATATGATTATAGAGAAATAAATATAGAGATTTCAGAGTATATAGACAAACTTGAAGTTATTATAAAAGGTAAGTTTGATTTAGAAAATAAAAATGAGTTTTTGCATAATGTTGATATTAGTGACGATTGCATTAAGTACAGGATTGATTTAGTTGGTATAACTGAACTAACTTCTACATAGATTTAATTATATCTTGGTTAAGATAAATTCATATAGATTTGTTTATAATATAAATATAGTTGACACATTTAATTGAATTGGTATAATGAAATTATTAATATTTAAGTAAGGATGATGATTATGTTTGTGGATGTTGCAAAAATCTTTGTAAAAGGTGGGAATGGAGGACACGGAGCAGTTGCATTTAGAAGAGAAAAATATGAGCCATCTGGAGGACCAGCAGGTGGAGATGGTGGAGATGGCGGAAATGTTATTTTAGAAGTCGATGAAGGAATAAGGACATTAATGGATTTTAGATATAGACGTCACTATAGGGCCGAAAATGGCGAAAATGGAAAATCTAAGAAGCAATATGGTAAAAAAGGTAAAGATTTAATTTTAAAAGTTCCACCAGGAACTATAGTAAAAGATATAGAAACTGGTGTAGTTATAGCAGACCTTACTAAAAATGGAGAAAGGTTCATTGTTGCAAGAGGAGGACGTGGTGGTAGAGGTAATGCTAAGTTTGCTACATCTACAAGACAGGCCCCTCGTTTTGCAGAAGCAGGCGAAAAGGGAGAAGAAAGATGGATAACATTAGAACTAAAACTTTTAGCAGATGTAGGACTAGTAGGATTCCCTAATGTAGGTAAATCTACGTTGTTATCCACTTTAACAGATGCTAGACCTAAAATCGCAAACTATCATTTTACAACATTGACGCCAAATTTGGGTGTTGTTAGAATTTCAGATGATAATAGTTTTGTTATAGCAGATATTCCAGGTTTAATTGAAGGAGCACATGCAGGTGTAGGTCTAGGACATGAGTTTTTAAGACATGTTGAGAGAACAAGACTATTAGTTCATTTAATAGATGCATCTGGTTTAGAAGGAAGAGATCCAATTGACGATTTCTATAAAATTAATGAGGAATTAAAGAAATATAGCCCTAAACTTGCAGATAAGCCTCAAATTGTTGTAGCTAATAAAATGGATTTGCCCCAGGCAAGAGAAAATTTTTCTAGGATCAAAGAAGAAATGGATAAACTTAGGCTTGAATTAATTCCAATCTCTGCTGCTACTTCAAAGGGATTAGACGAGCTCAAATATGCAATATGGAATAAACTTAAGGAAATTGGAGACCCAGAACCGATAGTTGAAGTTGTAGAAGATATTAATTTTTATGAATTTAATAAAAATAAAAATAAAGTTATTGTAAAGAAAGAGGGAGATAAATATATAGTAGAAGGTGATCCAATAGAGAAACTAATTAATTCAACTAATTTTGATGATTTAGATTCATTAAGGCATTTCCAAAAAGTTATGAGAAAGCGGGGAATCGTTGATGAATTGAAGAAGTTAGGAATAAAAGATGGAGAGATAGTTAGTATATGTGGTTACGAATTTGAATTTTTTGATTAAAGAGATGGAGGGGCAATAGAATAAATGGAGTGTTTTAACTGTGGAAATTGTAATTTAAACGAATCAACATATTATTGTATAGCAAAAGGAGAAATAGTAATAAATTCTAATTACAAACCACAAGAGAAAATTAGAAGTGGCTGGAAAAAAGGTAACAAAGATTATGAAATTCATAGAAGAAAGTCAAAGAAGGAAATAGAAGTATAAGGAGTGGTTTGGTGCTTACAGGCAAACAAAGGAGTTATTTAAAAAGTATAGCTAATGGTTTAGATCCAATTATTCAGATAGGAAAAAATGGTATATCTGAAAATTTAATAAAACAAATAGATGATGCTTTAGAAGCTAGAGAGATTATTAAAGTTAAAATATTAAATAATAGTTTATTAGAAACAAAAGAGACAGCTAATGAAATTGCAAAATTAACTAATTCAGAATTTGTACAGAGTATAGGAAATAAGTTTGTTTTATATAGAGAATCTAAAGAAAGTAAAAAAATAGAGCTTCCATAATATGAATAAATATATATAACCCTGGATAAAATATTGAAAAAACGGGAGGGTTATATATGGATAATAGAATGGATAAGAATAATTACGTAAAGAAAAGCACTGTTGCTGATAATGCAATAAAGGAAGCTCAAAACATTACAGGTGTTGTTGTAGGTGAGTTTCCAAACATACCTGGATTAATAAGCAAAAATATAACAAACATGAATGATAGTAGAAAAGGGAGATTGGAATAATAGGCCAATCTCTTTGCTTTTTTTGTGAAAGGGGTGATACTATGGAAAAAAGAAATTTAAAACAATTAGAAAGATTATTTGATAGTGGCTTTAAGTGTATAAAATATGAAAATGGGGAAAATGGTGAATTTAAAGCATATTTGAAAAATTTTGAAACTGAAAAGATAGATACAATAGTTTCTAGCGATGAAAATGAAATAACTAAGATGAAAGAGTTAATTGATGAAAATAGCTTGTATTAAAAGGTACCTTTAATATGGTACCTTTTTTTTATATTTGAATAAGATATATTGAGAAGATATAATAAAAAATTTGAAAGGTGATGGTATGAGGAGATTTAAACAATATACTATAGAGCAAATTGAAATGTTTTTAGATAAATATGAATTCAAAAGACAAATTTATGAAATACATTTTCATCATACATGGAAACCAACTAAGGAAGATTATGTACAAGCTGAAGATAAAGAAAAGATTATTCTAGGCATGTGGAGATATCATACCGAGGTAAGAAGATTTATTGATATAGCTCAACATTTCACTGTAGCACCAGATGGAACAATATGGGATGGAAGGGATTTAGAGAAAAGTCCTGCATCAATATATGGCAGAAATAATGGTGCAATTTCTATTGAACATATCGGTAATTTTGATGAAGAGAAATTAGAAGGCATACAGTTAGAAGCAAGTGTTAGACTAATAGCTGCAATAATTCAAAATATAAAAAATAAACAGGATAGAGTGCCGACTTTGGTATTTCATAGAGAATATAGTGATAAAACATGTCCAGGCCTGCTTGTTGATAAGGGGGAAATATTGAAACTTGTTAATGAAAGATTGAAGTATAACATGCCATTTAAGGATGTAACTCCTGATATGTGGTCATATGAATATATTAAAAGAGCAGCAGAGTTAGGTTTAATTAAAGGTGATGGTGAAGGGAATTTTAAACCTAAGGACTACTTGACTAGAGAACAGGGTGTTGCATTAATTATGAGATTATATGATTTGTTGAAGGGGGAAGACTAATGGAAACATTAATAATAATTGTAATCACGTTTATAGCTGGAATTGCAGTTGCTAAGTTAATACCTTATATAAAAGATTTTAAAGTTACTTCGGAAGAAAAGGCAAAAGTGCAAGAAATATTAATTGATACTGCTAAAAATATATTAGAAGTTGCTAATACAAAAGATAAAGAACAGCTTATATTGGCTATAACAAATATAACTTATAGAGAGCTTGAAAAAGAAAATATAAAAGGTTTTACTAAAAAAGATATCGAACTTATGGCTAGGATTATAGTAGATAAATTAGAAGCTTTATTTAAAACTAGGAATTGATATTCCTAGTTTTGTTCATAAATAATTGTGATAAGAAATATTTGACTTATGTGTTTATTTAAAATAATATATAATATCATAACTTAAGTAAGAGGTGTAATAAATGGATATTGATACGTTTGCTGAATTAGCATTTAAAAACAAAAATAATGAAAAAAATATAGAATGTAGAGGACTTAAAAGAATTGGAATAATGGGAGGTACTTTTGACCCAATACATATAGGACATTTAGTTATAGCAGAAGAAATTAGAAATGAGTTTGAATTAGATAAAGTTATTTTTATTCCAGCAGGAAACCCTCCTCATAAAGATAATAAAAAAATAACTTCTGCTAGACACAGATATATAATGACGTTATTAGCTACGATTTCAAACCCTTATTTTGAAGTATCTACTATAGAAATAGAAAAAAAAGAAACTACATATACTATCGACACTATTAAAATGTTAAGAAAAGTATGTAATAATGCAGAGTTATATTTCATAACCGGTGCAGACTCTATTTTCGAGCTTCATACTTGGAAAAGTATTGGTGAATTATTAAAGCTATGCAATTTTATAGCGGCAACTAGACCGGGATTTGAAATGGCTAAGCTTGAGAGCAAAATACAAGAAATAAAAAATGAATATGGTGTAGAAATATATACTACGATGGTGACATCTTTACAAATATCATCTACTGAAATAAGAGATAGAATAAGAGATGGTAAAACTATTAAGTATCTTGTGCCTGAAACAGTAGAAAGATATATTTATAAAAATAAATTGTATAGGTAAATAACTATAGGAGGGATGTACTATAATACACGAATTAAAGAAAAAGCTAAAACACTATATTGATGAGGAAAGATTTATACATTCCATTGGGGTTATGGAAACAGCAGAAAAACTTGCTGATGTTTATGGATGTGATAAATACAAAGCACGACTTGCTGGTTTGATTCATGATTGCGGTAAACTTAAGAATGATAGAGAATTATTGAAAATGGCATTTGAATTTGGTATAATTCATGATGATGTCAAAGATGTTAATATTGCTTTACTTCATGGTCCTTTGGGTGCAGAAATAGCAAAATATGAATTTGGAATTGAAGATTTAGAAATATTAAACGCAGTAAAGTATCATACTACTGGTAAAGAAAACATGAATTTATTAGAGAAAATTATTTATATAGCAGATTATATTGAACCTAATAGAGATTTTCCATCAGTAGAAATATTGAGAGAATTAGCTTTTTTAGATTTAGATAAAGCAGTGCTGATGGCAATGAATAATACGATAAAATATGTTGTAGACAATGGATGGATATTAGATATTAAAACTGTGCAGGCGAGAAATTTTTTACTTAAGAGAATCTAAAGAAAAAGTTTAAAAAATACATAGATTATAACAGCTAGGAGGTTTGATGTAGTGACAAATATAGATAATAGAATATCAGTAATTTTAGAAGCTGCAGACAACAAAAAAGCTTTTGATATCAAACTTTTAGATATATCAAATATAACAACCATAGCAGATTACTTTATATTTGTAAGTGGTAATAATGAAAGACAGGTTATAGCGATAGCGGATGAAATTGAAGATAAAATGTATCAATTAGGATATGATGTAATTAGTAAAGAAGGGTATAGAGAAGGTAGATGGGTATTGCTTGATTTCGGCGATATAGTAGTGCATGTTTTTCATAAAGAAGATAGAGAATTTTATAATTTAGATAGACTGTGGATAGATGCTAAAGAAATTGATATTGACAATATAATTTAAATTTATCTATAATAAAGTAAATAGAATAAGGATTAAATAAAGAGTAGTAGGTAAATTAGGTTATTTCAGAGAGTCAGTGGTTGGTGCGAACTGGCATAACCGTTTACTGAACTTGCTTTATGTGAAAATGGTTGGTCTCCGTTATAGGACCTACGAGTGGGCTTACAAGCCAATTAGGGTGGTACCGCGGGATAACTTCTCGTCCCTAAGCAATTAGGGATTAGAAGTTTTTTTATTATATAATAGTTTATTATTAGTAATAGCCTATAAGATGATGGCTGTTAGCCATTTATAAAAAAGTGAAGGAGGGGTATGATGGCTTACAATTTTAGTAGAATCGAGAAAAAATGGCAAGAAATATGGGAAAATAATAATGCTTTTAAAGCTAGTGAAGATGAAGCTCAAAAATATTATGTACTAGAAATGTTTCCTTATCCATCTGGTAAAATACATATGGGTCATGTACGTAACTATTCAATAGGGGATGTATTTGCAAGATTTAAAAGAATGAGAGGTTTTAACGTATTACATCCTATGGGGTGGGATGCGTTTGGTCTACCTGCTGAAAATGCAGCTATAAAACATGGTATACATCCTAACAAGTGGACATTAGAAAATATTGATGAAATGAAAAAACAATTAAAGAGATTAGGGCTTAGTTATGATTGGAATAGAGAAGCGACTACTTGTTTACCAGATTATTACAAATGGACACAATGGTTTTTTATACAACTATATAAAAGAGGATTAGCTTATAAGAAAAAATCATCTGTAAATTGGTGTCCTTCTTGCGAAACTGTATTGGCTAATGAGCAGGTTGTTAACGGAGCTTGTGAAAGATGTGATACGCCTGTTGGAAAAAAAGAACTAGAACAATGGTATTTTAAGATTACTGATTATGCAGAAAGATTACTTGAAGATATAAAAGAGCTTGATGGTTGGCCAGAAAAAGTTAAAATAATGCAGAAAAATTGGATTGGTAAGAGTGAAGGTGCTGAAATAGATTTTGAAATTAAAGATTACGATAAAAAATTAAAGGTTTTTACAACTAGACCAGATACAATTTATGGCGTAACTTATATGGTAATGGCACCAGAACATCCATATATAAATGAACTAGTAAAGGGAACAGAGTACGAAGAAGAAGTACTTGAATTTAAAAAGAAAATGGAACATGTATCAGAAATTGATAGAACCTCAACAACTGCAGAAAAAGAAGGAGTTTTCATAGGAAGATATGCTGTAAATCCTGTTACTAAAGAAGAAATACCTATTTATATTGCTAACTATGTATTAATAGACTATGGAACTGGTGCTATTATGGCTGTACCAGGTCACGATCAAAGAGATTTTGAATTTGCTAAGAAATATAGCATACCAATAAGACCTGTAATAAAACCAGTTGATGGAGATTTTGATGAGGATGATTTAAAAGAAGCATATATTGGCGAAGGTGTAATGATAAACTCTGATAAATTCAATGGTTTAGATAATAGAACTGCTAAAATTAAAATAACAAAATATATTGAAGAATTAGAAGTTGGAAAAGCTACTGTAAATTACAGGCTTAGAGACTGGTTAATTTCAAGACAGAGATATTGGGGTACGCCAATACCTATAGTATATTGTGATGACTGTGGAATAGTACCTGTTAAAGAAGAAGATCTTCCAGTAAAGCTGCCAACAGATGTAGAATTTACAGGTAAAGGACAGTCTCCTTTAACAACAAGTAAGGAGTTTATGTATACTAGCTGTCCGAAGTGTGGTAAAAAGGCAAGAAGAGAAACCGACACTATGGATACTTTTATTGATTCTTCATGGTATTTCTTAAGATATACTGATCCAAAAAATGAAAATGAACCATTTAATAAAGATAAAGCGAATTATTGGATGAAGGTAGATCAGTATATAGGTGGAGTAGAGCATGCTATATTACACCTTTTATATTCTAGATTCTTTGTTAAAGTATTATATGATATGGGACTTTCACCAGTAAATGAACCTTTTAAAAATCTGCTTACACAGGGTATGGTACTTAAAGATGGAGCAAAAATGTCTAAATCTAAAGGTAATGTAGTAAGCCCAGAAGTAATAATTTCTAATTATGGTGCTGATACTGCAAGGTTATTTGTATTATTTGCGGCTCCACCTGAAAGAGATTTAGAGTGGAGTGACCAAGGTGTAGAAGGATGTTATAGATTCTTAAACAGAGTATATAGGTTAGTAGAAGAGTTAAAAGGAGTATATAATAATAAGTGTGAAATCAATATTGATAAATTAAATAAAGCTGATAAGAATTTAAGATATGTTTTACATTCTACAATTCAGAAGGTGACTATTGATGTAGAAGATAGATTTAACTTTAATACAGCTATAAGCAGCATTATGGAACTTGTTAATGAAATATATAAATATAAGGATAATACAGAATCTAGTGACTATAAGAGCGCTATTCTAGCAGAAGCAATTGATAATCTAATATTATTATTAGCACCTTTTGCTCCACATTTAACTGAAGAACTTTGGAATTCAGTTGGCAATGAAGGAAGTGTGCACCAGCAAAAATGGCCTGAGTATGATGAAAAAGCTATAGTTAAAGACCAAATAACAGTAGTAATTCAAGTAAATGGAAAAGTGAGAGATAAAGTCGAAGTTGATGCTAATATTGATAAGGAAAGCTTAGAAAAATTAGCATTAAATAGCGAAAGAGTTAAAAGCTTTATAGATGGCAAAGAGGTTAAAAAAGTTATAGTTGTGCCTAAAAAATTAGTTAATATAGTTGCAAAGTAAAATAAAGAGGAGGAGTGGAAATGGATAAAAAAGTAATTTCAACTGATAAGGCGCCTAAAGCTATTGGGCCTTATTCTCAAGGGATAGTAGCAGGTAACATGATTTTTACATCAGGTCAACTAGCTATTAATCCAGAAACAGGTGAACTTATTAAGGATGATATAAAGAAAGAGACAAGGCAAGCTCTAGAAAATTTAAAAGCTGTACTTGAAGAAGGTGGCGCAACTTTAAATGATGTAGTTAAAGTTACTCTATATATTAAGGATATGAATCAATTTGGCAAAATAAATGAGGTATACGAAGAGTATTTTTGTGAAAATAAACCGGCAAGATCTTGTATTGAAGTTGCTAGATTACCTAAAGATGGCAATGTTGAAGTTGAAGCAATAGCTATAATTTAATACAAAAAATATTAGAAGCTGCGATATCGCAGCTTCTAATATTTTTTCTAATATTTATAACGGTTATTATAGCTAAAAGTAATTTCTCTTCTTAATCTTCTTCTTTTAGTTCTCTTATATCTCCTATAACCGATAAATATTCGCCATATTATAAACAATACAATAAACCAAAACCACCATTTTTTAAATAATGATTTCCCATTCGTTGTTTCGACAACTCTAATAATTCCTTTTTGATTTATTTCCATTGCAGATACAATATTTGCAGTTGCAATTACTTCACCATCTAATTTATATTCTATTCTTCCAATTACTTGATCTTTTGTGATTGGGGCAGTGATTTTATCAGGTAAAATTATGTTTTTTTCTATGTCATTTTCTCTTCCTACAGGAATTATAGAAAAAACAGATTTATTTATTATACCAGTAACAAAAGGCTTGTCCCCTTTTATGACATCAATATTTTTTATAAATTCATTTTTAAAAGATAATTGTTTTGTAGTAAAGTTATTAAAACCATAATTTAAAAGTTTATGTGTATCTACATAAACATTAGTTCCCTTTGCTTTAAGAACTACACTGATTAATCTTAAATCTCCTCTCTTAGCTGTTGCAACAAGACACTGTTGTGCTGCGTATGTGTATCCTGTTTTAATTCCATCTGCTCCGTCATATTTTATATTTACTGTTTTACCATCTACAACTATTTTATTACCAGGGCCTGTTCCATAAAGTAGTCTGTTAGCTGATTTTAAATATCTAGGTTCATCTTTTTTATTTGTAGGTGGTATTGTATATTTGTAGTTTTTTACAATGTTTCTAAAAGTATCATTCTGCATTGCGTATTTAGCCATCATTGCTAAATCATACGCTGTAGTTGTATGGTTTTTATCTGGTAGTCCATGAGGATTTGTAAAATGAGTATTTTTAGCACCAATTTCTTTAGCTTTCTTATTCATTAATTCTGCAAAATTTTCGGTAGAACCTGAAATGTATTTTGCAATTGTTGTTGCAGCGTCATTAGCAGATTCTATTAACAATGCATATAATAGGTCTTTTAAAGTTATCATTTCTCCAGGTTCTAAAGCTATGTGACTTCCACTTATTTCATAAGGTGTTTTATCATCAATAACTACTGTATCATCAAGATTTCCATATTCTAAAGCTAAAATTGCTGTCATAATTTTTGTAGTACTAGCTGGGAACATTGGTTTATTTGCATTTTTTTCATATAATATTTTACCAGTTTTAGCATCAATCAATATAGCAGCTTCTGCTGAAATATCTAATTTTTTATCTGCATAAGATAATGCAGGTGTGTTTATTAGTAAAAAGATTGTTGCAAATAGTGCTATGATTTTTCTCACAGATATCACCTCAGTCTATGTTTTTTAAAGAATTACGATTTAATCAACTATATTATAGTATAGCAGAAATTATTTTATTTTTTAAGGTATACATTGTTTTAAAATATATATTTTTGCTTTTTAGGACTTTAGCAGTAGAGTTATATTGCAATGTAAGGAATATAATTTCCTATGGATTAGAACAAAATTTTCAATTTAAACAAATTAAGGAAGATTTTGATGAAATCCATTACGGAAATTATATTTTAAGTTATCCACAATTTAATGAGAAATATAATTTCCTATGGATTATAAAAAAAGGATTTTTTTAGAATATATAGAATAAGATATTATTAATTTAGTTTTTTAACAGTTAAGTATAAAACCGATATGATAGGAAATGGGGGATATCGTTGTGAAAAAATTTCTTGTTTACCTATTAACTATAATTTTTATATTATCAGCATTAACGGGATGTGGGGGTGTTACTAGTACAGATTCTGAGAAAATTGATAAAAGTATGACTGGAATGAGAGATTATTCTCATAAGGTATTGTATGGAGATGAAGTTGTAGTAGTTTATGGAACAATAGGCAGTAAACAAGATACTGCTGTTTTGTATAATTTAGCTAAGTCATATAGTCAGGGATTTCAAAAAGAAATTAGAGACAGATTTATTATTAAAAGTGATGTTGAAGTTAATGAAGATGACATAAAAAATAGGCATATCATTATATTAGGAAATCCTGAAACAAATCAACTTTTTGAAAAAATAAACGAAAAGCTTCCTATGAAAGTAATAGATGGAAGTCTTGTAGTTGGCGATAAAGTTTTCAAAGATGAATCTGTTATTTTTAAATATCTTATACCAAACCCTTTGAACAAGAAAAAATATTTGATTGTTAATGGAGCATTGAATAAAAAATATTTGCCTTACATATTGTATGTATCAACACCTTCGAGAAACGCAGAATATGTTATTAAAGTAAACAAAAACGAAAAATATGTAGGAATGTTTGATAAAACTGATACACAGTGGCTTATAAATAAGATTGGCGAAAATTCTTGGAAGGATGATTTTAAAACTAAAGAAAGTGAACATTTTATTTTCCATTATAGTCCGTTAGACGATAATGTAGAAAAAAATATTAATAAAATAATTGAAGAAAGAGAGAAAACTTATGAAGAAATATCTAAAAAACTAAATATTAGTTATGATGGAAAGATAGACTACTATCTTTTTATGAGTGATAAAATAAAGAAAAGCTATAAACAGTGGGATGTTGATTTTTGGCTAGGGAATATATATGAAGTTTATAATAAAGAAAATGAAGATAGTGTTTATAAATATTTCATTTATAGGGTATTGATAGACCAAGTAGGATTACCATTAAGTAAATTTACACAATTAGGGCTATATGGTGCTTTAGATGTAGATTCAAAATATAGTGGGATAAATATTAAGGATGTTGTAAATTCTGATGATTATGTGCCGTTAGAATATTTAACTACAGGTTTATTAATAGATCGTAGTTTTAACAGAGATATAGTTTATCCTGAAATATTTTCTTTTGCAAAGTACCTTATAAACAAATACGGTTTTGATAAATATATGGAATACTATAAAACTAATTTATATGAAGAAATAGATAAAGCACTTTACAGCGTATATAAAAAGGATTTATATGAACTAGAAGGAGAATGGCTTGATTATATAAATGCTTTAGAGGGTGAAAATAGTGAAAAATAATTATAAATTTATAGTTTTAATTATAACTTTAATTATATTTTTAACAGGATGCGGGTCGTATATTGACCCGTATAATTTTAATAAAGATAATGCATATAAGCATATAGCTGAACTTTCATCAGATAAGTATGGAGGAAGACTGCCTGGTACAGAAGGAAATAAAATGGCACAGGAGTATATAGCAAAAGAATTTGAAAAAATAGGGCTCAAGCCAATAAATAGCAATGGAAGTTACTTTCAAACATTCAAGATTATTTCACCTTTTTTAAACAAACTAGTAAAATTTGAGGTTTTAGATAGAGAAGGTAATGTTATTAAGAGATATAAATTAAGAAAAGATTTTATTGAAAATACAAGAGACTACTCAAAAGGCGGTCAAGTTAGCGGCAAAATAAAGTATATAGGTTCATTAGATGATATTGAGACAGGTAAAGATAATATAGTACTATTCTATGACGACTTAAGAGATTTAGAAAAAGCCAAAATGTTAGTTGAAAAAGGTATTAAGGCTGTAATAAGACCCACAACTATGGATTTAAAAGGAAAAGAAAAGAATTTATTAATAAAAACTGTTTATATTGGGGAAAAGGCAGATAAAAAGGTTGAAGGCAAATTTATTGATATAGTAGTAAGAAAAGAAGTATTTAAAGAATTGGTTGATTTTAGTAATAAAGGATATAGTGTAAATATAGATATTAATTTAGTGTTTAAAGAAGTAGAAGTTTCAAATGTAATAGGTTATATTCCAGGAAATGATGAAAAGCTAAAAAAAGAAGTTATTCTTATAAGTGCGCATTTTGATCATGTTGGTACAGACCCTGACGGTTCGGTATTTAATGGAGCTTTGGATAATGCTTCAGGAACAGGTATGCTTTTAGAGCTAGCTAGAGCTATAAAAGAAAGTGGGAAAAAGCCAAAGAGAACTATAGTTTTTGCAGCATTTAATGGAGAAGAGAGTGGACTTCAAGGATCAAAATACTATGTATTTTCACGTCCATTTCCACTTATAGGTACTAAAGTTTTTAACATAGATATGATAGGCTCTAAAGAAAAAGTGAAACTTGAGATTGATACTTTCCCATCGCAGCAAAGAGGAACAGTAGGACAGCTTGTAAGTAGCGAACTAGTAGACAAAATAGTTAAGGTAGCAGAGAAACGCGGGATAGAGTGCAGTGTTGATTCATTTTCGAGTAATAGTGACCACTTAAGCTTTGATCTTAGAGGAATTCCAGCTGTTACTATAACACATCCAGCTGGCAATTTAATACATACAGTTGAAGATGATATTTCCAATATTGATAAGGAAAGATTAGGAGAAGCTGGAATGCTAATGCTTAGCTTAATAGATTATTTTGCTTTCAGTGCAAAGGATATAAGCAAAAATGTTATCTCTAAAGAACAGTTATATGCATTAAAAACTATACCTATTTATTTTTCAGCTATTTTCTTAATAGGTCTAGTATTTATATTTGCAGTTAAGTCAATAAATAAAAATGAAAAGTTAAAAAAGAAGCTTGGCCGAAGACCTATATTTACATCAATCTTAATAGTGGTAATGCTATTATCTATATTGATATACAATAGCAGCTATGAAGCAGAAGAAACAATTGCCGTAAAACCTCTGTTAAAACCTTGGGAAAATCAAGTGAAGGTTACAGGTGAAAATATTGAAAAAATATTAGATTTTCAAATTGATGATAATATTAATATTTTAGTAAAAGATAAAAAAGGAATTAAAATTATTGTACTAGATAAAGATGGTAAAGTTAAAGATGAAAAGCTTTTAAAAATTCCTTATGAAAAAAATAGTAAATATGTGTTAAGCGAAAATAAAGTTTATTATACTTATGAAAAAAATCTATTTTGTTTGACTAATGAATCTGAAGGATCGGAAAAAGTATTAGAAAACATAAATGATTTCGATATACTAGAAAATCAAGGTAAAAAGTATATCATTGCAAGTAGCAAAGATAAAATTATAGTAAAGTCTGAACAATGGGAAAATAATATCGAAGATAAAAATATTTTAAACGTTTTAGCTCAAGTAGACTATAAAGACAGGATATTTATTTTATATAAGCAAAAGGATAAAGGGAGTATTTTAATTAAATATGCTTTGCTTAATGCTGATGGTAAACTTAGCAAACCAGTTAAACTATACACTTTAAAAGAAGATTCTCAGCTAGCTTTTGGAATAGATAAAGCTAAAGGGTATATATTTTTTAAAGAACAAGAGGATTATTACTATTTAACTTTTTATTTGAGTAATAGAAAGAACATTATAGTCAAAAAAGAAAAAATAGAATTACACGATGCAGGAGGAGCTATAGCAAAAATTAAGGAAGTACCTACTATAGTTAATAATAAGGAAATAGATGGTATTGATTTATACATGACTATAAATGCTGAAAATCATCTAGGTAAAAATTATATATATTTCTTAAGCTTTTTTAATGGAAAACTTAGAAAAACTGATTTAATTTACGAAACTAAGAATAACAAAGTAATAAATTCAGTCATAGATACTGATAGGAAAGATATATATATAGCTTGGTTAGAAGGTAAAAATAAAAATATTTTAAAGGTATCAAGTTCAAGTGAGTATTTTGGATTTAATAGTTTTAAAAATCAATTTTTAGTAAGATCAAGTAGAATAATTCAAAACTTATTTTTAGCTTTTATTGTATTGCTGACAAAAATACATTGGGTAATACCAGGAGTTTTGCTTTTGATATTATTTAAGATTTTTAAGAAGAATGAATGGCTAGCTAACGGTAAAGCTATTTATATAGCTGCTTCAATTAATTTTATCAGTCAGATTGCTACATTTAAAATGCCAAGTTTGATAGGAATGAGGTATGAAAGCATAGTAGTTACATTTTTTATAGGAATTATTACTTTAGGATTAGTATTGTTTTATAGATATGAAAAAGGGAAAGTTTCATTCTTAAGATTATTTATAATATTTACAATTATAAACATGATATTTATCTCAACTTTATATGCTCCATATACTTTAAAAGATGGTTTGGAAAGACTAAATAGAACAGAAATGTTTAATAAAGAAGAATACTAAAAAAATAAAAATGATAATGTTAATAATGTTAAATGGATATGAGGTGATTTGATGGTTTCCTTTACAAAAAAGGAACAAATAGTTATACTTATACTAGTTATATCTATTATCTCAGTTATTTCGATAAAAATAATAAGAAGTAATGATATAAAGATAGATGAAGTAGGACAAGATATTAATGATATAGAAGATACAGAAAATGTTAGTACTTTAGAAAAGAATATTGGCGAACAAAATATAGATAAAACTATAATGGTTCATATAAGCGGTGAGGTTTATAAATCAGGATTAGTTATTTTAAAAGAAGGCGATAGAGTTATAGATGCTGTTAATGCAGCAGGAGGATTAAAGGAAGAAGCAGATCTAGACAGAATAAATTTAGCTAAAAAACTTGTAGATGAAGAAAAGATATACATACCTAAAAAAGGCGAAGAAAGTTTTATTAGCGATCCTGAAGAAAACGTTATAGTTAGTACAAATGTAAGCGCTGGTAAAGTAAATATAAATAATGCAAGTCTTAATGAACTTATGAAATTACCAAAAATAGGCAAAACGTTAGCATCCAGAATTATCGAATATAGAACTAAGAATAAATTTGATGATATAGAAGAAATAAAAAATGTTCCTAGAATAGGAGAAAAAACATTTGAAGCAATAAAAGATTTAATAACAGTTAAATAGTTGGGAGGATAAAGATGGCAGAAACACTTAAAAGACTTACTGAATTGACTAATAGTTCTGGCTGAGCTGCTAAAATAGGTCCTGAGACCTTGGCACAGGTTCTGTGTCAATTACCTAAAACATATGATGAAAACCTAATTGTAGGTATTGATACATCTGATGATGCTGCAGTATATAAAATTGATGAAAATACAGCAATAATACAAACAGTTGATTTTTTTACACCAGTAGTTGATGATCCATATACTTTTGGACAAATTGCAGCGACAAATTCATTAAGTGATGTATATGCTATGGGTGGAGAACCAAAACTAGCTATGAATATAATTTGCTTTCCAAATTGTCTACCTGCTGAGGTTATGGCAGAAATTTTAAAAGGAGGATATGATAAAGTTAAAGAGGCAAATGCACTTTTAATAGGAGGACATACTGTAGAGGATAATGAACCCAAATATGGTTTATCAGTAACAGGTTTTATCCATCCAGATAAAGTAATAAAGAATTGTAATGCAAAAGTAGGCGATTTATTAGTTTTAACTAAACCAATAGGTTTAGGTATAATAAATACAGCTATTAAAGCACAGATGGCAGATCAAAAAACATACAACGAAGCAGTAAAGGTTATGACTACGCTGAATAAAATTGGAAAAGACGCTATGATGAAAGTTGGTGTAAATAGCTGTACTGATGTAACAGGTTTTGGTTTAATAGGTCATGCATTAGAAATGGCTTTAGGTAGTGATGTTACGATAAAAATATTTAGTAGTAAAGTTCCTATTTTAGAAAGTGCAAAAGAATATGCAAAAATAGGATTAATTCCAGAAGGAGCATATAAAAACAAAAGCTTTGTAAATGATAGAGCATATATCAATGAAAATATTAAAGAGGAAATAAAAGATATATTATTTGATCCACAGACATCTGGAGGTCTTTTGATTTCGGTAGATAAAGAAAAAGCAGAAATGCTTATAAAAGAACTTAGAAATAATCCAGTAGATTATGCAATAATTGGAGAGGTTATTAGTAAAGAAAAATATCCAATAATAGTTGAATAAAGCTATAATATTTAAGAATGGATGGTGTATTATGAATAACAAAATCAACTTGTTTTCAATGCTTCCAAAAGTTGATGAATTACTATCTGATAATAAAATAAATAGTTTGATGGAAAAAATATCAAGAGAATATATTATTGAAACTATTAGAGAAGAGCTAAATATTATTAGAGAAGGCATAAGAAATGAGAAATACGATATAAATACTCTTAAAGAAGAAATAGAAAAATTACCTTTGATTATAGTGAAGAAAGCAACTAACAAGGCTAAACCTAATTTAAAAAGAGTAATAAATGCAACAGGGGTAGTTATTCATACGAATCTTGGTAGGTCACTTATAAGTAAGAGTGTTCTTAATAATGTTGTTGAAGTTGCTACCAACTATTCAAATTTGGAGTTTAACTTAGATAAAGGAATGCGAGGCTCTAGATACAGCCATATAGAAGAAATTCTTACTAAAATCACAGGAGCTGAAAGTGCATTAGTTGTAAATAACAATGCAGCTGCAGTGATGTTAGTTTTAAGTACATTGGCAAAGGATAAAGAGGTAATAGTTTCAAGAGGAGAATTAGTGGAAATAGGTGGTTCTTTTAGAGTGCCAGATGTAATGCAGCAAAGTGGTGCTAAGTTAGTTGACGTCGGCACAACTAATAAAACTCATTTGTGGGACTATGAAGATGCTATAAATGAAGAAACAGCTGCATTATTAAAGGTTCATACAAGTAATTATAGAATCTTAGGATTCACTTCTAGTGTAGAATTAGATGAACTAGTTGAATTAGGGGAAAAATACAATATACCGGTAATTGAAGATTTAGGAAGTGGAGTCTTAGTTGACTTATCAAAATATGGATTATGTTATGAACCTACAGTTCAAGATTCAATTAAAAAGGGCGTAGATGTTGTAACTTTCAGTGGAGATAAACTTTTAGGAGGACCACAAGCCGGAATTATAGTAGGTAAAAAGATTTATATTGACAGAATGAAAAAAAATCCATTAACTAGAGCGCTTAGAGTGGATAAATTTACTCTAGCAGCGTTAGAGCCTACCCTTAGCCTTTATCTTGATGAGAGTGAAGCTATAAAAAAAATTCCTACACTTAATATGATAACTATGTCTATGGGTGAGCTTAATGAAAAGGCTAAGATTATTTTTGATAAGATAAAGGCCAAAATAAATGATAAGTTAGAAATTAATATAGTTGACCAGTTTTCACAAGTTGGAGGAGGTTCATTACCTCTTGAAAAATTACCGACTAAAGCGATTGAAATAAGTTCACGTTTAATAGGTACTTCTGAACTTGAAAAAAGTCTTAGAATGTATGAAGTCCCTATAATAACTAGAATATACAAAGATAAGCTCTATTTGGATGTAAGAACAATACATAAAGATGAATTTGATATAATTGCTACTGCATTAAAAGTTACAATCGATAATTTAGATAAAGTCAAAAGCTGAGAACTTGAATTTTGTTTTTAGCTTTCTAATTTAACGAATAACGAATGACGAGTGACCAATCACGGTTTTAAAGGGGTGTTTATATGAAAAATGTTATTATAGGTACTGCTGGACACATAGATCATGGAAAAACAACTCTAATCAAAGCATTAACAGGTAGAGAAACTGATAGATTGAAAGAAGAAAAAGAAAGAGGAATATCTATTGAGCTAGGTTTTACATATTTTGATTTACCTAGTGGAAGAAGAGCAGGAATTATAGATGTTCCAGGACATGAAAAATTTATTAAAAATATGCTAGCAGGCGTAATTGGTATGGATATTGTAATTTTGGTTGTGGCAGCAGACGAGGGTGTTATGCCTCAAACTAAAGAGCATCTAGATATATTGAATTTACTAGATATTAAAAAAGGCTTAGTAGCAATTACTAAAGCTGATTTAGTAGATGAAGACTGGTTAAGTCTTGTAATAGATGATATAAGTAATCAGCTTAAAGGTACTTTTTTAGAGAACAGTCCAGTTATACCAGTATCTTCAACAAAAGGAATAGGAATTCGTGAGCTTATAGAAACTATAGATAAGCTTACAGAAGAAATAGAAGATAAAGATTTTACAGAAACTCCAAGATTACCAGTTGATAGAGCTTTTACAATATCAGGTTTTGGCACAGTAGTTACTGGTACTTTAATATCTGGTAAATTTAAAGAGGGTGACGAAGTTCAAATTTTCCCTGGAAATAAAACAAGTAGAATTAGATCTATACAGGTACACGGTAAGAATACTAATGAAGCTTATGCAGGTCAAAGGGTAGCAATAAACTTGGCTGGTATAAAGAAAAATGAAGTTGATAGGGGAAATGTGATAGCTCCTATAGGTTCTATGAAATCTACAATGATGTTAGATGCAAAATTACATTGTTTAAAAGATTCTAACAGAACTATAAAAAATCGTGCAAGACTAAGGTTATACTTAGGTACTAGCGAAATACTAACAAGAGCAGTACTACTTGATAGAGAAGAATTATATCCAGGAGAAAGTTGTTATGCTCAATTAAGGCTAGAAGAAGAAACAGTAGCTAAAAGAGGAGATAAGTTTATCATTAGATTTTATTCGCCTATGGAGACAATTGGAGGTGGCGAGATATTAGATTCTAATCCACCAAAAAGAAAGAGATTTGACGAAGCTATAATAAAGGAGTTTGAATTAAAAGAGAAAGGAAAGCCTATTGATATAGTTGAAAATTTTGTACATGAAAATAGTAGAAAATTTCCTAGTATAACAGATATAGCAAAGAATACTGTTATTCCTCAAGATAAAATAGAGTTATTAATAAATGAATTACAAGAAAAAAATAAAGTAGTCAGATTTAATTTATCAAATGATAAACATGTTATTCATAAGGATTACTTCTCTAAACTTACTAAAGATGTTATTGAAGAATTAAATACATATCATAGAAATAACCCTTTAAAATCGGGAATGCTAAAAGAGGAACTAAGAAGTAGATTACTAGGGCATGTTAAACCTAAATTGGGTGATTTAGTGATAAATAAATTGAGTGAAGATGGTATAATTAAAATTATATTTGATAAAGTTGCATTAAATGATTTTGTTCCTGAATTTAATGACTTGCAAAATGAAATAAAAAATGGGTTAGAAAGCATATATATAAATGGAAAGTATGCACCGCCTAAAAAAGATGAAGTAATATCTCAATTAAAATATAAAAAAGAAGAAGTTATACAAGTATATGATGCAATGATAGATCAAGGAATACTTGTTAAAGCAACTGATGAAATTACATTTCATAAAAAAGTATATGATGAATGTCTGGAGAAACTTAAAAAGTTTATTGAAGATAATGGCTCAATAACATTGTCTCAATTTAGAGATATATTAGGAACTAGTAGAAAGTTTGCTGTAGCATTATTAGAAGATTTTGACAGAAAGAAGATTACTAAACGCGTTGAAGATAAGAGGGTTTTACTATAAAATAGATAAAAAGAGAAAGAAAAAAAGGATTTTTGATGAATTTTGTAGAATCATTCCAATATAGACTGATTTTAAATAAACAATTTGAGGTGATAAGATGGGCAATCATATTTTAATAGTAGACGATGAGCCCTTGATGGTTAAAGGTTTAAAGTATAGCTTGGAACAGGATGGATATAAAATAGATACTGCTTATGATGGTAATGAAGCTTTAAGAAAAGCATTAGACAGTAGTTATGATTTAATTATATTAGATTTAATGCTTCCAGGAATTGATGGGCTCGAGGTATGTCAAAAAATTAGAGAAAAATCACAAGTACCTATTATCATGCTAACAGCTAAAGGAGAAGATATAAATAAAATTTTAGGACTTGAATATGGTGCTGATGATTACCTTACAAAACCTTTTAATATTTTAGAATTAAAAGCAAGGATAAAGGCAATTCTTAGAAGGGTAGTAGCTAGAGAAACAAAAATAGGTGAACAAGTTATTAAAGTTGATAATTTTACAATAAATACTTTAGGTAGAAAAGTAACAGTAAGAGGAAAAGAAATAAATTTAACAGCAAAAGAATTTGACTTACTTTTATTGCTTGCTTCAAATCCAGGTAAAGTTTTCAGTAGAGAAGAATTATTAGAAGTTATTTGGGGATATGAATATTTTGGTGATTTGAGAACTGTTGATGTGCATATAAGGAGATTAAGAGAGAAGATAGAGAAAAACTCCAGTCAGCCTGAATACATTTTAACCAAATGGGGAGTTGGTTATTATTTTAGGAACAGAGCATAAAAGAAAAAGATTTATTAGTATAAGGTGGAAGCTTGTATCCACCTATTTATTATTGGTATTAATGTCACAAATGATTATTAGTATTTTTATAAGTCAGAATATTCTAAACACCTATATACAAGAAAAACGTCAAGAAATATTAACTAAGTCTAATATTTTGTCTAATAGAATTAAGTTCTATTTACCAAATAACAAAATTCTAGTATTAGATAACCTATTAAAAACGCTTGTGGAAAACTATAGTAAAGAGATTAAAGCAAGAATAATAATAGTTGATAAAGATAACATGGTAAAAAGTGATTCAAACAATGAGTTTGAAGGTTCTAGATTATATCATTCGGAAATTCAAAAAGCACTTGCAGGTATAAGTAATTCAAATGTTTACAGTTTTAAAGAGTATGGGCATGTAATGTATGTAGCAGTCCCAATTATACTTGATGATGAAGTAATAGGAGCAACATTTGTATCAGTATCATTAAATGATATATATAATGTAGTCGATAGAATAAATAACAAACTAAGACTAATATCTTTAGCAAGCATAATCTTAGTAGCGATAATGAGCTTTATTTTTGCCGATTTTATAACAAAACCAATATCTGAAATGACTAAAGCTATAACTAAAATGGCGCAGGGGAATTTAGGACAGAAAGTTGAAATTAAGACAAATGATGAATTTAAGCAGTTAGCTAATGCTTTTAATGTTATGAGTACTAAACTAAGTCAAGTTGATAAACAGAGAAAGGATTTCGTAGCGAATGTTTCGCATGAATTAAGAACACCACTGTCTTCTATTAAATTACTTTCTGAGTCTTTATTACATCAAAAAGAAGTAGATGCTTTAGTTTATAGAGAATTTTTGCAGGATATAGACTCAGAAATAGATAGATTAAATAGCATAATTGACGATTTGCTTATCTTAGTTGATTTGGATAAGGAAAAATTAACACTTGACTTTAAAATAACATATATTAACTTTTTGGTAGAAAAGATAATTGCTAGACTTAAGCCTTTAGCTGACAATAAGAAAATAAGATTGGATTATATAGAAAAGGAAAAAATACAGATAAAGGTAGACACCAACAAAATACAGCAGGCTGTTATAAATATTATTCATAATGCAATTAAATATACTCCTGAAGGAGGTAGAGTAGAGGTAAAACTATACACTGAAGGTGATTATGTAGTGATTCGTGTTAAAGATAACGGGATAGGTATACCTAAAGAAAGCTTACCTCAAATTTTTGATAGATTTTATAGAGTTGATAAGGCTAGGTCAAGAAGTACTGGTGGTACTGGATTGGGATTATCAATTGCATATCAAATAGTAAGTTTACATCAGGGAACTATAGATGTACAAAGTGAATTAGGAAAGGGAAGTACATTTTATATTAAGATACCTATTGATTTGAACTTAGCTTAATTCGGAGGGTTTAAGATGAAAAGTAAAATCTTAATATTAGCTTTGATTTTTATTTTCTTTTTTACAGGTTGTTACGAGAAAAAAACGATATATGAAGAATTAAATAATTATCAGCCTATTAATCCCTTTCCTGAAAAAAATATTCATAATATAACTCTTTATTTTCCAAATAAGGATTTGAACTATTTAGTTCCTGAAATTAGAGAAGTTGATATAAGAGATCAGCCGATTGAAAAAATAATTATTGAAGAATTGCTAAAAGGAACTCAAAATGAAGAATTAACTAGTTTAATACCTCCAGAAGCAAGACTGATTTCAACAGATATTGTTGGCAAAGTTATATATTTGAATTTTTCAAAAGAATTAATAAAAGAAAGTATGAGTGAAAAAGAAGAAGCACTAGTGTTATATTCTATTATTAATTCAGCTGCACAGATTGAGAATGTGGAAAAAGTACAAATACTTATAGAGGGTGAAGCTAGAGAAGTATTTTATAAATATTTTACTATTGATAAACCTAAAGCGCCTAGTTCATTAATTATCAATAATAAATATGTTAGTCCAATCAGTACAGTTATAAAATATTATGATAACATTATTGATCAAAATTATATTGAAGTTGCTAATTTGTTTCATATTAATGGAGACAAAAATATAAATTATTATACTATGAAATCTTATTTTCAAGACTATTATGGTAATATTTCAAAATATTTAGTGAAAGAATATAAAATAAATAATTATGATAAATTTGTTGATATCTATGTAGTTTTAGAATTGTTCTATAATAACGATATGAATAAGAAAAGACAAGAGCAGGAGTTTATTTTAATTTTAAAAAATGGTAAATTTAAAATTAATGAAATATTGAACAAAAACTTTCTAATAAATATAAAGTAAAAAATACTTGAAAATATATTAAAAAGTAACTATAATTAATATTGCAGCAGTAATGGGGGTAGATGGCGGCTGGTGTCGCCTCTGGTCTTCAAAACCAGTACGGGGCGTTAGGAGCGTCCTGGGTGGGTTCGATTCCCACATATCCCCGCCATTAATTGATATTTAGAAAAATATGCGACATAGAAGTCGCTTTTTTTATTTTTTGCATTTTTTGTTACATTCTTTGAATTTAATTTTAGTATTGGTATAATTATAGTAGTGGGGTATTGAAAATATATTCACATTTAAATATAAATTGCTTATTGAAAGGGGATTTCCTATGAGGTCAGGAAAGAATATAATGGTTTGTGTTACACAACAAAGAACTTGTGAAAGATTAATTATGAAAGGATATAAAGCTGTAAAAAGCGATAATGATAAATTATTTGTAATACATGTAGTTAACGAAAAAGATAATTTCTTGAACAATTCAAGTGATGGAGAGGCTTTGGAATATTTATTTAATGTTTCAAAAAAAGTAGGTGCTGATTTAACTGTATTAAGATCAAAAGACGTAGTGAAAGCCATGGCTGATTTCGCTAGAAAGCACAATATTACTAATATTATTATGGGTGCTTCACCAGACGGTGAGGATTTAAAAGATCACAAAATAGCAATGAAACTAAAGCAGATGTTACCATTTGTTGACTTTACTATTGTTTAGAAATGATTGAATTAAACAAACTCTCTTGGGAATAATAAAAATGCTATAAGTAATATATTTATCCAAGGGAGTGTTTTTATGGGAAAAAGACTAAATTTACTAGTGTTTAGTGGTGATTATGATAAAGCTTTAGCTTCTTTAATCATTGCTAATGGTGCCAAGGACTTAGGTATAGATGTAACTATGTTTTTTGCATTTTGGGGCTTATTAGTTATAAGAGATCCAGATAAAATAGAATTTGAAAAGAAATCTTTTCTTCAAAAGATATTTAGCCTTTTTATACCAAAGGGGATAGAAAATTTGAGTTTATCAAAAATGAATATGGGTGGAATGGGACAGAAAATGTTAAAAAAGATGATGAAAGAAAGCAATAAACCACTACTTGTTGATTTTTTAAATGGTGCTAGGAAAAAAGGAGTTAAATTCTATGGTTGTAAGTTATCACAAGAGGTAATGGGCTTTAAAAAAGAAGAATTAATACCAGAAGTAGAAATTATAGAAGTATATGAATATCTCAAAGATGCTTTAGAGTCAGATATACAATTATTCATTTAAAGAAAAATGGGGGGACGATATGTCTTTTATTAAAAGAGCATCTATAGCTATAAAATATTTATTAGATTCAAATGTTCCATTTTCAAAAAAAATATGGATTATATTAGGGCTTATCTATTTAATTAGTCCAATTGATCTATTACCAGAACCAATATTAGGATTTGGTATAATTGATGATATTGTTTTAATAATGTACATTTTAGCAAAACTAGCTAAGGATTTAGATGAATATATGAATAAAGAGAAAAAAATAATAGAAAATGTCGAATATGAAGTTAAAGACGAAAAAGATTAAATATATTCATATTTGATGTCTAAAAACTGTGACAATTCATATAAAAAATGGTAAAATAGACATATAATCAATCGAAAGGAAGATTATATGTCGAGTAAAATATTTGAAAATCTTACCGTCATAGACATATATATTGAGAATAAATACCAGAAAATTTTAAGATGTAAAGGGAAAATTTCTGGTGAAGAGTATCTAGTAAATATTTTATTTGACAAGAGTTTATTTAAAAAAGAAGAACTAATTGTATTAAAAGAAGAATTTGATTTAGTAGAAAAGGTTGAAGAAACTGAAAAAGCTGTTTACATAATTACTAGACATGATGTCTATGAAGATATTTATGAACATATTCAAAAAAATAAAATTACACTTAGCAATCAAATTAATTATGCAACTTTAATCTTAGAAAAAATAAATAAGATTAAATATTTACCATTAGAAGTTATATCATCAGCTGTACAAAATAACAATATTAAAGTAGATGAGAATGATAAATTGATTTTTACAGGACTAATAATTTTATCTGATGATAAACTTGTATCATATGGTCAAATCTTAAAAGATATCGCTAATTTATTACATATAATTTTTGGCGGTAGTGAGATTTCTAATGAAAAAATATCTAAAGAAATACCACCAGATATACAGAAAATAATCGTAAAGTGTTTGGAAGAAAGATATGTAACTTTTGATGAAGTATTAAAAGATTTGAAATCATCTAAAATATACAGATTAATTAATCCAGAAAGAGAAGAAGGAAGAAAGATTCATTCTGTTAGAACAAATCTAAAGAAGAGAAAAATGAAGTTCAAAATTAAGAAAAGTGCTCTTGTTCTAGCTATAATTGCGCTTATGCTATTGCCATTTGCAGCTATTTCAATAGGCAAGATGATAAAGTTAAATAAAGAAACAAAAGTTACAATGAATGAAGAAATTACTATAAGTGACTTAGAAGATAAAAGCAAAACACAAAAAAATGATGTATTTGAGCAATATGATATAGCAGATAAAGAAAATGATAATACTTATGATGATGAAGAGCTTTTAAGTTACTTTAATGAGGAGATAATTAATTCATTAAATGAAACAAATGTAGCAAGTATTTCTGAAGAAAAATTTTTCCGAGGTAGTTATTCGCTTAAGGTAAATAATTCTGAAGGTAAAAACGATGAATTCTTAATAGGATTAGTTGATTTGAGTAATGAAAAATTCGATTATTTAAAAAATAGGAATGTAGATATTTCTATGTGGATAAATTCAAACCAAACACAAGATGCGATTATAACTTTGGAATTAACGAATAACGATAAAATTCTCAGCAAGGTTAGCAAAAAAATATATATTATTAAAAATAACTGGACTTTATATAATTTAAATATAAATACAGATGCAGGAGAGTATATAAAGATTTATATTACATCAGAAAAAGCAAGTGATATATGGATAGATTCATTTTCAGTAGAAATATTAAAGTAGGGCAATACGCCCTACTTTATGTATTATTTAAGTTTATTTGCTAAATCACGTTCTGCTTGTTCTATCATTCTTCTTACCATGTAACCTCCTACATATCCTGCGTATTTACCACCGTTTTTTAAAACTTCTCTTGTAATTGGGTCTATGTCTTCTCTTTCGTGTATTTTATCAAGACCTAGTTCGCTTGCAATTTCTAGTTTTAATTCCATTAAAGCTTGTCGCGCTTCTGGCGCAGGTCTATTTCTTCTTGCCATTTCAACAACTCCTTTCTTTTTTATTTATAGTTTTCCTAATATTTGTTTAATTAAATCATGATAAATTTACCAAATAATTATATATAAGACTTAAAACTGGACATACACAAAAATTTAGAATTACGAATAAATTATAAAATAGATATGATATGGACGAAAATGAATATCAATTGAAAAGGAGGATTATAATGAAAGGTAAAATCAAAAGAGTATTTCCAGGAGGTAATACTGCGAAAGGATTTTATTCGTACTACGACTATATAATAGAAGACGATGCAAACCGAATTTTTGTTGTAAAAGGTGGTCCAGGAGTAGGTAAGTCTTCTATGATGAAGAGAGTAGCTCAAGATTTATTAGAATTAGGTTATGATGTTGAATATCATCATTGTTCATCTGACAATAATTCTATTGATGGAATTGTTATTCCAGAGCTAAACGTGGCAATGATTGATGGTACAGCACCACATGTAGTTGACCCTAAAAACCCAGGAGCAGTAGATGAAATAATACATTTAGGTGACTACTGGGATGTAGACAAAATGGAAAAAAATAAAGAAAATGTATTAAAAACTAATAAAGAAGTAGGTAGATTATTTAGAACTGCATATAAATATTTAGAAGCAGCAAAACCTATATATGAAGACATAGTTGATAAAAATAGTGAAGCAATGGATTTTGGAAAAGTAAATATAGAAATTCAAAAATTGATTGAAGAAATATTTGGAGATATAAAAGTAAGTGAAAAAACAGGAAAAGATAGACATTTATTTGGTAGTGCATATACACCAAAAGGATGGGTAGAATTTACAGATACTATTTTGCAAGATGCAGAGAGAATATATTACATTAAAGGTGATATAGGTACAGGTAAGAGTACATTATTGAAAAGAGTATATAAAGAAGCACAGAGAAGAGGATTAGATGTTGAAGTATATCATACACCACTAATACCAGAAAAAATAGAGACAGTATTTATCAAAGGTATAAATGTTGGATTAACAACTAGCGAAATGTTTAAAGATAAGAATAAAAAAGTTATAGATTTGAATAAATTCTTGGATATGAAACTAATAGAAAAATATCAAAGCGAACTTGAATATGATAAGGAAATAATGAATGACTTAATAGAAAATGCAATAAAGGTTATTAAAAAAGCCAAAGAAACACACGACTTACTAGAAACAAACTATGTACCAAATATGAACTTTGATGAGGTGGAGAAAGCAAGAAAAGAGATTGTAAGAAGGATATTAAGATATAAAAATAGAAGAAGATAAAAGTTTTCACCAAGGGTATACTGTCCTTGGTGTTATTTTTTTAAATTATTGATAAAATATTTATGAAATCAATTCAATATTTCACCTACTTTTTTGATTTATGGTAATATATAGTTAAAGATTACAGAAAGGCTTATGAATAAAGATTGTTATATAAAATTATTTTATATTTTGAAGAAAGAAAAAATAGGTTATTGATTTATTGAGTTGAATAAAAGCTAATTTATATATATTTTAACAAAATAATCATTTTTACCATTGTTTATTAACTTAATAGAATTGAAAGATTCTTTGAAAGTTTTTTCAATCATAAAAAGTGATTTTCTTCTAAATCCTTTGATATCACTTATATTATAGGAAATAGACAATAGTTTGTTCTTAATATTGAATGTAATATTTGTATAGTTGTTATTTTTACTCCATTGAAGAATACATAATATTTGACTTCATCTTTATAGAAAAAACCGTATACTCCATTTTCTAAAGTTTCATTTTTAATTACTATATTTAATTGTTCATCTTTTATACTGTTAATATCTATTTCCCTGATTAAAATACCATCTTTTAATTGATTAGTGGATATATATTTATTTTTAGGATTTGTTCTTGATGTGTCATTGGTTATTTTATTTTGTTCATTTATTTGTTGGATACTTTTTTTAGAACATCCTGTAACAAGTAAGGGTAAAAGCAGCAAACTGAAAAATATTATTAAAATGGCTTTGGATTTATTTCCCAAGATTGACACCTCTTTTGAAAAAGTTATAATATATTACACCATAAATTACAAGTTAATTTACACCAAAATTGGATACTTCAGACAAAATATTAGTACTAAAATAAAAACATTTAAAAAATGTAAAGAAAATCTTTTAGTAAAAATATTAAAACATTTAAAAAAATTTAAAAATAAATAAAGGAAGGGTGGAGTGTGATTAAAAGAAACATATATATTTTTCTAATGATATGGCTATGCACTGTTATATTAGTGGGATGTGATAATTATACTAAATTAACTTTTAAAGAAGATATAGATTTTATTAAGATACAGATTGGAGAAAAATATAAAAAGATTACTAATCTAAAGGATATTGATAATTTGATTTCTTTAATTGAAGAATCAAATTTAAGAAAAATCAAAGAAAAACAAAATGTAATATATTATAAAATCAAAATATTTATTCATTCAAATGCAAAAGCAGAATATGATGAAACTACTGTGATTAAAGATATAATATTTTATAATGACAACTATTATAAAAGTGAAAGCAATCTAGGGGAGCAGATTGAAAAGATTTATTCAGATATGAGTTATCCAGAGTTAATTGATAAAGATGAAGCTAAAAAAATTAAAACTAAGAAATTAAATAGAAGGAATTTATCATTACAAAAAGCTTTAGAAGGTTATTGGATTGACTCTAAAGGTAATGGTTTACATTTCGAAGATGGACGGTTATATCAAGGAGGATATGAGTTTAGATATCTTATAAATTCTATAGATAGAAATGAAAATTACATACATATTTCATTATTCGGAGTAAAAGGTTTTTTTGTGAAAGGGAAAAAGCTTTTTGATATGCATATAGCTATAGATGATACTAAAAATAATTTAAAACTTAGAAAAGAAATGGTCGGAGGATATGCATATAATTACAATATGATTTATGTTGATGATGAAAATTACAAACTTGGAACTTATGAATCTGATTTTTTTAGAGATTGAGACTAGGTATCAATGCTAAAAATTAAGTTGCGAAAGCTATGTATACATCAATGAAAGCGGGGGATTAAGGTGAATATATCAATAAAAGAACTTAACGAGGATATGTTTACAATTACAGCAGAAATGATTACAGAATTATTGAATTATCATAGGAATTTGAATAATGCACCCAAGCAGTACTGGCATACACTTGAAGAAGGAAAAGAAACTTTAAAAGAGTGGAGAAATACAGGAAGTGTTTATAATATCTTTTGTAATGGAGAAGTAATAGGGTTTTTCTATGTTAGATATGGTGGACAAAATGTAGCTTGGTTGGAAGACTTATATATAGTAGAAAGATATAGAGGAAAGGGTATAGGAAAATATGTTATGTCTAAATTAGACGAGATTATGACTGAAAAAGATATAGTTTCGATATTTGTTGATGTTATACCAAGAAATATAAGTGCGATGAAGTTTTATAGAGAATGTGGCTTTGACCATCTTAATATGATTCAATTAAGAAAAAATTATGATAAGAGACTAGATAAAGAAGATGAAGTGCAAATTTTAGGGTTTAATTTAAAGAAATATTAACATATTTATTCATAAAAAATTTGTTTATAGTTTGTAAAGATAATCATGACATTGGAAATAGATTTATTAGTAAGAAGGATTTTATTTAATTGATAAAGTAGAAAGGACGGGAAAAGATAATTATTCAAAAAATATTCAGATATAAAAAAGAAGAAGATAATAGTTTAACGTCAAGGGTTATATTGCCTTTGGCTTTTTTTGCTCTTTTGCTAATTAAGAAAAGATATATGTATAAAAATTTTTGTGGATATAAGACAAAATATTTTTTTCATATATTCTAATAGGATTTATATTTGCAATTCTAGAAATTAAAAATAGAAGATTTGTTTTGAAGGAAGTTAAACTTTATGATGTTTATTGATAATAGAGATATACAATCAATGAAAATTGAAGGAGTAGTTGAGCGTATAATTAATTTTAATAAATGTTTAAATGATTTTTGGTCTAATGCATTTGAATGGGCTCCATTAGAAGCAGCACAATTACTAAGTAAATCTCGGCTTGATTGGCAAGTCTCATTATCAAAGTGTCTTAAGTTGTGGGTACAAAATAACAATGAGGATATAGAAAATGAAAGTGGTAGATTAATTTTGGCTTGGGCTAATTTAGGAAGTTTGGTAGAAGGAACTATGAAATTATTTCTTTCAATATTTTATAATGACTATAAAGATGATATAGATGCAATAAGAAAGGGTGATAAGTTAATAGACCCAGATGTATTGGATTTAGAAAGAATGAGGCATTTTTTTAAGAAAAGAATATGGGAAGAAAATTATAAATGGGACGAATGGGTTTTACATGTACAACATAGACGTAATGCTATTCATGCTTATAGAAATCGGGAAATTGGAACTTTTGAAGAGTATTATAAGGATTTAAGGAATTATTTATTGTTTTTAAGATATCACAATGAAAGATTTCCATATCCAGATGAAGTTAGTATTCCTAGATTTTAAAGCATAATTAGGGAGAGGATTTAGAATTTTGCAGTGATGAAGAGTTGCAAGAATTTTATTTAAATAATTATTAGAATTGACTAAACTAACGGTAAAATATTAGAATATAATAGAATAAATAATAAAGCAATTAATTTTGGAGGTTTATTTATGTTTAGCAAAGTAAAAGCAGTAATATTTGATTTGGATGGTACTATTGTAGATTCAATGTGGATTTGGGAACAAATCGATATAGATTTTCTGGGTAAAAGAGGTATTAAGCTACCTGAAGATTTGCAAAAAGCTATCGAAGGAATGAGCTTTACAGAAACAGCAATATATTTTAAAAAAAGGTTTAATTTAAAAGAATCAATTGAAGAGATAAAAGAAGAATGGAATGCTATGGCTTATGATTTTTATAAAAACAGAGTTCCATTAAAAAAAGGTGTAAAGGAGTTTATAGAGTATCTTAAACAAAAAGGTACAAAATTAGGTGTTGGAACAAGTAATTCTAGAGAATTAGCAATAGAAGTATTGAAAACTCATAATATACTTCATTATTTTGATACTATAAGAACATCCTGCGAAGTCGAAAAAGGTAAACCGCATCCTGATGTTTTTCTAAAGGTAGCTGAAGACTTAAAGGTAAATCCTGAAGATTGTTTAGTATTCGAAGATACTTATGCTGGTGTACTAGCTGCTAAAAGAGCAGGAATGAAGGTTTTTGCTGTTGCAGATGAATTTTCTTTTCCATATAAAGATGAGATATGCAGTTTAGCGGATAAATATATAGAAAATTTTAAAGAAATTGCTTAGTATAAAAAAGCTAAGCGGCTAGCAGTTAGTTAGCCGCTTTTTAGATTAATTTATATCAATTTTTCTAACACCATCTTTTCCTTCCTTAATTTTAGGAAGAATTATCTTTAATACTCCATTTTCATATTTAGCTTTTATTTCATCTTCTTTTACATTTTGAAGTCTAAAAGTTCTTTGTAAAGTTCCATATCTACGTTCTCTTCTAATATAACCTTCTCTTTCTTCATGGATTATATCTTTTCTATCTGCTTTAATAGTTATATACCCATTGTTAACTGTAATATCAATTTGCTCTTTTGAAAAACCAGGCATATCAGCTTCTATAATATATTCTTTATCTGTTTCTTTTATATCTGCTCTCATTGATAATCCATTGGTATTAAAAAAATCAGCGGAACTTAAGAAAAAATCATCATCAAAGAAATTTTTAATAAAGCTTCTCATATGATTTCTTCTTCTATTATAAGGCGTTAAGTTAGGCATAACTTTAACCTCCTTATAAACTTATGGTTTGTACTTTCTCTATATATTTTATACAAAATTTTGTAAATTAGTCACATAAACAGTGTATAATTATAGAAAATCAGACATCAAAGAACAAGAAAATTATTAATAAAGATGATAACTATATTATTTTAGTCTATAATTATATTTAAGAAATATAGGGGATGGATTATAATGAACTCTGTAAATCATATAAAAATTTCAGTTCGTAATTTAGTAAGCTTTGTTTTTAAAACTGGAGATATTATAAATATTATTAGAGGTAAAAACAGAGCTGTTGAAGGGACAAAAGCTCATAAAAGAGTACGTTTGATGAGAGATGAAGATTATCAAAGTGAAGTTCCTTTAAAACATGTTGTTAATTATAATGATATTTTAATTGAGATTAGTGGTAGAATTGATGGGTTATATAAAAGTGATGATAAAGTTGTAATTGAAGAGATTAAATCAACTTATATTGATATAGATAATGAAAATTTTAAATACAATAGTTTACACTTAGCTCAAGCTAAAATATATGCTTATTTCTATTGTTTAGAAAACAATATTAACAGCATTTCAATACAATTAACATATTTTCAAATTGATAAAGAAAAGTATAAAAGCTTTTTCTTTGATATTGAATTTAAAGAGTTAGAAGATTTCTTTAACAGTATAATGGATTATTTTATAAAACATTATGAAAACTATTGGAATTGGATAAAAATAAGAGATGCTTCTTTAAATAAACTAAAATTTCCTTTCGATTCATTCAGAAGAGGTCAAAGAAAACTTGCAGTGGGTGTATATAGATCAATATTAAACCATCATAAATTATTTGTGTGTGCGCCAACAGGCATAGGTAAGACTATGGGGACTATATTTCCAGCTTTAAAGGCAATAGGAGAAGGAATTTGTTCAAAAATATTTTATTTAACTGCAAAAAATACAACTTCTACTGTTGTTGAAAATAGTCTAGAAATATTAAGAAGCAATGGATTGAAGCTAAAAAGCATTGTGATAACTGCCAAAGATAAGATATGTCCGATGGAAGAAACTAATTGCAATCCAGAATACTGTGAACTAGCAAGAGGATATTTTGATAAAATTGATAAAGCCATTTTAGATATTTTTAACGAAGATGATTTTAATAGAAATATTATTGAAAAATATGCATATAAGCATAAAATATGTCCTTTTGAGTTTTCGTTAGATTTATCTGAATGGGCTGATATTGTTATATGTGATTATAATTATGCATTTAACCCACGAGTACAATTAAAACGCTTCTTTTATGACAATTACGATAAATATGTATTTTTAGTTGATGAAGCACATAATTTAGTAGATAGAGCAAGAGAAATGTTTTCAGCTGAGATAAATAAGAGTAAGTTTTTAGAATTAAAAAGAAAGACTAAGGATGTATCAAATGAAATATTTGAAATTACAAAAACAATTAATTCTAGTTTAATTAAGCTTAGAAAAGAATGTAAAACTACTGAAAATAAATATTTAGTAAAAGATAATAAACCCGTAGAAATATACAAATTGTTAAAAACTTTCATAGGTATAGTTGAAAAGAATTTACATCAAGTTAAAAATGAAGTTTTTTTCAATGATTTATTAGAGCAGTATTTTGAAACCATAAATTTTATAAGAATCTATGAACTGTATTCTGAAAAGTATGTTACTTATTTGGCAAATTCAAAGAAGGATTTCAAAGTTAAGCTAATGTGTTTAGACCCTTCTGAGAATTTAAATAAAATTACAAAAAGAGCTCGTTCATGTATATTTTTTTCTGCTAGTTTGATACCTATTAAATACTTTTTTGAATTATTAGGAGGAGATAATGAAGATAAAATATTGCTATTAGAATCTCCTTTTCCAAAAGATAATTTTTCTCTATTAATAAATGATACAATTTCTACTAAATACAGTAAAAGAGAATTATACTATCATGAAGTTGCTAAATTTATTAAAAGCTTAATAACAAAGAAAACAGGAAATTATATTGTATTTTTTCCATCTTATGAATATATGGACAAAGTTTATGAAATATTTGCAGATAACGATAGTAGCTTTGATATTGTTAAACAGATGAAAGATATGCAAGAGTCCGATAGAATAGAATTTTTAAGTTTATTTACACCTAATAATGAAAGGACTTTGCTAGGATTTGCAGTTATGGGAGGAATATTTGGAGAAGGTATTGATTTAGTTGGAGATAGATTAAATGGAGTTATTATAGTTGGTGTAGGGCTTCCACAGCTGTCTCCTGAAAGAGAGATTTTACGGTTTTATTATAACAAGTTTAAAGGTAATGGCTTTCACTATGCTTATATTTATCCTGGTTTTAATAGAGTTATCCAAGCTGCAGGAAGATTAATTAGAACAGAGTCAGATAGAGGAATAATTTTGCTAATAGACGAAAGATTTACAACTAGAGTATATAAAAAATTAATGCCGATTGAGTGGAATAACCATTGTATCGTAAAAAATACAAAAGAGCTTGAAGACAAAGTTTTTAAATTTTGGTACAAATAACAAGAATTCAAATAAAATTACAGTTATTAAAAGGGAATGTAATAATTTTGAAGAATAAATATATATTTCCCTTATATAAAAGAGGTGATTTTATGCAACTCAGATTTATTTTGGGACGAGCAGGCAGTGGAAAAACTTATCAAATTTTTAAAGAGATAAAAGATAGAATATTAAGCGGTACAAATAATAAATTGATTTTACTTGTTCCAGAGCAATTTACTCTACAAACAGAGTACGACTTTATTACTAAAATGGATATGCCAGGAATTATAGATCTTGAAATACTTAGTTTTGAAAGACTTACTTATAAAGTATTTAGCCAAGTTGGTGGATTAAAAAAGGTAGAAATAAACGAGCTTGGTAAAACAATGATTTTAAGAAGATTATTTGAGAAGAACTCAAAGGATTTAATAATATATAATAAGGCTTCAAAGCAGGATGGCTTTATTTCTGACTTTTGCGCACTTATTAAAGACTTTAAAAGAAATGAGATAACACCCGAACTGCTTAGAGATAAAATAGATTTATTTCAGGAGAATAATATTTTAAATAAAAAGTTAAAAGACATTACTTATATGTATGAAAAGTTTAATGAATTTATGAAACGTAAAGAGTATTTTGATGAAGAAGATAAACTTGATTTACTTATAGAAAATATAGATAAAACTTCATCTTTAGAAGGTGCAGAAATTTGGATAGATGGTTTCGATGTTTTTACCAGTCAGGAATATCATATTTTACAAAAGCTGCTTGAAAAAGCTTCAAGATTAAATATAGCTTTAACACTAGATTTAGATGATTTTGCTAGAGATTATGATATTTTTGCGCCTACCAGAAAAACATATGATATATTATCTAAAATAGCTAAAGAAGCAAAAATTTCAACTACGTATGTTAGAAGAGATTTAAAACTAGCAAAAAGCCCTGAATTGGTATATTTAGAAGGTGAATTTTTTTCTTATCCATATAAAAAATATAGAGATGAAGTTTCTAACTTAAAGATTTTTAAAGCTACAAATCCATACACAGAAGTTGAACATTTAGCTTCAGAAATTATTTCACTTGTAAGAGATAAGGGGTATAGATGGAAAGACATAGCGGTAGTACCATCTTCAATTGATGAATATGGAATGATTATAAAAAGAGTATTCTCTGAATATAAAATACCTTGTTTTATTGATGAAAAGAGAAGTATATTAAATAATCCGATAGTCAAACTTATATTAACATCATTAGATATAATCATTAGAAATTTTAAATATGAAGATGTATTCAATTTTATAAAAACAGGTTTCACAGATCTAGATAGTAGTGAATATGAAGAGCTAGAAAATTATGTTTTGAGTTATGGTATAGAAGGTGATAAATGGTTTGATGATTTTACTTATGGCGAAGAAGAATATGATTTAGATTTCATAAATGAAATTCGTAAGAAGTTTATATATCCTTTTGTAAAATTTAATGATGAAATGAAAAAAAGAAGGAAGGTCAGCGATAAAACTAAAGTATTATTTGAGTTTTTAATGGAAATAAATATCGAAGAAAAACTTGAAGAAAGAATACAAGTATTAAAAGAAGCAGGTGAACTTGAACAAGTAAACGAGAATACGCAGATATGGAACATAGTTATAGAAGTATTTGATCAATTAGTTGAAATGCTAGATGACACAATAATAAGTATTAAAGATTATAAAAAGATTTTAGAAGCAGGATTTGGAGAGTATGAGGTAGGGATTTTACCACCTACTATTGATAAAGTACTTGTTGGTAATTTAGAAAGATCTAGAAGCCATGATATAAAAGCACTACTTATGATTGGCGTAAATGATGGTTTACTGCCATCTGCATATAGAGAAGAAGGAATATTGACAGAAGAAGATAAAATTTCAATGAAACAAGCTTCTATTCAGGTTAATAATGATATAGATTCAAGAATTCAAGAAGAGAGATTTTCAGTTTATAAGTCAATAGCTAAACCAACTGAATACTTATGGGTAAGTTATCCGATAGCTGACATAGAAGGTAAAGCCTTAAGGCCATCAATATATATTGAGAGATTTAAAAGATTATTTCCAAATATAGTCGAGCTTAGCGATATAACAAAGGAAAATGAGAAAAATATAGATTTAATATCGATGCCTGAATCTACTTATAAATATCTAATTGAAAGCTTAAGGGAATATTTAGATGGAGATAATTTAGATGATATATGGTGGGAAGTATATGGCTGGTATTTTAATAATAATGAATGGAAAGAAAGATTAAAAAATCTGATAGATGGGCTTTCTTTCGATAATCAAGAAAGCTACATAGGAGAAAAAAAGGCAAAAGCACTTTATGCTGCGCCGTTTAAGTCTAGCATATCAAGACTGGAGAAATTTGTTAACTGTCCATTTTCACATTTTGTAAATTTTGGATTAAAGCCTAAAGAGAGAAAAGAATTTAAAATAAAAGCTCCTGATATGGGTAGATTATTTCACTCTTCTATAGAAGTATTTGCTAAAAAACTCAAAGAGAGAAATGTTTCATGGAAAGATTTAGGCAAAGAGCAGTGTGATAATTTAGTAGATATGGTAATCGATGAGTTAGTACCTGAGTTTGAGAACAACTTACTTCAAAGTACTCACAGATACAAATACTTAGTAAAAAAATTGAAAAGAATTAGTAAACGGGCTGCATGGACTTTAACTGAACATTTGAGAAAGGGAGAATTTTACCCTTTAAAATATGAATTAGAATTTGCTGATAGGAATAATAGTGAGATTCCACCAATTATTATTCAGTTACCAAATGGAGAAAAAATTAAACTTGAAGGTAGAATTGATAGAATAGATATGTATAAAGATTCAGATGGAAATTACGTAAAGATAATAGATTATAAATCAGGAAATAAAAAATTCAGCTTATCAGATGTCTATTATGGATTGCAGATACAGTTAATAGTTTATCTAGATGCGATTTTAGAAAATAAAGACAAGCTAGTTAAGGACGAATTATATCCTGGTGGCGTTTTTTACTTTAGAATAGATGATCCTCTAGTTAATGGCGAAGGGATTGAAGAAGCTGAAATAGAAAATGAAATAATGAAAAAGTTAAAGCTAGATGGAATTATTTTAAAAGATGTCAAAGTAGTTAAAGCAATGGATAGAGATATTGAACAAAACGGAAAATCTATGATTATTCCAGCTACTTTAAATAAAAGTGGTGAAATAGGAAAAAGGTCTTCAGCGCTTTCTACAGAAGAGCTAACATTACTTATAAAACACGTACGTAATCTTATTGCTGAAATTGCTATTGAAATTCTCAAAGGCAATATTAAGATTGAGCCTTGTAAAATAGGTGACTTTACGTCTTGTAAATACTGTCAGTATATCTCTATTTGTCAGTTTGATACAAAATTTGAAAACAATAGCTATAGAAATATAAAAAAATTAACTAATGAAGAAGTATTAGAAAAAATAGCAGAGGAAAGTAGAGGTGAACAAAATGCCTAGTTGGACCTCTGACCAATTGAGTGCGATTAAGTTAAGAGATAGAAACTTATTAGTATCAGCAGCTGCTGGTTCTGGAAAAACTGCTGTGTTAGTTGAGAGAATAATTAGAATAATAACTGAAGATAAGGTAGATATAGATAAACTTTTGATAGTTACGTTTACAAATGCTGCAGCTGGAGAAATGAGAGAAAGAATTTTAGATGCATTGACAAAAAAGCTAGAAGAAAATGGTGAAGATGAATATATAAGAAAACAGATTTCTTTATTAAATAAGGCTTCAATAATGACTTTACATTCTTTTTGTAGAGATGTTGTAAAGAGAAACTTTCATTTAGTTGATATTGATCATAGGTTTAGAATTGGTGATGAAACAGAATTGAGTATTATTAGACAGGAAGTTTTAGATGAGATTCTAGAAAAAGAGTATGAAAAAGGCAGCGAATATTTTATAAAACTTGTTGAAGGATATGGAAGAGATAAAGAAGATATAAAACTTAGAGAGCTAATATTAAGAGTATACTATTTTATTCAGAGTAAACCGTATCCAGAGAGATGGTTAAAAGAAAGTATCGAAATGTTTAATGTAGATAAGGAAGAACTAGAAAAGGGTAACTGGATTAAAACTATAAAAGATATTTTATATATTGAACTTGACGGTGCTAAGCATATGATAAATAAAGCTATTGAAACTTGCAGAAAAATAAATGGTCCAGTTGAGTACTTAGAAGCTTTATACGATGATATGCAAAATATAGATTCACTTGAAAAAGGCTTGTCAAAAAGCTTACAGAACTTTTTTGATGAGATAAATAGTATAAAGCACAAAAAATTAAAGTCTATAAGAGGCAATAGAAAACTTGAAGTAGATGAAGAAAAAGTTAAAAAGGTAAAGAAATTAAGAGATAATTATAAAAAGATAATTGATTCTATAAAAAATAAAATGATAACTAATGATATAGAAGTTAATGTTAGATATTTGAAAGAAATTTATCCTATATTAAAATACCTTTATAAAATAGTTGTAGATTTTGGAGAAATGTATAAAAACAGAAAATTAGAAAGAAATCTTCTTGATTTTAATGATTTGGAACATTATACGTTAAAAATACTGGAAAATGAAGACGTAAAAAGGGAATATCAAAATAAGTTTCGATATATTTTTGTTGATGAGTACCAAGACAGCAATATTGTGCAAGAAACTATATTAAACTGTATAAAAAGAGATAATAATTTATTCTTAGTAGGAGACGTAAAACAAAGCATATACAGATTTAGATTAGCTGATCCTAATCTTTTTATAGAAAAATACGATACTTTTTCAAAAAATATAGAAGATATTAACGTAAGAATAGATTTGTCTAAAAACTTTAGAAGTAGAGAAGAAATATTAGAAGGTGTAAATTATATTTTCAAAAAAATAATGTCAAAGAGGCTTGGGGAAATAGACTATACAGAAGATGCTTATTTATATAAAGGATTGGATTTCGGTGATATTTGGGATTCAAGTATAGAAATAAATATTGTAGAGAAAGATGCATCTGAACTTGATATTGATGAAGAGCTTGAAGAATTGACGGATATAGAAGTTGAAGCCAATATAATCGCTTCGAAAATAAAAGAACTTATAGGTAAAAAAACGTATGACCCTAAAAAGCAGAAGTTCAGAGATATAATGTATAAAGATATTGTAATTTTATTAAGAGCAACTAAAAATTGGGCTTCAATTTTTACTGAAGTATTATTAAAAGAGGGGATACCAGTATATTCTGATGATAATACTGGCTATTTGGAAGCTTTAGAAATTAAGATTTTTATAAATTTACTTAAGTTGATCGACAATAAAAGGCAGGACTTACCTTTATTAAGTGTAATGAGGTCACCTATCGCTAATTTTTCAATAGACGATTTGATTGCAATTAGAGTAAATAAAAGTGAAGGAGCTTTTTATAAGGCTTTAGAAGAATATGTAGTTGAAAAAGATGATGAACTAAAGCATAGGTTGGTGAAGTTTATTGAAAAACTTGATAAATGGGCTGAAGAAGCTAAGTTTATGAAACTTGACGAATTTATATGGAAATTATTAAGAGAAACCAATTTTTATTATTTTGTAGGTTCTATGCCAGGTGGAAAACAGAGACAAGCTAATCTAAGAATTTTAGTTGATAGAGCAAGTCAATTTGAAAAGACATCAATTAATGGTCTTTTCAATTTTATTAGGTTTATAGACAAGCTAACAAAAAGTAGTGGAGACATGTCAGCAGCAAAAACTATTGGAGAAAATGAAAATGTTGTAAGAATTATGAGTATACACAAAAGCAAAGGGCTTGAGTTCCCAGTAGTAATATGTGCTGGTTTGGGGAAAAAGTTTAATCTGATGGATACTAGAGAAGATATTTTGCTTCACAAAGATTTAGGAATAGGACCTAAGTTTATAGATTTAGATAAGAGAATTTATTTAGAAACTCTACCTTTGACAGCTATGAAAGAAAAAATGAAACTAGAAAGTCTATCAGAAGAAATGCGAGTGCTTTATGTAGCACTGACACGTGCTGTAGATAAGCTTATCCTATTAGGTTCAGTCAAAAATATTAATAATAGAAGTTTAAAGTGGTGTGATGGCACAAATCTTTATAATTTAACAAAATCTAGTTGCTATTTAGATTGGATAATGAGTGCTCTATCAGAGCATAAAGATGGATTATTAATTCACAAGAAAGCTGGTTTAGAAACTGATGAGAATACATTAGATAACCATATTTCAAAATGGAAAATAAATATTATAGATAGAAGCAACGTTTTGATGGAAAAAAGTGACGAGCTCGCAAAACGTAGAGAAATATTAGAAAAGCTTAGAAGTTTTAAATTAGAAAAAGCTTCTGAATACAGAGATGTTATTGACTTAAGGTTTAATTGGAAGTATAAGTTTAAAGAATCTGTTGAGATACCTTCTAAGCTTTCTGTTACAGACATAAAGAATCTTTCTTTTAAAGACATTAAGGATGCAGTCATGAAAACACCATCATTAATTAAAAAACCTAGATTTTTAGAAAGTAAAAAAGGTTTTACAAAAGCTGAAAAAGGCACAATAATGCATTTTATGATGCAGCATTTATCATTTAAAGCTGATATAGACGAGCAATATATTAAGCAGCAAATAGATGATATGACAGAAAGAGAATTACTAACTAAAGAAGAAGCTAAAGTTATTGATATATCTAAGATTTTAAACTTTTTTAAAAGTAATATTGGACAACGTATTATAGCAGCAGAAAAGCTGTATAAAGAAGTTCCTTTTGTACTTAGGAAGAAAGCTAAAGAAGTTATTAAAGATGTAAGCAGTTGTGATGAAGAATTGCTGATACAAGGGGTAATAGACTGTTATTTTGAAGAAGAAAATGAACTTGTATTAGTAGATTACAAAACAGATTTTGTGTATAACGATTATTTAGAAAATATAATTAGAAAATATAAAGTTCAAATTGAACTGTATAAAGAGGCTTTAGAAAAAATAACAGGTAAAAAAGTAAAAGAAAGCTATCTTTATCTATTTGAGCTTGATAAGGAGGTAAGAGTAATATGAGGATCCTCCACACATCAGATTGGCACTTAGGTAAGTACTTAGAAAATTATAGCCGATTAGATGAGCAGGAGAAATTTATTGATGATTTAGTGGGAATAGTAAACGAAAAAGAAGTTGATTTAATCATTATAGCAGGAGATATTTATGATAATAGTAATCCACCTGCAAGAGCTGAAAAGCTTTTTTATGATGCTTTAAAGAGATTATCAAGAGGTGGAGAGAGAATTGTATTAGTAATTGCAGGAAACCATGATAGTCCAGAAAGACTTATTGCAGCAAATTCTTTGGCAACAGAGCAGGGAATTATTCTGTTAGGAAAGCCAAATAGTACAGTTGAAACTGGTATAGTAGGAAAACATAAAGTTGTAAATTCTTGTGAAGGATGCTTAGAACTTGAAATAAAAGGTGAGAAAATAGTAATCATAACTCTTCCTTATCCTAGTGAACAGAGGTTAAATGAAGTTTTAGGGGATATGTTAGATGAAAATGAAATACAGAAAAGTTATTCAAATAAGGTAGGAGAGATATTCGAAAATCTATCTAAATACTTTAGAGATGATACTATAAATATTGCAGCAAGTCATATTTTCGTGGCAGGAGGAGATACTTCAGATTCTGAAAGACCAATACAGTTAGGGGGAGGTCTTACTGTTGATATAGATAAACTTCCATTTAAAGCACAATATATAGCTCTAGGGCATCTTCATAAACCACAAAAAGTTAAATCTAAAAAAATAAAAGCGTATTATTCAGGTTCTCCAATACAATACAGCAGAAGTGAAATAGGGTACAGCAAATGTGTATATATAATTGATGTTAAACCTAAACAAAAGCCAAATATAGAAGAAGTATACTTAAAAAACTATAAACCTATAGAAGTATGGAAGGTAAATGGGATAGAAGAAGCAATAAAGAAATGCGAAGAAAACAAAGATAGAGAAGTATGGGCGTATTTAGAAATTGTTACTGATAAGGTTATTTCAAAAACAGAAATTAGAGAAATCAAAAAGATAAAACCTGATATATTAAGTATTATTCCTATAATAAAAGACAAAGTTGAAGTGATAGAAGAATTTGAGGATTATAGTGAGAGAAATATAGTAGAGTTATTTACTGAGTTTTATATAAGAGAGAAAGATGTAGAGCCTAGTGAGGATTTGATAAAGCTTTTCACGAAAATAATTTATGAAGAAGGTGACGATGTTGAAACCTATTCTTCTTAGTATTTCAGGATTAAACAGCTTTATAGAAGAGCAGACTATAGATTTTTCCAAACTAACAGAAAAAGGACTGTTTGGGATATTCGGTCCAACTGGTAGTGGAAAATCTACCATTTTAGATGCTATAACTATAGCACTTTATGGTCAGATATCAAGAGGTACAAAAGAGTTTATAAATACAGATTGTGAGAAATTAAATGTAAGTTTTATATTTGAAGTTGGATGTGGACACTCAAGAAAGCGAGTAAAAGTAGAAAGACAACTTAAAAAGAGCGATAGTGGAACAAGGACTACATTAGCAAGATTATGTTATTTAGATGAGAATGGAAATGAGACTAATATAATAGATAAAGTTTCCGATATTAATGAAGAAATAATCAAGCTAATAGGATTAAATAACAGCGATTTTATAAGGTCTGTTGTATTGCCACAAGGACGATTTAGTGATTTTTTAAAATTAACTGGTAGTGAAAGACGTAATATGCTAGAAAGAATACTAGGTTTAGAAAAATATGGGACAGATTTGACTAATAGAGTTAAAAAAGCAAGAAAAGAGGAAGAGGCAAAATTAAACGTTATACAAGGTCAGTTAAACAAATACGAAGATGTTAATGAAGAAAACCTAAAGCTGCTAAAAGAAGAATTAAAGAGTATAGAGAAAGAAGAAATAGATTTAAAAGTAGAAAATGAAAAGTTAGATAAAGAATATGAAAAACTAAGTAAAATATGGGACTTACAAGTAGATTTAAAAAAATATAAGGAAGTAAAAGAAAAATTAAAGCTTAAAAAAGAAGAGATTGAATTAAAAAGAGAAAAGTATTTAAAAGGCAAAAATGCACAAGGATTAAAACCTTATATAAATAACTTAGATAAAACACTAGAAGAGATTAATAAAAATGAGCAGGAATTAAAAAAATTAGAGTTATATATACAAAATGTTTTGAAAGAAAAAGAAAGCTTAGAAAAGGAATATACAGAAATAAGCTTAAGGAAGAATAAAGAACTACCAAGCCTTATAGAAAAGGAAACAGAACTAAAAAATGTAGTTGAGTTACATAAAAAAAACGAAAAGCTAATTTTGGAAAGGAATAAACTTAGGGAAAAATATTCGGAACTTAAAAAAGCCTTTGATTTATGTGAAAAAGCATTAGAAGATTTAAAATTAGAAGAAGATAAGAAGGATAAAGAACTAAAAACAATAGAAGAGAAAATGTTAGCTATAAAAGTAAGTAGTGAATTTAGAGATAAAGTGATAAAAGGTTTGGAACTTGAAAAAAAATATATAGAATTAGGTAAAAAAATAAATGAACTAGAGGAGAAAAACAAAAAACTAAAGAAGGATACAGTTTTTAACCAAGAAAAATTAAAAGAAATAGAAAAATTACTAAATGAAAAGAAAGAAAAATATAAAATTTACGAAAACAAAATAAAAGAGCTTGAGGCTAATAAGCCGAAAGACACTAAATCTTTACTAGATGAAGCAAAGATGATAGAAAATCTGCAGAAGAAAGAAAGAATTTTAAGAGAATTAAGTGGACTGAAAGGGCAAAAACAAAATATTGAAAAAGAAATCAAAGTTTTCAAAGAAAAATTAAATTTAGTAGAACAAAAGCTGGATATTCTGAAAAAAGAGATTGACGAATTAGAGTTAATAAGTCATATGAATAACATAGTTGTTAGTTTAAAAGAAGGAGATCCTTGTCCTGTATGTGGTTCAATGCATCATCCTAAAAAAGCAGATGTAGTTGATGTGTCTGAAATTAAGAGTATAAAAGAAAATAAATTGGAACTTGAAAAAACACAAAAAGAATTAAATCTTAAAATAGAAAAACTAAATTCTGAACTTTATAAGCTTATAGCAAAAGAAGAAAACTTAACTGAAGAAATGCAAAAACTAGATGAATTAATTAAAGATATAAATTTAGAAAATATTAAGCAAGAAATAGAAAATCGAAAAAGAGATTTAGAAAAGAATGAATCATATTTAAAGAAATGGAACGAGGAATATGAAGAATATAGGAAAAAGGTAGATGAAATAAAAGAAAATTTAAATAATCTAGAGAAAGAAAAAGCAGTTTTATTAGAAACTATTAGAAAAGATAATGAATTAATTAAAGAAACTTTCAGAGAATTAGAAGCTAACAAAGAGGAATATAGCGGGATAGAAGAGAAACATAAAGAAGTTAAAAATACTTTAAAAATTAAAAGTTTTATTAGTACATCTGAAGAGATTAAGAAAAAAGATTTAGAGTATGAAGAATTAGAAAGTAATGCTAAAAGAATAAGAGAGTCAATTAAAGAAATATCAGATGAAATGAAAAAGTTAAATGATGAACTTGGTAAGACTAATAGTGAAATGAATTTAATAAAGAGAGATGGTCAAAATTTAACTTCAATAATAGAGGAAAATAATATTAAGATTCAAACTGTTTCGCCAAGTAAAAATCCTCTACTATATTTAGATGAAGTTAGAAAGGTAAAAGAAGATATTATTAAAAAAGAAGAAGAAACTAGAAATAATTTAAAAAACAAAGAAAAAACACTAAAAGACTTACAGCTTAGTAAGGAAGGGTTACTGAAAACAGTTAAGACGCTAAAAGATACAGAAAACAATATTAAAAATGAGCTAACAGTTGTTATGAGTAATTTAGGGTTTAAAACTATTGATGAAATAAGATTAAGCTATATTGATAAAGATAAATTAGAACAATTAGAAAAAGAGATAAATGATTATGATGATGAAGTAAAAAAGGTTAATGATAATATAAAAAGAGTTGAAACTGAATTAAAAGGTGAAACTTTAAGTGAAGACGAGTGGAATAACTTTATTGAAAATAGAAAAAGAAAAAAAGAAGCTTATAGCGAAATAATAGAGAAGTTAGGTATGAGAAGAGAAAAAATTAGGAAAATGGAAGAAGAAATAATAGAGGTCAAAAAGTTAGAGAGAGAACTTAAAGTTATTGAAAAAAAAGTTGATATGCTAAATGAAATTTCAGACCTTATAAAAGGGAATAGATTTGTTGAATATGTTGCAATAAGTCATTTGAAGTATATTGCTAGAGAAGCTTCAAAGAGATTGATGGAAATAACTAATAATAGGTATAGTTTAGAACTTGATAGCAAAGGTAATTTTGTCATATGTGATAACTATAATGGTGGTGTAAAAAGAGATGTGAATACACTTTCAGGTGGAGAAACTTTTATGACATCTTTATCTTTGGCTTTAGCTTTATCAACACAAATACAGCTAAAAGGAAATACTTCTATAGAGTTTTTCTTCTTAGACGAGGGGTTTGGTACCCTTGACAGTAGTATTTTAGATGTAGTTATGACTTCGCTAGAGAAACTTCAAAAAGAAAAATTGTCAGTAGGAATAATTAGTCATGTTGATGAACTAAAAGATAGAGTACCTGTTAAATTAATTGTTAAGCCAGCAGTATCAGGCGTTTCAGGAACTAAAGTGAAGATAGAGTATAGTTAAAAATATTTAAAATATCTAATAAAGGATACAGAGTATTTTTGGAGAAATATATTGTTAAATATTTGATTGAGGATGGTGAAATTATGGAGCAAAAGTTTTTTGTAGACAATAGAAAAAAACTTATGAATAAGGTTGAAAATAGTTCTATTGTTATTTTATTTTCAGGTGATGCACCTTATCGCAGTGCAGATCAGAAGTATCCTTATACACCTAATAGGAATTTTTATTACTTAACTGGATTAGAAAGGGAAAACTTTATTCTTTGTATGGTTAAAAAGAATGATAAAGTTGAGGAAGCACTGTTCATAGAAAAATCTAATCCTAAGTTGGAAAAATGGATTGGTAAAAAGATGACTAAAGATGAAGCTGAAAAGATATCAGGTATTAAGAATATTCAGTTTAAAGAAGAATTTCAAGAATTCCTAACAATGAATATAGTAAGAAATAATATTTCTGCATTTTACTTGGATTTAGAGCGTAGAGAATGGAATTTAAATACAAATCCAGCTGTTATTTTCGCAAATGAGGTAAGAGAAAGATATCCATATATTAATATAAAAAACATTTATAATGATATTTGTGATTTAAGAACTATTAAACAGAAAGATGAAATAGAAAAGATAAAGAAAGCAGTTAATATTACTAAGGAAGGTCTTGAAAACGTATTGAAAAACTTAAAGCCTGGTATGATGGAATATCAAGTTGAAGCATATTTCGATTTTAAAGTAAAATCTTTAGGTGCTAAGAACTTAGCTTTTAAAACAATAGCTGCTTCTGGGGTTAATGGTACAATACTTCATTATGAACAAAATAACTGTAAAATAGCTGATAATTCTCTAATATTATTTGATTTGGGTGTAGAATATGAAAATTATTGTTCTGATATAAGTAGAACTTATCCTGCTAATGGTAAATTTACTGAAAGACAAAAGCAAATTTATAATATTGTATTAGAGGCACAGTTGGAAACTATTAAAGCTATAAAACCTGGTGTACCTATAAAGAAATTAAATGAAATTACAAAAGATGTATTAATTAGAGAATGCAAAAAAATAGGTTTAATAAAAGAAGATAGTGAAATAGTTAAGTATTACTATCATGGAGTAAGTCATTATTTAGGGCTTGACACACATGATGTAGGTAGTTATGAAAGAGAATTAGAACCAGGAATGGTTTTAACAGTAGAACCAGGTCTGTATATTGAAGAAGAGGGAATAGGTATAAGAATTGAAGATGATGTTTTAGTAGCAGAAGATGGTTGTGAAGTTTTATCAAAAGATATTATTAAAACAGTAGAGGAAATAGAAGAGTTTATGAAGAAATAGATGAGGGGGCGTATGCTCCCTTGATTTTATTTTAAAACTTTATGGAGGTTTTTTATGAGAAAAAGAAAGGTTATTTTGTTAATTTTTATTTTATTTATGTTGATTACTATTGTATCTTGCAATAGTATTGACAAAGATAAAGTAAAAAAGGGTTTAATTAATGATAAGAATATAGAGAATAAAAAGATAAGTCAGACTGATGAATTACCAGTAAAAAAAGAAAATAGTTTTATATTTCCAAATAGTCATATTGAAAAGTTAACAGAACAACAATTACGAGGATTGTCACATGAGATTCTCGAATATGCTAGAAATGAAATTTTTGCACGAAAAGGACATATATTTAAAAAAGAAAAGTATAAAAATTATTTTACTAAAAAAAGTTGGTATAAACCGACAACTATCGTAGAATTTAGTAGTTTAAATAGTATTGAGAAATATAATGTAAAATTCATTAAATTCTTTGAGGACTTGTATAGTAAGTCTCTTGAAAAACATGAAAATTATAAAACTAATTATGATGTCTATCGATGCAATAAAGAAGTAAATGTAGATATTAATGGTGATGGCAAAACAGAGAGAATTTTATTCAAGCTGGAAAATATGAATAGTTATAAACTTTATATCAACGATTTAGTGATAGAAGGGGAACTAGTCTATTCTAGCAAATACTTTGCTATAGTTGATATTGATAAGAATGATAACTTCAAGGAGATTATAATAAGTGATTATGGACCTAGTGATGATTATATATCGTATTTCTATTATTTTGATGGAGAAGACATTATCAAAATGGGAAATACAGAAGGGCTATTTGAATATGGTATAAAAATAGATGGCACAGGTAAGTTTTCAGTAAGAACTAGGGGAAAGATACTACAGACTTGGTTTTTTGATAAATATTATACTTTAACAAAAGAGCATAAATTAGTTGAAATACCTCAAGACATCTATATTACTAATTATGATGTATTTGTGAAAAAACCAATAAAGTTATTAAGAAATAGGAACAATAGTGATGATTATTTTGTTTTGCATGAAGGACAGAAAGCTACTATAGTTGGAACTGATGATAAAGAATGGTGTTTAATTGAAACTGCTACAGGTGAAAGAGGTTGGTTTGCAGTAGATAATTTTTCGATTATACGAAGTGAAGGATTACATGCTTATAAAATATTTGCAGGCTTATGTTACGCTGATTAAATAATAAGTATAATTTCTAAAAAGGGAGAGTCTATTTAATTAGGTTCTCCCTTTGAATGTGCTATTCTTGCACATGCAGCTGCTACAATGCCACCAACTAAATCATCTAAAAAAGTATTGACTTTATCAGTAGTTTTACCAAGTTTATCTAATTTGCCTATAATTCCAAATTTCATCTTATCTATATACCCATAGTTAGTAAAACCTATTGAACCATAGACATTTGTTATGCTTAGCGCTAATATTTCATCTATACCATATAATGGCTCATCTTTTTTTATCATGGACAGTAAAGGTTCTTCTAATAAATTTTTTTCAGCTAAAATATCAAGCTGTATTCCAGTTAATATTGCATTTTGCACTTCACGTTTAGATAATACTTTTTCAATGTTAAAAATTGCAGTTTCTATAGAAATATCTTCATAGTCTTTTTGCAGTTCGTAGACAAGCTTAGCCATTTCTTCAATAGTAACTCCTCTTTCTTTAAGCATTTTTTTAACTATTTCTTTCAAAATAAAACCCCCTAAATAGATTCATAATATATATTTTATGCAGTATTTTCTGATTGTATTAACTAATATCTAATTATGTTATAATTTTATTTAGAAAATTTTAGGAGGAATATAAATGAGTAAATTGTTTTTCTTTAATGGGAAAATTTTAACTATGGAAGATGATTATAAAGAAGTTGAAAGTGTAGTAATAGAAGATAATAAAATAATTTTTTGTGGTAGTTACAAGGAAGGTAAAAAGCTTATTAATAAAGATACTAAATGTATAGACCTTAAAGGGAGAACTCTCTTACCTGGTTTTAATGATAGTCATATGCATTTAATTAGCTACGGTTTATCAAAGTATAAAGTAGACTTGTCTAATGCTGATTCTATATCAGATATGCAGAGGGCTCTAAAAGAGTTTGTTAATAATGAAAAAGTTAAAGTTTTTAAAGAATGGGTATTAGGTCAAGGATGGAATCAAGAAAACTTTATTGAAGGTAGATTGCCTAATAAAGATGATATAGATAAAGTAATTGATGACAGACCTGTATTTTTATCAAGGGCTTGTTACCATATATGTGTAGTTAATTCAATGGCTTTAAAGCTCGCTGGAATAACTAAAGAAACTAAGGACCCTGAAGGTGGGAAAATAGATAGAGACCCTATAACAGGCGAGCCTACAGGAATACTTAGGGAAAATGCCGTATACTTAGTTTATAATCTTATACCTTTCACAGAAGACATAGGAGAGATAAAAGAAATAATTCAATCTGCTATAAATGATGCTAATAAGGTAGGAATTACTTCAATACAAACAGATGATTTTTCGCATTTAAAATCATATGAAAAAATTTTAGATGCTTATCAAGAATTGAAAAATGAGGAAAAACTTAATGCAAGGATAAATCTTCAAATGCTACTAGATACAAAAGAAAAATTAATTGATTTTTTAGAGTTAAACAAAAAAACTCGTGATGGAGATGAATTTGTTAGGTTTGGACCGCTAAAGCTTTTAGCAGACGGGTCTTTAGGTTCTAGAACAGCGGCATTAGAAGAACCTTATAGTGATGATATTAAAGCTAAAGGTGTGTTAATATATACTACTAAAGAAATAGAGGAAATACTTACTTTAGCATATGTAAATGGTCTTCAGCTAGCAGTACATACAATAGGGGATAGAGCTATGAGACAAGTACTTGAAGTATATTCTAAACTAAATAAAATGCATTATAGACAAGATGCTAGATTTAGACTGATTCACTGCCAAATAGCATCTAAAGATATAATAAGGAAATTTAAGAAACTTAATGTTATTGCAGATATACAACCTATTTTTATAAAGACAGATATGAAAATTGCAGAGAAAAGGATAGGAAAAGAAAGGTTAAAGTATAGTTATGCATGGAAGACTATGTATGATGAAGGTGTATTTTTAGCTGGAGGTTCTGATGCACCTGTTGAATCATTTAATCCTCTTTATGGTATTTATTGTGCAGTAACTAGAAAAGACTTAAATGGCAATCCAGAAGATGGATGGTGTCCAGATGAAAAATTAGATTTATATACAGCATTAAAGCTATTTACAACAAATCCAGCTTACTGCACATTTGAGGAAAATATAAAAGGGTCTATAAAAGTAGGGAAGTTAGCTGATTTAGTTGTTTTGTCTGAAGACATAACTAAAATACCGTTGGATAAAATTAAAGATGTTAAAGTTGATATGACAGTATTAAACGGAAAAGTAATATTTAGCAGAAATTAAAGCGGTGCAAAATTAGCACCGCTTTAATTAATCAAGCTTATATTCCATATGATATTTTTCAGCTAAAGTTACAATTTCATTTTTATATTTAGCCATATATTCTTTTGACTTTTTTAAAAATTCACTTGATTTTAAAAGTAATTCATTATCTTTTTCTTCAATTCCTTTTTGTAATAGCTTTAGTGCTTTTAACTGATATTTTGCTCCTTCGATATAGATGTTATGTATCTCTTTTAATTCTTTAGTTTTAGGAGATATTTTCATTAATTGATTCAAGAAATCTTCATATGTTGGAATTATTTCATCTTTTAGAGTTGAATAGAACGTACTATAAGTATAATCATTATTAGAAATTAGGTTGTTATATTTTTCAAGAGCATTATTTTCTATTTCAACCACTGGAGGAAGTTCTGCATTTACATAGTTAAATAAATCTCTTTTATTCTGATTTATACATCCAGTTAGTATAGGAACAATAATTAAAATTATAATACCAAAACGTTTCATAAGAACCTCCTTACTTTAAATTTAGCAATCTTAAATTATTGCTACTTATGTATTTAATTTTACCATTTTTATCAATAATTTTATAGTACTTATCAGATAAATCTAGGTAATAATCTGCAAATTGATCTGAACTTTCAATAATTCCAACAACTTCATTATCTTTGGTAATACCTTCACCTTGAATAAAATACTTATATTTGTCGCTCCAAAAATAATCTAACTCTAAGTTTTTTTCTTTTATTAAAATAAATTTTTCTGGGATAGAGTCTATATTTGATTCTTCGCTTTCAAAAATTTGAATAATCTTAGACGCTTTAATATGTAAGTCCAGATTTTCATCTGTTATTTGTTCAATACTTCCATATTCAACAAGTTTATACCATTTAGGATTTTTAAGTTTTGGTTTTGTCCATTTTTCATAGAAGTATCCTTCGTAGTTAGAAGAAAATCTGAATACTTCTTCATAGGAACTATTCTTTTTGGTAAAAATTCTTGTGTATTTATCATAGAAAAATGCACCTATATTTTCTTCTAATTCTTCATCAACTATAATAAATATCAGATTTTTAGGTTTATATCTTAAAGTACTGACATTATCAATATAGGCAAGATTTTCTATTTTATCTACATAAACATAGCCATCATTATATTTTTTATATATTCCAATTACGCCTAAATCTTTTGAAATGTTAAGAGCTATAATCAAGTCTTCTTTTTCATTATCTACTACATCGGCAGGATAAATTTTAACTTCAATGTAATCGATATAATCTAACCAATTGTCATATCCTAAATCTTTTAGGACGATTTTTTTTATTTTATTTTGAGCATCTTTTTTTAATCTTTCATCTTTTGAGAAAAAGTTATCAACTAATTTTTCTGAAATATTACTACTTATCAAAAGGATTTCATTAAAAGTTGTTTTTACAACAGAAGCATTATAGTATAGCTGACCAATAAAAGTTGCGATTACAAATAATATTAAAATCAGGAAAGAAATAGCACCTTTTTTCATCTTTTCACCACCTTTAGTACTTTCTATAAATGATAAAAAAGAGAGTTATTGACAAATTATAAAAATAATATTATAATAGATATACTGCTTTAAGCAAATCTGAATATTTCTTTTCAAATTATCTAATCTATGGACCCTACTAAGTCTATATAACCCTTTATGGTAAATATTATTTAATATGTTTTTCATATATTCTAATAAATAGTTATATAAAAGGGGTATTTTCTATAGTTAAATAACCTATTTTACTTATGCTCCAAAAACAATTAAGAATATTTGAAATATTCAGACAAAAAGAGAGGGAGGGAGGATAAACTATGAATCAATTAAAAGAAAAGAGAGAAATTTCATTAAAAAGGGCGGCTGAGTTAAAATCAAGGATTGATGATTATTTAGAGGTTAGAGAATCTATACCTAGAGGACTTTATATGCAGGATAAGTTTGAAGAATTAAAAAATAAAATATTAGATGTGCTCGGTGGAACACAGGAAGACTGGAATGACTATAAATGGCAATTATCTAATAGGATAATGGATGTTGAAACTTTAAGCAAAATAATAAACTTGTCTGAAAAGGAAAAAAAGCAAATTGAGGAAGTTGGTAAAAAGTATAGATGGGCTATATCGCCTTATTATGCAAGTTTGATGGATCCTGATGATAGATTTGATCCGATTAGACTTATGGCTATACCTATCTTTGCAGAATTAGCAGGCGACAGTGGTGAAAGTGATCCTATGGGAGAAGAATATACAAATCCTGCAGGTAGTATAACAAGAAGATATCCTGACCGTTTGATTATTAACGTTACTAATGAATGTGCTATGTATTGTAGACATTGTCAAAGAAGGAGAAATATCGGACAAAAAGATGAACATAAATCTACTGCTGTTATAGAAGAATCAATTAAGTATATTAGAGAAAATAAAGAAATTAGAGATGTACTTATTACTGGGGGAGACCCTCTTACATTACCTGATCATAGATTGGAATGGATACTAAAAGAGTTAAGAGCAATTCCACACGTTGAGATAATAAGAATTGGGTCAAGAACTCCAGTAACTATGCCACAAAGAATTACTGATGAGTTTGTTGATATGTTAAAGAAATACCATCCAATCTATTTAAATACTCATTTTAATCATCCAAAAGAAGTAACTGAAGAAGCTAAAAAAGCTTGTGAAAGATTAGCAAATGCAGGTATACCATTAGGCAACCAAGCAGTTTTATTAAACGGTATTAATAACGATAAATTTGTTATGAGAGCTTTAAATCATGAACTATTGAAAATTAGAGTTAAGCCGTATTATATATTCCATGCTAAACACGTAATTGGCACATTACATTTTAATACTTCCGTTGATGATGGGTTAGAAATTATGGAATACTTGAGAGGTTATACTTCAGGTATGGCTATACCAACTTATATTATAAATGCACCTAAGGGACAAGGTAAAACACCTATATTACCACAGTATATGATTTCTAGAGGTAAAGATTATTGTATGATAAGAACATGGGAAGGCAAAGTAATAAAATATGAAAATCACCCAACAAAAGATATAAGAGAAATTTTAGGTTAGAGTATTTCACTCTAGCCTTTTGTGATTTAAAATAAATATAAGTGTAATATTTTGATACAAAATTAAGAGACATTATAATCAGAGGTGAATAAACATGGAAAGAGATAAAATAAAGGAACTAGTCAATAAAGGTATAAAAATTTTTGTTGTTGAACAGACTAAAAAAATTAAAGAAGCAATTGATAAGTTATTAGCTTATAGTTTAAATAATGATAAAGAATTGCTTAATGAGATTAAGAAATTTTTTCATGCTTTAAAAAGTACAGGTAGTGCTTTAGGTTTAACAAAGATTTCAGAAATAGGAAGTAAGTATGAAGAGTATTTGGATGTTGAAAATGGTATAGATAAAGATAATATTTCAATTCTTTTAAAAGGTTTAGCAGAAGCGAATGAAGAGATTCAAAACATCAAAAGTAAATACATTGAAAATATAGACGATGACGTTAAAAACACACAAAGAGAGAAAAATATTAAACTTGAGGATGAGTACCAGAATATAACGAACTGTGGAAGTATTCTCATTGTTGATGATGATGTATCTTTATTAAACCTATTAGATAAGTCATTTAGGAAAGAAGGTTATAATGTAATTATCACATCTAATCCAGCTGAAGCGATACCTTTAATCAAAGAGGAAAAAATCGACTTAATTATTTTAGATGTTTTTATGCCAGATAAAAGTGGTTTTGAAGTATTCGCTGAGATTAAGGATATAAATAAAAACATACCTGTAATATTTTTATCGCAAAATGATGTAACTAAGGACAAAGTTGAAGTTTTTAAATTAGGTGCAGATGATTATATCGTAAAACCTTTTGAAATAGAAGAATTATTGGCTAGGACAGAGAGAATTTTAAAAAGAATTAAACAATACAAAGAAAACGTTATTATAGATGAGTTGACTGGAGTATATACTAAGAAATATTTTAATGAGAGAATTAAGGAATATTTAGATAATTATATAAGATACAAGAAGAAATTTTCTGTTGCTTTTTTAGATATAGATAAATTTAAATATGTAAATGATACTTATGGACATTTAGCGGGGGACTACATTCTAAAGAGTTTTTCAAAGTTATTAAAAGAGAATGTTAGAGCAGTTGATCAAATTTTTAGATTTGGTGGTGATGAGTTTGTTGTAACCTTAACTGACGTAGCTGGTGAAGAAGCATTCAACATAATGGAAAGATTTAGAAAAGTAATAGAAGAACACAAATTTGTTAGCGAATATTTTGAAGGCAGTATAAAAATAACTTGCAGTATTGGTATTACTACTGTAGCTAATGAAACTCAAAGTATAGATGAATTACTGAATATAGCTGATAAAGCTTTATATAAAGCCAAAGAGAAGGGGAGAAACAAGACAATTTATCTAACTATAGAGGACTTTGAAGAGTGTTCAGTTAGTGAGAATAAGAAAAAGATTTTGATAGTAGATGATGCAAATTTGATAATAAATATAATAAAACCGAGGTTGACTTATTTGGATTATGATGTTAGTTACGTAAATGATGGCAAATCAGCTGTTAGAAAAAGTAGAATATTAAAACCAGATTTAATGATAGTAGATTTGATATTGCCAGGGTTAGATGGTTTTGAGGTTTGTAAACAAGTAAAAAATAATATTGAAACTCTAAATACAAAGATAATAGTATTATCTTCTAGGAATAAAAGAAAGGATATAATAAGCTGTCTAGAAATTGGAGTTGATGATTATGTAGTAAAACCATTTTCGATAGAAGATTTAGAAAAACGTATTAGGAGACTTTTAACATAAAAAGCCCGGTTTACACGGGCTTTTATTAATACAATTCGAGATTATCATCATCGTCAAAGTATTCTTTATATTCTTCTTCAATTACTTCATCTAGCTCTCCACTTTGTAAATTTTCAAGCTTTTCAGCTACAAAATTATAAGAATCAATTAATCCTTCGTTATCGAATATTTCACTTATTTCTTCTAACGTTTCTATAGCAATATGTATTATATCGGAAAGGTCATTAACTTCAATACCTGACTCTTCAAATTCTTTTTCAGAGATGAGGTTTGATATTAATTCTAGGGCTTGTTCAACATCATTATTATTGCTGTAATAAATTTCATCATATAGTTTGTTTAGTTCGTTAACTTGTATTTTATTCTTATCCATCTAGAAACCTCCCTGTTTTTTATTTATAATATATATGTGTTTACTGCATTATATGAATGATAAGTTATATTATTCCGTGAAAAATTTAGCTTAATTCGTGGATTTTGTTAACTAGCAATTAAATTTTAAATCATTAACAGACTAATTTCAATACCTAAATTGATTTTAATCTTTGGAGGGGTCAAAAATGAAAAAATTTGAATATAAGATTGAGAATTTTAAAACACATGGAGCTGTAAAATTAGTATTAACTCCAGAACATGAGAAAAAAATGAATGAGTTAGGTGAACAAGGTTGGGAATTAGTATCAATGAATAGTATTCTTAACGGTAGAAATTTTATAGCTGTATTTAAAAGAGAAAAGACTAACTTAGGGTGATGAAATAGATGTTTAAGAGTGAAATTTTAGAAAAAGGATTAGGACAATTATATATCTACATAGGAATAGTGATACTTACTTTTACTTTAAAAAGATATGGGAGAAAAAAATATAAATAGTAAATTTATCCCCCTCTCTAAATATAAGTATTAAGAACTATTTAAGGAGGGGGTTAATTTGAAAATATGTATTGATGCTGGGCATGGTGGAAGAGATTTTGGAGCTGCTGGATATGGCTTAAGTGAAAAAGATGTAAATCTAGATATTTCTATTAGACTTGAAAAACTGCTAAAGAAAAAGGGTTATCAAGTAGTAATGACTAGAAGAAAAGATATTACTTTATCACCTAAAGAAAGAATTAAAAAAATAAATGATTTGAAATGTAATTTAGTAATATCAATACACAATAACGCTTCGAATAACAAAAAAGCTAATGGTTGTGAGGTGATACACCCTTATAAATCAGTAATCGGCAGAGAATTAAGTAGGGATATTTTGTTTAACATCTCAAGTTTAGGTTTCACTGCTAGAAGGGTGTACTATAGATTAAATAGCAGAAGAGAAGATTATTACTATATTTTAAGGGAAATAGAGACATTATCTATAATAGTGGAGTGTGCATTTATAACTAACTACAAAGACAATATGTTACTAAGTCAAGACTTTGTAAGAAATCGTATAGCAGAAGCTATTGCTAAAGCTGTAATTAGATACAATAACTTTTTCAAAACCTCCTTCATATTATAATGTAAAAGCATAAAGGAGGTTTGTTATGGATTTTCAAGCTTATGATATTTCTGTTGTTCCTTTAATAATGTTTTTAACTAAATTAGCTTATGATTTAGGTGTACCTAAAAAGTTCTGCCCTTTGGTATCTTTGATACTAGGCATAATTATTGGTATAGCTTACTTTGCTCCTAACAATATTCTAAAAGGTATAATTATAGGGATTTTCTTGGCAGCTTCATCAGTAGGTTTTTATAGTGGAACTAAGAATGTATATCAAGGATATAAGATAAGAATTAAAAAGAAAAATAAGAGTAAAGCAAGAAATGATAACACAACATAAAATGTAACGATACAATAACGATACAATTATTCAATTCCTCCCTTGACTACCGGTACAATTTTGGTATAATTATATTAAGAAACAATACATTACATTAATAGGGGGGACTTTTCTTGCAAAACAATAGTGTAAAAAAATTAACTTATGGTGGATTAATGATAGCTCTTGTATTTGTAGCTACAGCTATTATACCTCAAATTCCAGTTCCTTTTACTGAAGGTTACATACATGCTGGAGATAGCATGATTTTTGTAGCTGCGATTCTATTAGGCTGGAAATATGGCGCTATAGCAGGAGGTTTAGGTTCTTCTTTAGCTGATATATATTTAGGATATACACATTGGGCAATTCCAACTTTGATCATTAAAGGAATAATGGGAGCTATAGTTGGGTTTATAGTTAAAGATATAGAAGAAGGTAGTTTAGCAAAAGTTAAAAAGCTACTAACAGTTATTATAGGTGGTGGATGGGTATTCTTTGGTGTAGCTTTAAAAAATTATTTAGCTGTTAAGTTAGGAAATATTCAAAACTCAGAACTTGCAAACTATTTAGTTAAAAAGTTTGATTTAAAAGGTATTAGTGAATTACAGGCTTTAATAGATAAAGTACAAACTTCATTGCTAGTTGCTATTATTTTAATTCCACTATTTGTTGTTATTTTAAGTGTAATACTAAAGAAAAAAGGAAAAGAAATGATTAGCGTAAGTAATCTTATGGGAATGACTTTAGCTGGGTTATGGATGGTTATAGGGTATTATATAGCTGGAGGAATTTTGAAGGGAAATATGATAGTTCCTATTTTCAGTGTACCAGCTAACATTCTACAATTTGTTGGAGGCTTAATAATTGCTTATCCTGTTGTTTTAGGGCTAAAAAGAACGAATTATATTAAAAACATATAAAAGTCTCAGGGTTTACAGCCTGGGACTTTTTCTTTATACTTATAATCATAAAACAGATAAGAAAGAATAAAATATAAGTAGTTTTATATTGGGAGGGATTAGATGAAATTAACGGTATTGGGCAATAATGGACCTTATCCTAGACCAGGTGGAGCCTGTTCAGGATATTTGCTTGAAGCTGACAATAGAAAAATATTGATTGATTGTGGCAATGGAGTGCTATCTAGATTACTTAAAATATGTAATATTAAAGACGTTGATATTATTATACTTACTCACTTACATAGTGACCATATAAGCGATATTATGGTTATGAAATACGCAATAGGTGTTAATAAAATGAAGGGGAAATATAATATAACTATACCTTTATATGTACCTACTGATGACTATGAGATGGTGAAAAGGCTTAATTTCAACAATTCATTCAATATAGTCCCTATCGAAGAAAATACTGTTATTAATTTGGAAGATATTGAGATTACTTTTAGAAGGATGAAACATCCAATTAAGACTTTTGCTGTTAAAGTAAGAAAAGGTGGAAAAACTTTTGTATATTCATCAGATACTTCATATAATGAATCTTTAATAGATTTTTCAAGAAATGCTGATTTACTGCTTTGTGAAGCGGGAGTACTTGAAGAAGATAGAGAAGATAATGCTCCTCATTTATCTGCTAAACAAGCTGGTGAGATTGGTAAAAAAGCAGGAGTAAAAAGGTTAATATTGACTCATTTTTGGCCAGAATATAATTTAGAAAGAGTAAAGATAGAAGCTAGTCAAACATTTGATTCAATTTTAGAACTTAGCCAAGAAATGAAAGCTTATTATATTTAATAAGATAAGAAAAAAGAGGATTAGAGAAACGCTCTAATCCTCAAAACTTTATACCCCAGAATCTTTCTTCTTCTAGAAGAACTTTTTGAGTTAATCCGTTGTTTGGTAAATTGGAAGTTATGTTTTTATTATGAGGGGTTTCGATAAACTTAATACCCAAAAGTATTATCAAACAAAATACTAAGAGTATCAAATCAATTAATTTCCTATTCTTTTTTAACACAAATATTCCTCCTAGATATAAAATACTATCAAATATGCTGTAGAAATTAAAATGGATATAATCATAATTGGGAAGCCTACTTTAATAAAATCTATAAATGTAAGTCTATACTTTGTTTTTTCTAACATTCCAGCAACAATTACATTAGCTGATGCCCCAACTAAACTACCATTACCTCCTAAGCAAGCACCTAAAGCTAACGCCCACCAAAGAGGAATAGTATTAATGTTTGACATAGCTCCAATGCTTTTTATTAATGGAATCATTGTTGCGACAAAAGGAATATTATCAATAAATGCAGAAGCAATGGCAGATACCCAAAGAATCATTAAAGCAGTTAAGAAAAGATTACCTTTTGTTAAGAAAACTACTTTTTCTGCTATAGCTTCTATAATACCAACTTCTTCAAGAGCACCAACTAAAATAAATAGTCCTGCAAAGAAAAAGATAGTAGTCCATTCTAATTCAATTAAAATTTCTTCTGGATTTATTTTGCTTAATACTAGTAATATAGAAGCACCTATAAGTGCTATTGTAGCAGATTCAAATTCGAAAATTTGATGTAATGTAAAGCCTATTATAGTTAGTCCTAAGACTATTAAACTCTTTTTAAGCAGATTATAGTCTTTTATGGCTTTATATTCGTCAAAATCCATTATATGCTTTTTGTGCTCTTCATCGACTTTAAGTTCTTTGCCATATATTAATTTCAATATAAAAATTACAACCATAAAGATAATTACTACTACTGGACCTAAATTAAAGAGAAAATCAAGAAAACCTAAATCAGTCGCACTACCAATCATAATGTTAGGAGGGTCACCAATTAATGTAGCTGTTCCACCTATATTTGCAGAAAGTATTTCGGGTAGTAAAAATGGTATTGGATTGAGATTTAATGTGTCAGTAATAACCAAAGTAACAGGTGCAATTAATAGCACTGTAGTTACATTATCTAAAAGAGCTGATGAAATAGCAGTTATTATTGAAAAAGATAAAATAATTTTCCACGGATCACCTTTAGCTAACTTTGCTGATTTAATAGCAATATATTGAAATACTCCCGTTCGTTTAGTTATAGTTATAATAATCATCATGCCAATTAATAATCCTATTGTATTAAAATCAATAGATTTAAAAGCATATTCTTGGCTAATTACTTTAAGACCCAGCATTATTGCTGCACCTAATAGTGCAACTGCAGTTCTGCTGATTTTTTCAGAAATAATGAAAGCATAAGTTAATATAAATATAATCGCAGCGATATAAGCATGGAAATTGGTTAGCATATAAACAACTCCTTTTAAATATGTACGCACGAATATTATTTTACTCCTATATTAAAATAATTTAAAATCCTATTTGTAACTCTGATATGTTAAATTAATTAATATTTCATTATTATTTTAGAATATCTCTAAAATTCATACTTATACTAAATATTTTGAAAATTGCGAAAACGGCCGAAGGCCGTTTTATAACTAAAGAGTATCCGGGTCTTTTTTAAAATAAACTCTTTTACAGTTGTTTTTAGCTTTTTTGATTATGTCCTGTATCTCTTCAATCTTAGATTTTATTGAATCAGCATATTCACGTGGTACATTATAATAAAGGTAAAGGTCTTCAAAATTTCTAATGGTTTTACTCATTTCTTTATTTATATCAACAAACAAATCAAAAACTCTAGAGTTTTTTGCATTTTTAAACTGTTCGATATCAATTTTTATTGTTTCAATTACATCTTCTTCGGATTTAAAAGTACCTGCGGGTTCAGGATAAGGCTCGATCCTTTCCAAAAAATAATTGTTATTTTTATTAACGTTATATACATATGAAATTTTTGTTCCGTCTAAATCAAATGTAACATAGCACATATAAGAATTTATTATATCGATTTTTGCTCCCATTTGCGTAAGTATCATATCATGTCTGTTTACTTCTGCTTTCATATATCTTCTCATAAACAGCCCTCCTTAATCAACTTAAAATAATTATATCACAATTTTGGAATTAGAAACATTTAACAAAAAAATTTTTTAATTAATAGGAAACTATATTTCTCATTTATTTAAAAAATTTATTTAAGTCGAAGATTTTGTTCATGATATAATTATTTTAAGTAAATTTTAATGGGGTTTTGAGAATGAAAAGACCATTTTATTATTTTTTATTTCCATATATTATTGGAATTTATTTTAGTTATAAATTTTATAATACACCTAAATTGCTACTTATTATAGGTTTGCTGTTTTCTATGGTTTTATTTATATTATCAATTTCAAAAGAAAAGGTATTTATATATTCATTAGCTTTATTAGTTTTCTTTACTGGATATTATAATACTAATAGTATGAAAAAAGAGGATAAACTACAATTTTTGTATGATAATAAAATAGAATATACAGGTATAGTAAAAAAGGAAATTACTAGAAGTCCTTCATATTCAAAATATGTACTAATTACTGATTATATTAAAATTAATGGAACTACTTATCATGTAAAAGAAAAAGTATTATTAAATATTAATGGTAAGAAGACTTTTAAAGCAGGAGATAAAATAAAAGGAATTGGCCTTATAAAAAAACCTAAGGCAAATACAAATCCAAAGTTATTTAATTACAGACTTTATTTAGAGACGAAAAATATATATTTAATAATATATTCAAGAGATTATTCAATAAATTTATTATCTAAAAACAACTTGAATTTTTTAGAGTACAGAACTCGACTAATTCGGAAAAAATTCTTGAATATATTAGATACTACATTGTCAGAAGAAAATAGTTCAATAATTAAATCAATTATTTTGGGAGAAAGTTCGTATTTAGATAAAAATACACTTGACAGCTTTAGAGAAATGGGGATTTCTCATGTACTAGCAGTATCTGGCTTACATGTAGGAATAATTTCAGCTTTTTTTCTTTTTATTTTTGCTATATTACAAATAGACAAAAGATTATCTACGATTATTACAATAATGTTAATTTGGAGTTATGGCTACATAGTAGAATTTCCTCCATCAGTATTAAGGGCTTTAATTATTTTTACAGTATTAATGATTTCTAATTTTACTTTAAGAAGATATGATGCAGTAAATAGTATTTTATTTGGGGCATTTACCTTACTTGTTTTTAAACCATTATGGATTTTTAATATAGGATTTCAATTATCATTTGTATCAGCGCTATCATTAGTGTTGTTTACAAAAAGAATAGAATTGTTATTAAAGGTGAATAACAAGATAATAAAGTTGATATCACCTGTTTTAGCTGTACAAATCGGTGCATTGCCATTACTATCATATTATTTTAACAATATATCTTTAATTGCTATAATAACTAACCTAGTTTTAGTTCCGATGTTATCTTTTTCAGTCATAGGTGGGTTTATTTTAATTTTTATTTCTTATCTTAATATAAATATTGCTTTGTTTTTAGGAATAATATTGAATACAATATTGAATTTAACTAGATTTTTAATGAAATTTTTTGATATGATTCCATACAAAACATTAACATTACCTCAACCATCATTTGAGAGTATTATTTACTATTACCTTACTGTATTTATACTTTTAGGTTATATAAAGTTTGATTTACTATCTATGAAGGTTAAGAAAGCTTTTTTGACATATGCTTTATTTACTATATTACTGATAGCATTTCATATTACTTTACAAAATAATGTAAAAATAGAGTTTCTAGATGTTGGACAAGGTGATAGTAGTTTAATTAGTGTAAATAATGAAAAATTTTTCTTAATAGATACTGGAGGTTCGCTTACAGGTGAATTTGATGTTAGTGAAAACATACTTTATCCATATTTAGTTAAAAAAGGTATTTTTACTTTGGATGGAGTTTTTGTATCTCATTTTCACGAAGACCATTGTGAAGCTTTATTAAAATTAGCTGAGAGACTTAAAATAAAAAATATATTTATATCATATGAAAATGTTCAGAATGACCTTTATTTAGATATTATTAAAAAAGCAAAAGAAAAAGATATAACAGTTAAAATACTAACTAGAGGTGATAAAATAAAGATAAATAAAAACGTATTTTTTGAGGTTTTATATCCTAATAAAGATATAAATAAGGCTAAATATGAAAATGAGAATAACCTATCTATGGTCGTGCTATTAAATGCATATGGGAAAAAAGTTCTATTTACTGGAGATATAGAATCTGAAGCTGAAAAAACAGTATTAAGTCAGAATAGTATAGACATAGACGTTCTTAAAGTGCCCCATCATGGTAGTTATACATCTTCAACTGAAGAATTTTTAAAATCGGTTAAACCCGAATATGGTATTATAAGTGTAGGCATCAACAATTTTCGACATCCTAACCCAGAAGTATTAAAAAGATATGAAAAGCAAAATATTCAAATATACAGAACTGATAAAGATGGATTAGTTACAATACAAATTACACCAAGTAAATATAATATATATGGGTTTATTAGTAATTAAATTTTAAGACTAAGGGAGTGTTACTATGAGTTATAAACAGATTTTAAATGATATTAAAAATAATGATTTGAAAAGAGTTTATCTTATATATGGCAAGGAAAACTATTTGATTGATTGGATAATAAATGAGATAAAAGAAAAATATATAGATAAAAATTTTGAGTCTCTTAATTACGTACATTTAGATGGAAAAGAAGTAGGTGTAGATTCAATTGTAAATGCTTGTGAGACACTGCCTTTTATGTCCGATAAAAAAATTGTAATTATAGAGAACTTAGTATTTTTAACAGGCGGGAAATTAAATGATAAAGAAGATGAACAGCGTTTAAATGAATATATTTCTAAAGTAAGCAATTTTACTTGTTTAATATTTGTTGTTAGAGAAGAGAAAATTGATAATAGAAAAAAGCTAGTTAAAAACATAAAAAAAGTTGGCCAAGTTATTGAATTATCAAAAATAAAAGGAGAAGATTTGGCTAGATGGGTATCTAAGACATTTAGCAAGTACAACAAAAAGATAACACAAAAAGATATTATGTATTTCATAGAAAATACCGGATATTTAGAATATAGTAGCAATAAGACACTCTATGATTTAGAAAACGAAATTATAAAAACATGTAATTATTTAGGATGTAGAGAGCAAGTTAAGACTGAAGATATAGATAAAGTTTTAGTTCGAAGTCTTGAAAATAATATTTTTAAATTAGTTGATTCAGTTGGTCAAAAGAGGACAGATAGAGCACTAACGCTTTTAAATGAGATGATATTAAATAATGAGCCAATACAGTTGATTTTACATATGGTTATCAAACAAATTAGACTTTTATTCATGGCAAAACTTTTAGAAGGAAAAGGGTATAGTCAAGGTGTTATTGCACAGAAACTTGGAGTTCAGAATTTTGTTGTAAAAAAATTGATTGAACAAAGCAGAAATTTTGAAATTGAAGAATTACAGAGTGCATTCGAAAGATGTTTAAAAATAGATGAAAGTATCAAAAAAGGTCAAATTGAGAATAGACTAGCACTTGAAATGCTAATTGTTGAGTTTTCGAGAAGTATTTAAAAGTTTTCAAAAAAATAATTCGGGCTTTTGCCCGAAATATAAGTGCTACATATTTAATTAAACAGCTTCGTTTAATCTCTTAGCTAGACGGCTAACCTTTCTTGAAGCTGCATTTTTATGAATAGTTCCTTTTGAAGCAGCTCTATAAAGCTTTTTCTCAACTAGTCTAAGTAAGTTTTTAGCTTCTTCAATATTTCCGTTTTCTAATGCTTCATTAAACTTTCTGATGTAAGTTTTGATTTCTGACTTTCTTCTTCTATTTATAGCAGTTCTTTTTTCTATAACTTTAATTCTCTTTTTAGCTGATTTAATATTTGCCATAGGTTCACCCCCTTCAAATGCAATTGACAAATGATATTTTACCATGAACATATATAAATTGCAAGAAAAATATGTTATTTCTTTTATTCCCATGTACCAATAAAATTATGCAGTCAAAAAGATAAATTTGAAAACAAAAATTAAGAATAAATATTTTAATAAAGAGTTAACATAAAGATACTACTAATAAATAAAGGTGGTGTCAAAATGCTGCAAATAAGAACTGACTTGGCGGTTGAAGCGAGAGAGTTATATAAAGAAAAGAATAATATTGAAGTATCTGGAGTTGAAGTTGAGAGAGAGGAAAAAGAAAACTATACAATAACAAGGGTAAAAATAGTTAATGAAACTGGTATGGCTCAAATGGGAAAACCAATAGGTAACTATATTACTATAGAAGCACCAGCATTAAAAAAAGCAGACCAAGATTTAAAAGATGAAATTAGTAAAGTATTAGCCAAAGAACTTAAGGCCTTGCACAAACTTGATAAAAGTAATAAAACTTTAGTTGTAGGTTTAGGCAATTGGAATGTAACTCCTGATGCCTTGGGTCCAAAAGTAGTAGACAAAATTTTGGTTACAAGACATTACTTTGAAGCTTACAAAAAGACTGAAGATGAAACAATGGCGAATGTTTCTGCTATTTCTCCAGGTGTAATGGGCCTTACTGGGATTGAAACAGGAGAAATAATAAAGGGGGTTGTTGAAAAGATTAAACCAGATTTAGTCATAGCCGTAGATGCATTAGCATCTAGGAAAATGGAAAGAGTAAGTAGTACTATTCAGATTTCTGATACAGGAATTAGCCCAGGTTCTGGTGTCGGAAATAAAAGGAAAGGTTTAAATAAAGAATATTTAGGTATTCCAGTTATAGCAATAGGTGTACCTACTGTCGTTGACGCTGCAACAATGGTAAATGATACTATTGATATGATAGTAAGTGAAATGAAAAAACAAGCTAAGGTTGGAAGTAATTTTTATTCTATGCTAGAAGACATGGAAAGTGAAGATAAATATCAGCTAATTAAAGAAGTATTAAATCCTTATATGGGGAATGTGATGGTTACTCCAAAAGAAATTGATGATTTGATTAATGACCTTTCACAAGTAATTGCAAATGGACTAAATATTTCACTGCATCCAGGAATTGATTTAAAAGATGTAAATAAGTATTTAAATTAGCGACTTAAAGCTTAGGCTTAGTCGCTTTTTTTCTATCATAATAACAAAAACTACCGAATATAATTTCATATAGTAGTCTAACATTAGAGAAGTATAGGGGAGTGTTACCTATGAGCCAAAGGATTTATAAAGACAAGGGGATTTGGTATATTATAATAGCCATTTTATGTCTAACGCTGTTTTTTATAGGATTTAAAATAATTTCTAAGCTTTCAAACGATTTTGCCAAGGATGATAATGAAGAAGTTGTAGAGGCATTTAATTATATTTCGTACTATGATGGGCAGAATGAGAATAGTTTAGAAAAAATAAATAGTACTGATTTATTTAGTGTAGAAAATAAAAAGCGTTATTTAAAAACTGATAATATAGATAATTTTTTTTTGAAAATAATCATTAACTCTAATTCATATATGAAGGTCATGTATTATGAAAAATATATGAATAGTTTTGATAAAGGTCTTATTAATGAATTATTAGATAGTTTAAAATCATATTTTCAAATGACTTCTTTTTTGAAGGCACAGATAGAAACAATTTTAAATAGAGAAGATATTACTCCTGTAAATAGTGTAAATTACTATAGTAAAAATGAAACGACAGATGATGAAAATCAAAATATTGCTAAGCAGTCAGCTAGTTCGAATGAAAATGGAGAAGTAAAGATAAAGGAAGATATAATATTTATTGAAGATCCTTATGAAACAAACGAAGGAAATATTTTAACAGATAAAAATATAAAAACAAAAAATATAAAAAAACTAAAAGTAAATAAAGAAAAACCGTATATACTGATATATCATACACATGGAACTGAAGCATATCTGCCTATAAGGTCAAATAGATATCATACTACAAAAAGAGATTATAATGTTATAAAGATAGGTGATATTATAACAGATGTACTTAAGGAAAAAGGACATAAAGTTAAGCATATTGATATCTATCATGATATACCTTCATATAATCAATCATATACAAGGTCTTTATCAACAGTTAAGGATATAATAAATAAAGATAAAAATATAAAGATAATTTTTGATATACATAGAGATGGTATTCCAGAAGATGCAAGCTATATTAAAAAAGCTTTAGCTGAAAGTAAGGTTAAAATTAATGGTGTTGATGTTGCCACATACACATTTGTTATTGGGCCTGAAAATCCAAATAAAGACAAGATATTAAATTTTGCTAAATACATGAAAGAAGTTTCTGATAAGATGTATCCTGGATTATGTAAGGGAATTGTGATAAAACCTTATGGTAAGTTTAACCAATATGTAAACGACTATTATGCATTAATAGAAGTAGGTAGTAATTTAAATACGATTGAAGAAGCTAAAAGATCAGCAAAACTTATTGGAAATGTTTTAGATATGGCATTAAGAGGTATTATCGAATAGATTATAGTGCTTTTTTTTTTAGAATAAAAGTGCTATAATAATGTATGTGCTAATTGGAGGTGTTTACATGAGTGAAGAAGCTAAAAAAGAAATACTAGAATGGATAAAAAGTATATTGTTTGCTGTTGTTATAGCTATAATAATTAAAACCTTTATTTTCAATACTACATACGTTCTTGGGTATTCTATGTATCCGACTCTGCATGAGGGCGATAGATTATTTACCAATAAGTTGATATATATTATGGGAGAACCGAAAAGAGGAGATATAGTTGTACTTAAAGCACCAGATGTACCAGATAAAGATTACATTAAACGCGTGGTAGCTGTTGAAAATGATGAGATAAAAATAGTAGATGGCAAGGTATATATTAATGGGAAAGTGCTAGATGAATATTATTTAAAAGGTAGTTTGTATACTCATGGTAATATAGATTTGAAAGTTCCCAAAGGTTATGTGTTTGTGTTAGGGGATAATAGAAGGTTAGGTGCAAGTAAAGATAGTAGGTATTTTGGACCAGTACCTGTAAAACTTATTAAAGGTAAAGCAGTATTTAGGTATTATCCTTTTGACAACAGATTTGGGTCATTATATAAATAAGTATAAATATTTTTAACTTTGTCCATAATAATCTTGGTGATTATTATGGGAACAAGACTTGAAAAATTAAATGAAAGAAAGCTTAGGCATAAGATAAGACAAAGAAGAAGACTAACAATTTTATTAGTTATTTTGATTTTGTTTATTGGACTTAGAATCGTTGATCAATCTTTTATTGAGCTTTTGCAAATTGATGATGAGAAATTGTTTGAATACAGTTATTTAAATGGTATATACAAAATACAATTAATGGGTAATGTTTATAATATAAAAAAATCTGATGTTGATATATACTATGAGAAATATAAAACTATAGTATTGAATTATGTTAAACAAATAAAAAATTTAATAGTAGAATTTTTTAAAAATGAGCCGGGCTTAAGCCCGGTGTTTTAGTATATCAACGTTTTGTTAATTTATACTTTTAACACATTATATATTATGTTATAATTGTTTAGAATTACTTCCATGTTATGAGGAGGATAGATATGCCGAAAGATAGACAGAAAAGAGTAAGAAATTTTTCTATAATAGCTCATATAGATCATGGTAAATCAACATTAGCTGATAGATTGATTGAGAAAACAGGTCTTCTTACTGAAAGAGAGATGAAGGACCAAATATTAGATAATATGGATTTAGAGCGTGAAAGAGGAATTACAATAAAATTACAAACTACAAGATTGATCTACAAGGCTAAAGATGGCGAAGAGTATATTTTAAATCTTATAGATACACCGGGTCATGTCGATTTTAACTATGAGGTATCAAGAAGTTTAGCTGCTTGTGAAGGTGCTCTTCTAGTAGTTGATGCAGCACAAGGCGTTGAGGCTCAAACTTTAGCAAATGTTTATTTAGCGTTAGAACAAGATTTAGAGATAATACCGGTTATTAATAAAATAGATTTACCAAGTGCAAGACCAGAAGAAATAAAAAGAGAAATAGAAGATGTGATTGGATTAGATTGTGAAGATGCACCTATGATATCAGCTAAGGAAGGACTAAATATAGAGGATGTATTAGAAAGTATCGTAAAGAAAATACCAGCACCTACGGGTGATATTAATGCTCCATTGAAAGCATTAATATTTGATTCATATTATGACAGTTATAAAGGCGTTATAACTTATATAAGAGTAGTCGAAGGAAGTATAAAGCCAGGTATGAAAATAAAAATGATGGCAACTGGAAAAACTTTTGAAGTTAATGAAGTTGGTATATTTGCACCTAATCAAGTGCCAATAGGTGAGTTGAATGCTGGAGATGTTGGTTATGTCGCTGCAAGTATAAAAAATGTTAGAGATGCAAGAGTTGGGGATACAATAACTGATGCACAAAATCCAACTGAAAAGCCTTTGCCAGGTTATAAAAAAGTTACACCTATGGTATACTGTGGGGTATATCCAGCTGAGGGTGAAGATTATAATAACGTTAAAGATGCATTAGAAAAACTACAGGTAAATGATGCTGCATTAGTGTTTGAGCCTGAGACATCTGCAGCATTGGGATTTGGATTTAGATGTGGGTTTTTAGGATTATTGCATATGGAAATTATTCAGGAAAGATTAGAAAGAGAATTTAATTTAAATATTGTTACTACAGCTCCTAGTGTTATTTACAAGGTAATGAAAAAAGATGGTGAAATGCTAACTATTCAAAATCCTACAAACTTGCCACCAGTGGCTGAAATAGAGTATATGGAAGAGCCGATAGTTGAAGCTTCAATTATGACACCTACTGACTATGTTGGAGCTGTAATGGAATTATGTCAGTCAAGAAGAGGAACATTTAAGAATATGGAATATTTAGATCAATCAAGAGTAGTAATGCATTATGACTTACCATTAAACGAAGTAATTTACGACTTTTTCGATGCACTTAAATCAAAGACAAAAGGTTATGCATCTTTTGACTATGAGCTTAAAGGATATCAGAAATCTGATTTAGTTAAATTAGATATTTTAATCAACAAAGAGCTTGTTGATGCATTTTCTATAATAGTTCATACAGATAAAGCTTATGAAAGAGCTAGAAGTATAGTTGAAAAGTTAAAGGACGTTATACCAAGACATTTATTTGCTGTTCCAATTCAGGCAGCGATTGGTTCAAAAGTAATTGCTAGAGAAACTATCAAAGCATTAAGAAAAGATGTACTTGCAAAATGTTATGGTGGGGACGTATCAAGAAAGAAAAAACTATTGCAGAAACAAAAAGAAGGTAAAAAACGAATGAGGCAATTAGGTAATGTTGAAGTACCTCAGGAAGCCTTTTTAGCAGTATTGAAATTTGATGATAAATAAAACAACAGGGCACACTTTAGTAGTGTGCCTTAAAATTTAATTAAAGGAGAATTAATTATGAATGAATTAGGAATATACATTCATATACCATTTTGTATAAGCAAATGTTTTTATTGTGATTTTAATTCATATACAGATAAATCATATATTATTGAAGATTATATAAAATATTTAAAGAAAGAAATAGATTTGTACTCAGTTGAATTAAAAGATTATAAAGTTAAAACAATATTTATTGGAGGTGGAACACCTTCTAGTATAGATAGTAAATTTTTATGTGATATTGTAAATCATATTTATAAAAAGTTTGATATTTCTACGTCAATTGAATTTACAATAGAAGCAAATCCAAAAACATTAAATAAATATAAATTAAATGATTATAAAAATTTGGGAATAAACAGAATAAGTTTAGGTTTGCAGTCTTTCAATGATAATTTATTAAAGAGTATAGGCCGAATTCATACTGCTAAAGATTTTTTAGAAAGCTATGATTTAATAAGAAAGTTTGGTTTTGATAATGTTAATATAGATGTAATGTTTAATTTGCCAGGACAGACAATAGAAGATGTTGTTGATACATTGAAAAAAGTTATAGCACTAAAAACAGAACATATTTCATTTTATAGTTTAAAAATAGAAGAAGGGACATTGTTTTATAAACTATATAATGAATCTAGATTAAACTTACCTGATGAAGATATAGAAAGGGATATGTATTATAAAGGAATAGAATTATTAGAAGATAACAATTTTATACATTATGAAATATCCAATTTCGCCAAACCTGGTTATGAATGTAAGCATAACTTAATATATTGGAATGTAAAACCTTATCTTGGCTTAGGATTATCTGCTCATTCTAATATAAATAGTAAAAGATGGAGCAATTTTGGAGACTTTAAACGGTATTTTAAGTGTTTAAATGAAGATAGCTTACCTATTGAAGAAAGTGAAAAAATAGATATAGAAATGGAAATGGCAGAATTTATGATATTAGGTCTAAGATTAATCAAAGGAATAAAGAAATCAGACTTTAAAAATAGGTTTGGATTGAATGTAGAAGATATATATGGCAGTCAGTTAAAAAGTTTAGAAGATAAAGGTTTAATAGAAAATAAAGAAGAATATATTAGGTTAACAAAAAGAGGAATTGATTTATCCAACTTAGTTTTTGCAGAATTACTCCCTTAATGCGGTTATTAATTAGCAACTATCAACTAATTAACACAAAGGTATTGACAAATTTTAAAAACAGTGATAATTTAAAAACATAAGATTAGCACTCGATAGGGTAGAGTGCTAATAAAAATTATAAGTTTTACAAATTATAAAGTTTAGGCTTTCTATAACTAATTGAGGTGGTATGTATGATATTGAATGATAGAAAGCTTAAAATCCTGCAGGCGATAATTCACAGTTATATTACAAATGCTGAGCCAGTAGGATCAAGAACTATTGCAAAAAAATATAATCTAGGAGTTAGTTCAGCTACTATACGAAATGAGATGTCAGATCTAGAAGAATTGGGATATTTACTACAGCCTCATACTTCAGCTGGAAGGATACCATCTGATAAAGCATACAGACTATATGTTGACAATTTAATGCAGATAAAGAAAATTACAGAAGAAGAAAGAAAAAAGATAAAACTAGGCTTACTTAAAGAAATAAGAGAAATAGAACAAGTTATACAAAATGCAGCTAAAATTTTATCTAAACTTACAAATTATACATCTTTAGCAATTGCTCCTCAAATAAGAAGAAGTAAATTAAAGAGAATACAACTAATACCTATAGATGAACATAAAGTATTAGTTGTTATGGTTACTGATACAGGAATAGTTAAAAATACAGTATTTAGAATTGGAAATGGTATAAAAGAAGAACAATTAGAAAAAATCACAAATTATTTAAATAGTAGACTAAAAGGATGTTCAATAGAAGATATAAATAAGAATATTGAAACAGAGCTTGTAAAAGAGATGTATAGTTTAAAAAATACGATAAAGGATATTTTACCATTAATAAATCAATCAATAGATGGTATGTACGAGGTAGATTTGTTTGCAGACGGTGTAACTAACATATTTAATTTTCCAGAGTATAATGATATTGCGAAAGCAAAAAGCTTTATATCATTTATAGAAAATAAGGAATCTGTAGTTGATATGCTTTTAAAGAGTGGATTCCATGACATTCAGATTACTATTGGTAGTGAAAATTGTTATGAAGAGGTAAGTAGCTGTAGTTTAATTACTGCAACATATAGTTTAAATGGCAAAACAATAGGCAAAATTGGTGTAATTGGACCTACAAGAATGGATTATTCAAAGGTAGTCTCTGTTGTCAAATCAATAGCTTTTGATTTAAATGAGATTTTGAAAAACTATTTTACATTATAAGGGTGTGAGATTCTATCTTGCACCCAATGTATTGAATAGAATATATATGTATATGTTTATGAATATTGAAAAGAGGTGAAATAGATGGAAAAAGACCTGAATGAAAAAGAAGTTACAAAAGAACAGGTACATAATGAAGAAGAAAAAGATATGGAAAATGAAAAAAAAGATTCTAATGATGCTACAGAAGAATCAAAAGAAGATAATATAGATGAATTAAAAGAAAAGTTGGAAGGTAAAATGAGAGAATTAGAAGAATTAAATAATAGATTTTTAAGATTACAAGCAGACTTTTTAAATTATAAAAAGAGAGTAGAAAAAGAGAAAGAGTCAATATATGCTTATGCATCTGAAGAGTTAATATGTCAAGTATTGCCTGTGATAGACAATTTTGAAAGAGCATTAGATTCAGTTAATGATAGTCAGAAAGAAGATAGTTTTTACAAAGGTATAGAGATGGTTTATAAACAATTATTAGATATACTTAAAAAGAGTGGTTTAGAAGAGATAAAGGCGATTGGAGAAAAATTTGATCCTAATTTACATCATGGGGTTGCACAAGAAGAATCAAGTGAACATGAAGAAGATACAATAATAGAGGTATACCAAAAAGGATATAAATTAAAAGATAAAGTCATTAGACCAAGTATGGTAAAAATATCAAAATAAACTTGAAAGGGAGGAGAAGACTATGGGTAAAATAATAGGTATCGATTTAGGTACAACAAACTCCTGTGTTGCTGTTATTGAAGGAGGAGAACCTGTAGTTATACCAAATGCTGAAGGAAATAGAACTACACCTTCAATTGTAGCTTTTACAAAAAATGGAGAAAGACTAGTTGGGGAAACTGCAAAAAGACAAGCAATTACAAATCCAGATAGAACAATAATTTCAATAAAGAGACATATGGGTACAGACCATAAAGTAAATATTGATGGAAAAGAGTATACACCTCAAGATATTTCTGCTATGATTCTTCAAAAACTTAAAGCAGATGCTGAAAGTTATCTTGGGGAGCCAGTTACTGATGCAGTAATAACTGTTCCTGCATATTTTACAGACAGCCAAAGGCAAGCAACAAAAGATGCAGGTAGAATAGCAGGGTTAAATGTAAGAAGGATTATAAACGAACCAACAGCTGCATCACTTGCATATGGTTTAGATAAAGGCGATGAACAACAAAAAATATTAGTATTTGACTTAGGTGGAGGTACATTTGACGTATCAATATTAGAAATTGGAGATGGAGTATTTGAGGTTATTGCAACAAGTGGTAACAACCATCTAGGTGGAGATGATTTTGACCAAGCAATTATTGATTATCTTGCTGAAGAATTCAAAAAAGAACACGGAATAGATTTAAGAAATGATAAAATGGCTCTACAAAGATTAAAAGAAGCAGCAGAAAAAGCTAAAAAAGAATTATCAAGTGTTATGACAACAAATATAAATCTTCCATTTATTACTGCTACACAAGAAGGTCCTAAACATTTAAATATGGATTTAACAAGAGCTAAATTTGAAGAATTAACAGCTCATCTTGTAGAAAAAACTATAGAACCTACTAAGAGAGCATTAGCTGATGCCAATTTATCACCATCAGATATAGATAAAGTTATTTTAGTTGGTGGTTCAACAAGAATACCAGCTGTTCAAAGAGCTATTAAGAATTTAATTGGTAAAGAACCTCATAAGGGAATAAATCCTGATGAATGTGTAGCTGTTGGGGCAGCAATTCAGGCAGGAGTTTTAAGTGGAGAAGTTAAAGATTTATTATTGCTTGACGTAACTCCACTATCACTAGGTATCGAAACTTTAGGTGGGGTATTTACTAAACTAATTGAAAGAAATACAACAATACCTACTAAGAAGAGTCAAATATTCTCAACTGCTGCAGACAATCAAACAGCTGTTGACATTCACGTTTTACAAGGTGAAAGACCAATGGCTAAAGACAATACAACGTTAGGTAGATTCCAATTAACTGGTATACCTCCAGCACCAAGAGGAGTGCCACAAATAGAAGTTACTTTCGATATAGATGCAAATGGTATAGTTCATGTTTCAGCAAAAGATTTAGGAACAGGTAAGGAACAAAAAATTACTATAACAGCATCAACAAACTTAAGTGAAGAAGAAATACAAAGAAAGATAAAAGAAGCTGAAAAGTTTGCAGAAGAAGATAAAAAGAAAAAAGAAGAAGTAGAAGTAAGAAATAATGCTGATTCAATGGTATATCAAACAGAAAAAATATTAAATGAACTAGGAGATAAAGTAAGTGAAGATGAAAAGTCTAAAATTAAAGCTAAATTAGAAGAATTAAAGAAAGCATTAGAAGGCGACAATATAGAAGAAATTAAAAAGAAAACTGAGGAATTAACTAACGAATTCCATACAATATCACAAAAAATGTATCAGCAGGCATCACAGCAATATGGAGCTCAAGCTGGGCAGCAAGAAAATAATCAACAAAGTGAAAAGAAAGATGAAAATGTAGTTGATGCTGACTATGAAGTTGTAGATGATGATAAATAAATAAACCAAAGCTAAATCCTCTGGATTTAGCTTTGGTTTTTGATGTTGAAAGGTGGTGAAAGAATGAGCAATAGAGATTACTATGAAATATTAGGAGTTAATAAAAATGCATCGGAGCAAGAAATCAAGAAAGCATATAGAAAATTAGCAAAAAAATATCATCCAGACCTAAATCCAGGGGATAAGGAAGCAGAACAAAAATTTAAAGAGATAAATGAAGCTTATGAAGTGTTGAGTGACTCAGAAAAAAGAGCGAGATACGATAGATTTGGGCATGCAGGTGTAAATGGCAATGCGGCAGGAGGATTTGGTCAAGGCTTTGGTGGATTCGAAGGCTTTGGTGGATTTGGTGATATATTTGATGATATTTTTGAAGCTTTTGGTGGAGGTTTTTCACGAAGAAGAAAAGCAGGACCTAGAAGAGGTGCCGATTTAAAATATACACTAGATTTAGAATTCGAAGAAGCAGCTTTTGGCACCCAAAAGGAAATAAAAATTAGACGAACTGAAGACTGTTCAGTATGTCATGGAACAGGTGCTAAACCAGGCACTAAGAAAACCACTTGTCCGAAGTGTAATGGTACAGGAGAAGTAAGATATGCTCACAATACGCCTTTTGGTCAGTTTGTGAATGTAAGAACTTGTGATAGATGTCATGGTACAGGAGAAATTATAGAAGTACCATGTTCGAATTGTGGAGGAACTGGCAAAGAACGCCGTTTAAAAAAGATAAATATAAAAATACCAGCAGGAGTAGATACAGGTTCAGTGATACCTCTTAGAGGAGAAGGGGAGCCTGGTGAAAAAGGAGGACCTCCAGGAGATTTATATGTTTATATAAATGTATTACCTCATGAAATCTTTGAACGTGAAGGAAATGATGTTATTTGTGAAATACCAATTACTTTTGTACAGGCGGCATTAGGAGCTACTATTGAAGTTCCAACACTTGATGGGAAAGTAAGATATAACATACCAGAAGGAACACAAACAGGTACAATTTTTAGGTTAAAAAATAAAGGTATTCCATATATAAGAGGTAATGGTAGAGGAGACCAGTATGTTAAGGTGAAAGTGCAAGTACCTAAGAAATTAAACGAGAAGCAGAAACAGATTTTAAGAGAATTTGCTAAAGCTACAGGTGATAAAGTACATGAGCATAAAAAAGGATTTTTCGATAAAGTAAAAGATGCTTTCGGAGGTTAAAATCACTCCATATTCAGTGGAGTGATTTACTTTTGTATTTTTGCTGGTTTTTTTTAGTTTAATAGGGTATAATAAAGTGGAAATAAAGAAGATTAAATAATAAAAGGATGTGGGGCTAATATGAAGTGGATTGAGGTCCAGATTAAAACCACTACAGAAGCAGTTGAGGTTGTATCAAATATTTTATATGAAGCTGGAGTAGGTGGGTTAGTTATTGAAGATCCCAATGATTTAGTATTTCAAAATAAGAATGAAGGAGATTGGGATTATATAGACCCTACTTTAGAAGAACAGAACTTTGAAGGAGTAATTGTTAAAGGGTATTTACCAGAAAGTGAAGACTTAATAGACAAAATAGAGCTAATAAAACAGAATGTAGAAAAAATACCACAATACAATTTGGACAAGGGGTTAGGAGAAGTTACAACATCAGAAGTTTATGAAAATGACTGGGCCAATTCATGGAAAAAGTATTATAAACCAAAAAAAATAGGTGAGAAAATAGTTGTTAAACCTTCATGGGAAAGCTATGAGAAAAAGCCAGAAGATATTGTAATAGAGCTTGATCCTGGAATGGCTTTTGGTACAGGAACTCATGAAACGACTATAATGTGTATAAAACAATTAGAAAAATATGTTCATCAACATGACATAGTTTTTGATATAGGTTGTGGTACTGGTATATTGTCAATTGCAGCTGCTAAGCTTGGGGCAATAAGTACTATAGGAATAGATTTAGATGAAGTATCTGTTAAAGTAGCTAAAGAAAATGTTAGGAAAAATGGAGTTGCCAATACCGTTCAAATTAGAAAAGGTAATCTCTTGGATGTAGTTGACGGAAGGGCTAATGTTATTGTTGCTAATATAATTGCTGAAGTTATTGTAAAGCTTGCAGAAGTTGTTCCTAAATTCTTGTTAGAAGATGGGGTTTTTATAGCTTCAGGAATAATATTAGATAAAATAAAGGATGTTAAAGCTGCCTTGGATAAAAATGGCCTAGAAGTAATTGATGAAATGAAAATGGGAGAATGGGCATGTCTAGTATCTAGATTTAAAGAGGGATCAGAGAATGCATAAATTCTTTGTAGATAAAAAGGACATTGCAGAAAATAAAATAATTATTAAAGGTGAAGATGTAAAACATATAAAAAACGTATTGAGATTGGATATAAGTGAAATTATAAATGTATCTAACTGTGAAGGTAAAGAATACCTTGCACAGATAACAGAAATAGAAAAAGATTATGTAGAAGCAGTTATCAAAGAAGAGTTTGAATCGAAAAGTGAACCTCCAATACAGATTATACTTTATCAAGGATTGCCAAAATCTTCGAAGATGGATTTGATTATTCAAAAGGCAACTGAATTAGGGGTTGTTGAAATAGTACCATTAATAACAAAGAGAACTGTAGTTAAAGTTGAAGGTGAAAAAAAGGAATTAAAAAAACTAGAAAGATGGAAGCGGATAGCAAAAGAAGCATCTAAACAGTGTAAAAGAGGGATTATACCAGTTGTTAATAAGATAATAACTTTTAATGAAATGATTAACAGATTGAATGATGAAGAATTTATTTTAGTTCCTTATGAAAATGAATTGAAAATTGGATTAAAAGATATATTAAGAACTTATAAAAAGGGTAAAATTAATATAATAATAGGTCCAGAAGGTGGTTTTGAAGAAGAAGAAATAGAAAAACTAAAGAAAATTAATGCTCATATAATTTCTTTAGGGCCTAGAATTTTAAGAACAGAAACTGCAGGATTTACTACCATATCTGTAGTTATGTATGAGCTTGGGGATTTAGGAGTGATTTAGATGAAAACCGTAGCCTTTTATACTTTGGGCTGTAAAGTGAATCAGTATGAAACTGAAGCAATGGCTAAGCTTTTCAAAAAAAATGGATATACTGTTGTAAATGCAGAAGATAAAGCAGATGTTTATGTTATAAACACTTGTACGGTTACTAATCTTGGTGATAGGAAATCAAGACAATTTATAAGAAGAGCAAAGAGAATGAACAAAGAAGCTGTAGTAGCTGTTGTTGGGTGTTATGTGCAAGTTTCACCAGATGAAGTATTTGAAATTGAAGATGTAGATTTAGTTATTGGTACAACTGAAAGGAATAAAATAGTAAAGCTGTGTGAAGAGGTTAAAGAAAAGAATAAACGTATGAAAATTGTTGAAGACATAATGAAAGTAAGAGAATTTGAAGAAATGTCTATAGATGAAGTAAAAGGTAAAACTAGAGCTTTTATAAAAATACAAGAAGGATGTAATCAGTATTGCTCATATTGTATAATACCTTATGCAAGAGGTCCTGTGAGAAGTAGAAATTTAAAAAATATTGTAAAAGAAGTAGAAAAACTTGGTCAAAGAGGCTTTAAAGAGATTGTTTTAACAGGGATACATGTAGCATCATATGGAAAAGATTTAGGTGATATAAGATTAATAGATGTTGTTGAAGCTATACATGATGTTGATGGTATAGAAAGAATAAGATTAAGTTCATTAGAGCCTACAATAATAACAGAAGATTTTATGGTCAGACTGAGGAGACTACCGAAAGTATGTGACCATTTTCACTTATCACTGCAAAGTGGAAGTAATACAGTATTAAAAAGAATGAACAGAAAATATACAACTGAAGAGTATTTAAGTAGAGTTAAGCTTATAAGAAAATATATGCCTGATGTAGGCTTGACGACTGATATAATAGTAGGATTTCCTGGTGAAACGAACGAGGAATTCGAAGAAACATATAATTTTGTAAAAGAAGTAGGATTTTCAAGAATTCATGTTTTTAAATATTCTCCAAGAGAAGGTACACCTGCAGCAAAATTTAAAAATCAAGTTGACGGTACAGTGAAAACAGAAAGAAGCAGAAAATTAATAGAATTAGGTGAAAAACTTAATAAGACTTTTAATGAAAGATTTGTAGGTAAGATAATGAATGTTTTATTTGAAGAAGAAGTTAAAGGGAAACCTGGATTAATGGAAGGATATACGACAAACTATATTCGAGTTGAGGCTAAAGGAGATAATTCAATTGAAGGGAAAATACTGCCTGTTAAAATGAATAAAATATCAGGTGAAAATTTAGCTGGTGAAATTGTAATCAAATAGAGGATTTTGGATAAATTTGTTGAATATATAATTAAGGCAGTAAGGAGGTGAACAGAGTGTCTAATTGTATTTTTTGTAAGATAGTTAATGGAGAAATTCCTAGCAAGAAAGTATATGAAGATGATAAAGTATTAGCTTTTGAAGACATTAACCCTCAAGCACCTGTTCATATACTAGTAGTACCAAAAGAGCATATACCTTCAATTAAAGATATAAACGAAGATAACATAGATGTTATAAGTCATATACATTTGGTTATAAAAAAATTAGCAAAAGAAAAAGGCATAGATCAAGATGGATTTAGGATAGTGAATAACTGTGGTGAAAAGGGAGGACAGACTGTAGGTCATTTGCATTACCATTTATTAGGTGGAAGACACTTAATGTGGCCTCCAGGTTAAAATATTTGTTGCATAAAACTGCTATTTAATGTATAATAATCTAGTGCCGAATTCTACTTACTGCATTGTTACTTAGGAACTGTAGCAGTGGGAGAGGGGAGGGAAGAAGCAGATGACACAGGTAAGAGTTAAAGAGAACGAATCATTAGATAGTGCTCTTAGAAGATTTAAAAGACAATGTGCTATCGCTGGCGTTCTTTCTGAAGTAAGAAAGAGAGAACATTATGAAAAGCCAAGCGTAAGACGTAAAAAGAAAGCTGAAGCAGCTAGAAGAAAAAATAAGAAAAGAAGATAAGAGGTGATTCAATGTCCTTTAAGGAAAGATTAATGGCAGATTTAAAAGCCTCTATGAAAAACAAGGATAAGGTCCGCAAGGATGTTATTACAATGGTAAGAGCTGCTATTAAGCAAAGAGAAGTAGATGAAAGAGTAGAGTTAAGTGATGAGGACATTATAGAAATTATCGCTAAACAAGTAAAACAAAAAAAGGATGCTTTAAAGGACTTTGAAAAAGGTGCAAGACAAGACCTTGTAGAACTTACCCAAAAAGAGATTGACATATTAATGGAATATCTGCCTAAGCAACTTTCAGAAGATGAAATTGATGAAATAGTTAAAGCTGCTATAGAAGAAATCGGCGCTAGTACTATGAAAGACATGGGAAAAGTAATGTCTTATGTAATGCCTAAAGTAAAAGGTAGAGCTGATGGAAGCTTAGTCAATAAGATTGTTAGACAATATTTAAAATAGATTAAAAACCTGGATACTTAAGTATCCAGGTTTTTTGTATAAAAAAAGTTAAGAATAGTTAACATGAATGTTAAGAAATATTAAAATAGGAAAAACACAATATAAAAGGATTTATTTAACATAAATAGAATAAAGTTATTAATAATAGGCAAAATCTATCTTAATACAATTAGTTTAATATCGAAGATTTTGTTCTAATTAACAAAAATGAACTACTTATTAAAGAAGGGAGAATAACAATGGTGAAAGCAGGATTAGTATTAGAAGGCGGTGGAATGAGAGGTTGTTATACTTCAGGAGTTTTAGATTTTTTCATGGAAAAGGATTTGTATTTTCCTTATATTATAGGAGTTTCTGCGGGGGCATGTAATGCCTCGTCTTATATTTCAAGGCAAAAAGGTAGAAGTATAAAGATTAATCTTGATTATGCTAAGGATGATAGATATATAAGCTATAAAAATTTAATAACAAAAGGAAGTATTTTTGGTATGGATTTTATATTCAATGAAATACCAAATAAACTTGTACCATTTGATTTTGAAACTTTTAATAAAGCAAAAGAAAAATTTATTATAGTAGCTACTGATTGTAAAACTGGACAACCTGTATATTTTGATAAAGACGAATGTGAAGATGTGATTAAAGCTATCAAGGCTTCTAGTAGTTTACCATTTGTAGCTCCAATTGTTGAAATAGAAGGGAAATTTTTATTAGATGGAGGAATAGCAGATCCTCTTCCTATAAAAAAGTCAATAGAAGATGGAAATAAAAAGAATGTAATTGTTCTAACCAGAAATAGAGAATATAGAAAAAGTCCTTTTAAATTGAAAAAATTATTAAAGATTATATATTCTGAATATCCTGGTATAATAGATGCAATGCTTAATAGATATAAAATATATAATAATACACTGGAATATATTGAAAAATTAGAATCAGAAAAAAAGGTTTTTGTAATTAGACCCACTAAAGATATGAAAGTAGATAGAATTGAAAGAGATGTAAATAAACTAAAAGAATTATATGAGATGGGATATGAGGATGCAAGAAGATGTTATGAAGAAATGATGGACTGGATTTATGACAAATAGAAAATTTATATTGGAAAAAATAAAAAATGGTGAAATAAAACCTTTTTTGTAACACATATGAAATTATTATAATTTACTAAAAATGTGAGAGAACTAGAACTTGACAATAAAAGAATTTCTTTTCTTAAATGAGGTGATTGAATGAAAAAAGCTCTATCAATTATCATATTTATTTTATTATCTATTTCAATAGTTAGCTGCTCAATAAAAACGGATAAAGAAGTAAATAAAAAGGGAATGAATGAAATCAGTATTATAGTTAGAGGTAAATATTTCAAAAATGCCAAAATGATGCTAGAAAGGTACAAATATAAATTTGAAAGAGAAAAAGGAATCAAAGTAAAATATGAGGTAATAACTGCAAGTAATTATGATGACTACATTAAAAAAGTTAATATAAAATTACATGAGAAAGAAGGTCCAACACTAATACTAATTACTAGTGGTGAAAACTATTTAAACTTTATAGAAAGAGGAATATCACTAGATATTAAAAATAAAATACCAAATTTTGAGAAAGTTTATGAAAGTCTTAAGGCAAATAACAATTTTATTGTACCTTTTGGGATTTATTCAAGCCCTATAGCTTTAAACAGAAATGTGCTAAAGGAATTAAATATTCAAGAACCCTCTCTTGATTGGACAAGGCAGGATTATTTAGAAATAAAAGAAAAATGGTTGGAACGAGAACCAAGATATTTTACAAGTGAAATGTATAAAGAATTGATTTGGAATGTGCTAGATGATTTAGAAATTATAGATGCAAAAAATAATAAAGTTAATGTTAATAACAAAAAGGTTATCGAATATATAAAAAGCTTAAGAAATGAAATTTTCTCTGGTAAATATATTTTAAATAAAAATTATACATATGAAAATTATTATAAAATGTTTTTTGTTAAGGATTCAGAAGAATACAAAGAAGCAATGAAATTGCAGAAATATTTTGATAGCCAAAACTTAAGAAGAATTTATTATAAGAAAGATGCATTAAAATCATTAAAAAATGATATTGATATGGATATAAACGATATTATTGTTTTACCTCAAGTTTTATATGATGAAATGTTTGTTCAAGTTAATGGTTTTATAGTAAATAAAAACGGGAAAAATATTCAGCTTGGACTTGAATTTTTAAATTATTTACTAAATGATGAAAATCAATTAGAAATGTACAGGACTAAAAGCAATCCTTATCCAGTAAACAAAGAAATAGAAGAAAAAATTGAAGAAATAGAAAAGGCTAATGATGTCAATGAAAAATCTGTAGAATTGCGAAAATATATCTTAGAGCAATTAAAAAATGGAAGATATAAACCATTTAAACATCAAAAAAGAATTTATTATGATATAAAGAAGTCGATAATATCTGAATTTACGAAATTTATCTTTGCAGATGAGCCTTATACAGATGAAGAGTTAAGTAGAGAATTACAGAAATTAGAGGATAAATTAAATATGTGGCTAAATGAATAATTTATCATAAGTATTATTATGCAATAACAAAGGGGTAATTTATTAGATGATGATTATATCGATTATAGTTTTTTTCGTATTTTTATTTATTTTAACAATGATAATTAAGTTACAAAAACAAGTATATTTTGGAGTTATTGCAATCTTTTTGTTTTTAATCATTGGGCTAATATATTTAGAAAGTAATACTGTATCTATAAAAAGCTTTTTAAAAGAGGAACAGAGCATAGAACAATCTAACCAAAGATATATTGAAGATTTTATGTTTATTTATAAAAGTATTAAAGAAGGATATTCATATCTAGAAGAAAAACAGGAAAAGTATGGATTCGATTGGGAAGAATTGAAAAATGAGACATTAGAAGAAGTTATGTCTTGTAAAGATGATAAAACATTTTTTAGAATTATTACTAAATTTTTAGCAAATTTACATGATGGTCACACATATGTCATGCAACCTTTAAATTCAGTTAAAGCTTTACCAATAGTCATCGAAAAAATAGAGGATAAATTTGTAGTAAGTAAAACATATTTTGATAAGTATCCTAAAATTAAGAAAGGATATGAAGTTGTATCAATTAATGGTATAAAATTAAAAGAAATAATTGAAACATCTGAAAAGTATATTACAGGTTCAACTGAAAGACAAGCTGAAAAGAAAAGGCTGATACATATCTATGAAACTTTGAATTTCTTTATCGAAGAGAATATTGATTATACTAAGAAAGCAAAACTGCTTTTAAAAGATGCGAGTGGAAATTTGATCGAAGTGAAAGTGGAATGGATTAGTTATAGTGATTATTACAAATTATATTTAGGAGATGTACCTAAACTTGAGGTTAAATGGTTAGATGAGGATAAAAAAATAGCTTATCTGGCTATTAGATCATTTGCAGTAGAAGGTAATAATGAATTTCTTGAATTTATTGATAAAGTGTTTAAGGATTATAGTGAAATGAAAGGGCTTATTATAGACATTAGAAGTAATCAAGGTGGTTTGAGCTACTTTTCAAATTATTTAATTAGGTATTTAATAGACAGTCCAATAGCGGATTTAAAATATAGATTTAAATTATCCGAAGCTTTTCATAAACTTCATTATATGGGTAGTGTTTTTAATGGAGTAGAAGGTTATACCGAATGGATAGATGATGGTTTAATAAAACCTAAGTCGAATAACGTAGCAGATATACCCAAGATATTACTTATAGATGAGCTTACATTTAGTGCTGCAGATAGACTAGCTTCAATTATAGCTGATTACGAAATAGCAACGATAGTTGGAGAAAATGGTACAGGTGGGGGAAGTGGAGAGCCGATAAGAACAAAACTTCCTAATACTAGGTGGTATTTTTCATATTCAGCAATGCAAATAAAACGTAAAAATGAAGCTTTAATAGAAGGAAATGGAGTAGAGCCGAATATTCTCGTTAAAAGAAATTTTGATGATTTTATAGAGAATCAAGATACAGTTTTAAAAAAAGCTATTGAAATAATTGAAAACGAAATTGAATATTAAAGTATTTAGGATTATTAAGGTGGGGGTATGAAGATGAAAAGAGTAATTGTTATAATCTTATGCTTAATCCTATTATTATCGGTAAATGGATGTACTACTGTAAAGGATAGTACAAATGTTGATAATCAAGGTAATAAAGGTAAGGAAATTACAATATTAATAGATAACTATTTTTATTCTAAAATTAAATTCGCATTTAATACTTTAGATTTATATAAACGTAAGTTTGAAAGAGAAAAAGGAGTAAAGGTAAATTTTGATGTGATAGATATAAGTGATTATGAAAAATACCAGAAAAAGTTAAATTCAAAATTATATTTAAAAGATGGACCTACGTTAATATATGTTTCAATATGGGATTTTTATAAACCTTTAACTGAAAAAGGTATTGCTTTAAAAGTGAAAGATAAATTAAAAAATTATGAAAAGATATATGATAGTGTTAAAGATGAAGGTGGTTTTTTTGTACCAATAGGTATGTATCATTATCCTATAACCTTAAATAGAAAGGTATTTGAACAATTAGGGATAGAAGAACCAGGATTAGATTGGACTAGAGAAGATTATTTTAATATCAGAGAAAAATGGTTAACTCAGGAGCCAAGAAATTTTACATTGATTTTATATAAAGAGCTTGTGGCAAATATTATGGAAGAGTTAGATATATATGATATTAAAAATAATAAAGTTAATATTAATAACTCTAGAGTTATAGAATACACAAAGAATTTGAGGGATGAAATACATTCTGGTAAATATATTTTGAAAAATAACTATACATTTGAAAATTATTATAAAATGCTATTTGTAAAAGAATCAGAGGAATATAAGGAAGCAAATGAATCGTATTGGTATAATGATACTGACAATTTAAGAAGACGATTTTATGATAAAAATGCACTAAAGTCTCTTCGTATCGGTGTTGATATGGATATTGATGATTATATTATATTACCGCAGGTGATTTATGAATTAGAAAAACTTAGGGTATGGGGATTTATTGTAAATAAAAATGGGAAAAATGTTGATTTAGGTTTAGAATTTATAGACGGTTTATTAAGTGATGAAGTTCAGCTAGAAATGTTTAGAGAAAAGTATGATTATTCTTATCCTGTAAATAAAGATATAGAAGAAGAAATTGAGGAAATAGAAAAAGCTAACTATGTAAATGAAAGAGCAGTTGCATTAAGGAAGTATATACTAACAAGAATAAAAAATGGTGCTTATAAGTCATCAAATGAATATGGTAAGATGTATAAAATTATAAAGGAAGAATTAATAAAAGAAATGACAAAGTTTGTATTTGCAGATGAACCTTATTCAGATGAAAAGCTAAGTAGAGAATTGCAGAAATTAGAAGATAAATTAAATATGTGGTTAAATGAGTGATTATAAGGTGATGTGTAATAAATGTTAAAAAATAGTAATAATCACTTTGAGATGCAGGATTATTTTAACAATAATAGAATTATATAATAAATTGAGAATAAATTATCAAATTTAAAAATTAAAGTAGTTTTAATATATTTGTAAAATTCAAAATATTCAAACTTGAACGAAAGTAGAACTTGAGGTGGGGTATGTTAAAAAAACTAAGAAAATCTAAAGGTTTTTTATTTATATTACCGAGTTTAATAGGCTTTTCAATATTATACGTTATTCCCTTTATTGGGGGTTTAAAATATTCCGTAAGCAGAAGTGGTTTTGATGATACTTTTGTTGCATTTAAGAACTATAATGATGTGTTTAAGAGCAATGCATTTAATTTAGCACTAAAGAATACAGCATTATTTATGGGTATTGCTATACCACTAATTATTGTTATTTCTTTTATATTAGCTTTAATAATTTATGAAATAAAAGCACCAAAGTTTATAAAACTATTTATTATACTTCCTATGGCGATACCTTCAGGTACAGTAGCAGGTTTCTTCAGAAAAGTGTTTGGATTTGGAGGATTTAATCTGATAGATACAGAGTATGCAATGATAGTAGTAATATTAATATTTATCTGGAGAAATACGGGTTATAATCTGATAATATATCTAGCTGGACTGTCTCAACTTAAAAAAGAAATAATAGAAGCTTCTATGATTGACGGAGCGAATTACTTTCAGAGGTTAAGGCATATTATCATTCCGCTTATTACACCAACGACAGTATTTGTTGGAATAGTAACTATAATCAATTCATTTAAAGTATTTAAAGATATATTTATACTACAAGGAAGCTATCCAAACCCTAAAATATATATGTTACAGCATTATATGAATAACAAATTTAGAGACCTTCAGTATGAGAAACTAACATCTGCAGCTTATGTATTTGCAATAGTAATATTTGCTTTTGCTTTCTTATTATTCCTTATTGATAAAAAGCATGCAAAAAGAGTAGGTGAAAGTTAAATGAAAAGAATACTGCTTGTACTAATTTTTTTAATATCTCTTTTATACATATTTCCGATAATATATACATTTACGAATTCTTTTATGACAGAAAATCAGATTAATACTGAAAATGTACATATTATTCCTGATGAATTTAATTTACAACAGTATTATTCTATTGTAACTAATAAAGCAGAATATTTTAAATTCTTTATGAACTCTGTCAAGTTAACGGTAATTATAATAGCTGGTCAAATAGTAATAGGAATTTTTGCAGCATTTGCTTTTGCTAAGATGGAGTTTCCTGGAAGAGATTTGATATTTGTAATATATATTTTAGCAGTATTACTTCCATTTCAAGTTACTTTAGTACCTAATTATCTTGTACTAGACAAAATACATAGAGTGTTGAATATAAAAATACTCGATACACATATGGCAATTATTTTACCAGGCATTTTTTCATCATTTGGAGTTTTTTTATTAAGACAGTTTGTAAGAGGCATACCTAATGATGTAATTGAAGCGGCAAGAATTGATGGAGCAGGGTATGGAAGAATTTTATTCAAAGTAGTTTTACCTTTGATAAAACCTGCAGTTTTTTCACTGGTTATTCTTACTTTTATAGATAATTGGAACTTAATTGAACAGGCTATTATTTTTATAGATACTCCTTCTAAGCTGCCGTTATCAGTGTTTTTAGAGAATATTTTCTATGATGATTATAAAGTTTTTTATGCTGGTGCTGTGCTTTACATTGTTCCTGCTTTATTAATATTTATTAAAGGTGAAGAGTATCTGAAAGAGGGTTTGACAATAGGGGGAATGAAGTGATGGAAAATAGAGTGATTAAAGCGGCAAAAAATATAGTAGTAAGTTTTTTCGCTCTTGTATTTATAATGGGCTTTTTTTCAAAATCAATAGTTAATTTATTCTTACCAAAGGTCCAAGCTGTAACTGCTATGAAGGGTTCATTTGAAAGAAGTGTTGAACTTGAAGGTACTATAGAACCAAAAGAAATATATAAAGTAAGGCTTGGTAGTAGTGTAATCATAGATGAATATTTTGTTAAAATAGGACAAGAAGTAAAAGTTGGTGATCCTATTTTTAAAATAAATAATGAGTATGGTTTCAAGGGAGAAGATGAACAAATAGAAGATCTTAAGCTTTTGCTTGAAAAGGAAGAGCTTAGATTAGAAAGATTAAAAAGTGATTCGTTCATTATAGATGAGAAGAATATTAAAATATTAGAAGATAAAATACAATATCAAAAAAATGAGATTTTAAAGCTAGAGAAGTTATACGAATCAGGTGCGGTAAATTATTCAACATTAGAACAAAGTAAAGAGAGTCTTAAAGAATTACAAAATAATCTAGAAATTAAAAAGTTATTACTTGAAGAAAAGAAAAAGGAGAATTCATTTGAAGTTAAAGAGGTAGAAAATAATATAAAGCAGTTCAAAAGGAAAATATCTGAAATCGAGAAGAAAAAGAAATTTTATTCTAAGGTTGGAGATGATGGAATTTACTATTCAGATGTTGATGGTGTAATATTAAGCATAAATCAAACGAATAGGATACTAGGTAAAGATACTACAATTGTTGAAATCGGTAAAGTGAACGGGTATGATTCAGTAAAACTTGTAGCTTATGTACCTGATAAGTATTATTATTTTGTTAAAAATGCAGTAAGAATCAAGATAGAAACAGAAAATAAAAAGTTTGTTCCCGAAAGTGCGAAGATTGTAAATGTAAGTGAAGTAGCAGAGAACAAATTGATAGAAATTGAAGCTGTATTTGAAGATGAAGCCCAAGGAGTTCCTGTGTTAGGGCAAAAACTGCAAGGAAAAATTTCAAAAAAATACAAGAAAGAAAATACTATTCCAAAGGCTGCTGTTGTTCCGTATGATGGATATGGTGCAGGTAAAGAAGGATATGTTTATGTAATAGAAGAGAAAAAAGGTATTTTAGGTACTGAATATATTGCACGAAAAGTAGATGTAACAATGTTGGTGGTTGGAGATAATCAAGTTTGTGTAAGAGGTCTTGAAACATTTGAAAAGCCTAGGGTAATTACAAATTTGTCATATAAGATTAAGGATGGAGTGAAAGTACATCTATGGGAATAAGAAAAGTTATTTTATTAGCTTTGATAGTAGTGTTATCTTTCAGTTCATATATGTACTTGAAAGAAAAATATAATCCTATGGCTATAGAATTAAGGTTTAGAGGAGATTTGGAAAAAGAAGAGTTTCAAAAGATTAAAAAAGGACTATATCTGAATATTTATTCAGTAAACTATTCAATGAAATATAAGAAACATACTCTTGTAATGACAACTGGGATGGATACTCAGTTAATTGACATACCGATTATTCATGGCGAGTTTATAACAGATTCAGAAAGAAAAGTTGCAGTGATAGGGGATAAAGTAGCAGATTTTTATTTTAAAGTAGAAGATGCTGTTGGAAAGAGAATAAAAATATTTGAAAATGAATATGAAATAATAGGTATTGTTAAAAATAGTGATGTTATTTATATACCATTTAATAAAAAATTTTTTAAATTAGACTGGGATAAAAAGATATTCAGATATGTATCTTATGATAAAGATGTATCGTATTTTAAAATTGATAAAGTAGTTAGTCAGCTTTCAGCTTTAGGATTAGATGTGTATGATATTGTTGTTTATAAAGAAAAAATATATGGGTATATAAATGTAATAATTTTTGCTATTTTATACGTATTGTTTGATTTTGCTATGAAACTATACAGGCGTATAAAAAGGGAAAGTATTACTTTGCTTCAAGGGTATATGGAAAAAAGAAGAATCAAAGAATGGTATGAATATATTTTAGAAGAGAAGAAAGGCATGTTAAAGATTTTGGCGCATTGTACTATATTTGTTTTTATAGTTATAGGGATATTTAAGGTGATACCATATTTAACTATTTCTCCTTCAAGTATTCCTGACAATATATTTTCTTTATACAGTATTTTAAGAGTTTTTAAATACAAATATAGTAAATTTATATTACACCTTAATAATGGTTATAGTGCAATAATGATAGATGTAATAATAATCAATACAATTTTTTTATTAATAATTACAGGAATAGTATTAAATATAACGTTAAAAAAGGTAAAACAAGGAAAATCTTTCTAATCTGTTTTGAAAGTTGAATTCCAGGGTATATACGAAACATATTAATAACTGTTATGTTATAATTTAAACAAGGGAGGTGAAAAATTGAAATTAAGAAAGGTAGCAGCTTTTTTTATTTTATTAATTTTAGTATTAGGTTCAATTTCAGCATATTCAGATAAAGGAAATGATGTATATGTAATACCAGTAAAGGGGGAGATAAATAAGGCCACATACCAGTTTGTAAAAACACAGGTTGAAGAAGTTTCTAAATACCGACCTGCTGCGATAATATTTGAAATAGATACATATGGTGGTTTTATAGATAAGGCTATAGATATTAAGGACGTGATTATAAATATTGATATACCGACTATTTCGTTTGTAAATACTAAAGCGGAGTCCGCTGGAGTTCTTATTACTATAGCTGGAGAGAAAATAGTTATGGCAGAAGGTTCTACTATAGGTTCTGCTGAAACGATACCGAATACAGAAAAAATTATGTCAATGTGGATAAGTACTCTAAAAACTGTTGCAGAACAAAGAGGAAGAGATAAAGAACTGGTAGCTGCTATGGCTGATAAGGATATTGAAATAAAAGGACTAGTAAAAAAAGGAGAGTTATTAAATCTAAACTATAAAGAAGCTAAGCAATTAGGATTTGCTGATTATGTATCTAATGATTATGATGATATGTTAAATTATTTCAATATTGATTACAATAAAGTTATAAAGATAAATACTGATTTAAGAACAAATATAGCCAAATATCTAACTAATCCATATGTAGGTATACTACTTATTTCACTTGGATTTTTAGGTTTTGTTATTGAGATGTTTACACCAGGTTTTGGTGTAGGTGGAACATTGAGTTTAATTTCATTTTCATTATATTTTGGAGGTAATATTATAGCTGGCAACTCTGGATGGGGTGTAGTTATAATATTTTTAGCTGGTATAGCTTTGCTGCTAATAGAAGCTGCTATACCTGGGTTTGGAATACCAGGAATAGGTGGAATAATTTGTATCATTATAAGTATAGTATTGACTTCTGGATCTGTAGAAAGTGCAGTGGTTTCACTGGGTATAGCTATCATATTGACAGTTTTAGTTACTGTACTTTTGGTAAAATACGGTCAAAGAAGTCCTTATTTAGACAAGATAGTATTGAGGACAAAGCAAAACAATGAAAAAGGTTATATAGGGGTTGAATCTAAGAAAGAATATGTAGGTAAGGAAGGAATAGCTATATCTTTACTTAGGCCAGCAGGAATTATAGATATAGAAGGAAATAGGGTTGATGCTGTTTCTGAAGGTGCTTTTATAGAAAAGGGAGCTAGAGTTAAAGTAATTAAAGTTGAAGGACCAAGAGTTGTTGTTAAGAAAATATAATTTTTAAGGAGGGTATTTTTAATGACAAGTTTAGTTTCAATAATTATTATTGCTGTTGTAGTTATTTTCTTTTTAACGATATTTTTTAGTTTTGTACCTGTGGGTCTTTGGATTACAGCTTATTTTTCAGGAGTAAGAATAGGGATTTTTACACTTGTAGGTATGAGGCTTAGAAGAGTTATACCTTCTAGAATTGTAAATCCAATGATTAAAGCTACAAAAGCTGGATTGGATTTAGGAGTTGATAAGCTTGAAGCTCACTACTTAGCAGGTGGAGATGTAGATAGTGTTGTTGATGCTTTAATTGCAGCACAAAGAGCAAATATTCCACTAGAATTTGAAAGAGCTGCAGCTATAGACTTAGCAGGTAGAAATGTTTTAGAAGCTGTACAGGTTAGTGTTAATCCTAAAGTAATTGAGACACCAAAGGTTTCAGCTGTTGCGAAAAATGGTATAGAAGTTATGGTTAAAGCTAGAGTTACAGTTAGAGCAAATATAGAGAGATTAGTTGGTGGTGCAGGTGAAGAGACTATTATAGCTAGAGTAGGAGAAGGTATTGTTACAACTGTAGGTAGTGCCACTACTCATAAAGAAGTATTGGAAAATCCTGATAAAATATCTATGACTGTACTTGAAAAAGGTCTTGATGCTGGTACAGCATTTGAAATATTATCTATAGATATAGCTGATGTAGATGTTGGTAGAAATATAGGTGCTAAACTTCAAACTGACCAAGCTGAAGCAGATAAGAGAATAGCTCAGGCTAAAGCAGAGGAAAGAAGAGCTATGGCTGTTGCGAGAGAGCAGGAAATGAAAGCTGAAGTACAGGCTATGAGAGCTAAAGTAGTTGAAGCTGAAGCAGAGGTACCATTGGCATTGGCTAAGGCTTTAAGAGAAGGAAAGCTTGGTGTGATGGATTATTATAATATGAAAAATATTTTAGCAGATACAAGTATGAGAGATGCTATAGCAAAGATGAGCAAAACAGACGAAAAAGATAATCCTACAAATAAGTAACATTTGAGGATGTGTTAATATGGAATTTTTTGCAGGTATTCTAAAAGTTGCATTTGTAATGTTGATACCATTAATATTAAAGAGTATGTCTGATAAAGAAAAAATAAATAGGGAAAGAAAGAATAATAGAGGTTATTATGAAAATCAGATACCTAAACGAAATATACAGCATGACACACAGACTATACATGAAGAATATATTGAAATGAATGAAATAGAATATATTGATTTTGCTAATGAAGAATATTCTGAAGCAATCCAAAAAACTGAGACTTATGTTGAAGAAATTAAGAAAAAAGATAAAGAAAAGATAGACAATAAAACTGATGATATTATTAAACGAAATGAAATAAATGATGAATCTGTATTTACAATAGATTTCAGCTCAGATGATATAGTCAAGGGTATAATCATGTCTGAGATATTATCAAAACCAAAGAGCTTAAGATAAAAGTTGCGGGCAAATAGCCCGCAACTTTTTTGCCTATATCCTACTATTAATTATTGACTTTAACTAATTTTACATTTTAATCTAGTACCTAGTACCCAGTATCCAGTACCAAGTACCAAGTACCCAGCACCTAAATACTTGTAATACATGTATAATAACTAGCATAACTTTTTTATATAAGGAGGGCTTTTTGTGAAAAGAAAGGTAGATAATATTAAATCAACTATATCAGATATATTAGAACTACCAAAAGACATAGTTCTGGATTTGCCTAAGATTACATTGATAGGCAATTTACAATTATATATAGAGAATCATAAAGGAATTATTGAATACAGTAAACAAAGAATTCGTATTAATACAAATATTGGTATACTAAGGATTATTGGCAAGGATTTAACAATCAGGACTATTGTTACTGAAGAAGTTATAGTAGTGGGGGAAATTGAAATAGTCGAATTTATAAGCTGAGAGGTGTAGTTAATGCTAGTTATAAGAATATGGAATTATTTTCGTGGATATGTTATTATTAAGATTGAAGGACTTACTTTGGAGAGATTTATTAATCTTTCTATAGCTAAAGGAATATATTTATGGGATATTGTAAGATATGATTATACAACTTTAGAAGCAAAAGTAGGATTGAAAGGCTTTAAGGCTTTGAGGGAAGTAGTTAGGAGAGTTGGCTGTAGAGTCTATATTATAGAGAAAAAAGGCTTCCCTTTTTTAGTCCATAAATTAAAGTATAGAAAGATGTTAGCATTTGGATTTGCTATAGCAGTAGGGATAATAGTTTTTTTAACTTCTTTTATCTGGGAAATAGAGATAATAGGCAATAAGAATATAGATAGAAAACTTATAATTGATTATTTAGCAAAAATGGATGTTAAGCCAGGAATTTCAAAGTCAGAAGTAGATATACCTGAATTGAAAAGAAACATACTGAGAGATATTGAAAATATATCATTTGTCAATATGGAGATAATAGGTACAAAACTGCTAGTAGAGGTTAAGGAGAGAGATGTTATACCACCTGCTATAAAAGAAGATGTACCATGCAATATTGTTGCTAAGAAAAAAGCAGTTATTGTAAAGATTATAGCAAAAAATGGAAAAAGTATTGTAGAAAAGGGTGACATTGTAAAGAAAGGTCAAGTTTTAATTTCAGGTATAATTGAAGATGAAAAACTTGAAAATCCTTTATTAGTACACTCTGATGGTACTGTTTTAGGGAAAACATTGTATGTGAAAGAGTTAGAAGAACCTATTATAAAAAAAGTTGAGGAAGAAACAGGAAATTATTACTTGGTTAGAGAAATTAAGGTAGGTAATTATAGTTTACTTTTAAATAATAATGAAATACCTTATAAAAATTATATTGAAGATAAGAAAAGTAAAAAACTGATTAGGATTTTAGGTCATGAATTACCTTTGGAAATTGTAATTCATAAGTATAAAGAAGTTGAAATTATTAAAGTAAAACAGAATATAGATGCATTAAAGAAAATGCAATCTGTAAAAGGTGTACAAATGATTATGGACGAATTACCTGAAGGTGCAAAAGTTGTATCAAAAGATGTTAATTACTCAATTGAAGATAACATTCTTGTTACAAGAGTTAGTATTGAAGTAATTGAAGAGATTGGTGAGAAACAAAAAATACATTAGTTTAAAGTACAATAATAGTTGGGAGGATAATATTGGAAAGAGAAATATTTGAAAAAAGAGTTAAAGTAGAAGATAACGATTTTATAATGGAACTATATGGTAATCTTGATGAAAACATTAAGATTATAGAAAAAGAGTTTAGTGTTGATATTGTATCTAGACAGGGTGAAATAAGAATTATTGGTCAAGAGCCTAATATTTCTATTGCTGAGAAATTAGTAACAAAATTAATAGAAATGATAAAGAGTGAAGGTAGATTAACAAAACAAAGAATAAGATATGCAATACAGCTAATATATGAAGGAAATGAGGATAAGATAAAAGAACTCTTAGATGAAACTGTATGTATTACAGCAAGTGGTAAGAGTATTAAGCCAAAAACTTTAGGTCAGAAAAGATATATTAACGCTATAAAAGAAAATGATGTAGTATTTTGTATTGGACCTGCTGGTACTGGTAAGACATATTTGGCTATGGCTATGGCAACAACTGCTTTTAAAAATAAAGAAGTAAATAGAATAATACTAACTAGACCAGCTGTTGAAGCAGGAGAAAAATTAGGATTTTTGCCTGGAGATTTACAAGACAAAGTAGATCCATATTTAAGACCTTTATACGATGCACTTTTTGATATATTAGGTGCTGAAACGTATATGAAGTATATGGAAAAAGGTCTTATTGAAGTAGCACCATTAGCTTATATGAGAGGTAGAACATTAGATTCTTCCTTTATAATACTAGACGAAGCACAAAATACTACTCCAGAACAAATGAAGATGTTTTTAACCAGATTGGGATTTGGATCAAAAGCGATAATAACTGGAGATATTACGCAAATAGATTTGCCTAATGGGAAACCTTCTGGTTTAAAACAAGTATCACAGATACTGGAAGGCATAAAAGGCATAGAGTTTATCTATTTAGGAAAACAAGATGTTGTTAGACATCAATTAGTTCAAAGAATTATAGAGGCATATGATAAATTTGAAAATAGAAAGAAACAAAAATAATTAATACGTATGGAGGGAATTCCATGCTAGATTCTAGTAAAGAAAGACTGGACAAACTTTTTGCCAGTCGTATATTTAAAATCTTTAAAAATCGACTTATTAAACAAATATTTATTGCTTTAGTATTTACTGTATTACTCTTATTAATAGTAGTAGATAGTATAGCACCTGAAAAAATTAGTGTGAGTGTTGGAGATATTGCTCCAGTAGATATAATAGCTACTAAAGATATAGTGGATGAGATAACTACAAATCAGTTGAAAGAAAAGGCTATAGATAGTGTTGAACCAAGGCATAAGATAGATCCAACAATTCAAGTAAAAGTAAAAAATGAAATAAAACAGTTTTTTGAACTTGTTTATAATTTGAAAAGTTATGAAGATTTAAATATAAATATGAAAATTTCATTGCTAAAACAGCAGTCAAATATCAGTTTATCTGAGAATGACTATTCAGCGATTATGAGTGCTGATAATGAAGAGTTAAAAATGCTTGAGAGTAATATATATGATATAGTAGCCCAAATTATGGGAACAGGTATAAAACAGGAAGAGTTAGAGTATGAAAAAGAAAATGTAAAAAAGATTTTCAATAGTTTAGATAGTCTTTCAGATAGTCTAAAAGCACTAGGAATAAATATTGTAAATAATACTATCAAACCGAATAGATTTTTAGATTTTGAAACTACAAGACAAAAACAACAAGAAGCAGCTAGTTCTGTAGAACCTGTTATTGTGAAAGAAGGACAGCTTATCATTAGAAAAGGCGAGAAAATTGATGTAAAGACTTTAGAATTAATAAAAAAGGCAGGTTTGCTTAAAGAAAGTGATGGTCCTGATTATAGTTTAATTATAGGAGCATTGCTTATAGTTGTACTACTAGAGTTAGTTATAGTAGCTTATCTGTATATATTTAATAGAGAGATTTTAGAGAGTACAAAATTTTTAACAATTTTATCCATTATTATACTGGCTACAATAATAATTTCAAAAAGTATATATGGTATTTCAGGATATTTAGTACCTATTTCGGCAGCTACTATGTTGATTTCAATACTTGTAAATCCTAAGTTAGCTATATTAATTAACTGTGTACTAACTATAATGATAGGTATTGTTACAGGAAATGATGTAAATATTATTGTAATGTCTCTTATAGGAGGCTCTGTTGGAGCTGTTGGAGTAATAAATTCATACCAAAGACATAATATATTTTTGACAGGTTTGATAGTTAGTGCAACTAATTTATTGACTATACTTGCATTTGGTTTAATAATAGATACAGAGGTTATTTTGTTATTAAATAAAGTTATGTACGGGGTTCTTAACGGAATATTTAGTGCCATTTTAACAATTGGTTCACTTCCGTTATGGGAAAGTATATTTGGTATTGTAACGCCACTAAAATTATTGGAGCTTTGCAATCCAAATCACCCATTATTAAAAAGATTGTTATTAGAAGCACCTGGAACTTATCATCATAGTATAATAGTTGGAAATTTAAGCGAATCAGCTGCTGAAGCTGTAGGAGCTAGTCCATTAGTAGCTAGAGCTGGTGCATATTTTCATGATGTGGGTAAATTAAAGAGACCTTATTTCTTTAAAGAAAATCAGTTGAATTCAGAAAATCCTCATGACAAGATTAATCCGAGCTTAAGTACTTTAATAATAACTAATCATGTAAAAGATGGAGCTGAAATGGCAAGAAAGTTTAAAATACCTTCAATAATAATAGATATTATTAAACAACATCATGGGGATACTCTTGTTGCATATTTTTATCATAAAGCACTAAAAAGTGAAAATTCGGAGCGTGTTCAGGAAGAGAGTTTTAGATATGGTGGACCTAAACCACAGACAAAGGAAGCAGCTATTATTATGCTAGCTGATTCTGTAGAAGCAGCTGTAAGGTCTATGAGAGAGCCAACAAAAGGTAAGATAGAAGGTTTAGTGAGAGAGATAATCAAGAATAAATTAAATGATGGGCAATTAGACGAGTGTGATTTAACTTTAAGGGATTTAGATACTATTGCAAGTTCATTTTTAAATATACTTTTAGGAATATTCCATGAAAGAATTGAGTATCCTAAACTTGATTTAGATGAACTTAAGGGAGGAAAACTTAATGGAGCTACTAATTGATAACAGACAGGATAAAGTGGTTATTGAAGAAGATGTTAAAGAAGCTGTCAAAAACGTTATTCTTGAATGCTTTAAGTTAGAAGGTTTGAGTACTAATTATGAGATTAGTGTTTCATTTGTTGATAATGAAGAAATAAGACAATTAAATAGAGAATATAGAGGAAAGGATAGTCCTACAGATGTGTTATCTTTTCCGATGGAAGATGATATAATAGACCAAGATTATACACCGATTTTAGGAGATATTGTGATTTCAGCTGAAAGAGCTTTACAGCAATCAGTTGAATTTGGTCATTCTTTTAAGAGAGAAGTCGCGTATTTAACGGCTCATAGTATGTTCCATCTTATGGGATATGATCATGAAACAGAAGAAGAGAAATTAGAAATGAGACAAAAGGAAAAGGAAGTAATGAAACGCTTAAAGATTTTTAAAACTGAAAACAATTAACGGTTGGTGTTGGTAATGAAAGTTAGAAGGTTAATAGATAGTTTTAATTACGCAGTTTCTGGAATAATTTATACACTAAAGACTCAAAGGAACATGAAAATTCATTTTATAGCTGCTTTTTTAGTATTGTTCCTTAGTCTTTTTTTTAACTTTTCTAGAACTGAATTATTGTTATTGATATTTGCTATTTCCCTGGTAATAATTGCAGAGATGATTAATACATCAATTGAAAAAACAATAGATTTAATTACTGATGATTATCACCCATTAGCAGAGATTGCAAAAAATGTAGCAGCAGGTGCAGTACTGATTTCAGCAATAAATTCAGTAGTTGTAGCATATTTATTGTTGTTTGATAGAGTTAATCCTTATACGAGTTTAATTATTGTAAAGATTAAAAATTCACCTATACATTTAACTTTTATAAGTATTTTTCTAGTTCTTATTATTACTATATACGTAAAAACATTAACAAATACAGGTACGCCTTTTAAAGGAGGTTTAGTTAGTGGACATGCTGCTGTTGCATTTGCTACAGCAACAGCAATAACTTTTATTGGAGAAAATACTTTAGTTACAACATTGAGTTTTCTTATAGCATTTTTAGTAGGGCAAAGTAGAATTGAAGGGGAAATTCATTCGACTTTTCAAGTATTTTTTGGTGCTTTATTAGGAATACTTTTGACGGTATTGGTGTTTCAGTTTATTGGTTAATGATAAGAAACTAATTAAGAAATATATTAAGGAAGTGGAGGTAAAATGTTAAGAGGAATTAGAAATATTTTCATAACAGGATTTTTGATAGTATTACCTATAGCCGGAAGTCTTTATATAATGTATTTGTTTTTCAGTTTTATAGATAACCTTTTTAATACACCTCTTAAAGGTTTACTTGGTATTGAAGTTCCTGGTGTTGGAATTATATTAACTTTTACTATTATTTTTGTAATAGGTATTATAGCAAGAAATTATTTTGGTAAGAAAATACTGCATTTTACAGAGAAGATTATTATAAAAATTCCGTTGGTTAAGACTATTTACATTTCAATTAAACAAATTGTAGATACATTGTTTCTAAATAAAAATGATGCTTTTAAAAAAGCTGTTTTAGTTGAATATCCTAAAGAAGGAGTATATACTATTGGATTTATAACATCAGAATCGCCAAAGGAAATATCTCAAAAGACAAAAGCTGAGTGTGTAAGTTTATTTATACCAACTACTCCAAATCCAACTTCAGGTATGTTCATTATAGTTCCTAAAGATAAAGTTACTTATTTAGATATGGATGTAGAGGAAGCTATAAAGCTAATTGTATCTGGTGGGTTAGTGACTCCAGAAACAAAGTAAACACGGGAGGAATGAAAATGCACAAGAGAATGGGTTTGCTTTTCATAGTAATAATTGTAATAATAAGTTCGCTATTTGGATGTAGCCAAAAAAATGCAACTACTCCAAAACCCATTATAGTTAAAGAAGAAAATAATAATGAGGACGAAAAAATAAAAGAAGAAGATATTAAAGAAAATCAAGAGAATAAAAAAGAAAATATAATAAGTGATAAGAGTGAGGATAATAATACTAACAAAGCAGATGATTTAATGCAGTCTCCTTTGAGTGGTATTTATGCTCCAAAAGAAAAAGTTTTAAGAAGACCTGTAGCAGTTATGTATGATAATCATCCAAGAGCTAGGTGGCAGTCAGGTATAAGTCAGGCAGAAATAGTTTATGAATTTTTAGTAGAAGGTAAATATACTAGATATATGGCTTTGTTTTTACTGAATGAACCAGAACTTATAGGACCTGTAAGAAGTGCCAGACCTTATTTTATAACTACTTTACTAGAGTATGACCCTGTATATGTAAGGTGTGGAGGTAGTGAAGCTGCAAAAGCAGATGTAAAGAAATTAAAGATAGCAGATATAGATGCTTTAACTAGCTCTAAAAGAGTATTTTGGAGATATAATAAGACAGGCAAGAGAAAACCACATAACTTATATACAAGTATGGAGGTTATTAGAAGAACACAAAAAGAACGTAAATATAGATTCAAAGGGAATTTCGAAGCATTTGAATTTAATAAGGAAGATATTAATTTAGATGGTATTCAAGCTAATACTGTTAAAATAGAATATTTTGATAACAATACTACTAAATATGTTTATGATGAGGAAAATAGAGTATATAAAAGATATAAAGATGGTAAACTTCATGTAGATGAACTAGATAAAGCTATTGTAACAGCTAAGAATATAATTATACAAAGAGCAAAAACAAAAGTAATAGATAGTTATGGTAGACTTGATATTGAGCTTGTAGGAAAAGGTAAAGGTATTTATATTACTAATGGAAAAGCTATAGATATAATTTGGGAGAAAAAAACTAGGGGAAGTAAGACTTTATATTTCGACTTATCAGGTAATAGAATAAAACTAAATCCAGGTAATACTTGGATTCAAGTAGTTAAGCCTAATACTAGAGTAACTATTGAATAGGAGGTAAATTTATGGACAAAAGACAACTTATAAAAAAGGCGTTAGAAGCAAAAGAAAAATCTTATGCACCATATTCAAATTTCCATGTAGGAGCAGCATTATTGACGAAAGATGGTAAAATATATACAGGTTGTAATATAGAATCTGCTTCATATACTCCAACTAATTGTGCAGAGAGAACTGCCATATTTAAAGCGGTATCTGAAGGAGATAGAGAGTTTGTAGCAATAGCAATAGTTGCAGACTCTAAAACGTACACTTACCCTTGTGGGGTATGCAGACAAGTTATAAGAGAATTTGGTAAAAATATGAAAATTATTGTTGCAAAATCTGAAGATGATTATAAAGAATATGATTTAGAAGAACTATTTCCTCACAGCTTTGGCCCTGAAGATTTAAATATTGAAATTGGGAGGGAATAATATGAGTTATAAATCAGGTTTTGTATCAGTAATTGGAAGACCTAATGTTGGTAAATCAACCTTATTAAACTATATTATAGGAGAAAAAATAAGTATTATTTCAAATAAACCTCAAACGACTAGAAATAAAATACAATGTGTTTATACAGAAGACGATTATCAAGTAATATTCTTAGACACACCCGGTATTCATAAGCCTAAAAATAAATTAGGTGAATACATGGTTAAGGTAGCTAAAGATACACTTAATGAGGTAGATGTTGTAGTTTTAATGGTTGATAATAGTTTGAAGATTGGACCTGGAGATAATTATATTTTAGAACAAATAAAAAATATAAAAACACCAAAAATATTATTAATAAATAAGATTGATAGAATAAAAAGTAGTGATGTAGAACTTATAATTGAAAATTATAAGAGCTTAGGTATCTTTGAAGATATAATTCCTATTTCAGCACTAAATGGAGCTGGTATAGATAAATTCCTTAAAGCTATTAAGGAGTATTTGCCTGAGGGACCTAAATATTTCCCAGAAGATATGATTACTGATCAACCTGAAAGATTAATTATTGCAGAAATCATTAGAGAAAAAGCTCTTCATAATCTAGAGCAAGAAGTTCCACATGGGATTGCTGTAGAAACTGATTTAGTAAGAAAAAGAGAGGATAAAGATATTATAGATGTAAACGCTACAATATATTGCGAAAGAGAGTCGCATAAAGGTATAATAATTGGTAAGGGTGGGAAAAAATTAAAAGCAATAGGTAAAGAAGCCCGAATTGATATTGAAAGATTATTAGGTAGTAAGGTTTATTTAGATATTTGGGTTAAAGTAAAGAAAGACTGGAGAGAAAAAGAAAATCTTCTAAGGCAGCTTGGTTACAAGTAGTTTTGAAAAACCACATTTTGTTTTCATTTTTCCTTTAATACTATAATTTACAAAGTATAAAAAACAGTATATTAAACACAATATTACACATAGAACCACATTGAGGAGGGACATAAAATGTTAAGAAACGAAATGTGGAAAGTTTTTCAGGCTACAGGTAACATAAATGCTTTTATGTATTGTAAAGAATGTGAGAAAATTGATTTTAAATTAAAGAAAAATAAAGGTAATGAAGAAATTAGGATTGTTATATAGAGGTGTATAATGTTATTTAATATTGAGGGAATAGTTTTACGTCAAACTAAATACCATGAGTGGGATAAAATACTTACAATATATACAAGAGAGAATGGTAAGATTCAAGCTATAGCTAAAGGTGCGAGAAGACAAAAGAGCCCTTTAATATCTTGTTCTCAAGTCTTTAGCTATAGCAAGTTTATTTTGTATAAGGGTAAAAATTTTTATCACATAAATAGTGGTGAAATAGTAGATACATTTTATTCATTGAGGGAAGATATATATAAATTAGCATACGCAACATATTTTTTAGAGCTTGTAGACTGTGCAACAATTGAAGAACATCCTATTCCCGTTTTATTTGATCTACTTATTAAAACATTAAAGGTTTTAGGAGACTTGAAAGGTAATTATTCAAAGTTAGCGCGTGCTTTTGAATTAAAATACATAAGTTTTATAGGATATAAACCAAATGTAAGAACCTGCATTCTGTGCAATAATAAACCTGAGAATAATATTGTGTTTAGCATAAAAAGTGGTGGCATTCTTTGTGAAAGTTGTAAACAAAAAGATTATGAAGGGTATACTATAAGTAAGGATATTTTAAAAGCTATGGAGTTCCTTATGTATACTGAATTAGATAAGTTAGATAAAATGAGAATAGATGACGCTACTATGTTTAGGCTTAAAGAAATTATAATAAATTATTTGAAGGAATATACTGATAGAAAGAGTTTTAAAACTCTTGATTTTTTAGATTCTATTGAAGGATAATGGAGGGATGTTCTATGGAAATAACATTGGAAAAAATTGACTTGCTTAGAGAAAGGACAGGAATTAGTTATAAAGAGGCTAAAGAAATATTAGAAAAATGCAATGGTGATGTTGTTGAAGCTCTAATATATATAGAAGAAAATCAAAAATCATGGTCCCAAAACATTACCAATAAAGGTGATGAATTATTAGAAAAGTTAAGAGAATCAATAAGAAAAGGTAATGTAACAAAGATACAGCTTAAGAAAGATGGAGAAATAATAATGAATATTCCTGTTACAGCTGGAGCTATTGGTGCTTTATTAGCGCCTCCTGCAACTATTTTTGGGTTAACAGCTGCCTTTTTATCAAAATGTACTATAGAGATAGTAAAAGAAAATGGAGAAGTAGTAAATATAAACGATTTAGCAGAGAAAACAGTTGAAAATGTAAAAAAAGTTGCAAGAAGAGAGAAAAAAGAAGAATATAATACTAAAGATGATATACAAGAATAATATTGACAAACAAATAATAATTTGCTAAATTATGTTTAACAAAAGTATAAAAATGCTATGATGAAGAGGAGTAGTCAATAGGCATTATTTAAGCGAGCTGGGGACGGTGGAAGCCCAGTATAATCCGTTGATGAAGGGCGCTTCTGAGCATTCTTTTAAAGAGGATGCCAAATGGCATCAAATAGGGTGGAACCGCGGAAGTAACCTTTCGTCCCTATACTATGAGGGGATGAAAGGTTTTTTATTTTACATTTAACTAATAGGGAGGAATGATGATGAAGTTTCAAGACTTGATAATGACTCTGCTAAAGTATTGGGGAGATAAAGGATGTATAGTTGTTCAACCATATGATATTGAAAAAGGTGCAGGAACAATGAATCCACAAACATTTTTAAGAGCTTTAGGTCCAGAACCTTGGAAAGTAGCATATGTAGAGCCTTCAAGAAGACCAGCAGATGCTAGATATGGTGAAAATCCTAATAGGGTATATCAACACCATCAACTTCAAGTTATATTAAAACCGTCTCCAGAAAATGTTCAAGAACTATATTTAGAAAGTCTTAAAGCAATAGGGATTGATCCATTAAAGCACGATATAAGGTTTGTTGAGGATAATTGGGAAGCTCCAACTTTAGGTGCATGGGGCTTAGGATGGGAAGTTTGGTTAGATGGTATGGAAATTACTCAGTTTACATATTTCCAACAAATAGGTAGTATAAATTGTGAATTAGAATCTGCTGAAATAACTTATGGATTAGAAAGAATTGCAATGTATTTACAAGATGTGGACAATATATTTGATATTGAATGGGTAGATGGAGTAAAGTATGGTAAAATCTTCAAACAGGCTGAATATGAGCACTCTGTATATAGTTTTGAAGAAGCTGATATAAATGTACTTTTAAATTTATTTAATACATATGAAGAACAAGCTAAAAAATTAATAGAAAAGGGACTCGTTTTACCAGCTTACGATTTTGTATTAAAATGTTCACATACTTTTAACGTATTAGATGCTAGAGGTGCTATTAGTGTAGCAGAGAGAACTAGCTTCATTGGAAGAGTTAGAAATTTAGCCAAACTTGTGGCAGCAAAATATATCGAAAAAAGGCAAGAACTTGGATTTCCACTATTAAAAGGAGGTGCTAGAAATGACATATAAGTACCTATTAGAGATAGGTGTAGAAGAAATACCTGCAAGATTTATGGAACAAACGATTAGTCAATTAAAACAGAAGTTTGAAAATTTGTTTAAAGATGAGAGAATAGATTTCGAAGATATTAAAGTTTACGGTACACCAAGAAGATTAGTAGCTATTATATACGGCCTTAATGAAAAACAAGAAGATTTACACGAATTAGTGAAAGGACCTGCAAAGAGAATTGCTTATGATAAAGACGGTAATCCCACAAAAGCGCTAATTGGTTTTTCTAAGGGACAGGGAGTTAATCCTGAAGATGTTATTATAAAAGAATATAATGGAGAAGACTATGTATATGTAAATAAAATTGTACAAGGGAAGAATATTAGAGAAGTACTAAAAGATAACATTCCAACTCTTATAAAATCTATAAACTTCCCTAAATCTATGAGATGGGGAGGAAAAAGCTTTAGATTTGCTAGACCTATAAGGTGGATAGTATCATTATTAGAAAATGAGATTGTAGAATTTGATTTAGATGATATTTTAGTATCAAATAGAACAAAAGGGCACAGATTTTTAGGAAAAAAAGAAATAGAAATTAGTAGTGTTGATGAATATATTGATAAGTTAAGAGAAAACTATGTTATTGTTGACCAAGAGGAAAGAAAAAGTTTAATAAAACATGGCTGTGATAGGTTAGTTAAAAGTAAAGGCGGCAATATATTAGAAGATTTAGAACTTTTAGAGGAACTAACATATATAGTTGAGTACCCAACACCTTTGTTAGGAAGAATTAAAGAAGAATATTTAAAATTACCTATGGAAGTTATTACTACTCCAATGAAAGAACATCAAAGGTACTATCCTGTTGTAGATGATAAGGGTAGATTGATGCCATACTTTGTTGCTGTGAGGAATGGTAATGAAGAATATTTGGATATTGTAACGAAAGGTAACGAAAAAGTATTAGAAGCAAGATTAGAAGACGCTAAATTCTTCTATAACGAAGATATAAAAAGACCTCTTGAGGACTATGTAGAAGAGCTTAAAAATATTGTTTTTCAAGATAAATTAGGAACTATGTATGAGAAAACTACTAGACTTGTAGAATTAGCAGAAAGAATAAGTGATTATCTAGAAGTAGGAGAAGAAACTAAAAAAGATGCAAAGAGAGCTGCTTATCTTTCAAAAGCTGACTTGGTAACTAAAATGGTTTATGAATTTACTGAACTACAAGGAGTTATGGGAAGAGAGTACGGTAAGATATCTGGAGAAAACGAAATAGTTAGTTTAGCTATCTATGAGCATTATTTACCTAGGTTTGCAAATGATGAATTACCTACAACTACTGCTGGTGCCATATTAAGTATAGCTGATAAAATTGATACAATAGCAGGATGCTTTGCAATTGGTATACAACCAACAGGTTCTCAAGACCCATATGGATTGAGAAGACAATCACTTGGTATAATCAATATTATATTGGATAAAAATTTACACATTTCATTAGGGGAATTTATAGATTATGCATTAACTATATATAAAGATTCAAAAGGATTAGAATTTGATAAAGAGAAAGTTAAAGAAGAAATATTAGATTTCTTTAAAATAAGAATAAGAAATCTGTTTATAGAAATGGGTATAAGATATGATGTAGTAGACGCAGTTATATCTACTGGTTTAGACAATATAACTGAGCTTTATATTAGGGCAGAAGAACTTAATAAATGGATAAATAAAGAAGAATTAAGTGATATTATAGCTGCTTTTAATAGAGTTACTAAACTAGCTAAAAAAGCAAGTTCTGATATACTTAATGAAGAATTATTAATTGAAGATAAGGAACGTGATTTATATAGAGTTTATATTAGTATAAAAGATAAAGTTAATGAGCACCTAAGAAAAAGAGAGTATGATAAAGCTTTAGATACTCTTATCAATTTGAAAGAACCGATAGATAATTTCTTTGATAATGTTATGGTTATGGTTGAGGATGAAGATATAAAAAATAATAGGTTAGGTTTAATTAAGAAAATATCAGATATGATGCTTTCGATTTGTGACTTATCAAAAATTGTTATAAAATAACTATAATAAAGTCCACCAATAGGTGGGCTTTATCTTAAAAAGACTATTTGATAAAATATAGTAAACATTCCTGTTTGAAAAGAGGTGAGTGTTATTCAATATACTGAAAGGCAAAATCAGATAATTGATATAGTTAAGAAAAATCAACCTATAACAAGTGAAGCAATTGCAAAAAAGTTAAATTTAACTAGAGCTACTCTTAGACCGGATTTAGCTATACTTACAATGTCAGGTGTTTTAGAAGCTAGACCTAAGGTAGGTTATTTCTATTCTGGGAAGTCTAATTTAGATTTTTATAAGGATTATATGAAAGAAATTAAAGTAAATGATATTAAGTCTTTGCCTGTTGTCGTTGATGAATCGACTACAGTTTATGATGCAATAGTGACTCTTTTTTTAGAAGATGTAGGTACGGTTTATGTAGTTTCGAAAGGATTACTTGTTGGCGTAGTTTCAAGAAAGGATTTTCTTAAGAGTGCCATAGGTGGAATGGATATAAATAAAATACCTGTTGGAGTAATAATGACTAGAATGCCTAACATAGTTGTTGTAAGACCAGAAGAAAACATTATTGAAGCTGCTGAAAAAATAATAGAACACCAAGTTGATAGTCTTCCTGTTGTAGAAGATGCTGATGTCGATGGAGTCAAAGGATACAAAGTTGTAGGTAGGATTTCAAAAACAAATATTACAAAAATATTTGTTGATTTAGCTAAAAATCGCTAGGGGGTAGTTAAATGGAAAAAGAAATGGTTGTATATGTTTTATCAGATTCGATAGGTGAAACTGGTGAACAAGTCGCTAGAGCAGCTATAAGTCAATTTAATTCAGGAAAATATAATATCAAAAGATTTCCATATATCACAGAAGAGGAACAAATAATCGAAATTTTTGATGAAGCTAAAGACAAAAACTGTATAATTGTTTTTACAATAGTTATTGAGAAATTAAAGAATTTTATACTTGAAAATGCAAAAAAATATAACATACAAGCAATTGATTTAATGACACCGGTAATAAATGCAGTAAAAAATGTTGTTGGACATGAGCCAAAAAGAGAACCAGGACTTATTAGAAAACTAGATGAAAAGTATTTTAGAAAAGTAGAAGCTATTGAATTTGCAGTAAAATATGATGATGGAAAAGATACAAGAGGTATTAAGTTAGCAGATATTGTTCTTGTAGGTATATCACGAACTTCTAAAACTCCTCTTAGTATGTATTTAGCTCATAAGAATATAAGGGTAGCTAATATACCTTTAGTACCAGAAGTATCTCCACCAAAAGAATTATTTGAAATCGATCCTAAAAAGATAATAGGACTTACTGCAAATCCTATAAAATTAAATGAAATAAGAAAAGAGAGATTAAAGGCATTAGGCTTAAGCAATACTGCAAGTTATGCTAGCATGGATAGAATACTCAAAGAACTTGAATATTCAGAGAAGATAATGAAAAAATTAGGCTGTGTTGTAATTGATGTATCAAATAAAGCAGTTGAAGAAAGTGCGAACATAATTATGGAGATTATTAAGGTGAACAACTTGTTAAGAGTTTAAGGAGTGCTATTTTTAAGCACTCTTATTATTTTTTCAAAACTTAAAAAATAATATTCTACTTTGAATTTATTAAAAAGCTAGTTTTTAAAGAAATAAAATAGAAGGATTATACTTGTATATGTTGTATATATTAAATAATAGCTTTATAAATCTTCGAAAAAATAATAAAAGGTGATGCCTGATGAATATAAGATTGAGAACAGAAGAATTAGAAAGAAATATTCTTTCAAAATATGCCGCTTTGAGTTCTAAATCTAAAAGAAGATTTGAAGAAAAAAAGTGTACTATTAGAACTGAGTTTCAAAGAGATAGAGATAGAATAGTCCATTCAAAGGCATTTCGTAGACTTAAGTATAAAACTCAAGTTTTTATTGCACCAGAAGGAGATCATTATAGGACAAGGCTTACTCATACGTTAGAGGTAGCGCAAATTTCTAGAACTTTAGCAAGGGCGTTAAGATTAAATGAGGATTTAGCGGAAGCTATTGCTTTAGGGCATGATTTAGGGCATACACCTTTTGGGCATAAAGGAGAACAGGTTTTAAATGAAATCTTCTCAAAAGGATTTAGACACAATGAACAAAGTTTGAAGGTAGTTGATTATTTAGAACTTCATAATGGGAAGCCGGGTTTAAATCTAACGCATGAAGTAAGAGATGGTATTTTAAATCATACAGGCGATAAAGCTCCTACTACCTTAGAAGGGAAGATAGTAAAGATAGCTGATAGAATAGCTTATATAAATCATGACATTGACGATTCACTAAGAGCTAAAATAATATCTGAGAAGGACTTACCAAAAGACTGTATAAAAGTGTTAGGTTTTACACATGGAGAAAGAATAAATACAATGATAGTGGATATTATAAAAAATAGTTATGAAAAAAACGATATAAAAATGAGTGAACAAATTAGTTACTATACTAATAAACTTAGAGATTTTATGTTCCAAAATGTTTATTTGAATAAAAAAGCGAAATCAGAAGAGGATAAAGCGAAATTCATAATAGAACAGCTTTATGAATATTATATTAAGAATTTCGAAAAAATACCTGTTGAGCATAGAAAACAACATGAAGCTATTCAGAGAACTAAAGAAGAAATAGTATGTGATTATATTGCTGGTATGACTGACAGATATGCAATTAGAGTTTTTAAAGATATTTTTGTTCCTCGTCCGTGGCAAAAATAAATAGTATAAAATACTAAAACTTCAATAAAAATCAAATCAAACCATAAAACACAAATAAAATTTTAGAAAAAATTTTTTTAATAGGAAGGAATATATCGATATATGTCGAATAATTAAAACCTGCCACAAAAAATGCTTAAGTTTTTACAATATATTTCCATTCTAAAAGAGTTTTTTTGTTTTAGGGGAAGGAAAAAAGTCTATTTTTGACGAATAGTATTAAAAAAGGTGATATTTATGTCAAACTCCTTGAATGAAGATTTAATTCAAGAGATAAGAGAAAAAAATGAAATAGTAGGAGTTATTTCGCAATACATTAGTGTAAAAAGAACTGGCGCTAACTATAAAGCACTATGTCCTTTTCATAATGAAAAAACGCCTTCTTTTGTTGTATCACCTTCAAAGCAGATTTTTCATTGCTTTGGATGTGGAGTAGGTGGTGATGTAATTACTTTTATAATGAAATATGAAAACCTAGACTTTAAAGAGGCTATTAAGCTGTTGGCTGATAGAGCAGGTATTGAAATTGATGAAAGTGATATGAAAAAGAATGTTGAACTAGAAAGAAAAAAAAATAGACTCTATCAAATAAATCGAGAAGCAGCTAGATATTTTTACTATAATTTAAGGGGAAATAGCAAGGGGTATAGTTATTTTAGAAAAAGAGGTGTTTCTGATAATACTATAAAAGCTTTTGGTCTTGGATATGCTAATTCAGCATGGGATGATTTATTAAAATATCTAGTATCTAAGGGCTATAAGGAAGAAGAACTACTTCAAGCTGGTCTAATTATTGAAAGGCAAAATAAAAATGGTTTTTATGACAGGTTTAGAGATAGAGTTATGTTTCCTATAGTAAACACAAGAGGTAAAGTTATAGGCTTTGGTGGTAGAGTATTAGATGATTCTGTACCTAAGTATTTGAATTCTCCAGATACTCTTGTGTTTTCTAAAGGTAACAATTTATTTGGATTAAATTTAGTATATAAAAATTCAAAAATAGATAAAATTTTATTAGTTGAAGGTTACATGGATGTTATTTCCTTATATAATAAGGGCATTGTTTATAGTGTAGCGTCTCTTGGTACAGCTTTTACAGAAAATCAAGGTAAAATGCTAAAGAGATGGAACAATAGTATTTATATTTGTTATGATTCAGACGATGCAGGATTAAAAGCATCTAATAAAGCATTAGATTTACTTAAAAAAATAGGGTTTAAGCCTAGAGTTATAGTTTTGCCTGAGGGTTTAGACCCAGATGAATATATTAATAGATTTGGAAAGGAGTCATTTGAAAAACTATTTGATACTGCATTAGATTATATTGATTTTAAAATATTATTTTACAGAAAAAAGTTTGATATAAATACTGTTCAAGGAAAGGTGGATTTTATAAAGAATATATCACAGAATATAAAAACCATATCAAGCCCTGTTGAAAGAGATGTATACATTAATAGAGTTTCTGATGAAACAAATATTTCTGTTGACGCTATAAGAAAAGAAATCTTTGGAGTAAAAGGTATTAAAACAGGATTAAAGGACAAGTATATAAATACGAATTATAGAAATAATAATAAAAGTAAGATTGTTCCAGTACAGAATATTTTGGAACCTGGTCATTTAACTGCAGAAAAAAGCCTTTTAAATTTATTAATTAATAACGAATATATATACGAAAAAATTAAAGACAATTTTTCGCCAGACGATTTTCTTGATCCAATAAATAGAAAAATTGCAGAAATAGTTTACGATAGCTATAAAGAGGGTAGGAAAATAATTAAACAAGAGCTTATCAATAACTTTTCAGATTCTGAATCAGATAAAGTAAATGAAGTTCTGGCGATTGAAATAAATTTTGAGGAAAGTGAAAGAGATAAGGCTGTATATGATTATTTGAAGAAAATAAATTATTACAAGTTGAAGATAAAAAGAAAACAAATAAAAGAAGAGATAAAACTTATAGAATCTAAGAAAGTTATAAGTGAAGGAGAGGAAGAAAAATTAAAGGAGTTATGTTTAGAGCTAATGAAGTTAGACAAAGCTTTAAAACTACACTGTTTGTTTTAGCTGAAGGGAGGGAACTAAATGAGCAAAGGAAAAGATAAAGAAAAAGACGTAAAAATAAATACTATGAAAAAGTTAATTGAAAAAGGTAAAAAGCAGGGGATGTTAACATATAAAGAAATTATGGATACATTAGAGGAGATAGATATTGACTCAGAGCAAATAGATGAGATATATCAAGGTTTAGAGGAAATGGGTATAGATATAGTTGGAGATAAAGAGGATGAAATATTACTAGAAAAAGAAGAAATACAGGAAATTACAGAAGAAGATTTATCTTTGCCTAAAGGAATTAGTGTAGATGATCCTGTTAGAATGTATTTAAAGGAAATAGGAAAAGTACCACTACTTACAGCAGAAGAAGAAATTGAATTGGCTAAAAGAATGGAACAGGGTGATGAATTAGCAAAGAAAAGATTAATCGAAGCGAATTTGAGATTAGTAGTAAGTATAGCAAAAAGATATGTTGGTAGAGGGATGCTCTTTTTAGATTTAATACAAGAAGGTAATTTAGGACTTATAAAAGCAGTTGAAAAGTTTGATTATAGAAAAGGCTATAAATTTAGTACTTATGCTACATGGTGGATAAGACAGGCAATTACTAGAGCTATAGCAGATCAAGCCAGAACTATTAGAATACCTGTTCATATGGTTGAAACAATAAATAAACTAATTAGAGTTTCTAGACAATTACTACAAACTCTAGGAAGAGAACCTACTCCAGAAGAAATTGCTAAAGAGATGAATTTAGAGGAAGAAAAAGTTAGAGAGATATTAAAAATAGCTCAAGAACCTGTTTCATTAGAAACACCAATTGGTGAAGAAGAAGATAGTCATCTTGGAGATTTCATTCCTGATGATGATGCACAAGCACCTTCTGAAGCAGCTACATTTACTTTACTTAAAGAACAGTTAGTAGAAGTGTTAGATACGTTAACGCCTAGAGAGCAGAAGGTTTTAATCCTAAGGTTTGGGCTTGAAGACGGTAGAGCTCGTACATTAGAAGAAGTTGGTAGAGAATTTGATGTAACTAGAGAAAGAATTAGACAAATAGAAGCGAAAGCTTTAAGAAAGTTAAGACATCCAAGTAGAAGCAAAAAGTTAAAAGACTTTTTAGAATAAAATTAAAGATTCGCCAATGGCGAATCTTTAATTTTGATCCCTTAAATAATAGTGTTTTTTAGAATTTTTAGGTTCTATATCATCTTTTTTTTCATTAATATAGTCTTTTAATTCTTCGGCTTCTTTTTGCCAATTAAGCGTTGTACTACCCCAAGAAAAGGTAGGAATGTCATAAAAGTTTTTAATTTTATTTGGTTTACGATTCATGGTCAACACCTCAGTAATAGTTTTCCCAATAATAACGGTTTTTAATATATTTTTTAAGTAAATTAAAATAGTAATGGTATAATATAAATAAGGATTAGTATATGTAAAAGTAAATATAGATAAAAGGAGAAGGTTTATGAAGTTATCACCAAGACTTAAAGTAATAGCTGATTATGTTAATAATAATTCTTCTGTTGCAGATATTGGTACAGATCATGGTTATATACCTGTATATCTTATTGAAAACAATATTTCCAAGAGCGTTATTGCTTCAGATGTTAATAAGGGGCCACTTGAAAGCGCTAGAAAATATGTAGATTTGAAAAAATTAAATCATAAGATAGATTTAAGATTAGGTGATGGATTAAGAACATTAAAGCCAAATGAAGTAGATACTGTTATTATAGCTGGTATGGGAGGTTTACTAATTAAAAAGATACTTGAAGACGGAAGTGAAATCGCTGAAACAATAGATAATTTTATCCTACAGCCTATGATTGCATCTGATGAATTAAGAAAGTATTTAGTTAAACATAATTATAAAATTATTGATGAAAAGTTAGTTAAAGAGGGAGACAAAATATATGAAGTTATGTTAGTAGGTCATGGTAAGGATAGTGTTGAGGATGAGATCTACTATGAGATAGGTAAAAAATTGATAAAGAATAAAGACCCGTTATTAAAAGAGCTGGTTTACAAAAAGTTAAGAGAGACAGAAGATATACTACAAAAGATAAAGGTAAATGAGTCGATAAAAGCACAAGAAAAATTAAACATAACAAAGAGAAAATATGAAAAATTGAAGGAGGTATTAAAATCCATTGATTATTAAAGAAATATTAGACATAATGGAGAAAATAGCTCCTAGTAAGCTAATTGATAAGTGGGATAATTGTGGTTTTCAAATTGGTAATATTAATAATAATGTAAAAGCGATTATGCTAACATTAGATGTTACTGAAGAAGTAGTTCAAGAGGCTATAAGAAAAAATGTTGGTTTAATAATTTCTCACCATCCAATTCTATTCAATCCTATATCTAAAATTACTCTAAATGACACTAAAGGGAAAATGCTTTATGATATTATAAAACACGATATATCTGTTTATAGCGCTCATACAAATTTAGATGTATGCAAAGACGGTGTAAATGATGTTTTAGCTAATATACTGCAGTTAAGAAATACAAGGATATTAAGTAAATTATATGAAGAAAAGTTGTACAAGTTAGTAGTATTTGTTCCTAAAACACATGTAGAAAAGGTTAGAGATGCAATAACTGAAAGTGGAGGTGGATGGATAGGAAATTATAGTCATTGTACATTTAATATTGACGGGTTTGGTACTTTTATGCCTAGAGAGGGGACAAATCCTTTTATAGGTACTGAAGGGAAAGTAGAAGTAGTAGAAGAAATAAGAATTGAAACTATAGTACCAGATAATATTCTGGATAAAGTTGTAGAAAATATGCTAAAAATACATCCTTATGAAGAAGTAGCTTATGATATTTACCCTCTAAATAATAAAGGGTATGATTATGGTTATGGTAGAATCGGTGATTTACAAAATGCTGCTACTTTAGGTAGTTTTGCAAAATATGTTAAAGAAAAGCTTGATTGCAAGTTTATCAAAGTAATAGGTGATGTAAATAAAGAGATAAGAAAAGTAGCAGTTTGTGGTGGGAGTGGTTCTGATTTTATTAAAATAGCTTCGAAAAAAGGAGCAGATGTACTGGTAACTGGAGATATAAAATACCATGAAGCACAATTGGCTTTAAGCTTAGGGTTGTCATTAATAGATGCAAATCATTATGATACTGAAAAAGTAATATTACCATGCTTGAAAGAATATATACAAAACGAGGTTGGTAATAGTATAGATATATATATAAGTAACTTTAATAGTGTCCCCTATGAAATTTTTTGATAAATGGGGGTAAGGAGGGGATTTAATGATTCAATTAGAGCTTTTATGGCAGTTACAAAAACATTATTTAGAACTTAATAAGTTAGAAAAAAAGTTGAAGGACTTAAATAAGAGAGAAGAAATAGAAGAGCTTAATGTTAAAATACATCAATATGAATATGATTTAGAAAATAAAAAGACAAGATTAGAAGTAAACAATATGAAAATCAATAGATATAATAGTAAAATTAATCAATTGAAGTATGAAATTAGAGAAATTGAAGATAAATTATATAGTGGTAAAATAAGGGATATAAAGCAACTTACTTACATGGAAAATGAAAATAAGAAAATTAAGGAAGAGATAGAAAAAATAGAAACCGAGATAATACTATTAATGGATGAAATTGACAATCTTAAAGATGAAATTGTAGAAGTTGAGAAAACTTATGATGAATTAAAAGAAAATTTAAAACAAACAATCACTGAAAATGAGAATTTAATACACAGAGTAGAATCAGATATAAAAAAGGAAAAAGAAATAATTCAAGAAATATCAACAGGTATAGATGAAAGTAGCTTGAAAAAATTTAACACATTATTAAAAAATAAAGGGAAGGCAGTAGCTGAGATAGAAGGGGATAAGTGTACGGGTTGTTATATGGTTGTTCCTTTATCAATATTATCAAAGCTAAAATATAGTAATAATATTACTTACTGTGATAATTGTGGTAGGATTCTATATTATAAAAAGCAGGAGGAATAAAATGAATAAGGCAATAATACACACGGATGGTGGTTCAAGAGGTAATCCTGGTTTAGCTGGTATTGGAATCGTTATATATGACGAATCGAATAATATTGTGCTTGAGTTAAGTCAATATATTGGTGTTCAAACTAATAATGTTGCTGAATATAAAGCTTTGGTTAGAGCTTTAGAGCTATCTTATGAGATGGGTATAAAAGATATCGAACTTTATATGGACAGTGAATTAGTAGTTAAACAAATAAAGGGAGAATATAAAGTTAGAAATGAAAGAATGAAACCATTTTATGAAATGGCAAACTCTTTGATTAGTCAGTTTGATAATTTTAATATTTATCATGTTAGAAGAGAAAAAAATAAAAGAGCCGATGAGTTAGCTAATCTAGCAATGGATACAAAAGGCATTAACGTTAAAAGAAATAGTCTATAAAATCTTAACTATAATTACCATTTGACTTAGGGTATTTAATATGTTATAGTATTCTTTGTCGGTGAAAAAAAGAATAACGAGTAAGTCAGACAGTCGCATGCATTTAGCATGAGGAAAGTCCGAGCTCCACAGGGCAGGGTGCTGGGTAATACCCAGTGGGGGCGACCCTAAGGATAGTGCAACAGAAATATACCGCCTGCTTTTGCAGGTAAGGGTGGAAAGGTGAGGTAAGAGCTCACCAGCAGCTAGGCGACTAGTTGGCTCTGTAAACCCCATCTGGAGCAAGACCAAGTTAGGGACATGAAAAGGTGGTGGCCCGTCACCGTCCCGTTTGGTAGGTCGCTAGAGCCTATTGGCAACAATAGGCGTAGATAGATGACTGTCAAATACAGAACTCGGCTTATAGACTTACTCGCTTATGTTTAGTAGAACACTACCTTAAAGGGTAGTGTTTTTTGCTTATAAACCCATTTAGTGAAACCTAGTTCTGTTATTTAAGTTAATATTATATATATTTATCCCAGAATCATTAGTAATTCATGTTAAATTGTATCTATTTGCATTAGAAAATGGAACTTGATAGATATATAATAGAATATAAGAAAATACATTACAAATTAGAATTACAAAGGGGGATAATAATTTGGACATTGATTATAAAAATATAGAATTCATACCAGTATTTAGACAAAGTATTTTAAATGAAACAAAACTATTATGTAGAGAAGAATATACTAATTTTATGAAGTTATTTAAAGTATTCGTAGATTTGGATGAATTTTTAGCTTCTAAATGTAAAGAAAAAGACAATTCATCTAAACAATATTTTACGAGGTTATTGAACATAAGAGTAAAAGACCATTTTTTATCGGCTATTATATTAGCTTCTCAAGGGTTTATTGTTGACGCAATATCACTAATAAGGTCTGCAATGGAGGATTTGTTTTTAATTCTTAATTTTTATTTAGATAATAACTATTTTAAAAATTGGCATGAAAACAAAGATGATTTTAAAATTAAACCTGGAAAGTTAAGAAATAACTCACGAATAACAAAAGAAGATAGAAAACTTTATAATATGATTTATAAAGCTTTATGCAATATTGTTCATCCACGAAAAAACAGTTTAGGTCATATGGTTAAGTTTCATCCTACAGTTGTAGGGAAAGGAACAGAAGGAATAATTAGAATAAAAAAAGATATTAAATTAATTAATTTATCATTCTTTATTTATATTCATCAGGTGAGTAAGCTTCTTAAGAAAATATATAAAAATAAAGAAGATATGGGTTCTTTAGATACAATTATACATAATTTATCTAAAATTAGAAGTGTATATGACTTTATTGAAAACTTGTATGAAGAGAAAGAACAGAACAATAAATTAAAAAGCAATTTATTCTAAGATATTTTGTGTTTGTAGGTGTATTGATTTTTGTGTTGCTAAGTTTGCTATGTTCTAATAATTTTTGTGTGGATAATAAACTTGCACTGTTTTACACAAGTAAAGAAGCATAACTATGTTTTAATTTGTGTATAGTATAACTTTTACTATTTAATTTTGATTTTCTAATGTATTTTAGGAAAATATTCTGAACAGAGGATGGGTAAGTCTATTTTTTGGCAAAGGAACTATCCTTTTCTTTTTATCTTTATCCTTCCTTTGATGAATTGCTTTTTTAAAAACATAGTGATAGAACTATGTTTAAGTATATGACAAGTTATTTTTATTTTCCAATTTCTTATTTTTAGAACAATAATCATTATATAAAAGATTTTATCTATATAAATAAATATTACTTAAGTTTATTTAGAAATTTTAGGAAATGATTTTAATGCAATAAATGAGTATAAGTGATATAATTAATATTAAAGTGAAAAGTGGACCGAGAAAGAGGTGAGATTGTATAAAAATGTTAAAATATACATCTACATTAAAATCAATGCCTTTTTTGTATTTAGAACTTAAAAAGGCTGCAACTCTTAAATTACAAGGATTTAATGATATTGATATAAAAAGAAAAGCCATTGAGGATAATATATTTTTAGTTAATACAGAGAGTCGAAAAAAAGAAATTGCTTCAAAGATACTAAAAAGACTTGAAGTTTTAGATGAGTTTTTATTGGATAAAATTGTTAATAGTAATTTAGAAACTAGTAAGCAGTTAGCATTATACAGCATATTAAAGACTGATAGATTGTTTTTTGATTTTATGATTGAAGTATATAGAGAGAAATATTTATTAAAAGACTTTATTATAACAGATAAAGATTTTAGTATCTTTTTTCAAAGGAAGGCAGAGCAAAGTAAACAAATAGCGTCATGGAAAGATTATACTTTTTATAAATTAAAACAAGTTTATAAAAGAATTTTAAATGAAGCAGGATTTATTAAAAAACATAAAAAAGATATAGAAATTACACCACCAATAATGGAGAAAGAGATAATAGATTATTTAAAAGAAAAAGGTGATCAAATTTATTTAGAAGCTATGATAGGAGAGATATAGATGAGAATAATTTATGAAAGATTAGATCAGATTTTACCAAAATTATTAGAAAAAAGGTTTAGAGAGAATAAAGGATTAGGAAATGAAATTGGATATTATATATTCGATTATGATCCTAAAGATGAAATAATTGTAAGAGAGCATATAGAGTTTTTAAAACAGAAAATTAATAATGACGATTCTGAAATTCAAATAAAGGAATTTGATTTGTATGAAATTATATTAGAAATATTAGAAAGCAAAGGTTATTTAGATAAAGTTTTTGATATGGAAAAAAAGAAAGGAACTGAATACATAATCAATGCTATTAAAAAAACACTTAGATTAACACAAAAAAATGATTTAGTGGTTGATTATATAAGAAAAAGAGTTGGTAAAAATGACATTGTATTCTTAACTGGAGTTGGAAAGGCTTGGCCTATTATAAGATCACATACAGTTTTAAATACATTACATTCGGTTATAGATGAAGTTCCACTCATTTTGTTTTTCCCAGGAACTTATGATGGTCTAGAATTGCAATTATTTAATGAGATTAAAGATGATAACTATTATAGAGCATTTAAATTAATTGAGAGATAAATATCAGGGGGGATAAAGAATGCAACTTAGAAAAATGTTTTACAAAGATATCGAGAGGAATATAAAAGGAGTTATTAAAATTGGTCAAGAAGATGATGCAAATGTGTATCAGGAATTAGAAGAATATGTAGTTACTAGAGAACTTTCAAAACATTTTAGCGATTTCTTTGAAGCCTATAAAAAAAGTATTAATAATTACACAGATAAAATGGGAGTTTGGATTAGTGGTTTTTTTGGAAGTGGTAAATCACACTTCCTAAAGATCTTATCTTATTTACTCGAAAATAAGGAGGTTTATGGCAAGAAAGCCATAAGTTTTTTTGAGGATAAGATTAAGGACCCTTTAGTTTTAGCAGATATGAAAATAGCAGGAGATATTAGTGCTGATATTATTTTATTTAACATAGATTCCAAGTCGGATTCTGATTCTAAAGCAAATAAAGATGCTATTGTAAAGGTATTCAATAAAGTTTTTAATGAAATGCAGGGGTTTTGTGGTTCAATACCATGGGTTGCAGACTTAGAAAGACAAATGGTTAAGGATGGTACATATGAAGCCTTTAAAGCAAAATTTAAAGAACTTTCAGGAAACACATGGGAAGAAGCCAGAGAAGATTTTTACTTTGAAGAAGATAATATAGTAGAAGCCTTAGCAGCAACAACGAAAATGAGTATTGAAGCAGCAAGAAATTGGTTTAATAGAGCAGAAGAAAACTATTCTTTAAGTGTTGAAAAGTTTGCTAGTAGGGTAAGAGAATACATTGAATCAAAGGGCGGAAACCATCATGTAATATTTTTAGTTGATGAAATTGGCCAATATATAGGTGATGATGCAAAACTTATGCTAAATCTTCAAACAGTAGTTGAAGATTTAGGAACACAGTGTGGTGGAAAGGCATGGGTAATAGTAACATCACAGCAAGATATTGATTCGATAACAAAAGTAAAAGGAAATGACTTTTCAAAAATACAAGGAAGATTTAATACAAGAATTAATCTATCTAGTGCTAATGTAGATGAAGTAATAAAAAAGCGTATATTACTTAAGAATGATACAGCAAAAGAAACATTGAAACTTTTATATGTAGAGAAGGAAGCGATAATAAAAAATCTTATAACATTTTCAGCAGATACAGCAGAAATGAAAACATATAAATCAGTAGATGATTTTATAGAGGTATATCCTTTTATACCATATCAGTTTAATTTACTTCAGTCTGTATTTACTGGTATAAGGCTTCATGGTGCTAGTGGAAAGCATTTATCAGAAGGAGAGAGGTCTTTACTTAGTGCTTTTCAAGAAGCAGCCATTGCATATGTAGATTGTGAAGAAGGAGTACTTATTCCTTTTTCAGCATTTTATGAAACAATAGAGGCATTTTTAGATTCTAATATTCGTACAGTAATCTTACATGCTCAAGATAATGATAATTTAACTGAACAAGATGTAGAGGTTTTGAAAGTCTTATTTTTGATTAAATATGTAAAAGAGATACCTTCTAATATTGAAAATATTACAACTTTGATGGTTAAGCATATAGATGACAATAAAATAGAACTAAAAAAACAGATAGAGGAGTCTTTAAAAAGATTACTAAAAGAAACGTTAATTCAGAAAAATGGAAATGAGTATATATTTCTTACCCATGCTGAACAAGATGTAAATAAAGAGATTCAGCATATTCCTGTAGACATGGGAGAGATAATTTTAAAAGCAGGTGAAGAAATATTTAATGGTATATATAGCGAGAAAAAATATAGATATAATGCAAGATATCATTTTGATTTTAACAAAATCATTGATGATAGGTTTTTATCACCTCAAAAAAGTGAGATAGGGTTAAAAATTATTACTCCATACTATGATACTGGAGTTGAACTTACAGAAAATGAATTAAGAATGATGTCAGCAAGAGAGAATAATTTAATAGTTAAACTGCCTATAGATACATCTTTTTTAGAAGAAATAGAGCAAATTTTAAAAATTCAAACATATTTACAAAGAAAAGGTGGAACAAAATCTACTTCTGAAATTGAAGAAATAAAAATTAGAAAATCAAGAGAAATAACAGAAAGAAAAAAAAGAGTAACTACATTATTAATAGAAGCGTTAAAAAATGCGGATGTATATGCGAATTCACAGAAGTTAAATATTAAACTAAAGCATCCTGTTGAAAGGATTAATGAAGGTTTTAAATATCTGATAGATAACATGTATAGTAAATTAAATTATATAACTAAATTTGTAGAGGGGATTAAAGATTTACATGATATTTTACTAGAAGATAATATGCAGATCAAGTTAACTGATGATATACCAAATAAATTAGCGATAGAAGAAATAAATAGTTATATAGAAAGAAATACTGAGAGAAATATACCAATGACTTTAAAAACAATAATTGATTTATTTTCAAAAGCACCTTATGGATGGAGAGAAGATGATATAAGAGGGATTGTATTAAAATTATTTAAATCACAAGAAATAAAATTACAACTTGGTATTGAATATCTTAATAATTCAGATAAAGACTTAATCAAGTATATAACAAAAAGAGATTACTTAGATAGATTAATTATTAAAAAGAGAACAAAGACACCTGCAAAATATATTTCTAATGTAAAATATCTTGCTAAAGAATTATTTAATCATACAGCAATGCCTTCAGATGAAGATGGATTAATGAATAGATTTAAAGAACTTTGCGATAATGAACTTTATAAAAGTCCTGATAATATTATGAAACTATTATCTGAGTATAGAGATGGTACTAGGTATCCAGGAAAAGAAATATTGGAAAAAGGAAAAAGTTTATTTGAAGAAATTATTAAGATAAAAGATGCAAAAGAATTTTTTGAAAGAGTATATGAATTAAAAGATGATTTATTAGATTATGAAGAAGATGTTTATGATGTTAAGAAATTCTTTAAAAATCAGAAAGAAGTATTTGATAAAGCAGTTGAAAAATTAGAAATATATGAGAAGAATAAGACTTATGTTGTAGATGAAGAAGCAATAAAGATAGTAAGTGAAATTGAAAAAATTATTAAATCAGAAAGACCTTACTCGCAAATTCAAAAACTACCAAACCTTATAGATGAATTTGTTGGAAGATTTATCGAATTATTAGAAAAAGAATGTGAACCTGTGAGACAGGTAATAGTAAGTGATTATGAGAAGGTAATGAGAGAACTTGAATTATATGATTTTAAAGATGATTTAAGTTCTAAGTTTAAATCTCAATTTGACGATTTGTTAAACAGATTAGATTCTGCTAATAATTTCTATGAAGCCATTGCTATGAAAGAAGAATCAGATAGACTTAAAATTAAATGTTTTAATGAAATAGAAAAAGAAAAGGAAAAGAGAAAACCAAAACTTAAAGAATATGGACCTGAAATTGTAAACGATGGTCCTAAAGAAGGATATAGAACAAAAAAAGTTGTAAATATCAGTATAGCGAATATTCTTCATTGTGCAACAACTATTGAAACAAAAGAAGATATAGAGAAACTTTTAGATGACATTAGAAGAAAATTAGAAAGCGAATTAAAAGAAAACACAATACTTAAATTGATTTAGACTATAGGGGGATATGACCATGAACAAAAGTGCAATAAAGAGTTTTGCTGTAAGAGCAAGAAAAAAACTAATAGAAGATATAACTCAAAAGGCTTATGAGTTGGGTATAGCCAAAGAAGAAGTGATGGATATAGAAAAATTTGAAGGTGGATTTAAAATAAAAGGTAGAGAAAACAGTAGAATATATAAGGAGTACGAAATTAAGCAGAGAGAAAGATTGATAGAAAAGATTAAAGAAAAAGGTTTTGAGCAAGTTATTGAGGAAGTAGCATATGCTTGGTTCAATAGATTTATTGCTCTTAGATTTATGGAGGTAAATGATTATCTACCAATAGGGGTTAGAGTTCTTTCTTCTGTTGATAAGAATAAAAAAGAGCCAGATATTATTAAAGAAGCATTAAACTTTGTAGAAGAATTAGATTTAAACAGAGAAATCGTATATAGACTTCAAGAAAATAATGAGATAGAAGATTTATATAAATATTTACTTGTAAAACAGTGCAATCAGTTAGGCAAAATTATGCCAACAGTATTTGAAAAGATAGCAGATTATACAGAATTATTGCTTCCAGATAATTTATTGGCAGAAGGTTCTGTAATAAGGGATTTAGTTGAGTCGATTGATGAAGAAGATTATAAAGATCAAGTAGAGATAATAGGGTGGCTTTATCAATATTATATATCCGAAAAGAAAGATGAAGTGTTTGCAGGACTAAAGAAAAATAAAAAAATTACAAAAGAAAACATACCTGCTGCAACTCAATTATTTACACCTAAATGGATAGTAAAATATATGGTAGAGAATTCTTTAGGCAGACTTTGGTTAGAATCTCATCCTGATGAAGAATTAAAGTCAAAGTGGAAATATTATTTAGAAGAAGCAGAGCAGGAACCCGAAGTACAGAAAAAATTAGAAGAATTAAAGAATCCAAATTTGAGTCCAGAAGATATTAAAATATTAGACCCTGCAATGGGTAGTGGACATATTTTGGTATATGCATTTGATGTACTATATGATATTTATTTAAAAGCAGGATACTCAGAAAGAGAAATACCAAGACTTATATTAGAGAAAAATCTTTATGGGCTTGACATAGATGATAGAGCAGGACAACTAGCGACTTTTGCCCTTATGATGAAGGCTAGAAGTAAGAATAGAAGGATATTTAGAAGACCTATACAGTTAAATGTTTGTTCTATTCAAGAAAGTAATGGCATACCGAAAGAAGTAATAGATTATTTTGTAAAGGAAGATGAAGCACTAAGAAGAAATGTAGAATATTTGATTGAAGTATTTAATGATGCAAAGGAATATGGTTCAATACTAGAAGTTAAAAAAATAGATTTTGATGCTATTGAGAGAAGGATAGAGGAAATAAGAAATGGTGAAATAATAAATTTGTTTGAATTTCAGTATAAAGAAAAAATATTAGAAAAATTACCTCAACTTATTAAACAAGCGAGGATAATGAGTGAGAAATATGATGTTGTTTGTACTAATCCACCGTATATGGGTTTTAAAGGAATGAATGAAAAATTATCTAGTTATATTAATAGTTATTATCCTAATTCAAAGTCAGATTTATATGCTGTATTTATTGAGAAGAATTTAAAATATTGTGGAAATAGAAAATATGTAAGTATGATTACACAACAATCATGGATGTACTTATATTCATTTGAAAAATTAAGAAAATTAATTCTGGAAGGTGTGATCATAAATTCATTAATTCATTTAGGTCCAAATGCTTTTGAAGAAATAAGTGGTGAGGTAGTACAAGCATGTACTTTTATACTTAAAAAGACTAAATTAAATACATTTAAACCTATTATTGTAGATTTAATTAAAGAAAAAAATTCGCTAGAAAAAGAAAAAAAATATTTTGATAATAATTCATGCATATTTAAAAAACTTTCACAAAAGGACTATCTTGAAGTACCTTCTTATACAATTAGTTATAAAATTTCAGATAAAGTTTTATCGCTTTTTAAGGCTGAACAACTTATAGGGAATATAGCAGATGTTAAAAGAGGACCTTCTTTACCTTCTATACAAAAAAATATTTTAAAATGGTTTGAGGTAGATATTAACAATATACTTTTAGAAGATATACCAATAAAAGATAATATAGTTTACAATTGGGTGTTGTGTACTAGAAGTGGTTCAAAAAAACGATGGTATGAAAATATTGATGAGATTATAAAATATAAAATTTTAAAAGAAATAAATAATTATAAATATCAATCTGTGAATGGGATTGTTTGGCCTGATATAAGATTTGGGAATACAAAGTTTTGTGGAAGACTTAAAAATCAAAATGTTGCGTTTGAAAGTGGAGTAAATATAATAAGCACTGATTCAGAAAAACTAAGATTAATGCTTTATGCTTTTTTAAATTGTAAAATATGCGAAGACTTTTTAATAGATATTGTAGTAGGGCAACATTTTTCACCTATTTACTTATCTAGAGTACCTTTTATTAATGTTGAAAACATATACATTATTGAATATGTTAAAAAAATTGAAGATATAATTAATAAACATATCGTTTTTGATGAAACTAATATAAATTTTAAAAAGCAGTATTCGATTAACTTTAAAGAAGAAACTCAGATAAACAAAATATATACAAAATATAGTAGTCAAATTGATGAAATGATTAAAAAGTTAATTGATATTGAAACATCAATTAATAAAGAGTTCATGCATATGTTTGATTTAAATGATAAAAAGTATTTGGAGATTGATAAGGAATATTTACCAATTAAAAAGGATGGGTGCAGGGAATTTATAAAATCATTCATATCCTATGCAGTAGGCTGTATGTTTGGTCGTTATTCATTAGATGAAGAAGGATTAATTTATGCAGGTGGAGAGTTTAAAGATAAATTTAAAATTGAGAATGGACAACTTATGATTAATACAAAAGAAGGATGGAAAAAGTCATCTATAGATGTGACTATGGACAATGTTATACCAATTACGGATGATGATTACTTTGAGGATGATATTGTAAATAGATTTGTAGAATTTGTTAAAGTAGCCTTTGGAGAGAAGACATTAGAGGAAAATCTTGATTATATTGCAGAGACTTTAGGAAAGAAAACAAATGAAACCTCAAGGCAGACTATAAGAAGATATTTCTTAAAAGATTTTTATAAAGACCATGTAAAAACATATAAGAAAAGACCTATTTATTGGTTATTTGACAGTGGAAAAGAAAATGGATTTAAGGCTCTTATATATATGCATAGATATGATTCTTCAACTGTAGCGAGAGTTAGAACAGATTATCTTCATAAACTTCAAAAGAAATATGAAGCAGAAGTTAAGAGATTAGATATTTTGATCGATTCTGATATATCAACAAGAGAAAAAACTGCTGCAAGGAAGAAAAAAGAAAAAATTAATAGACAAATATTAGAGTGTATGGCTTATGACCAAGTTATTGCTTACATTGCAAATAAAAGAATTGAAATAGATTTAGATGATGGTGTAAAAGTAAATTATGCAAAGTTCCAAGGTATAGAAATACCTCAAGGCGAAAGAAAAAAGCCATTAAAAGCAAATTTATTGGCTAAGATTTAAGATGGAGGTGAAGAAGTGAGATTTATTGAAAATTTATTTATAAAAAGTTTTAGAGGAATTAAAAATTTAGAGTTGAATGATTTGGGAGATATTAATATTTTTGTCGGAAAGAACAATAGTGGTAAAACATCTGTATTAGAAGCAATTGGAATTCTTCAATATCCTCTTGAGATAGGAAATATTATAAAGATAGGTAGATCAAGAGAGATATTTAATAATAAGAGTTCAGCCTATACGATTTTTACTAGCATGTTTAATAAAAATCTTAAAAACATAGAGATAAAAGCAAATGTTAAAAATAAAAGTTTTGAAATATCAATTAAGGGTAACGAATTTTCAATTTTAACCGAAAATGTTTATTCAGAAATTAAAGAGTTTGAAGGACAGATACTAGTTAAGCATGGCAATAGTATTTTTGAAAAAAACATAAAGTTAAATCAAAACGATAAGGACTTTAAAATAATTGGCGATTTTAAATTAATACCTATAGAATATGTTACTCCAGCAGAACATTTACTTAAGAATGTTTCTAATGAGATTATTAAGAAAGGTAAAAAGAAGGAATTAATAAATTTACTTAAAATATTTGATAAAGATATAATTAGTCTTGAAATGATAGAAGAACAAAAAAAGATAGTTCCATATATTGAACATAAAAAACTTGGATTAATGCCTTTATCTACATATGGAGATGGGCTTAAGAAGGTACTTTTATTGGGTTCATCTATTATAAAGGCAGAAAATGGAGTGTTATTAATAGATGAAGTTGAAACAGCAATTCATATAGATGCATTAGTTGAAATTTTTAAATGGTTTGTAAAAGCATGTAATAAATATAAAGTACAAGTATTTATGACAACTCACAGCATTGAGATTATTGATAGTATTTTAGAAAGTCAGAAAGATTTAGACAATACTAGTTTTTTGAAAGATTCTTTAAGGATAATAACTATCAAAAATAGCACTGAGGGAGAAAAAACTAAAGCCAGAATATTAAATGGATTAGAGGCATATGACAGCAGAATAGACTTTGGGATGGAGTTGAGATAATGAAAAGCATACTACTGTGTGAAGGGAAATCAGATGCTATTTTGATTAGTTATTATCTTAATAAAGTTAAAGGATGGGAATTTTACAGAAAAAAAGATAAAAGAAAAATAAATATTCCTGTAAGAAACATACAAAATGAAGAAGCAAATTGGTATAGACTGGGTGATGATTTATTAGCCATTTGGGGTGTTGGAGGGAAAGACAATTTTAAATATGCTATTCAACAAGTTTTAAAAATAAATAGACTAGCAGATAAAGAAGATGCATTTAATAAAATTATTATTTTGACAGACAGAGATTATTCAGAAAATGATGAGGATTTACTTAATGAATTAAGTGAGTATTTAGAAGAAGTTGATTTACGAAATAATGAATGGTCAGAAAAAGAATATACTAATGAATTTGAAGAATCTATAATAGTTAGAATACTTCCTATTATTATACCATTCAATAAAAATGGAGCATTAGAAACGTTTTTAATGGACGCTATTTGTGAAATTGGCAAGGAAGAATGTTATATTGTTGAAAAGAGTAAAGAATTTATAGCAGGTTTTGATTTAAATAAATATGTCAATATCCAGAGATTGAAAGTAAAAGGAGAATTGGCAGTAACTTTTGGAGTAATGTTTCCACAAAAGACATTTACTTTAATTGATGAGATGCTTAAAAGTATTGACTGGGAAAAATACAAAACTATACAAAACGGATTTAAAAAGTTAGAAGAAATATAGAAATAAGCAGGTGAAAATATGAATCTAAAAGAAATAAAGAACATATTAGAACGAAATTTTGATAAAGAACCTTCGGATGGTAAAAATAGGCATATAATTTTCTGGTATGATTCAGATGGTGAATTTGTAGAAGATATAGATGAATTAGAATTAAAAAATGCAAAGATATTAAAGTTAAAAGATAATAATAGTTTTTATATAAAATATTTATTAGAAAAATTGGATATGAATTCAAATTATTTAATATATTCTTCTGCTCCAAAGCCTTCTCCTAAAGAAAATTATCTTTTAGATATTTTAAAATACAGCAGTGAATTTTCTACTGATAAAGCAACTGTAATAATGAAAGATTTAGGAGTTAAAGATGATAGTTTAAGAAATACATTTAAAAAGTATTTAAAATTTTTCGGAAATAAGGAAAGATATAAAAGGTTTGCATCATACAAATTAGAGAACTTTACTGAAGAAAAAGTGCATATAGCAGTTTTGTCTACCATATGTAAATTATCAGTGGCAGATTTCGAATTAGCATTGAGAACTATACTAAAAGAAGAAATTAAAGACGAAAATAAATATTTACAGGATATAAAAAGATTTGGAGATATAGATGAATTTTGGAAATTAGTAGAGAAAAAGTATGGATACCATTTAGAAGATAAAAATCTTGAACATCTTATGATTATGTTTACTATTACTCATTTAAGTTATAATCTTGAAGAAGAATTACCTGATACATGGGAAAAGTTTATATCAAATAAGCAGTCTGATGCAATAGTATTTTTAAGTCATTTTATAAATCATTCAGTTGATAGTGAGATTTACGATATTCTTGCTGATAGAATTGAAAAGAAAATTAATTTAAGAAAACATTTATCAAGGTGGAATATAGAAAATTATATTAATTGTGATACTTTTAGAGCATTTGATGAAGAAATAATATCCAAATTAATAAATAATTTAATAGAAAAAATTGGTGAGTATGAGAGATATAGAAAAATTATAAATAGTAGAAGGACAAGTCATTGGTTTAACAAATATAAGTATGAGTATGAAGCAATATATTATGCTATGGAGATTTTAAGATTAGAAAATAAACTTCAAAAAACATTAAGAGGTTCGACAGCCTATGAAATGATAGAAAACTATGTAAAAGAATATTACTTATTCGATTATTTCTATAGAAAATTTTACATTTCGTATGATAAAATTCAAAACAAAGATAAATTTAGCAAATTGGTAGAGTTAATAGAAAATACTTATACACATTGGTATTTGAATGAATTATCTATTAAATGGTCTGATATTATAGAAAATGAATTGAAAGAAGATATTAGAATTAATGGCATTACACAACAAATAGATTTTTATGAGAATTATATAGCACCTCATGTAAGAAATAATGAAAGAGTATTTGTAATTATTTCTGATGCTTTAAGATATGAGGCTGCTAAAGAATTTAGTGATATTCTAAATGTACAAAGAAGGGGTAAGGCTGAAATAACTTTTATGCAAGGGGTTATTCCTTCGTATACTAAACTTGGCATGGCAAGTTTACTTCCTCATAGAGAAATTATAATAAATAACAAGTCAGAAATCATAGTAGATGGAATTAATAGTCAAGGTACAGAAAATAGAAAAAAGATATTGCTCAATTATTCAGATAATGCTATAGCAATACAGTACAACGACATGAAAGATATGAAGAGAAAAGATTATAAGAAAGTCTTTGAAGGCAAAAATTTGATTTACATCTATCATAATGTTATCGATGCTATAGGAGATAAACCTTTAACAGAAAGAGATGTTTTTGAAGGTGTTGAGAAAACTTTTGACGATTTAAATAATCTTATAAGAAATTTAATAAATAATGTTAGTGCGACTAATATTTATATAACATCAGATCATGGATTTATATATAGAAGGTCAACATTACAAGAATTCGATAAAATACAGAAAACTACTTTAAAATCATTAGATGAAAGTAGAAGATTTATTTTAACAGAAGATAATCCTGAAATAGAAGGAACATTATCAATTTCATTAAATTATATATTTGGGAATAAAACTACTTTAAAAGCAATAGTACCAAAAGGTGTGACAAGGTTTAAGGTACAAGGTGCAGGAGCAAATTATGTTCATGGAGGAGCATCTTTGCAAGAAATAGTTATACCAGTAATTAAATTTAAAAATATACGCAAGAATGAATTTAAATCTACAAAGGTAGAAGTGAAACTAACTAATATTTCAAGAAAGATTACTAACAGAATCACATATTTGGAGTTTTTCCAAACAGAAAAGGTGGAAGATAAAAAGATACCTATAAGATTAAAATTATATTTTGTAGATGAAGAAGGGAACAGAATTTCAAATGAGAATATTATTATTGCTGATAGTAGATCATCTAAACCAGAAGATCGTACGTATAGAGAGAAATTTACATTAAAAGACCAGCCTTATGATAAATCTAAGAAATATTATTTAATACTAGAAGATGAAGATGAAACAGTAGATAAAATCTATGAAAAGATACCATTTATCATTGACTTAGCAATTATAAATGATTTTGACTTTTAGTATATTAAAAAAGTAGGTGAAGAACATGGAAAGTTCTGATAAAACATTCAACCTTAATGAGAAATTAAATAAGTACTTTGCAGGTAGAGTAGTAAGAAAGGATTTAACTAAAAAGATTAAAGAAGGAGCCAATGTGCCTGTTTATGTACTCGAATACTTGTTAGGAATGTATTGTGCTACTGATGATGAAGATAGCATAAATGAGGGTGTGGAAAGAGTTAAAAAGATTCTTGCTGACAATTTTGTTCGACCTGATGAAGCAGAAAAAGTCAAATCGAAAATTAGAGAATTAGGGCAGTATACGGTAATAGACAAAGTTACGGTAAAACTTAATGAAAAGAAAGATATATATGAAGCAGAGTTTTCTAATTTAGGACTTAAAGGAGTAGAGTTAGCACCTCATTATGTAAAAGAGTATGAAAAATTACTATCAGGTGGAATTTGGTGTATTTTAAAAATGAGTTATTATTATGATGAAGAAATAAAAGGCGTAAGTCCTTTTAATATATCAAAACTAACTCCAATTCAAATGCCTAATATGGATATTGAAGAAATATTTAATGGTAGGAGATATTTTACAAAAGATGAATGGATTGATGTATTACTAAGATCTATTGGAATGGAGCCAACACAATTAAAAGAAAATGTCAAATGGCATTTGTTATGTCGTATGATACCTTTGGTTGAGAATAATTATAATCTTTGTGAACTAGGTCCGAGGGGAACAGGAAAGTCGCATATTTATAAAGAAATTTCTCCTAATTCTATATTGATATCAGGTGGACAAACTACAGTTGCTAATCTTTTCTATAATATGGCGAGAAGAAAAATAGGACTTGTTGGTTTATGGGATGTAGTAGCATTTGATGAAGTAGCAGGTATAACTTTTAAAGACAAAGATGGAATTCAAATAATGAAAGATTACATGGCTTCAGGCTCATTTGCAAGAGGAAAAGAAGAAAAAAATGCTTCAGCATCAATGGTTTTTGTAGGGAACATAAATCAAAGTGTCGATGTATTATTAAAAACATCTCATTTATTTGATCCTTTCCCTGAAGCAATGGCATATGATACGGCTTTTTTTGATAGAATGCATTATTATATACCAGGATGGGATATTCCTAAATTTAGGCCAGAATATTTTACAGATGAGTATGGTTTTATTACAGATTATCTAGCAGAATTTTTTAGGGAAATGAGGAAAAGATCTTACACAGATGCTTTTGATAAATACTTTAAATTAGGAAATAATTTAAACCAAAGAGATGTTATAGCAGTTAGAAAAACAGTTTCTGGACTTGTAAAACTCATATATCCTAATGGAGAATTTGAAAAAGAAGATATAGAGGAGATTTTAAGGTACGCTTTAGTTGGAAGAAGAAGGGTAAAAGAGCAATTGAAGAAAATTGGTGGCATGGAGTTTTATGATGTTCATTTTTCTTATATAGATAAAGAAAGTTTTAATGAAGAATTTGTAACTGTACCAGAGCAAGGTGGGGGTAAATTAATTCCAGAAGGAATAGGCAAACCAGGGCATGTATATACAGTTGGACATAGTCATTCTGGTATGATAGGAGTTTATAAAATTGAAACAGAAGTAGTAGCAGGTTCAGGGAAATTTGAGAGAACCGGACTTGGCTCAAATAGAGATGCTAAAGAAAGTATTAATATTGCTTTTAATTATTTTAAAGCAAATAAAAAGAATATTAGTGGAACGATTTCGGTTCAAAATAATGATTTTTTAATGCATATTCAAGATTTGCAAGGAATAGGTATGACACCTGAATTATCTTTAGCAGCATTTATTGCATTGTGTTCAGGAGCATTACGAAAACCTGTGCAAAGTCAGATGGTTATATTAGGTTCTATGAGTATTGGTGGAACAATAAATAAAGTTGAAGAACTTGCTAGTACATTACAAGTTTGTTTTGATGCTGGGGCTAAAAAAATATTGCTTCCTATGGCGTCAGCATCGGATATTAGTACTGTACCACCAGAACTTTTTGCTAAATTTCAGATAGCATTTTATCAAAGTCCTGAAGATGCAGTATTTAAAGCCTTAGGAGTAGAATAATGGTTTATATTAATAAAAGTTTAATATTTTAACATCTAATAAAAAAATGAAAGGTATAATAATAAAACTTGATGAAAAGCATTAATACATTTATTGTTTTATCTTTTAAGTGATAAAGAAAGTGAGATTTTTAGATAAATATTGCTATCTTGATGGAGTAGAAAAATATCATATGACTTTGATTAATTCGTTTTTACAAAAAGTAGAGAAACACTACATGCTGTTTGAGAATTGTTAAAAATAATAAATATTACTTCAATGAAGATATTCTTATCTTAGTTAGAAGTGTTTTTGAAGGTCATATAACTAGTAGGTATTTAGAGAATACATAGATAAACAAATAGAACAGAAGAAGTTATTAAAGAATTTTTAAAACAGTTACATGAACAAAAAAGGCTGAAACAGGACAAAATGTAGATGAAGCAATAAAAAGACTTATAAAGGCAAATAAAATCATAAATTTTAATAGCATGGCTAATGAGGCTAGTAATCTTTAAAAAGTTATATATAGCTATCTTTATATTAGAGAATGAATTGAGGGCTTAAGACATCATCAATCATAAGTACCTACTCCAGCCCAATTAAGCGTGAAATGGATGAAAATAATAAAGATGATTTTTGATTACATCCCTAAAGTGTAAAATTAAAAAACTTGAAGAAGAGAATAGAGAGTTGAGAGACAGTTAAAAATTGCTTATACTGATATTAATAAAATATTTAAATACTAAAGTTATTAACATGAGTATGTTACTTTAATGATGGAATAACTTGAAGTTATGAAGCTCTGTAATGTATTGAATAAAGCATAGATTTGCCAGTTTGGCAACTTTATGCTTTATTTTAATTTTGACAAACTTATGTTTATATTCTGAGAATGACATTAGTAATAATTACTTTTTATGGTATAATTTTAAATAGGTTTTTTTAATAAATATAATTTTAAAGTTATTATAGCATATATATACTTAGAATATTTCAAGGTGAACTCTATCATAGATAATAGTTATCTTAAAGTGCAATGTATGTTTATGATAATATGATTTTTATGTCAAGGGGAGAATTTGCTATGTTGCTTGAATATCTATGGATTGAAGATTTCAAAATATTAAAAAATATAGGGATAAGTTTTTCGAAATATTTTAACATTCAATGTGAAAAACGAGATGAAGTTTTTTATGTCAAAATTGAAAAGAAATTAAATTTAATTCCAAATGATTTTTTTGGAAATAAAATTTCTAATATTAATGCAATTGTAGGTAGTAATGGGTCAGGTAAATCCAGTTTGCTTAGTTATATTCAAGGTGAACTACCATATTCGTGCAATCATTTACATATATACTTTGATGAAAAAAATAAAGTAATTAAATACATTTCAACTTTAAGGGTAGAAATTAAAAATAATACAGAATTCTTAGTAACAAAATTATATGATAAAAATCATGCTAATCAAATCCCAAGTATTACAAAGTCTAGACTTGCTATTGAATCAAAACAGATGATTAAATATATAAAGTGCAATTTAGAATATTCACCATTAATGGGAAAAACCAATCTATCTGATAAAAATGGCAAGTTTTTTCCATACATTGATTTTGATGAAGAACTTGAATTATTTAAAACAGAATCATTTCAAGTTTTAAACTCATACATAATCATTGAAATTTTATCTTTATTAAATTCAATTAATGCTGACTCAGCTTTAAATATAAAATTACCCAACAAAATAATTCTACATATTTTTACAGAAAGAGATAATAGCATTTTAAAAATTAGAGATATTGTTAAATTAGAAGGAAATAAAGGGCTAGATCCTTATCTAAATAAAGCATATAAATATCATAATTCAATATTGCAACATACTGAAAAAAAAGATTTAAACTATCTAGTTAATTTTATGCTTTGCTACTATTTACTGTACTTAAACAATTTATGTTTTTTAGAAGGAATTGATTTATATTCAGATAAGTATTATCAGTATATTAATAATGTTGATTATTATAATAGTTTCGAGAGTACATTAGAAACATTTATTAATAAAATTCTTCCTATAAGAGATGAGCAAATTAAATTGAAAAAACCAACCTTAAGAATATCCTCAGCTCAAATAAAAGTGACTAGTGAGAAAATTTTGGATATATTAAATGGTATTTCAAAAATAGATGGTTCAAAAATTAGATATTATGCAAAACCTACACGATTTGAAATTGAACTAGATTATATTGAGAATAAAAGTGAATTATTCCCTTTACTATTCAGGATGTTTAGGAATGATGAATACTTTAATCAAGAAATATATTCGATAGATTGGTATGGAATGAGTGAAGGTGAAATGAATATATTAAAAACTATAGCAAAACTAAATTCTTATGTAAAAAGAAAAGCAAGATACTTAGATCGAGTAGAGACATTACTAGTGTTAATTGATGAGGCAGATAGTTCATTACATCCTGATTTAGCAAGAAGATTTATTGACATTTTAATACAAGTAACTGAGTTATTGCTGAGAGACTATAATATTAAAGTGCAATATATTATAACTACACACTCACCATTTTTAATATCAGATCTTCCCAAAGATAATTGTGTTTTTTTAAAAAAAGACGCAAAACGAGGAGTATCATTACATAGTTTTAAAGAAAATACATTTGCAGGTAATATTTATACTCTGCTTAGCAATGCTTTCTTTATGAAAGATTTTTCAGGACAATTTGCTCATAAAAATATTCAGAAGACTATAAGATTCATTACCGAAAATAAGTATTCTGAAAATAAAGAGTATGTAGATTATGTTTTAAATATAATTGGCGAACCTATTCTTAAAAAAATTATTTTAAATTCTATTGATAGAAAGGAGAATATACATGGTAAAAATTAGTTCGCCATACTCAGACGCCTTTAAGGAAGCTTACTGGAATTGGTTTAAAAATCATTATGAGGTTAATGACAATACGAAACTAAGCGAAATATTTATTGAAGGAAAATATATGTTAGAAAAAGATTTTTTATTAAAAGATGTTATTATAAGTGACAACACTTATATAGAAATTTCAACGATGTTAAAAAAAGCAGATAAAAGTATAATAAAATCAAAATATGATTTTGTAGATGAATATGAACGTTTTGTTTCACGTGATAGTGATAAAGAATCAGCTAAGATGAATGCAGTGAAACTATATAAAGAAATTGATATAAAAGTATGTCCATATTGTAATTTAAATGACATTAGCTATTATAAAGATGTACATGGAACAAAGCGAGGTCATTTAGACCATTTTTACTGCAAAAAAGATTATCCATACCTTGCTTTATCGATTTATAATTTAGTTCCAATATGTAGTACATGCAATTCAAGTTTTAAAGGTTCAAAATCAACTAATATAAAAAATTATATTCATCCATACTTTGAATGTTTTGGAGATGAAGGTAGATTTATTTTGATAATGGGACAAGCTATGAACAGTTTACAAGAAGATACTAAAAAATCAAGTAACACTTATATTGCATTAAGATACGGTAAAAATTCATATAAAGTAAGAAATAATAATAAATTATTTCATTTAGCATATGATGATGAACAGGGTATATTGGGGGTATACCAACAAGAAATTGAATATGCAGTTGAATTATTAAAAAAATTTAGAAATTATTCTCCTGAACTTATAGATTCTTTATATAGAACTTGGAAGAAGTTGAGTAGTAAAGAAGATATTAAGAAAGAGGACTTTGAGAATAATATCTTTGATAAAAGGATACCCGAAGAACAAATGGTAAATCATCGGAGGGCTAAATTGCATAGTGATTTATACAAAGAGTATTATGAAGAACGTTACAATAGTTAAAGAACTGTTGATTGCTCTACTCCATTCTAACAGTTCAAAAGTGTAGCATAAATGAAAGATTTTTTGAATAATTATTTGATAACTTTGCCTACTATAAGAGTAAATAACCTTTAAAATAATAAGAGAGGTGTGATATATTACACATGTATAATATATCACACCTCTCTTGTACAGAACTCAATAAATTTTTAGTTGCATAAAAGGAAATAATAATTTATAATTCTAGTTATGTACTGCAATTTTAAGTACATAACATGGGTTCTGTGCAATGTTTTTATTCTTTGAAATATAGCCAAAAATAAAAATGGCTTTAAATAGCCATTTGCAGCACAAAAAGCATTCTTAAAAATGTTGATACAGAACTCGGCTTATAGACTTACTCGTTTTACTATTGTGAGAACTCAAGGTTTAAAGGCCTTGAGTTTTGTTTTAAAAAACTAAAGAATGTAGAAGGAGTGGTATTCGTGGAAAATGTTAAAAGATTTATACCAGGTATTTTGTTTGTTTATTTGATATCATTTATTTCCATATTTATTAATGACTCAATAAAGCATATTGTAAATTTAGAAGCTTTAACTATAGGTATTATCATAGGAATTTTGTATAATAATTTACTAGAAACTAGAGAAATATTTAAACCAGGTATAAAATTCTCTGCAAAGAAACTTTTAAAAGTAGGAATTATTCTACTTGGTTTTAAGCTTAACTTTAAGTCTTTATTAAACCTTGGACCTAAAGTTATTTTAATGATAATAATATTTGTTCCAGTCGTTTTAATAATTGCTTATTATTTGGGTAAATTGTTTAAGTTGAATAATAAAATTCCTATACTTATAGGAGTTGGTTCCAGTATATGCGGAGCTTCTGCTATAGTAGCGATGGCTCCTTGTATAAACGCAGATGAAGATGATTCTGTAGTTGCAGTATCTATTATCAATTTTTTAGGAGCTATAGGAGTTTTAGTGTATTCAGCAATAGCTTTAGCTTCAGGAATTAGTAATATCGAATATGGAATTTGGTCTGGAATGTCACTTCAAGGTGTGGCTCATGCAATAGCGGCTGCTTTTGCTAGAGGTAGTGAAGCAGGAGAAATAGGAACTTTCGTAAAAATGGGTAGAGTTGTAATGCTAATCCCTGTAGCTATGGTTCTAAGTTACATATTTAATAAAAAAGAAAAGAGTTCTAGTGTAAAATTTCCGATGTACATATTTTATTTCATAATAGCTGGGGTAATAAGTTCATTAGGCATAATTCCAGCTCAACTTTCGATGATATTAGTAAAATTAAGTTCTACTTTTATACTTATGGCTATGGTCGGAATGGGGCTTTCTGTAGACTTAAAAAGTATTAAAGATAAAGGTCTAAAATCATTTTTATTTGGCTTAATTTTATTTGGTTTAATATCAATAACTACTAATTTCATAATTACAAAATTAATTTAAGTTTGACGACAAAGAAGAGACAAAGAAGATATAAAAATGATGCTCATGAAAAATATATTAAGGAAGTTCAGGAGATGATAAAATGAGCAAAAATAAAATCATAGGCGGAATTATAGGGTTTTGTGTTGGAGATGCTCTTGGTGTACCTGTAGAATTTAAATCAAGAGAAGAATTAAAAAAAGAACCAGTTACAGATATGATTGGTTATGGAACTTATAATCAGCCACCAGGAACATGGTCAGATGACACTTCTTTAACTTTATGTTTAGTTGAGAGCTTATGCAATGGCTTGAATTTAGAAGATATAGGAGAAAGGTTTGTAAAATGGTATTATAATTCTTACTGGACACCATATAATGAAACTTTTGATGTGGGTAATACAACTAAAGAAGCTATTTGCAGAATTTCTGAAGGTATAAGCCCTGAAAAAGCTGGACTTGATGATGAATATTCAAATGGCAACGGTTCTCTCATGAGAGTATTACCCTTAGCATTTTACTTAAAAAATTTTAAAGCTGAAGAAAAATATAATGTAATACATAAAATTTCTTCGATTACACATAGACATTTAAGAAGTATTTTAGCTTGTAGTATATATGTAGAATATGCAATAAATCTTTTAAAAGGTTATTCAAAAAAGGAAGCTTATAAAAATACAAAAGAAAATATTATTAATTTTTATTCTGATACTGTTTTTAGAAAAGAATTTAATTCATATAGTAGGATATTAAATAGAGATATACCAAAGCTGAAAAAAGAAGAAATAAGGTCAAGTGGTTATGTTGTAGATACATTAGAGGCTGTATTTTGGTGCTTTTTAAATAAAAATGGATATAAAGAAGTAGTCTTAGCAGCTGTTAATCTTGGAAATGATACAGATACAATTGCAGCAATAGCCGGTGGACTTGCGGGTATATACTATGGTATAGAAGATATACCAAAAGATTGGATAGATGCAATTGCTAGAAAGGATGACATAATTAAATTAGCTGAGCGATTTAGTAATAGCTTAAATATTAATAATATTTAAATAACAATTAATAAGGCAAGATATTAATTAATTTATGTTATAATAAGATAAGTTAGAAGTAGTGTGAAAAAAGTATTTTTCAAATAATTTACTATTAGAAAAAACAATTTATTAAATAAAGAGGGATTATTATGGCACTGATTAACAAGTTTCTGAAGAATAAGTTTGAAGAACCGTATATTTTAGTTTGTTCTTCTAAATCGCAGATGTTGTTTAGTAAGGATTTATTGGATAAAGAAGGTATAGAAAATGATTTAATTCCTACACCAAAAGGGTTTGGTGGAGTATGTACGACAGCTATAAAGTTTGATAAAAAATTTGAACAAAAAGTAAAAGAAATAATAAAGAAAAATAATATTGAATATGAAGGGATTTATTCTTTAAAAGATAAATACAAATACGATTTAACTGAAATATTTAATATGAATATTTCAGATACTTTTAAAGATATAGTGAAAAAAATAGAGGCTAATATAGAATTAAGCAAGGAAGAAATAAAATATTTGCTAGAAGTAGAAAATGAAGAGTATAATGCATTAATTCGAGTAGCAGATATTATAAGAAAAGAATGTGTTGGTGACAGGATAGAAATAAGAGCTGCAATAGAATTTTCTAACTATTGTAGAAAGAATTGTAATTACTGTGGTGTTAGAAGAGATAATAAAATAAATAGGTATAGAATGACTGAAGAAGAAATAATAAATGAGGTCGAGAAGTTATACAAAATAGGTATAAAAACAGTAATATTACAATCAGGTGAAGACCCATATTATACAACTGATATGCTATTGTCAATTATTAAAAAAATAAAGCAAAAGTTTAGAATGGGAATTACTTTAAGTGTGGGAGAAAGAGACGAAGAAGAGTATAGACTATTTGGTGATGCAGGTGTTAATAATTATCTATTAAAAATAGAAACTGCAAGTAGAAGGTTATTTGAATTAATCCATCCTGATGATGATTATGATGTTAGAGTAAAACATACTAAACTTATTAAAGAAGCTGGAATGAGAGCAGGTTCTGGTGGAATGATAGGGTTACCTACTCAAACTATAGATGAAATAGCTGAAGATATTATATTTCAGAGAGATTTTGGTATTCATATGATTGGCTTTGGACCTTTTTTACCAGCTAAGGGAACACCATATGAAAATTATAAACCAGGTGATCTTGAACTGACATTAAAAGTTGTAGCTGTTACTAGAATAGTATGTCAACATGTATTTTTACCAGCTACTACAGCGATAGCTACATTGCACCCAGATGGACAAACTCTAGCTTTAAAAGCAGGTGCTAATACAATTATGCTTATTAGTACTCCTGCTATGTTAAGAGATAATTATCAAATTTATTCAAATAAAAATATGGTTGATTTAAGTTTTGCAATAAAATCAACAAGAGATGCGAAGCGAAAGCTTCCTAAGTATTTGAATTATGATTACTTAAGAGAATTAGGATATGAAATAGAAGATGAATTAATATGTTAGGTTAAATAAGAGGTGAAAATAAAATGCGATTATGTCGCATTTTATTTTTTGGCCATAAATTCAGAAAATTAAAAAATGTTGAAAATAAAAAAGATATAAAAGAAGGAGATGCTAAATATTTATAGAATATAAAAAAATAAATTACAAAAATTTAATAAAAGGAGGTGTAATGTTAACAAAAATTAACATATATCAATAAATATTTATAAGGAGTGGTTAAATGAAAAATAAAAACATTTTAAGCGTTGTCCTCATTGTGCTACTGTTTGTTTTAGTTGCATTTTTAACACCAGATGTACCAGATGGTGAAACACCTCAATTTGGTTGGTTATCTATTTTGCCACCATTATTAGCGATTGCTTTAGCTTTTATTACTAAACAGGTATTGTTGTCATTATTTTTAGGTGTTTTTATTGGTTCAGTAATGTTAAATGGTGGTAATATTTTCTATGGATTTTTAAGAACTTTAGATAATTTTGTAATCAATTCTGTTGCAGATTCATGGAATGCAGCAATATTGGTATTTACCTTAAGTATTGGTGGTATGATAGGTGTTATAGGTAAAATGGGAGGAACTAAAGCTATTGCTGAAGCATTAGCTAAAAAAGCTAAGACTGTACGAAGTGCACAAATAGTTACTTGGCTTATGGGAATTATAGTTTTCTTTGATGATTATGCAAATACCCTTATAGTAGGACCAACAATGAGACCTCTAACTGACAAGCTAAAAATATCAAGAGAAAAATTAGCTTATATAGTAGACTCAACTGCTGCTCCTGTTACAGGTATGGCTTTAATTTCTACTTGGATAGGATATGAAATTGGTCTTATTAAAGATGCTTATGAAAGTTTAGGTATAAAAGCTAATATCTATGAAGTATTTGTTAATACTATTCCTTATAGATTTTATAGTATATTCGCATTATTATTAGTTTTTATTATAGCTTTTAAATTAAAAGATTTTGGTCCAATGTATAAAGCAGAGAAAAGAGCTAGGCTAACAGGTAAAGTATTAGCAGACGATGCTAAACCTATGGCTAGTGATGAAATTACTAAAATGGAACTTAAAGAAGGAATCAAGCTTAGAGCATCAAATGCAATAGTACCAATTCTTACTTTGATAATAGTTGCATTTATAGGTCTTTGGTATAATGGATATACTTATAGTGAAGGTATAAACTGGTATGATATTAGAACTTGTTTCGGTAATGCAGATGCCAGTGTTGTATTAGTTTGGGCATCAATAGTTGCAAGTATAGTTGCTATTGTTATGGCAATATCTCAGAAAATATTATCTTTAGGAGAAGCATTGGAATCTTGGGTTGATGGTTCTAAGTCATTATTAATTACATGTATTATTCTAGTTCTAGCATGGTCATTAGGCAGTGTTACTAGTTCAGTAGGTACTGCTGATTTCCTTGTTAAGGTAGTATCTGATAAATTACCTAGTGGTTTATTACCAATTATTGTATTCTTGATTTCTTGTGTTGTTGCATTTGCAACAGGAACTTCTTGGGGAACTATGGCAATAGTAATTCCTTTAGCATTACCTCTTGCTAATAGTTATATTTTAGCTGGAACTGGAGCTTCAAATCTTTTAATAGCAACATTAAGTGCAGTTTTAACTGGTTCTATTTTTGGTGACCATTGTTCACCGATTTCAGATACAACAATTATGTCATCTATGGCTTCTGCATCAGACCATATAGACCATGTTAAGACTCAAATACCTTATTCTTTGACAGCTGCTGGAATTGCTATATTAGGTTATATTATAGTTGGAATATTTAAATTAAGTCCAATAGTATCTCTTATAGTTGGTGCAGCACTTCTAGTAGGTATAGTACATTTCTTTGGTAAGAGTACAGCTGAAGAAGATTTACTTTTAGAAGCGAATGAAAGTGCAGAATAATTAAAAGTAAAGCCATCGGTAAAGTCCGATGGCTTTTTAATATCCTTTTTTTAAGTCAACAATGTTAATTAGTTTTTCACCATTGATGTACCTTTTCATATTTTCATATATAACGTTATATCTTCTTTCATTTCTCATTTCTGAAACCCAAGAATTATGTGGTGTTATTATAACATTATCAAATTCCCATAAAGGGTTAGTCTCATTTAATGGTTCTTTTTCAAAAACGTCTAGTGCAGCAAATCTTATTTTCCTATTTTTTAGGTATTTAATTAAGTCGCTTTCATTTATTATACTACCACGAGAAACATTTACAATATATACACCGTCTTTCATAATTTTAAATTTGCTTTCATCAAGTAAATGATGAGTTTTTTCAGTGTATGGAATGGTAAGAACTAAAATATCGCATAAGCTTAAAAAGTGATCAAATTCGGAAATACTGAAGCATTTATCGAAGTACTCTACATCTCTTCCTGTAGTATTTAATCCATATATATTTGCTTCAAATCCTCTAAGCCTCTTTGCTGATTCATAAGCAATACTTCCAGTTCCAATAAAACCTATTGTTTTCCCATAAAGCTCTATAATAGAAGTGTCAATTTTCCAAAGCCTACTACTTTGCTTTTGATAGAAACTTTTACTTCTTTTTAGCATTTCAAGTATTTTTAATACAACCCATTCACCCATGGGTATACTATATCCACCTTTGTTATTAGTTAACAAAATTTGTTTTTCTAATAAATGTTGTTTAGGAACTTGATCTATACCAATACTTGATAATTGAATCCATTTTAGCTTATGTAATTTAGTAATATCTAAAAAGTTGAAAGGGTTATAACATACAAGAACTTCTATGTCTTTTATTTTCTCATTATAGGATAGTTCTTGTTCTTTAATATACACAATTTGATAGCCTAAATCTTCGATTTTTTTCATTTTTTCTTTCCCATAGTTATAAGTAAATAAGACTTTTATCATAATTCACCACCTTTATAATATGCTTTGTATATATTATATCAGAATATTTTGATAAAGTTTATCATTATTTTAAGAAGTATTTTTGATGAAATATTACTTTAAATTACAAAACAAGACAATTTTCATTGAAGGGAAAATATATGTTGATAGAGAATAAATGATAAGATATTAAAAGATAGGGGGGTTAGTTTTGCAATTAAACTTTTATATAATAGGTAAAACTTTAGTTGTAGGCTTTAGTGGGGAGTTAGATCATCATACTGCAGAAAACATCAGGAAAGAGATAGATGATTATTTTGATGAAAAAATGTTAAAAAATATTATTCTAGATTTAGATAATTTGAATTTTATGGACAGTTCTGGTATTGGTTTAATTCTAGGAAGATATAAAAAAGCAATGAATAATGATGGAAAATTATTATTAGTAAATGCGAGTAATAGAGTCAAGAAAATTTTGGAAATGTCAGGAATAACAAAGATAATTAAGATTTATGATTCTGTTAATAATGCTTTAGACAATATATAAGGGGGTGTTTTGTATGCATGATAATTACATGAAATTAGAAATACCAAGTAAGTCACAAAACGAGGCTTTTGCTAGAGTGGTAGTAGCTTCATTTGCGTCTCAATTAGATCCTACTATTGAAGAGTTAGCTGATGTTAAAACAGCAGTATCAGAAGCAGTTACTAACGCAATAATTCATGGTTATGAAAATAAAATGGGGATAATTACTATAGAATGCAGAATAATAGAAAATAAATTGGAAATAATTGTTGAGGACAAGGGTAAAGGAATAGAAGATATAGAGAAAGCTATGGAACCGTTTTATACTTCGAGGCCTGAAATGGAAAGATCAGGTATGGGATTTACAGTAATGGAAACTTTTATGGATGAACTAAAAGTACAATCAGAGGTAGGTAAAGGTACTATAATCAAGATGGTAAAAGAATTTAAAAGTCTATCATCTGAGGGGTAGATAATATGAGCACTAGTACGTTGAGAAAAACCTCTACTGAATTGCTTAGTCATGAAGAAACTATTAAATTAATAAAAAAAGCACAAGCTGGCGATAAAGAGGCTCAAGCAATACTTGTAGATCACAATTTAGGATTAGTTAGGAGTGTATTAAAAAGATTTAATAATAGAGGGTATGATACAGAGGATCTATTTCAATTAGGTTGTATTGGTTTAATTAAAGCGATTCAAAAATTTGAACCTAAATATGAAGTTAGGTTTTCTACATATGCAATTCCTATGATTATAGGTGAGATAAAGAGATTTTTAAGAGATGATGGGATAATAAAGGTTAGTCGATCACTTAAACAAACTGCAGCAAAAGTTAAGTTAGCAAAAGAAAAATTAGCCAAAAAATTAGGGAGAGAACCAACTATAAATGAGATATGTGATGAAGTAAAAATAGATAAGGAAGAAGTTGTAATGGCATTAGATTCTAACTATCAGCCTGATTATTTGTATGATGTAATACACCATGATGATGGTTCACCAATTCATTTAATAGATAAAATTGGCAATAACGAGACTGAAGATTTAGAAGTATTAGATAGAATTGTTCTTAAACAGGCTTTAAGTCAACTAGAGCCGAGAGAAAGACAAATCATTATAATGAGATATTTTAAAGATAAAACACAGACCGAAATTGCTGAAATGCTAGGAATATCACAAGTTCAAGTTTCAAGAATAGAAAAAAGAGTTTTACAAAATATGAGAAACTATTTAAATAGGTATCAAACTTAGATGCCTATTTTTTTGTATTAAAAGAAAGATAGAAGTAAATAATAAAATATGTAAAAGAAATGGAGTGGTTGCATGAAAAGGTATTTTAAAATTATTGTTTGCTTATTTTTATTTATTGTACTTGTTACTTTTGGGTGGTATGTATTTCTAAGTAATAAGTCTATGAAACAAATTCCTAAAAGAGCTAAGTTAGTTTTTAATGTAAATATTAATAACAATGGGGTGATATGCTATAAAAAATACTAATGTATATTTATTTTTTAAAACAAAAGCTACAAAGGAAAAGCAAGAGTCAGTAAGGATAAAAGATATTGCTGATGTTTACTGTGAGGATGTGAACTTACAGAAGGCTATATTAGATATTAAGCTAATTAAAACACCTAATGATAAGAAGTTTGTGAAGATATCTGTACTTGAAGTAATTAAAAAGATAGAAGCTGAATATAAAAATTTGACAATATCAACATTTGGAGTAGATGAAGTTTTAGTAGATATAAATATTAGTGACTCAAATAAGTTTGTTCAATTGATTAAAGTATTTTTAATATCTTTGATTCTTTTTATTGGGGCTGGTCTTGCTATAATAAATTTTCATGCAGATGTAAATATGGAAAAATCACATAAGATAATATACTATCTTATAACTGGGAAAAAAACTGATAAACCACTAACATTACAGATATCATATTCTTTGGGCATTGGTATTGGCATGGCCATTTTTTTAAACCAATTTGGTAAGAAAGGTAAAAAAGAGCCTAGTCCATTAGAAATAGAAATGTATAAATATAAGAAAGATATAGATGATTATAAGATGAATAACAAAAATGAAGATTAATTAACAAAATATGGTGATGAAAATGTTCAAATATATTCTTTTAACATTAATAGGGTTTTCTGGAGGCATTGTAATTGGAAGTGCCTTTATTGCAGTTATCGTATTATTAAATATAATTCCAAGTTTGGCTAAAATGTCTCATACAGAGAAGTTTATTAATATTTATGAGAAAGTTATGGTCTTGTCAGTTGTAGTAATTACACTGTTAGATTTTTTTGATGTTACGTTAAAGATAAATGAAATTTACTTAATTCCGATAGGATTAATAATGGGAATTTTTATTGGTATTTTAGCAGCTGCACTAGCTGAAGTTATTAATGTAGTAGCTGTTTTTGAAAGAAGGGTTAAAATAAAAGATTACATTATTTATATTTTAATAGCTATAGCTATCGGAAAAACTGTAGGTTCATTAATACAATGGCTAGTTTTAGAAAGATAAGGTGATGAAATGACAGAGGATATTATGAAATATTATAAGGAGTTAGGTAAAAGTATTTTTAAAGAAAATATAAATGAGAATGAATTAAGATATCAAGAGAATGCAATAAATTCTGATGATTTAGTGTCAAAATGTGAATTCTTTAAAAAAATAAATCAAATTAAGTAAAGGGGTGATTTTATGGATAAGATTAATCCTAAGGATTACAACAAATATGTTCAGGAGAAAATCCCGAAACCTAGTTACCTAAAAAATTGTCTTTGGGCTTTTTTTGTTGGTGGGCTTATATGTACATTTGGCCAGTTTGTAATAAATTTCTATAAAAGTTTAGGTCTTGATAAAGAAGGAGTATCGACAGCAACAGCAATTACTCTAGTATTTCTTGGAGCTTTTTTTACTGGTTTAGGACTGTATGACAAGTTAGGAAAAAGAGCAGGAGCAGGTTCTATAGTGCCAATAACAGGTTTTGCGAATTCTATTGTATCGCCAGCAATGGAATTTAAAAGAGAAGGCTTCATATTTGGAGTAGCAGCAAGAATGTTTACAATTGCAGGACCAGTTCTTGTGTATGGCTTTGGTAGTTCAGTTATAGTAGGCTTAATATATTATTTAATAAAGAAATAAGGAGGTGTGCACTTGGCTGTAAAGAAACTTGGAAAACAAACAGTAAAATTCGATAATCCACCTTCTATAATATCAACTTATAGTATTGTTGGGCCAAAGGAAGGTGATGGACCACTTAAGGAGTATTTTGACTATATTTTAGAAGATGATTTATGTGGTCAAAAAACTTGGGAAAAGTGCGAATCTAAAATTCTTGAAGATGCTATAAAGATGGCAATAAAAAATGCGCAGTTATCTGAAACACAGGTCGAGTACGTTTTGGCAGGAGATTTATTGAATCAAATTATATCGTCTTCATATGCAGTAAGAAATTTAGGTATACCTTATTTTGGTCTGTATGGTGCTTGTTCAACAATGTCAGAAAGTTTGAGTTTAGGTTCTATGCTTGTTGACGGAGGATATGCAGATTATCTAGTTTGTGCTACATCAAGTCATTTTTGTACTGCTGAAAGGCAGTTTAGATTTCCTCTAGAGTTAGGCAATCAAAGGCCACCAACTTCTCAATGGACCGTTACTGGAGCTGGAGCTGCTGTTTTATCTTCAAGTGGTCTAGGTCCATATGTTACTCATGTTACAACTGGAAAGGTAGTAGATGCTGGTGTTAAGGATGCAAATAATATGGGAGCTGCAATGGCTCCGGCAGCAGCAGATACTATAATACAACATTTTAAAGATACGGGATATAGAATAGAAGATTATGATTTAATAATAACTGGAGATTTAGCTAAAATAGGTAAAGAAATAGCTGAGGAATTTATAGCTAAAGCAGGTTATGATATTTCAGGAATATTTACTGATTGTGGAATTGAAATATTCGACCATGAAAGACAGGATACTCATGCAGGGGGCAGTGGGTGTGGTTGTTCAGCTGTAGTATTTTGTGGATATATTTACAAGTTACTTAAAAATGGAGATCTAAATAGAGTATTATTAGTTTCAACTGGAGCACTACATTCAACTACAAGTACACAACAAGGAGAGTCAATTCCAGGAATAGCTCATGCAGTTACTATTAGTAATACAAGAGAATAGGAGGGATTTAATGGAGTATATAAGAGCTTTTATCATTGGTGGCTTAATTTGTGTGATTGGACAATTACTAATGGATGGAACTAAGCTAACACCAGCACATGTACTAGTAGCTTTTGTTACCTCTGGAGTAGTATTGACTGCAATAGGAATATATGAGCCAATAGTAAATATTGGTGGAGCAGGAGCTACCGTGCCATTACCAGGTTTTGGTTATTCTTTGGCGAAAGGTGTTTTTAAAGCAGTAGATAAAGATGGTTTAATAGGCATCTTTACTGGTGGCATTCAAGCTACTGCAGGAGGTGTATCAGCAGCAATATTTTTTGGTTATATAATGTCTTTAATATTCAATCCTAAAACAAAAAGTTGATTATTGGAAGTGATACTTTGAAAAGGAGAGTTATTTTAGTTACTGATGGTGATATTAATGCACGTAGAGCAGTTGAGATGGCAACTGCTAGGGTAGGAGGAAGATGTATTTCTAGGTCTGCTGGGAATCCAACTCCTTTATCAGGTGAAGAAATTATTGAATTAGTAAAGATAGCAAAATATGATCCAGTCATTGTTATGGTAGATGATAAAGGTAATCCTAACCAAGGACAAGGGGAACAAGTTATAGAAGAGATACTTAAAAGTGAAGAAATAGAGGTTTTGGGGGTTATAGCTGTAGCTTCAAATACTGAAGGCGTTGATGGAGTTGCAGTAGATTTTTCAATTAACTCAAAAGGAGAAAAGGTAGAAAATGCAGTTAATAAATGCGGCACAGAAACTAATAGCAAAGTCTTATATGGAGATACTGTAGATGTTCTAAATAAATATAAAGTGCCAGTTATAGTAGGGATTGGAGATATAGGCAAAATGAATGGGAAAGATGACTCAAAAATAGGAGCTCCTATTTTGACTAAGGCAATAGAAGAAATATTAAGAATGAATAAACAAGGTGATAGTAATGAAAGTATATGACGAAAGAATAAATTACATTTCTGAAAAAATAGGTGTAGGAAAAAGTTTTGATGCTGTTAGGAGAGATTTTGAAGTTGCTGGCAAAAATGCCTCTCTTTTTTTTATAGATGGTTTTGTAAAAGATGAACTAATGATATGGATAATAAAAAGACTGCAAGAGGTTAATAGAGAAGAAATAATACCGAATACTTTAAATAAATTAATTAAAAGAAAGATATCATATATTGAGTGTGATAGTAGTGAAGATTTAGAGGAAATTCAATATTCTTTATTATCAGGGTCTGCTGTTTTGTTTATTGAGGATTTAAAAGAAGCTTTGATAATTGATGTACGAACTTATCCAGCAAGAGGGCCGGAAGAACCAGATTTAGAGAAAGTTACGAGAGGTTCTAGGGATGGCTTTGTTGAAACTATTGTCTTTAATACTGCTTTAATAAGGAGAAGGATAAGAGATCCAAATTTACGTTTTGAATTATATAAAGTTGGTAAAAGGTCTCAAAATGATGTAGTTATTGGCTATATTGAAGATATTACAAATAAGGATTTGATTGATAGTCTTAGAGAAAAAATAAAGAGCATAGATATTGATTCCTTAGTAATGGCTGAAAAGAGTTTAGAAGAGTTTATTTTAGGTAGAAATTTAAATCCATTCCCTCAAGCCAAATTTACTGAAAGACCAGATGTAGCTGCAGCACATTTATTAGAGGGGCATGTAGTATTGTTGGTTGATACAACACCTAGCGTAATGATATTACCCGTTTGCGTTTTTCATTTTACACAACATGCAGAAGATTACTATCAAAATCCTATTATAGGAACTTATATAAGGTGGATAAGATTTTTAGCTATTATTTTATCATATCTTTTACCTTCATTGTGGCTATTGCTAACTAAGAATAAGGCTTTGTTACCAGAATTTTTAAAGTTCATTGGTCCTAAAGAATCAGGAGCGATACCTTTATTATTTCAATTTATAATATTAGAGATAGGTTTAGATATGTTAAGAATAGCATCAATACATACACCAAATGCATTAACAACTTCTCTTGGAATTATAGGAGCATTGCTTTTGAGTGATTTTGCAATCAAAGTTGGATGGTTTATACCAGAAACAGTTTTATATGGTGCAATTGCTGGTATAGGAATGTTTGCAACTCCAAGTATTGAATTTGCTATGGCGATAAGGATATTTAGATTAATATTGCTTATTTTGACCGGATTATTTAGCACGATTGGTTTTGTAATAGGTATCTTTATATTTTTAATTACTTTATTAAGAACAAAATCTTTTGGAGGTATTAATTACACTTGGCCGTTAATACCATTTAATGCAAAAGCTTTATCTACAGTATTAACAAGAAAACCTATTCCAGAAGTATATCAAAGACCAGATTTTCTTAGAGCAAAAGATAAAGATAAGATGAAAGTCGATAAAAAATAAAGAGGCTCAAAAGCCTCTTTAATCGTTCATGTTATTTTCAGTGTTATTTTCTTGAGTATTTATATTTTGTTGGTTACTTTCGTTGTTTTGATTTGTATTTTGTTCAGTATTGTTGAAGAACCATTTATTCAGCCAATCTTTAAAACTGTTTTCTTCATTGTGTACATCACATACTTCTGTTGGTAATGTATATTGATAATCCATTGGGATATAACCATCATTTTCTTCTGGTATATATGGAACTTTTCTTTTTATAAATACTCTTTTTTCAACTAGTTCTGGTGGACAGAATTTATTAGCTAATTTATTTGTACTTGTATCTATTAATGCTTCTACATGAACGTCACAGAATTCAGTTGGCTCTGTACCTTTTATAAAAATTTCTGCTTTAACAGTACTTCCACGAGGGTCTCTTTCGCATAAATCTGTTGCCAGTTTACCGGATTCTGTACAGATATTTCTAACAACAAATCCTTGAGGCTTAACAAAGTCTTTAGGTTCAAAACCATTATGGATTTCTTTCATGATGTTTTTCCATAAGATAGATGCTATTTTACTACCTTGTGATAGTTTGACCCCAGGATTATCATTACCTATCCAAACACCACCAATATAATATGGAGTGTATCCAATAAACCAAGCATCTGCTTTGTTTTGTGTTGTACCAGTCTTACCAGCAACTGGTATTGTTGTATTATACTGATAAAGCTGAGCTCTCCAACCAGTACCTCTTGTTACAACTCCTTTCAGAATATCAGTCATAAGATATGCTACTTGTGGTGTAACAACTCTGTTTTTAAGAGCTTTATTTTCATATATAACATTGCCATCTCTGTCAACAATTTTTGTAAAAGAAATCGGTTCAATATAAATACCTTGATTAGCAATAGAAGCATAAGCTTTAGTCATATCTAATGGTGTAAATCCTTTTGACAAACCACCAAGAGCAAGTGAAGCTAAATTCTCATCATTAACTCTTTTATTTTCGCTTCTTGATACGAAGTTGTCTTTGCTTGGATCAGCTTCATTTATTATACCTTCTCTAGTTAAATATTCAATTGAAGTGTCGATGCCTATATCTTGTAATACTTTTACTGCGATAACATTTACTGATTGTTCAACGGCTTCTCTTAGAGTAGTTAAACCTAAAAAGTCATCATCTTTTCTTTTCTTTCCATATTTAGTTTTACCATACCAGTTTTCAGGCCATAGATTCCCTTTACTATCATAATGTGGAATATCATCTATTACTGTAGCTGCAGTATACCCATTGTCTAAAGCTGGTAAATAAACTGCTATTGGTTTTATAGCAGAACCAGGCTGTCGTTGTGAATGAACAGCTCTGTTAAGGACTTTGTTACCCTTTACATTTCTTCCGCCAACTAAAGCTTTTATCTCACCTGTTGTATAATCCATAATTACTACAGCAGATTGTGGCTGTACAATACCTGTTTTATTAATATAGAAATATTTTGAATTAATTAAAAGGTTTTTATTTTCATCAACTTTATAAAAATCTTTATTTTGATTTAAGAAATTACTTTTAATGACTACTCTTTTCTTTTTATCTATATAGTAATTTTCTTTTGAAATATCAAGAGAACCAACAGTATGTGTAACTAGATTTTTATTGCTGTCAATAGTATAGTAATCTGTTATATCTACAGTTTTTGGATATACATTTAACTTTTTATTTCTTATTATAAGATTACCATTAGAAAAATCAAAAGTTCCTTTTTCTATAATTAAATTATAATTTTTATCTAATAGATTTTCTTTTTTGTAAAGTATAACTTTTTTATAGCTATCTAGAACATTTCCATACTTATCTCTTGACCAGCTTATTAATACAGGTCCTTTTACTTTAGATGTATCTCCTACTATGACATTAATGAAATTATCATAAATTTTTTCTACTTTATGCTGCATATCAATATCCATAGTAGAATATATTTTTAAACCACCTGTATATAATTCTCTTTTGGCTTGTTCCTTTGTATATCCTAACTTGTTTACTAAAGTGTCTAAAACTTGTTCTTTTACATAATCAGTAAAGTATGATGAAATACCTTTTATTTTTTTCTGCCCTGGTTTTATAGCTTTCTTTATATCTTCTTTAAGTGCCTTTTGATATTCCTCTTCAGTAATATAGTTTTGTTCTTTCATCATTTTTAGTACTAATCTCTGTCTTTCAAGAGCCTTATTGTTAAATACAGCAGTATACTTTGTTCCATATATATCATATTCTCCAATGACGTAATATTTATCTTTATCAACATTTTCCGATTTTAATAAAATATATGGAGAATAGATTGTTGGGCTTTTTGGTATACCAGCTAATAATGCACTTTCTGCTAGAGTCAATTCATTAACGTTTTTTGAAAAATATGTTTGAGCAGCTTCTTGAATTCCGAAAGCACCTTTGCCTAAGTCGACTGTATTAAGGTATAGTGTTAAAATCTGATCTTTTGTGAGGTGTCTTTCGATTTGTATTGCTATATAAGCTTCCTTGATTTTTCTAGTAAGTTTTTTTTCACGGCTTAAATATACATTTTTTGCAAGCTGTTGGGTTATTGTACTTCCACCTTCTACAATTTGTCTTTCTTTTATGTCTTTAATTAAAGCTCCGATTATTCTGATAAAATCTAAACCTATATGTTTTCTAAATCTAGCATCTTCTATAGCAATAAAAGCATTTTCTAAATAATCAGGGATTTCATCAAGATCTTTTATTATTGTTCTGTATTCTTGAGTTTCAATTTTTTCAATAAGATTTCCATTCTTATCTAAAATAATAGAATTTTCACTTAAAAGAGAATCAATTTTTGTTGGATCAATTTTGGGCGTGTTTTTTATAACTGCAAATACAAGACCTCCAACAGAACCAACAGTAATAAATATTACCAATAATAAAACAATTAGTATGAACTTTAGGATGCTGAGCTTTTTCTTCTTTTTAGATCTTTTTTTGTTTTCTGTCATAATATTACCTCCTTTAAAATGAGGGCACCAACATCAAAGTTAATTATAACATATAAACAGAAGTTTGTTAAATTAGAGTAGGTTATGCAATAAATATGCTGTCATTTTAAAATATTATGTAACTTAAAAAACATATAAACATATTATACTAGTGAAAAAACACAGGAAGAAAGGAGGTTAAAAAATGGATAATAATAAACTAAATTTTGATTATATGTTCAATAGAATACTATACGATGATATTATTATAAATAAATTTAATGAATTTCTTGAAAAATATGAAGATAAATCTGATAAATATATTTACCAAGAAATAGAAAGAGTTCAAAAAGAGGTTCCTGATGCGGTTAAAAGAAGACACATTAAAAATCTTGAAGCAATTTCTAAATTTGAAGGTTTTGTAACAGAAGATATTAAAAGAGAAATTGAAAAACTAAAGCGATTAATAAATGTAGAATCATCAGAAAACAAAAAAATATCAGATAGGGAGTTAGAGAATCAATTTTTTAGTCCTACAAGCTTGTTGTTATGGTTCTTGCTATTGGTAATGATATACAGGAGAAGAAGGTATCGTAAACCTTATCACAGAAGACCTTATAGACATTAACAAAATAAATTTTTAAATATAAGTAGTATATGAGAGCTTTTTAATTAAAACTTTTTCACCCTTCCTGCATATAATGTTAGGAGGGGTGTTTATTTTGAAACAAGCTAGAAATAAAAAGAAAAAAACTTTTATTATATTAGTTGTGATATTAGTTATAATAATTTACGGATTTATTATAATAGATAGAAATATCAAACCAACGGTTTTGGCCATTTGTGAGGCTAAAGCTAGAATGATAGCGACGCAAGCGATAAATGATGCAGTACGAGCAAAAATAAATGAAGATATTAATTATAATGATTTAATTTTTCTAAAATATGATAATCAAGGCAAAGTTACAATGATGCAAGCCAATACAGTTTTAATGAATAGCATTGCATCCGAAGTAGCATTAGAAGTTCAGGAAAACATGAGACAAATAGCAGCAAGTAATATAAGAATTCCTTTAGGAAATGCACTTAATAGTCAGATACTATCTCAATGGGGGCCTAAAATAAATATAAATATAGTACCACAAGGCACAGTAACTGTAGATTTTACAACAGAGTTTGAGGAATCGGGTATAAATCAAACTAGACATAAAGTTTTTTTAACGATAAAAACTAATGTTAGAATTATTGTTCCCTTGACTTCAGAAACAATACAAGTATCAACTAATGTACCGATAGCCGAAACAGTAATAGTAGGAGATGTGCCTCAATATTATATTAGAGTGCCTGAAAATGAAATATTAAACGTTGTACCTGACTAGATATATCTAGAAAAGAATATAAAAATGATATATTATATTATTAGTTAAAAATAATTAAAGTTAGTGTTAAAAGTTTTATTGTAACAATTTAACGAATAGCGAATGGCGAGTGACTAATGACAATTTTAAAGAGGTGAATTTATGGCAATTTACATTAACACTACAGAAGATGAAAGAGTTTTGTTAGTAGGTATAGACTTACAAAAAAAATCACAGATTAGTATAGAAAGTTCAATGAAAGAGTTAGAAGAGCTAGTAAAGGCTGCTGGAGGAATACCGATTTCAAGTATTGTTCAAAAGAGAAATAGAATAGATTCATCTTATTTTATAGGTAAAGGTAAAGTTGAAGAAATTAGATTATATTGTGATGAGTTAGATATAGATACAGTTGTTTTTAATGATGAACTATCAGGTATGCAAATGAGAAATATCGAAAGTATAGTAGAAAGAAAGATTATTGATAGAACTACATTAATATTAGATATATTTGCAAATAGAGCGACAACTAAAGAAGGAAAATTACAGGTTGAATTAGCACAATTAAAGTATAGATTACCTAGATTAGTAGGTTTAGGTAAATCCCTGTCAAGAACAGGTGCTGGTATTGGGACTAGAGGTCCAGGAGAGAAAAAATTGGAAATTGATAGAAGGCATATATTAAGGAGAATTTCAGAAATAGAGAGACAATTACAAGAAGTAAAAAAAGTTAGAGAGGTTAAGAGAAAACGTAGAGACAAATCTTCGTTGCCAATTGTTGCTTTAATTGGGTATACAAATGCAGGAAAATCCACTTTACTAAATACTATTTTAAATATTTGTAGTGAAGATTTTGAAAATAAAGAAGTATTTGCATATGATATGCTTTTTGCTACATTGGAGACAACACTAAGAAGAGCAAAACTACCTAATGGACATGATTTTTTAATAACAGATACAGTTGGTTTTGTAAGTAAGTTGCCAACTCATTTAATTGAAGCATTTAAAGGTACTTTAGAAGAAATAAAATTTGCCGATTTATTACTTCATGTAGTTGATTGTACTAATAAAGATTTAGATATACAAATTAAAACAACTTTAGACATTATTAAAGATTTGAGAGTTTTTGATAAACCTATTATAACTGTTTTCAATAAAGTAGATAAAATTAAAGAAGAAGACCTAGTATATAATATCAGTGGACCAAAATTGTTTATATCTGCAAAAGAAGGTAAGAATATTGATAAATTATTGAACATGATACAAGATTACTTTAGTAAGAAATATTATAAAGTAAATCTTTTGGTTCCTTATAGTGATTTAGATATAATGTCTAAATTTTTTGATACAGCTAAGGTTGAAGAATATAATTATCAAGAAAATGGTGTTTTAATAAAAACTGTATTAGATGAAGCTAATTACAACAAGTATTATAAATATGTAACTGAAAATAAGGATGAGACTATATGAAAAAAGCTGAACTAACTTGGAGTAATTTAAAAGAACTGAAAGATTATCAAATAACTTACTTACTATATTTAGAAGGTAGGAGTGTTGATGAAATTTCTATTATTAGAAGGATGTCTAAAGAACAGATTGAAAGACATATTTTAGAATGTAAGATTAATTTAAGTAAAAAAATATCAGAAGAAGATTTACTAATTAGAATAATTAGTTTGAACAAGGAAGATAGATTGGAATATTTAAATAGGATGAATAAAACTGAAAAAGAAGTTTTAGTAATGGAAATATACAAAAGATATATCAGATTCAAAAATATTGAGGACAGAATGATTTTAATATGGTTAATAGGAGAGCTTAAGGATAAAAGGTTACTACCTTTCATTAGAATGGAGCTGAGAAGTAAGCATGTAAATATAAGGAGACTATGCTGTTCAGCTCTTGGTAAAATTAAAGATGAGAAAACCAAAGATTGGTTAGAGGAGGCATTGGAAGATATAAATCCTCAGGTTAGACAATACGCAGCAAAAGCTTTAAAATATATAGGCAATGAAGAAACAATTGATAAACTTAGAAAAATAATTACTTATGAGAAAGAAAAAGATTATGTAAAAAAAGCAGCTTACAATTCTTTAGTTAGCATTGAAGCAAAATTAGCAAATTAGCTTTTTAGTGTTTTCAACTATTTTAACTAATTTGTTATATGATAGTATTGTACCATATGCAACTATAGGACGTCCAAATGCAACAAGATTAAGTCGTCTTGAGCTAAAGCCTCCTATTTTCATTAAGATATTTACACCATCCATTGTATTGACTAGTAATAAATCATCTTTATTTCCTCCAGCAAGCTCCCATGCATCTTTTATTGCTGGTATTACAAGATGTGGTACAAATTGTCTGCTTAATGTAAATACTTTATGTCCTTTTTCATCTATACCTCGAAAAATAATTTTACCTTGGTCTTTTTTGTTTAACGTATCAAAGTATGATAAAGAAAGTATATCTTTTAAACTAGGTTTTTTATTATTTGGGAGTAGACCAAGATGAATTGCAGATGCTATTGCAGACGAATGAGCTCCCCCGACACAATGATAAATTATATACATTTAATCACCTCGTGAAAGATTAATACAAATATAATTTTCCCAAATTCTATAAAAATAATTATATAAATTAAGTTTTAAACATAAACTAGTTGCAAAAGAAAATTTCAGAATTATATTGCAATTAAAAATATTTTAAATTATAATAAAATTAAAAAGTGGGAGGGAATACCAATGCTGTTTAGAAACTGTGCTGGTGGTGTAGTGTTTTATGGCGACAAGGTTTTTATTTTAAAAAATGAAAAAGGTGAATGGGTATTACCTAAAGGAAAGATTCGTAACGAATTCCTAGCGCATGAGACTGCGGTAAGTAGAGTTAAGGAAGAAACAGGACTTGAGGTTTCTATTGTGTCAACTGCTGGGGAGACTAGTTACGAATTTTTTTCTATTACAAGACAAAGACCAGTTTGTAATGAAATAATATGGTACATCATGGAAGCAAAAAATAAAGATTTTATTATAAATAAGGATGAGGGCTTTAAAGATGGTGGATTTTTTGATGTTGAAGATGCACTTAAACTAATTACATATAGCCAGGATAAAGCTTTGGTTAGTTTATCATTTAAAAAATATCAAAAATTAAGAGATAAAAAAGTAGCTTATGTATAGGGCAGTTATTGCCCTTTATTTTTTTTGTTTAAATGATTATAATTAGAATAGCTGAAGCTAATATAAAGGGGAGATTCAGAATGAAAAACAAGTATAAAACATTACATGAATACGGTAAGGATGAGATTATCATAAATAAATCGAAATTTATTGGGTATGCTAAGCCTATAAATAGTGAACAAGAAGCAATTGAATTTATTAATGAGATAAGGGCTAAACATAGAGATGCAACACATAATGTGTATGCTTATGTTTTTGGCGAAAATAATAATATTCAAAGATATAGTGATGATGGTGAACCAAGTGGAACTGCAGGCATACCAGTTCTTGAAGTTATAAAGAAAGAAGATTTAAGAAATGTCGTTGTTGTAGTAACTAGGTATTTTGGTGGAATTAAGCTAGGTGCTGGAGGATTAGTTAGGGCTTATACTAAAGGTGCAAAGATTGGTATTGAAGCTGGTGTTATTGTTGAGAAGGTATTATTTAAAAGAATAATGGCCAGAATAGACTATACTCTATATGGAAGAGTTGAAAATGATTTACTTAGAGGTGGATATATCATAGATAATGTAACTTATGATACAGCAGTAAATTTAATTATTTTATGTGAAGTAGATAATATTACTGAATTGACAAATTTATTAATAGATATAACTAACGGTAGAGTACAAATTGAAGAATTAGACGAAGAATACTATTCAGTTAAGGATGGTAAAATAATTAAATAATATTATTCTTTTTAAATAAGAATATTTAATAATTTACAATTTAGAGTTATAATATACGTGGGTATGGTATATCGTCTGAAAAGGAGGTATAATATGGATAAAATTGAAATGAACAAGAAAGAAATGCTAGAAAAGAAGGTATGGGCAGTAGTAGGTGCTACAAATAATAAAGAAAAATTCGGCTATAAAATATGGAAAAAGTTAAAAGATAATGGATATGAAGTTTATGCAGTAAATCCAAAATATGATAATATTGATAGTGAAGCTTGTTATCCTACATTAAAAGATTTACCTAAAATACCAGATGTAGTGGATTTCGTTGTTCCACCTAAAGTAACGTTAAAAGGTATTGAGCATGCACACGAACTTGGAATAGAATATTTATGGTTTCAACCAGGAACAGCAGACGAAGAAGTTATTGAAAAAGCTGAGAGTTTAGGTAAAAAAATAGTTTTTCATGACTGTGTTTTAGTAGCTTTAGATTAGAAAAGGTTCCATTATGGAGCCTTTTACTTTTTTTTGTAGCAAAATTCATATATTCCCATTAAAAATAGAAAAATTGCAAAAAATTTTCTAAGCATTTTTGGATTGATATTAATTGCAATCGTAGAACCTACAAATGCACCAATTAGTCCAGTTATAATTATTGGAAAAGCTATTTTTAAAAGTATATTTCTATTATAGAAATGAATGAATAATGCAGTTATTGCAGTTGGTATAAATACTAGGAGATTAATACCTTGAGCTTCATGTTGAGTTAAAGTTGTAAATAAGATAAGACCAGGAATTAGAATAGTACCTCCACCAATACCTAAACCACTTATTATTCCAGAAAAAAGACCTATGATAAAAAGAATCATTTAATCACCATCCTAATTGCTGCGATAATCATAAAAATGCCAAAAATTTTTCTTAGTATATTTGTAGGAATTTTATTTAGTAATTTTGATCCTACTACACTACCTAAAATTGACCCGATAACTACAGGTAGTGCTACTTTGTAAACTAACATACCCTGTTTTAAATAAATAAAAGTACTAACTAAGGTAATAGGTAAAATTATGAAAATTGCTGTAGCATGAGCTTTATGTTCTTCTATATCTAGTAAAAATACAAGAGATGGCACAATAATAGTACCTCCACCTGATCCAAATAGGCCATTAATTATTCCAGTTAAAAAACCTACTAGTAAAGACTTATATATTTTTTTATTTAGTAGCATACTATCACCATAAAAGATATTTTATTTGTAAATTTTCCTTAAATAAGTTTAATTATTCACTTGACAAAAAATAATATAAAAAATATTATATACATATAAACCTATAAGATTACTAGGAAATAAAAGGAGGGTTATTATGGTTTATAGTAGTATAATAGAAACAGTAGGAAATACTCCTATAGTAAAGTTAAACAGATCAGTTGATGAAAATAGTGCAGATGTATATGTAAAGCTTGAATACTTTAATCCTGGAAGTAGTGTAAAAGACAGGATTGCTTTGAATATGATTGAACAAGCAGAAAAAGAGGGTAAATTAACTAAGAATTCAGTTATAATAGAACCGACTAGTGGAAATACAGGCATAGGATTGGCTATGATTGGTGCAGCTAAAGGCTATAAAGTAGTTTTAGTAATGCCGGATACAATGAGCATAGAGAGAAGAAACTTATTAAAAGCTTATGGTGCTGAATTAGTATTGACTCCTGGTGCAAAGGGTATGAAAGGAGCAATAGAAAAAGCAAAAGAACTTTTAGAACAAAATGATAATTACTTTATGCCGCAACAATTTGAAAACCCAAGCAATCCGGAAATTCATAGAAGAACAACTGCAAGAGAGATTATAGAACAAATGGATGGAGATTTTGATGTATTTGTAGCTGGAGTTGGTACAGGTGGTACTTTAACTGGTGTAGCTCAAGTTCTAAAGCAAGAAATGAAAAATGTAGAAATAGTAGCAGTGGAGCCTGAAAAATCACCAGTTTTATCTGGAGGGCAACCTGGACCACATAAAATACAAGGTATAGGAGCAGGTTTTATACCAAAAATATTAGATAAAGACTTGATAGATAGTATAGAAAAAGTTAGGGATGAAGATGCAATTGATACAATTAGAAAAATAGCTAGAAATGAGGGAATATTGTTAGGTATATCATCAGGAGCAGCTATATATGTAGCTTTAAACAAAGCAAAGGAATTAGGAAAAGGTAAAAAAGTAGTAGTAATTGCTCCTGATAACGGAGAAAGGTATTTAAGTACAGGAATATTTGAGTAAGCTATTTACTATCTCCATTAAATGTGGTATTTTATATTTAAACGCTTAATGGAGGGTAGTAAAATGGAAAATGTAGAAAGAGTATGTGATAATCTAGTAATTTGGTTAAGAGACAAAGTACAAGAAGCGGGATGTAAAGGCTTAGTTGTTGGATTAAGTGGCGGTATTGATTCAGCTGTAGTAGCTGCCTTAGCTAAAAGAGCTTTTCCCGAGGATTCATTAGGTGTAATAATGCCGTGCCATAGCAACAGCAAAGATGAAGAACATGCTAGATTAGTAGCAGAAACAATAGGCTTAAAGACAGTTAAAGTTGATTTATCAAAAACATTTGATAATTTAATAGATGAGTTGAAAGATGATGGAGCTAATTTGTTAGCAGTATCTAATATAAAACCAAGATTAAGAATGACAACCTTATACTATTTTGCACAGAAAAACAAATATTTAGTAGCAGGTACAGGTAATAAGAGTGAATTGACTATAGGCTATTTCACTAAATATGGTGATAGTGGGGTAGATTTACTTCCAATTTCAGATTTTGTTAAATTTGAAGTAAAAGAGTTAGCTAAATTCTTAGGAATTCCTGAAATAATTATAAATAAACCACCTTCAGCAGGTTTATGGGAAAATCAAACAGATGAAAACGAGATGGGATTCAGCTATAAAGAATTAGATTCCTTTATACTAACAGGTGAAGCAGATCCAAAAGTAAAAGAAAAGATAGTTACAATGAATAAATTAAGTGAGCATAAGAGAAGAATGCCATTGATGTTTAAGAGAGAAGAGTAAAGGCTTTGCCTTTGCTCTTTTTTTATGGTATATTATTTTCGATAGATTATTCATATATAGTATTGAATTATTTGATTTTTATATATTTTATAAGGAGGTTAAATTATGGCAGGACACTCAAAATGGGCTAATATAAAACATAGAAAAGGAAAGCAAGATGCGAAAAGAGCAAAGATTTTTACAAAATTAACTAGAGCTATAATAGTAGCAGCTAGAGAGGGAGGAGCAGACCCAGAATATAATACTGCTTTAAAAACTGCTATTGAAAAAGCAAAAGCTGCAAATATGCCAAATGATAATATAGAGAGAGCAATAAAAAAGGGTGCTGGAGAATTAGATGGTGTTAACTATGAAGAAATAACATATGAAGGGTATGGACCAGGTGGAATTGCAGTATTGGTTGAAGTTTTAACTGACAATAGAAATCGTACTGCATCTGACATAAGACATTATTTCAGTAAATTTGGTGGAAATTTAGGATCTACTGGCTGTGTTTCATTTATGTTTGATAGAAAAGGCGTTTTAATAATTGAAAAAGAAGATGGAATTGACGAAGAAGAGTTAATGATGCAAGCAATAGAAGCTGGAGCTGAGGATTTTATAACAGAAGAAGAATATTTTGAAATAACAACAAGTCCAGAAGATTTTGCAAACGTGAGAGATTCATTAAAACAAGCAGGATACACATTCACAACTGCAGAAATTTCTTTTATACCTCAAAATACAAGCAAATTAACTGATGAAGATGATATCAAGAATATGACTAAGCTTATAGATGCTTTAGAAGATAATGATGATGTACAAAACGTATATCATAACTGGGAGATGCCAGAGGATTTAGAGTAATTTAGTTTCATAATACACTTCTAAATTCGATTTAGAAGTGTATTTTATTTTTTGAAAAATATTTAGGTGATTTTAACAATATGTTAAATTAAGTTATTTTACCTATTGACTTATTAGTAATTCTAAAGTAGGATAGATAGAGTCTACTATTATTCAAAGATTAAATAAAAAAACTTTAATGTAAATAATAAAGTAATTAAAACTTGGTTTATGCAAAGAAAAAAGTTATGCATGTTTAAACCTCCTTTTTTATGGTAATAATTGCTAGATGGAGGGATATCTATGTCAACTGCGCCCAAAAAGCTATGGGATATATATGAAGGACTTAAAAATCAATTTTTATTTCATAATGATATTAATTCAATTTATATCCTACTAGCTTTATATGATTTAGAAGAAAATATAAGTAATATACGCCCTAAATATACATGCACAAAAAGTATTAAAAGGCGTATTAAATATATATTGAAAAATAGGACAAACAGAGAATTAATAGCTCGAAACATAAGCGTATTAATTCATGAAGATATAAATAGATTAGAATTATGTTTTTATTTAGAAGGTTATAAGTACGGCTATAATAATAAAAAGTGGGTAGATAGATTAGAGAAGAAAGCTATAGAATTACATGGACTTGAAGGGCTTTATAATAATAATTATCTATTTCACTATGATTTTAGTAATCTTGAGATAGCAGAGATTAGAAGAGCTTTAAGAAGAGAAATTGATAGCAAAGAGAAGAAAGATAGACAAATTGAAGGTTTAGTTTACACATTTTGCAACAAAATTATAAAAAAGAAGATAAAGAATTTAGATAGATATGTTGATAAGCAGCTAAAAATAGATTTTAATCCCTATAATTATAGTATTAAGGAAGAGGATTATAAACTAAAGGAAGAAGAACAGGATAAAATTTATCATTCTGTTGTAAGTGTTATTATAAAAAACGTAAAAGATATATATAAAGATGCAAGTTGGTATGCTATCAATGATAGAGTCTTAAAAAGGTATATTTAATATATTTTGAATGTATAGAAATTGGTAATTTGGAAAAAATATTCCTCAAGAGATTGGGAGGGATATTTATGAAAAAAATTTCAAAAGTTGCATTTGTAACTTTTGCATTTTCACTGCTTTTAATAAGTTTTATATATGGATATAATGTCGGGAATAAGAAAGCTATTAAGAAACCTCAAAAGGAATTAACGATTAAAGGTACAGAGAATAATATTGTTGACTATAAAGACGATAGTAATGTTGAAAGTGTAGAGAAAGAAGAAAAGATTATTGGACCTAATACTGTTATTGAATATATAAATTATTATAAAAAATGCAATGATACTTTAACACAAATAGTAGAACCAGAAAAAGCAATAATAAATTTAAATGAAGAAGATTATAAGAAGTATTTAGAAACAGATCATCCAAATTGGCAATTATTGTCTTTTTCAAACGAAAAAGTCATAGTTAAGAGAGAATTAGATAGATATTGTCCAAATCATTACATAATAAGCGTTAAAGACAATAAGATTGCTATATTCAAGTTCAATGATATGGGTGAAAAAGTATTAGTTGAAATAATAAACAAATCTGTATCAACTTTAAAAGAAATAGATCAGAAAAGATTAAAAAAAGGTATAGTAGTAGATTCGGAAGAAGAAATAGGGGACATTATAGAAAATTTTATAAGCTAAAAGCTAGGATAATGTTAATACCTAGCTTTTTTGTTTTAATTAATTATGATAAAATACTTATATACCATATTTACTTAGTGTGGATTTTAAAGTATAATACGAATATATGTTTGCATAGGGAGATGATTTAATGATTATAGTAGGAATAGATCCAGGAATTGCGATAGTAGGTTATGGTGTTATTGAAAAAAAGGGAAATAAACTTAAAGCTATAAAATATGGAGCTATAACAACTGAACCAAATATTTCATTACCTTACAGATTAAAAGTTGTTTATGACGAGTTAACAAAAATACTTTTAGAATACAAGCCAGATGCGTTTGCTATAGAAGAACTTTTTTTTAATAAAAATGTAAAGACTGCTATTACTATAGGACAAGCTAGAGGGGTTGAAATATTAGCAGCTGTTAATTGTGGAATAGATATTTATGAGTATACTCCACTTCAAGTTAAGCAAGGTGTTGTAGGTTATGGTAGAGCACAAAAAAAGCAAGTTCAAGAAATGGTAAAACTATTATTAAATCTAAATGAAATTCCAAAACCTGATGATGTTGCAGATGCTTTAGCTGTTGCAATATGTCATGCACATTCAGGTAGATTCAAAGATTTATTTAAGATTAGATAAAATAGGAGGAATTTGATGTTCAGTTATATAATTGGTGATATAAGCGAGATAGGTGAAGATTACATAGTGATAGATAATCATGGAATTGGATATTTTATCAATACATCAAAAAATACAATTTGTAATTTAAAAGATAAATTAAAAGGTATAAAGGTTCATACACACTTTCATGTAAGAGAAGATGGCATTAGTATATACGGATTCATTAGTAAAGAAGAATTAGAAATGTTTAAATTATTATTACTAGTATCTAAGATAGGTCCTAAAGTAGCTCTTGGTATACTTTCATCGTTAACACCAGATAGCATTAAACAAGCAATATTAAATGAAGATATAAAATTACTTTCAACAGCTCAAGGAATAGGTTTAAAGACAGGTAAAAGAATTGTTTTAGAATTAAAAGATAAAATAAAAGATGATATATTTACAGAAATAAGTATTTTTAAAACTGACTCATTTGTTGATGAAGCTGTTGGAGCATTGATTTCTTTAGGATATAGTAGATCCGAAATAAATAATGTTTTATCAAAAACTGATACATCAGGTTTGAAAACGGAAGAAATAATTAAGATTGCCCTAAAGAAATTGTCAACTAAGTAGGGAGGAAGAATATATGAGTAGTATAACTGAAGAAAGTAGGATAATTACAAGTAATTTGAAGTATGAGGACTATGAGATAGAAAACACATTAAGACCGAGAAAAATCGAGGATTATATAGGACAAAGTAAAGTAAAAGAAAAGCTTAAAATATTTATTGAAGCAGCTAAGAAGCGAAATGAGTCATTAGATCATGTTTTGCTTTATGGACCACCTGGTCTTGGAAAGACAACATTGGCTAATATTATAGCAAATGAAATGGGAGTTAATATAAAAATCACATCAGGACCAGCTATAGAAAGGCAGGGTGACCTTGCTGCGATACTAACTAATTTAGAAGAAAATGACGTTCTTTTTATAGATGAGATACACAGATTAAATAGAAATGTTGAAGAAATTCTCTATCCAGCAATGGAAGATTATGTATTAGATATAGTTATAGGAAAAGGTCCTAGTGCTAAGTCAATAAGACTCGATTTATCTAAATTTACTCTTATAGGAGCTACAACAAGAGCAGGTTTGTTAACATCTCCACTAAGAGATAGATTCGGAGTAATTTGTAAATTGGATTTTTATGACGTAGAAAATCTTAAAAAAATAATAATAAGGTCAGCATATATTTTAGGTGTAAAAATTGATGATGATGGTGCAAATGAGATAGCAAAGCGTTCAAGAGGAACACCTCGTATTGCAAATAGACTTCTTAAAAGAGTTAGAGATTATGCACAAGTTGTAGAAGATGGAATTATCACAAAAAGTGTAGCTCAAAAAGCTTTAGAATTGTTAGAAGTAGATGAAATGGGATTAGATAACGTAGACAAAAAACTATTATATACAATAATATATAAATTTAATGGAGGGCCTGTAGGGCTTGATACATTAGCAGCTTCTACAGGAGAAGAAAGCAATACTATAGAAGATGTTTATGAACCATATTTACTTCAGCTGGGATTTATTAATAGAACGCCTAGAGGTAGGATTGTAACTAAGAAATGTTTAGATTATTTTAAAATTAAAATAGATGAGTTGGGGTGAAATAAATGGAATCATTAGGTAGGCTTCTTGTAGTAATTGGCCTTATCTTCATTATTTTAGGTGGATTTTTAATTATATTTCAAAAAGTAGGGTTAGGAAAGCTACCTGGTGACATTGTGTATCAAAAAGGTAATTTTACTTTTGTTTTTCCTATAGTTACAAGTATTGTTTTAAGTATAATTCTATCAATAATTATAAATATTATTTCAAGACTAAAGTAAGAATACGATAAAGTTTAAGGGGTGAAATTTTGAATGTAAAAAGAGTTTTAATAATTATTTTAACAGTAATGTTAGCTCAATTTGTTTCTATAAATGTTTTAGGGGACGAAAATTATAAAGAATATATAAGAGTGGGCCTTAAAAATCCAATGGTATTTGAAGATCAAGCTGTTATTAGCACTAAAAATGGGTTTTCTATTGGTACTATAGATAGTAACTATAATGAAATATTAAAAACCGATGCAAAAAGTCTATTTATTAGATTAGATGATTTTTATAAAATCGAAGGCGATGCTTTAAAACTAGTTAATGAAAACGAACAGTCAGATTATGGTTCATATCACTTGGAAATACAAGGAGAATATACTGTATATAATGATATAAAAGTTGAAATTAATAAATTGAAAAATTCTGGGGTTAATGCATATCCGTATTATGATGGAAAGTTTAGAATTTGGCTAGGATTTTATAAAACTTATGAAGAGGCATCAAAAGAGGCAGGAATATTATCAGAAAAACTTGGTAAACAAATTAATATAATAGATAAGACTAAAACTAGAATTATAATTGAGGATGCTGAAGGAAATATTTTATTGGTATTAAACTCAGATACAAAGATTTATATCAAAGAGAACGTAGTTGAAGTGAATGAAAGCATAATAGCTATAAATGGAAGTAATTATAGAGATTATTTGACTTTAAACAGAGTAGATAAAGAGCTTATAATTATAAACTATCTTCCACTAGAACATTATTTATATGGTGTAGTGCCTAGAGAGATGTCTGTAAATTGGCCTCTTGAGGCATTAAAAGCACAAGCAGTAGCAGCTAGAAATTATGCGTTAGTTAATTTAAAAAAGCATGAGGATTTAGGCTATGATTTGTGTGATACACAAAATTGTCAAGTATATGCAGGCTATGATTGGGAGAGCCTAAAAAGTAATAGAGCTGTTGATGAAACCTATGGAAAAGTTCTAAAATATAATGGAAAGTTAGTAAATGCATATTTCCATTCTACTAATGGTGGACATACTGAAAATAGTGAAAATGTTTGGGGATATAAAATTCCTTATTTACGAGGAGTAAAAGACGATTTTTCTATAGATTCACCAAATTATAGTTGGCAGTTAGTTTTAAATAGAAAAGAGGTAAAAGAAAAACTTGAAGCAAACGGTATAAATATTGGAGATATTTATTCTATTGAACCTTTGGCTTTTTCTGAATATGGAAGAGTGTTAGAATTAAAAATCGAAGGAACTAATGGAGTAGAAATTCTAAAAAAAGAAAAAAGCAGAAAAATATTTGGGTATAGTTCATTGAAAAGCACTTGGTTTAATGTAAAATCAGATGCAGATGTGTACGTTGTTACTGGCACTGATTTTGAACCAATTAAAACAACTTTAAATAAAGTTCATGTTATTTCAGCAAATGGTTCAATTACTAGTACTAAAGATATGTATTCTCAAGTGAGAATAACAAATGGGGAAGAAACTAATATAATGCCTGTAATACCTAATGTATATATTTTTGAAGGTAGAGGATGGGGGCATGGACTTGGTATGAGCCAATGGGGTGCTAAGAAAATGGCTGAATTAGGATATAATTATAAACAAATACTAGAGTATTATTATACTGGAGCAAAAGTTGAGTAAAGGATGTGGTTAAATGAGAAGACAAGATTTTTACTTTGATTTACCAGAAGAACTTATTGCGCAATGTCCAATAGAAAAAAGAGATAGCTCAAGACTGATGATTTTAGATAAAAAAACGGGAGCTATTGAACATAAAGAATTTAAAGATATAATTGACTATTTAAATGAGGGTGATTGTTTAGTATTAAATGATACAAGAGTGATACCTGCAAGACTTTTTGGGCAAAAAGAGAAAACAGGTGGTAAGATAGAATTCCTACTATTAAGTCGAATTGAAAAAGATAAATGGGAAGTATTAGTTAAACCAGGCAAAAGAGCGAAGGTAGGAACTACATTTGTTTTTGGTGATGGGATTTTAAAAGCAGATGTATTAGATATTGGTGAAGAAGGTATTAGAATAGTTGAGTTCAAATATGATGGAATTTTTGAAGAAGTACTAGATAGGTTAGGAGAAGTTCCATTACCACCATATATAAAAGAAAAATTAGAAGACAAAGAAAGATATCAAACAGTATATTCAAAAAAAGAGGGCTCAGCAGCTGCTCCAACTGCTGGACTTCATTTTACAGAAGAACTACTAGAAAGAATTAAGGAAAAAGGAGTAGAAATTGTATATATAACTCTTCATGTAGGACTTGGGACTTTTAGACCTGTTAAAGTTGATAAGTTAGATGAGCATAAAATGCATTCTGAGTTTTTTGAAGTTAGTGAAGAAGCAGCAAATAAAATAAATGAAATTAAGAAAAAGGGTGGAAAAATAATAGCTGTAGGAACAACAACAACTAGAACATTAGAGTCAACAAGTAATAATGAAGGATTTGTTGTACCTAAAAAAGGATGGACAGATATATTTATCTATCCAGGTTATAAGTTTAAAGTTATTGATAGGCTTATTACAAATTTTCATTTACCTGAATCTACATTGATTATGTTAGTTAGTGCATTAGCAGGCAAAGAAAATGTTTTAAGAGCTTATAATATTGCTGTCAAAGAAAAATATAGATTTTTTAGTTTTGGAGATGCTATGTTAATAAAATAAGTGAAGGAGGCAACTGATGGCTGTAAAATACGAATTAATTAAAGAATCTACTGAATGTAAAGCAAGATTAGGTAAACTACATACACCTCATGGCATAATTGAAACACCTATATTTATGCCTGTAGGTACTAGAGCGACTGTAAAGACAATGACTCCGGAAGAATTAAAAGATTTAGGAGCTCAAATTATATTAAGTAATACTTATCATTTATATTTAAGACCGGGTCATGAGTTGATAAAAGAAGCAGGAGGGCTTCATAAGTTCATGAACTGGGATAAGCCAATACTTACAGATAGTGGTGGTTTCCAAGTTTTTAGTTTGGGTGATTTAAGAAAAATTACTGAAGAAGGTGTTGAATTCAGATCTCATATAGATGGTTCTAGACATTTTATAAGTCCTGAAAAATCAATTGAAATACAAAATGCATTAGGGTCAGATATTATTATGGCGTTTGATGAATGTGCACCATATCCTAGTGATAGAGATTATGTAAAACATTCTCTTGAAAGAACAACTAGATGGGCTAAAAGATGTAAGGAAGCACATAGAAACCCAGAAACTCAAGCACTATTTGGAATAGTTCAAGGTGGTATGTATAGAGATTTAAGAGAGCAAAGTGCAAAAGAGATTATAGACTTAGATTTTCCAGGATATGCGATTGGTGGACTAAGTGTAGGTGAGCCAAAAGAGCTCATGTATGAAGTACTTGATTATACAGCACCATTGTTACCTAAAAATAAGCCTAGATATTTAATGGGAGTTGGTAGTCCAGACTGTTTATTTGAAGGAGTAATAAGAGGTATTGATATGTTTGATTGTGTTTTACCTACTAGGATAGCTAGAAATGGTACTGTAATGACAAGTCAAGGTAAAGTTGTTATTAGAAATGCTAAATATGCTAGAGATTTTGGAAAGCTTGATCCCGAATGTGATTGTTATACGTGTCAAAACTATTCAAGGGCTTATATTAGACACTTGTTTAATGTGAATGAGATTTTAGGAGCTAGACTTACTACTATACACAATTTATATTTCTTGTTGAAGTTAATGGAGAATATTAGATTAGCTATTAAAGAAGATAGATTGCTGCAATATAAAGAGGAATTCTTTAAAAAATATGGATATATTAAATAAAGGAATTTAAATTGCAATATAGAATATATAAATTAAGGAAGGGGGGAATGGTATGCAACAATTTTCAGCATTATTATTGCCAATTCTATTTTTAGTTATATTTTACTTTATCTTAATTAGACCACAACAAAAGAAAGAGAAAAAAATCAGAGAGATGAGAAATAATTTAAAAGTCGGCGATGAGATTATTACAATTGGTGGTATTCATGGTAAAATTGTAAAAATCAAAGATGAAATAATAACTATTGAAGTAGGTGCTGATAAAAATAAATTTAATGTTTCAAGATGGGCAATTGGCAATGTTGTAGATAATAAATAATAGCTTATTTACATAAAAGACTTCCTTGAAGGAGGTCTTTTTTTCTTGTAATTAATTAGATTTTTTTTGCATAAGTTTAAGTAAGGAATATTGGGGGTGGGAAAATGAAATTAAAAGTTAATGAGGAAAATAATAATTATATGGTTACAACTTTAAAAGGTGTTTTAATAAGTATTGTTATTTCTATTATATGTATTGTTATTTTAGCTGTAATATTAACTTATACAAGTTTATCAGAAAGTGTAGTACCAATTTTAAATTCTATAGTTATGATAGTTAGTATTACCATAGGGGCGATTTATTCATCTATTAGAATTAAGAGAAAAGGATGGTTTAATGGTGCTATTGTTGGTTTGCTATATTTTATATTGCTAATACTAGTGAGCTATATTTTTATACGTTCATATAAATTTAATAGTCATGTTATAATAAAAGGAATAGTTGCGTTACTTACAGGTGCAGTTGGTGGAATGATTGGAGTTAATTTAAAATAGCACTTTATAATTAAAAATCAATATGTTATAATCTATTAAGAAAAAATTATTAAGGAGGTATATTATGAAGCACATAAATACAATAAGCGGTCGTAGTTTAAAAAGTACAATTGTAAAAGGTGGATGCGGAGAATGCCAAACTTCATGCCAATCAGCATGTAAGACTTCTTGCACTGTTGGAAATCAAAAGTGTGAGAAATAATTATTACTACATATTAAAAGTAGTGGTTATCCACTGCTTTTTTTCTGTTTAAGTGTAAATTTATTTGATTAGATTCACGCTTTAATATAAAATAAAAGTTGCGACAGTATTTAAGGAGGAATGTATATGAATATACATATGTTTCAGATGAATGAAAAAAACATAGTATTGGATATTAATAGTGGTTCAGTTCACGTAGTAGATGAAATTGTATGGGATATAATTAAACTGTATGAAGATAAAAGTTTAGAATCAATCATAAATGATTTGAAAAATAAATACAATCAAGATGATATTTTAGAAGCTTATAAAGAAATACAAACTTTAGTTGATAATGAATTATTGTTTACTAAAGAAGAAAATCTAAATATAAATTATAACCCACAAAATATTGTGAAAGCCCTATGTCTGCATGTAGCACATGATTGTAATTTAAAATGCGAATATTGCTTTGCTTCTCAAGGGGATTTTAAGGGTCAAAGACTGTTGATGCCATTAGAAATTGGTAAAAAAGCATTAGATTTTTTAGTTGAAAGTTCGGGTAATAGAAGAAACCTTGAAGTAGATTTTTTCGGTGGGGAACCTCTAATGAATTTTGATGTTGTGAAAGAGTTAGTTAAATATGGCCGTGAATTAGAAAAAAAGTATGATAAGAGATTTAGGTTTACTATTACTACTAATGGACTTTTATTAAACGATGATAATATGAAATTTATTAATGAAAACATGGATAATGTAGTACTTAGCTTAGATGGCAGAAAAGAAGTAAATGATAAGATGAGAAAAACAATAAATGGTAGTGGTAGTTTTGATACTATAGTTCCAAAGTTTTTGGAACTTGTGAAATTAAGAGGAGAAAAGTCATATTATGTTAGAGGTACTTTTACAAGTCACAATTTAGATTTTTCTAAAGATGTTTTAAAACTTCATGAAATAGGGTTTGACAGTATTTCAGTTGAACCTGTAGTTGCAAGTCCTGAAAATGATTATGCAATTTTAGAAAAGCATTTAAAAACTATATTGAGTGAGTATGAAGAATTATCAAGTAAATATATAGAGCTTAAAAAAGCAGGGAAAGGCTTTGAGTTTTTCCATTTCATGATTGATTTAAGTCAAGGACCTTGTTTGATTAAAAGAGTAGTAGGTTGTGGTGCTGGTGTGGAATATTTAGCTGTTACCCCTGAAGGTGATTTATATCCTTGTCATCAATTCGTTGGAAATGAAGAATTTAAGATGGGTGATGTTTTTAGTGGTGTGCTAAACGAAGAGCTAAGAGAACAATTTAAGAAAGCCAGTGTATTAACAAAAAATGAATGTCAGGAATGTTGGGCTAGATTTTACTGCAGTGGAGGATGTCATGCAAATGCTTATAACTTTAATAAAGATATAACTAAACCATATAAAATCGGTTGTGAAATGGAGAAAAAAAGGATAGAGTGCGCTATATCAATAGTTGCAAATGGATGCTAAAATAACATAAGGAGGTTTTAGTATGTTAAAAGAATATGAAGGTAAAAAGCCTCAAATACATGACACTTGTTTTATTGCAGACAGTGCTGAAATAATTGGGGACGTTGAAATAGGAGAGAACACGAGTGTTTGGTACAATACAGTAATAAGAGGAGATGAGAACCCTATTAAAATTGGTAAATATACAAATATTCAAGATGGATGTGTGATACACATAAGTAAAGAATATGAAACAGTTATAGGAGATTATGTTACTATTGGACATAAAGCAATAGTACATGCATGTAAAGTAGGTGATAATGTTTTGATAGGTATGGGAGCTATAATTTTGGATGGTGCTGAAATTGAAGATAATGTGTTAATAGGTGCAGGGAGTATTGTGACACCGGGAAAAAAGATTCCATCAGGAACTTTAGTGTTGGGTTCACCAGCAAAGGTTGTAAGGAATCTAACTGAAGAGGAAATTATGCATTTGAAACAGTCAGCTGTAGATTATGTTGAATATGCAAGGAAACACAAAAAATAGCTTGAATAAAGTTAAGATATAACAAAGTTATATAATGTTGACTCATTTTTACAGGAGTTATATAATAAATATAATGATGATTTGAAGGGGGCATAACAAATGAACTTCAAAAGTATTACTATTTTTCTATTGATTGTTGCAATAGTTGGATTTATTAGTTATTCAGCGATTTTCGGGGTCAATTTAGGCAAGTATGAAATTACACCTGCAAAAGAAAATATGAAACTTGGTTTGGATCTAGAAGGTGGAGTATTTGTTGTATTAGAAGCTCAGACTGATGCGCAAGGTGCAGAATTAGAAAAGAAAATGGAACAGGCAAAAGCTATTATAAGACAAAGAGTAGACGGATTAGGTGTGGCTGAGCCTAATATAGTGTTAGAAGGCAAGAAAAGAATTAGAATTGAGTTACCAGGTGTAAAAAATGCACAGGATGCTATTGATATTATTGGTAAAACAGCACAATTACAATTTATTGACCCTAAAGGTAATGTTGTTGTAACGGGAAAGAACATAAAGAGATCAGAAGTTACTTATCAGTTAAATAGAGAAAAAGGAAGAGAAGAGCCTGTTGTTGCTTTAGAGTTTGATAAGGAAGGTACTAAGAAGTTTGCAGAAGCAACTCGTGAACTCATAAAGAATGCAAATTCAAAAGATAGAATCATATATATAGTTCTAGATGACGAAGTGATTTCAAGTCCTGTAGTTAGTGGTACTATTACAGATGGTAAGGCCGTGATAACAGGTGGTTTTACAGTTGAAAAAGCTAGTAAATTAGCAACTTTAATAAGAGCAGGTGCATTACCTGTTGAGATGAAAGAAATACAAACTTCAGTTATTGGACCTACATTGGGATTAACATCATTGGACAAGAGTATTTATGCTGCGAAAATAGGACTTATTTTGATATTTTTATTTATGTTAATATATTATAGAATACCGGGATTAATTGCTGATTTAGGGCTTACTATATATATATTACTAGTTTTAGGTGCTATGATTTATTTAGATGCTACTTTAACTTTGCCAGGTATCGCAGGTTTAATTTTATCAATTGGTATGGCTGTAGACGCTAATGTTGTAATTTTTGAAAGAATTAAAGAAGAAATAAGAGCAGGTAAGACATTAAGAGCTGCTGTTGATTCAGGGTTCAAAAGAGCTTTACGTACTGTTATAGATGCTAATGTAACTACTTTCATAGCAGGAGTTGTGTTATTTAAGTTTGGGACAGGTCCTATTAAGGGATTTGCAGTAACATTATTAATTGGTCTTGTTGCTTCAATGGTTACAGCAGTATTCATCACAAAATACCTGCTAAAACTAACTATTAAAATGAATATAACCAAAAACACAAAACTTTATGGAGCATAAAAGAGGGGGATTTGACGTGAATATTATAAGAAATAGAAACAAATTTTTCCTTATATCTTTAACCATAATTGTGGTAGGTTTAGTAATGGCAATCGTAAGTGGCTTAAACTTTGGTATTGATTTTACTGGAGGAACTTTACTACAGATTGATTTCGGGAAGAAAATACCAGTTAGTGAAATAAGAGAAATTACAGATCAATTTGATAAAAATGCAAGTATTCTTCATGCTGGAGATAATAAAGAGCAGGTAATAATAAAGACAACTTTAGATTTAGATAATAAAGATAGATTAGAAATATTTAATAAGTTTAAAGAAAAGTATAATCTTGATGATGAAGCTTTTGTTCAGTCACAAAAGTTTGGACCTTCTATAGGAGGGGAAATAAGAACTAAAGCATTATTATCAGTAATAATAGCTACTATTGGTATGCTTATATATATCACTTTTAGATTTGAATTTAAGTTTGGTATTTCAGCTATTATTGCCTTAATTCATGATGTTTTAATTGCACTTAGTGTATATGCTATTTTTAAAGTACCTGTTAATAGTTCTTTTGTTGCGGCTATATTAACTATAGTAGGTTATTCAATAAATGATACGATTGTAGTTTTTGATAGAATTAGAGAAAATATAAAGATTATGAAGAAGGATAAATATGAAGAAATTGTAAATAAAAGTATTTCTCAAACTATTGTAAGATCTATTAATACATCATTTACGACATTATTAGCTATAGTAGTTTTATATATTTTCGGAGTTGAGGCCATAAAGGATTTTGCTCTGCCACTAATAGTTGGTATAATAGCTGGTACTTATTCATCAATATTTATAGCTAGTCCTATATGGTATCTATTAAAAACAAGAGTATCAGATAGAAATAATTATAATCCTAATAGAGTATAAAATGATAAACTGCCGCAAGGCAGTTTTTTTTCTAAACGAAGAGTTTCTGTAATATATATTTAACTTAAGACAATAATAATGGATATATATACCACTAATAGAGGGGTGGTAAGATTGAAATTGCTTTTTGGTAAAAAAAGGAACAAACTAAAAAGATATAGAGAAATCGCTAAAATATTAACAAAATATGGATTTGGTATGGTTGCTGAAAAAATTGATGATATAAGTATTATTTCAAAAATTTTTATAAAAAGAGCTAAAAAATATAGTCAAAATTATACTAGAGGCGAGAGAATTAGATTTACATTGGAAGAACTAGGACCTACTTTTATTAAGTTGGGACAAATTCTTAGTACAAGATATGATATTTTACCTAATGATATAGTAGATGAGCTATCAAAGCTACAGGATGAAATTACTCCTTTTGATCTAGATACTGCAAAAAATATAATTAAGAATGAGTTAGGAAGGAAGTTAGAAGATATTTTTATGGAGTTTGAAGAAGAACCTATCGCAGCTGCATCAATTGGTCAAGTTTATCGTGGCGTACTAAAAAATGGTAATAAAGTTGTAATTAAAATACAGAGACCTAATATAAATACAGTAATAAAACAAGATATTGATATCTTATATACTTTAGCTAAAATGTTTGATGATATTTTAAAGAAAAAAATAGTTATTAGTGCAAGAAATATTGTAGAAGAGTTTTCTTATTTTATCAAAAAGGAGCTAGACTATACATATGAAGCTCAAAATTGTGAAAGGTTTAGAATGCTTTTTAAAAATGATAAAAGAGTTATAATTCCTAGAATATATTGGGAATATACAACAAAAAAAGTGTTAGTAATGGAAGAAATAAGAGGAATTAAGGTAAGTAATATTGATGAGATTGATAAAATAGGATTTAATAAGGAAAAATTATCTGAACTAGGTGCAAAGATTTTCTTAGAGCAGATATTTGTACATGGATTTTTTCATGGCGATCCACACCCTGGTAATATTTTAATATTATCAGAAGATAAAATAAGTTTTATAGATTTTGGGGTTGTAGGTTATTTAGATAATATGACATTTGAATTTATAACTACTTTATTAAAAGCGACTCTTAACAGGGATATAGATAAGATAGTAGAAAGTCTATATAAAATGAATGCAATCTCTGATGAAACCGATGAAATTGGATTGAAAAAAGAATTGTTTTTTATTGTAAATCATTATTTTAATTTGCCAATTAATAAAATTAACTTCGGAGAAGTTTTTAATGAAATTATGACTATATCATATAAATACAAACTAAGAATACCTTCACAATTAATATTATTAATTAAATCAATAATCACGATTGAAGGCACAGGGAAAAAATTAAATCCTCAATTCAATTTATCAAAAATTTCTAAAGAGATTATAAAAGAAGTAACAAAAAGAAAATTAAATCCTAAACTTCTAACAAAAAAAATTATAGATAATACGACTGAAAATATAGAAAATATTTTCGAGATTACTAATAAAGTTAATAATATACTATATAAAATAGATAACGATAAACTAAAAATTAAAATGGAAATAGAAGGATTAAGTAGGTTGGAAAAAGAAATATATATAATAACAAATAAGTTATCATTAAGTTTAATAATTTCATCAATTATTGTAGGATCATCTATAATAATTCAATCTCATACAGGTCCTGAAATATTTGGGATGTCAGCTTTTGGACTAATAGGTTTTGTAGCAGCTGGGATTTTAGGAGTAGCATTAATTATTTCTATTTTACTAAATAAAAGGAATTATAAATAACTAGGGGGTATTTTAATGGAAATAGGCTTTATATTTTCACTTATTTTCGCAATACTAGTAGCGGTGTTTGCTTTAAAAAATGCAGACAGTGTTATGATTGATTTCTTTTTTGCTAAGATTCAAGTTTCTCAGGCTATAGTTATATTCGTATCAGCAGCATTAGGGGCAGTAATAGTTACTATATTAGGACTTGTAAGACAGTTGAAATTAACTCTGAAAATAAAAGAGCAGGCAAGAAAAATTAAAAAATTAGAAGAAGAAAAGACTTTATTAGAGAGTAGAATTGAAGAGATTATTTCGGAAAAAGATTTAAAGATAGAAACTGATTTTGAAGCGAGTAATAAAGAAATTGAAATAAAAAATATAAATTCAGAAGAAAACAGTGATAACGAAAATGAATAATAAGAGATTGATGTATGCTCTATATGTTTTAGCATATATAGATTTTAATGTAGTAGGTGAAGTATATGATTAGATATGAAAAATTTGTGAAACTATACAGTGAAGATTACAGTAGTATAAATGAAATTAGTAATGCTTTTGACATATCTAGTATAACTGCGAAAGTTATTATAAATAGAGGCATTAAAACTATAGAAGAATGTGAAAATTTTATTAATGTAAGTCTGAAAAATCTGTACAATCCTTTTTTACTTAAAGATATGGATAGAGCTGTTGAAAGAATAATTGAAGCAATTCAGAAAAATGAGCAAATATGGATTTATGGAGATTATGATGTAGATGGAATTACTAGCACTACAATTTTAAAACTGTATTTAGAAAAGATAGGTTGTAATGTTGAATATTATATACCTAATAGAATGACAGAAGGATATGGTATTAATAAAGATGCTATTGACTATATAGTACATAAAGGTGGACAACTTATTATTACTGTTGATTGTGGTATTACAGCAAATGATGAAGTTGAATATTGTATTGAAAAAGGTATTGACATTATAATTACAGATCATCACTTGTGTGAAAGTGAAATCCCAAATGCTCTTGCAGTAATAAATCCTAATAGAAAAGACAGTGATTACCCTTTTAAGAAGCTTGCTGGAGTAGGTGTTGCTTTTAAATTGATTCAAGCAATATCAATTAAGTTGAATTCTGAAATACCTATAGGAGAAATATTACCTATTGTTGCAATAGGAACGGTAGCAGATGTAGTTTCGCTAACAAGCGAAAATAGAGTTTTAGTTAAAGAAGGTTTAGCGTTAATTAATCGAACTGAAAATATAGGGGTACAAGCATTATTAGAAGTAACTGGATTGAAAGATAAAGAAATATCAGTTGGACACGTAGGTTTTGTACTAGGTCCTAGAATTAATGCAGTTGGAAGGCTGGGTTCTGCTAAAACAGGTGTAGAGCTTTTGACATCTAAATCAATCAAAGAAGCTTTAATACTAGCTAATGAGCTAGATAAAGTAAATAAAGAACGCCAGGAAATTGAAATGAAAATACTGAAAGAGGCAGAAGAAATTATTAAAAATGACGATAAATATGAAAAAGAAAAAGTACTTGTAATCGCAAGAGAAAATTGGCATCATGGTGTAATTGGTATTGTAGCATCACGAATATGTGAAAAATACTTTAAACCATGTATATTAATAGCAATTGAAGGTAAAGAAGGAAGAGGATCTGCTAGAAGTATACCAACTTTTGATATATATGAAGGACTAAGCAAAGTAAGTAAGTTTTTTAATAAATTTGGCGGACATAAACAGGCTGCAGGTTTATCAATAGATAGAGAAAAAATAGATAGTTTTAGAAAAGAAATAAATGAAATTGCTGAAAAATTACTTATGGAAGAAGATATGATTGACGAGATAAAAGTTGATGATATATTAAAAGTGAAAGATATAAATTATAAAATTATAGAAGAATTAAAGTTGTTAAAACCATATGGAATTGGCAATCCATCTCCGTTGTTTATTATTAAAGATGTAAAGGCTATTAATATTAAGAATGTTGGTTCGGATGGAAAACATTTAAAATTTAGTATTAAAGATGATAAAGATGTTATGGATTGTATAGGTTTTAATTTAGGCCATAAAGCACAACATATTAATGAAGGTGATAGTGTAGATATTGTGTTTGTTCCTGATATAAATATATATATGAATGAAAAAAAACTCCAATTGAATGTTAAAGATATATTTATTAAAGATAACATTAGTACTGATATTGAAGAAGAGTATTATCTAAACTTTATTAATAATTTAAGAAAGAAAAAAAATAATACAAAGTTTGATTTGAGCAATAGAATAATTATAAAAGAAGTTGATGACAAGATAGGAAGTTTAATTGAATTTTTACATAATAACGAAAATGTTTTAATTATAATAAATAATTTATTAAATGCAAAAAGAATAATTAATGAGTTACATTATCAAGGAAGAGAGTTTAATAAAAGAATATCTACCAATATTGGAGATATATTAAATATTAGGACGAATACGTTATTAATTAATCCATTACATCAAGACTACGATTTAAAAATATTTAATAAAATAATTTTTTTTGATATTTGTTTTGATGAAAACGATTTTTTTGATATAATAAAAAGGTTGATAGATAAAGAAGTATATTTACTATTTAATGAAAAAGATTTTAAAATGAATCAGCTTTTGTTAGATAACTTTATTCCTAAATTAAATGAACTAAGAATTGTTTACAAAACTTTTCTTTTAAATAAACAAAATATATTTAAAATCGATGCTGTAAATTATTTTAATTATTTAAATAAAAGTTTTAAAATTAAAATTAATAAAAGTAAATTTATCTTCTCACTAGAAATACTAAAAGATTGTAATTTGATTGATTTTAAAGTTAATCAGAATAACTATTATATAAAATTAAAGCAAAAGCCTACAGATAATATCGAAATACTAGAAATACCTATATATAGAAGTGCTAATTTGCTATTAAATAATCAAAGTAAAATGAAGAATACATTTCTAAATTTATTTGAAATAAAAAAGGAGGAAATGGCATGGATTTAAAAAGCAAAATCAGAAATATTAAGGATTTTCCAAAGGAAGGAATAAATTTCAAAGACATAACAACTGTTTTGAAAGACAAAGAAGCTTTTCGCTACTTAATAAATCAAATGGCAGAGAAATTAAGAGATAAGGAAATAGACATCATTGTTGGACCAGAAGCAAGAGGCTTTTTGATAGGCGCTCCTCTAGCTTACGAATTAGGAGCTGGATTTGTACCAGTACGTAAACCTGGTAAATTACCAGCAGAGACAGTAAGTGTAGAGTATGAACTGGAATATGGTACAGATAAGTTAGAAATGCATAAAGATGCGATTAAGCCAGGACAAAAAGTTGTTGTAGTTGATGATTTATTAGCAACAGGTGGAACTGTACATTCTACGGTAAAATTAATTGAACAACTTGGCGGAGAAGTAGTTGGAATTAGTTTCTTTATAGAATTAGAATTCTTAAATGGCAGAGAATTGCTTAAGGATTATGAAGTTAATTCATTAATTAAATTCTAAGAAGACTTAAAATATATTACTTAAAAAATCCCACATCTGTGGGGTTTTTTAACATAAGTGGTTTAGTTAATAATATTATTATGTTATACTATATCTATATAATTTAATGGAAAATTATGAGTTTACATAACAATGTTATGGAAACCAAAAAATAAGTAAGAGGGTGAATTGATTTGTTAAACAGTCTCATAGATAAAATAAAGCAGTATAACCCTCATGGTGATATAGATATTGTAAAAAAAGCTTATTACTTTGCAGAAACTTCACATGAAGGGCAGTATAGAGTATCAGGAGATAAATATTTTATACATCCTTACAATGTTGCTTTAATATTGGCAGAACTCAATATGGATACAACTACTATAGCTGCAGGTTTATTACATGATGTGGTTGAAGATACAGAAGTAACATTTGATGATATTGAAAGAGAGTTTGGTTTAGAGATTAGAAATTTGATTGATGGAGTTACAAAACTAAGAAAATTGAAATTCAGTTCAAAACAGGAAAGACAAGCAGAAAACTTAAGAAAAATGATTATTGCAATGTCTAAAGATATTAGGGTTATTATAATTAAGTTAGCAGATAGGCTTCATAATATGAGAACTTTAAATTATATGTCTGAGGCAAAGAAGAAAGAAAAAGCCTTAGAAACTATTGAAATATATGCACCTATTGCTCATAGATTAGGTATTTCAAAAATTAAATGGGAGTTAGAAGATTTAGCATTAAGATATCTTGATCCTGAAGGTTATTATGACTTAGTTGAAAAAGTATCAATGAAGAGAAGAGAAAGAGAAAAGTATATTAACACAGTTATAGAATTATTATCTAAAAAATTAGATGAAATGGGTATAAAGAGTGAAATTAATGGTAGACCAAAGCACTTTTACAGTATTTATAGGAAAATGGTTTATCAGAATAAAACGTTTGAACAAATATATGATTTAACAGCTATTAGAGTTATAGTAGATAGTGTTAAGGATTGTTATGGTGTATTAGGTATAGTGCATACAATGTGGAAGCCAATACCTGGTAGATTTAAAGATTATATTGCTATGCCGAAGCCTAATATGTATCAATCTCTACACACTACAGTTATTGGACCACAAGGAGAACCTTTAGAGATACAGATTAGGACATGGGAAATGCACAGAACAGCAGAATATGGTATAGCAGCACATTGGAAATATAAAGAAGGTATAACTAAGAGTGATGATTTCGATAAAAAATTAAGCTGGCTAAGGCAGTTATTGGAATGGCAAAATGAACTAAAAGACCCTAAAGAATTCATGGAATCATTAAAAATAGATTTATTTACAAATGAAGTTTTCGTGTTTACACCAAAAGGTGATGTAATTAGTCTACCAGCTGGCTCAACTCCAATTGATTTTGCGTATAGAGTGCATACTGCAGTTGGTAATAATTGTATAGGGGCTAAAGTAGATGGTAGAATTGTACCTCTTGATTATAAGCTGAAAAATGGCAATATTGTAGAAATACTTACTTCTGCGAATAGTAATGGTCCAAGCAGGGATTGGTTAAAAATTGTGAAAAGTAGCCATGCAAAGAGTAAGATTAGACAGTGGTTTAAGAAAGAAGAAAGAGCACAAAATATTAATAGAGGTAAAGAACTAATTGAAAAGGAAGTAAAAAGACAAGGCTTTAAATTAACTGAAATTTTGAAAGAAGATTGGTTACAAGAAGTAGCTTCTAAATTGAGTTTAAATAATATCGATGACTTATATGCTGCAGTTGGTTATGGTAGTATTACATTATCACAGGTAATTCATAAACTAAAAGAACTCTATAAAGAATATTATAAAGAAGATAAGAAAGATGAAGAAATAGTAAAACAAATAAAAAATAATAAAGAGTACAGACCAGCTCAAGGAGTAAAGATTAAAGGTATAGATAATATTATGGTGAGATTTTCAAAATGTTGTAACCCAGTGCCTGGAGATGAGATAATAGGTTATATTACTAGAGGAAGAGGGGTTTCAATTCATAGGAAGGATTGTCCAAACATAGCTGACCTAAGTATACAAGATAGATTTATAGAAGTAGAATGGGATGATGCTAAAAAGGTTTCTTATCTAGCAGAGATACAAATTAAAGCTACTGATAGGTCAGGTTTGTTATCTGAGATTACTCAATTATTAACAGAGAAGAATTTAACAGTTACTTCATTGAATGCTAGAACGAATAGGGAAAAAATAGCTCTTGTAAATTTAGTTTTGGAAATTAAAAGTGTTGAACAATTAAATGAATTAATGAGGAAGATTAGAAGCATTAATGGAGTTATTGATGTGTATAGAGTTATTACTTAGAAAGGATGAGAAAATGCGAGCTGTTGTACAGAGAGTTTCTAAAGCTAGTGTTAATGTAGAAGATGCTATTGTAGGTAGTATAAATAAAGGTTTACTTGTACTTTTAGGAGTAGGACAAGATGATGATGAAAAAGATTTAGATTATTTATGTGATAAAATCATAAATTTAAGAATATTTGAAGATGAAAATGGCAAAATGAATAAATCGCTATTGGATATTAAAGGAGAGTTATTAGTTGTATCACAGTTTACCTTATATGGAGATGTAAGGAAAGGTAGAAGGCCAAATTTTATGAATGCAGCGCAGCCACAAAAGGCAGAAAGTATGTATTTAGATTTTGTTAATAAGATCATAAAAACAGGCATTAAAGTTGAAACTGGTAAGTTCGGTGAACATATGCATGTAGAGTTAATTAATGATGGGCCTGTTACTATTTTATTAGATAGTAAAAAGATATTCTAGGAGGGAAAATAATGATTTTTGAGAGACTACCTGTTGGAGTATATTCGGCAAATAGCTATATTATTGGATGTGAGAAAACGGGAGAAGCTGTAGTTGTTGATCCGGGTGGAGATGTTGATACTATATTAGAAAAAATAGAAGAGTTAGGATTGAAAGTAAGGTATATAATATTAACTCATGGGCATGGTGATCACATAGGTGGAGTTATCGAATTAAAAGAAAAAACAAATGCAAAAATATTAATACATGCTGATGATGAATATATGTTAAAAGATAGCGATATTAATTTATCAAGTAAAATGAGTATAAAGAACGTTGAAGTAAATCCAGATGATGTACTTCAAGATAAAGATGTAATTAAAATTGGAAGTTACAATGCTTATATTATTCATACTCCTGGCCATACAAAGGGTAGTATCTGTATAAGATTAGAGAATAATATATTAACAGGAGATACGTTGTTTGCTGGTTCAATAGGTAGAACAGACTTACCTGGTGGTTCGCATGAAAATATTATAAAATCGATAAAAGAAAAAATACTAATTTATGATGATGACGTTAAAATTTTCCCAGGACACGGTCCTGCAACAACTATAGGAATTGAAAAAATAACAAATCCATTTATAGTATAGAAAAACACTTAAAAAGTATACTCTCAAAGATAGGTGGAAAACTAATAATAAACTATCTTTTTGGGGGTGTTTTATTGAAAATATCAGAATATATTTATGGAAAGAGAAGTTTATATGATGATATTAGTTTAAATGATATAATTGAATTCAGTTCATTAAATATAAGTAAAAATGACATTGCTAACGAATTTTATTTATCAAATAAATCTTTGAATAAATTATTAATGGAAATAGAAAAGGATTATTAAGGAGAATTGAAATGGTTAATGTGGTTTTGAAAGGACATGATTTTGATTATGAAGTGTTTGAATTACTAAGAGTATTTTTTGTTAATGATGAAATAAGATTTATAGATGAAGAGGCTTTGGTCAATGACCAAAGCCTCTTGATAGAAAGTATATTATATAAAAGTGATAACTCTTATGTTGTTGAAACTAATATTAAGAAGGATGATAAACTTTTAACTTCATCAATTATTAACGAAATAGAAAAAATAACAATAAAAGATTTTAGTGAAAAAAAGAAATTGAAAATTGCAGTTAAGATGTCGATCTATGAAGCAGTTACAAAAGTTGTTGAAGTGAAAGCTCCTTGGGGAATATTAACAGGAGTAAGGCCTACAAAAGTAGTACACGAATTAATTGATAAAGGATACAATAACGAATCTATTTTAGAAATATTATTAAACAATTACAAAATGTTCGAAGAAAAGGCTAAATTAATTTTAGACATCGCTAGATTGCAGAGAAAGTATATATATCCTGTTTCAAAAAAAAATTTTAGTTTGTATGTTAGTATTCCATTTTGTCCAACAAGATGTGTATATTGTTCTTTTCCTTCTAATCCACTAGATAAGACAAAAGGTTATGTGAGTGAGTATGTAGAGAAGCTAGTATATGAAATAGATAAAGTTGGAGAATTAACAGAGAATATGCACATAAATACCGTTTATATTGGTGGAGGTACACCTACATCGATCTCTATTTCATATTTAGAAAAAATAATCGATAGAATTCAAAAAGTATTTGGAGCAGACAATATAATAGAATTTACTGTTGAAGCAGGGCGTCCAGATACGATATCGAGAGATGTACTTACAAAATTAAAAAAACTAGGAATTGATAGAATAAGTATAAATCCACAAACTATGAATGAAAATACATTGAAATTGATTGGCAGAAAGCATAGCTCAAAAGATATTTTGAAAGCATATAGTTTAGCTAGAGAAATAGGTTTTAGTAATATAAATATGGATTTAATTGTTGGTTTACCTGATGAAGATGTTGAAGATATTGCAAAGACAATGGAACTTATAGTTAAATTAAAGCCTGACAATTTAACTGTTCATACTATGGCAATTAAAAGAGCTTCAAAACTGAATGAGAGTTTGAATGATTTTAAACTATCAAAGCAAATAGAAATTGAGAGAATGATTGATATAACGAAAAAATTCGCTCACGAAATGGGCATGTATCCATACTATTTATATAGACAAAAACAGATTTTAGGCAATATGGAAAATATAGGCTATACAATACCAGATAAAGAATGTTTATATAACATTTTAATTATGGAGGAAAAGCAAACAATTTTAGCTGTTGGAGCAGGTGGAGTATCGAAATTTTTCTTTCCGGATGAAAATAGAATTGAACGTGTTCCAAATGTAAAAAATATTTATGAATATTTAAAACGTGTTGACGAAATGGTTGAAAGAAAGAAAAAGTTTATTAAGTTATTGACATAAAATAATATTTTAATTATAATTATTAGAAATATTATAAATACTATGAAGGAGAGTAGTAGTTAGGTCACTGAGCTTAAGAGAGCCGGCGGTGGTGGGAATCCGGTGCTTACATCTAACGAAGACACTCTGGAGTAGGTAGCTTGAAAGTTAGTAGAGCTATTCGTAAACCAGCGTTAATGGTATTAAAGTGGGGTATTATTTACCCAATAAGGGTGGCACCGCGGGATTTAACCTCTCGTCCCTGTCATAAAGTTTGGACAGTGATGAGAGGTTTTTTTCTAACACATTATAACATATTCTAAGGAGGGGTAACGATGATTATGAAAGCACCAAGAGGTACAAAAGATGTATTACCTGCTGATTCATACAAATGGCAGTATTTAGAAAATTTATTTAGGGAGACATGTAAAGAGTTTGGATATAAAGAAATAAGAACACCAATTTTTGAGCATACAGAGCTATTTGAAAGAGGTGTTGGTGAGACAACTGATGTAGTTCAAAAGGAAATGTATACTTTTGAAGATAGAGGTGGAAGGAGTATAACGCTAAAACCTGAAGGAACAGCTTCTGTTGTAAGAGCGTATGTAGAAAATAAGTTGTTTGCAGAACCACAACCAACTAAAGTGTTTTACATAACTCCGGTTTTAAGATATGAAAGGCCACAAAAGGGAAGATTAAGAGAACATCATCAATTTGGAGTTGAGGTTTTTGGCTCAAATAGTGCATCTATAGATGCTGAAGTTATAAGTTTAGTGTGGTCAGTTTATAGAAAATTAGGAATAGAGGATATAGAGCTTAATATAAACAGTGTAGGCTGTCCAAAATGCAGAAAAGAATATAACGAGATACTTAAAAACTACTTGTCAAATAAACTGGAAAACTTATGCCAAACATGTCAAGTGAGATATGAAAAAAACCCAATGAGAATTATTGACTGTAAAAATGAAAAATGTCAATATGAACTAAAAGATGTACCCTTGATGATTGATTATTTATGTGATGAGTGCAAAAGTCATTTTGAACAACTTAAAGATTATTTGTCAATTCTTAATATTAACTTTATTGTAAATCCAAAAATTGTAAGAGGGTTAGATTATTATACGAAAACAGCTTTTGAGTTTATTTCTACTGAAATAGGAGCTAAATCGACTGTTTGTGGTGGTGGAAGATATGATGGGCTAGTTGAAGAAATTGGAGGACCATCAACACCAGGTGTTGGATTTGGTATGGGTATTGAAAGATTATTGTTAACCCTTGAAAATAAGGGCATTGAAATTCCTAAACCTAAGAGACTAGAGGTTTTTCTTATTGCAATAGGTGAGAATGCAGAAAAAGAAGCTTTTAAGATACTTTATAATTTAAGAAAAGAAGGAATATCATCAGAGAAAGATCATTTAGGAAGAAGTATAAAAGCACAATTTAAATATGCAAATAAACTAGATGCTAAATTTACATTAGTGCTAGGAGAAGATGAACTAAATAAAGGATTAGTAAAAATCAAGAATATGGATACTGGTCAGCAAATTGATATTAAGATTGAAGATATATCTAAATTTATTAAAGAGCAAGGAGGTAATAGATAATGGGAGAGACAATGGGCAAGCTAAGACGTACTACTATGTGTGGCAACTTAAGAGTTGAAGATATTGGTAAAGAAGTTGTGCTAATGGGCTGGGTTCAAAAAAGAAGAAATTTAGGTGGTTTAATTTTTGTGGATTTAAGAGATACAACAGGAATTGTTCAAATAGTTTTTGATAATGATGTATCAGAAAAGGCTTTTACTAAAGCAGATCAGATTAGAAGTGAATATGTAATTGCAGTAAAAGGAAAGGTCTATAAAAGACAATCTATAAATGAGAATTTACCAACAGGGGAGATAGAAGTATTTGCAGAGGAACTAAAAATATTAGATGAAGCAGAAACTCCACCTATTTATATAAAAGATAATGATGATGTTTCAGAAGCTATGAGATTAAAGTATAGATATCTTGATTTAAGAAAACCATCAATGCAGCAAAAGTTAAAAATTAGGCATAAAACAGCAAAAATTGTAAGAGATTTTTTGGATGAAAATAATTTTATTGAAGTTGAGACTCCTATGCTTACAAAAACAACACCAGAAGGTGCGAGAGATTACCTTGTACCTAGTAGGGTTAATCCGGGCAAATTTTATGCTTTACCTCAGTCACCACAGTTATTTAAACAATTATTAATGGTATCAGGTATGGATAGATATTATCAAATAGTAAAATGTTTTAGAGATGAAGATTTAAGAGCTAATAGGCAGCCTGAATTTACACAAATAGATATAGAAATGTCATTTGTAGATGTAGATGATGTGATTAGTATTAATGAAAAGTTACTATACAGGATTTTTAAAGAAATAAAAGGAATTGAAATAGAATTACCTATAAAAAGAATGAGCTATAACGAAGCAATGGAGAGATATGGTTCTGACAAACCTGATTTAAGATTTGGATTTGAATTAAAAAATATATCTGACATTGTTGAGAATTCAAATTTTAAGGTGTTTTCAGGAACTATCAGTAATGGGGGCAATGTTAGAGGAATTAATTTTAATGGATGTGCTGAAAAATTTAGTAGAAAAGAAATTTCTAAACTAGAAGATTTTGTAAAAACATATGGTGCTAAAGGTCTTGCTTGGATAAAAGTGACTGAAGATGGTGTAACATCTCCAATAAGTAAGTTTTTAAGTGAAGATGAAATTGAAGCTATTTTAGAAAGAATGGAAGCAAAGACAGGCGACTTACTTATGTTCGTTGCAGATAAACCTTCAGTAGTATTTGATGCATTAGGACATTTAAGAGTAGAAGTTGCTAAAAGATTAGATATAATAGATAAAAATGAGTTTAAATTAGTATGGATAACTGATTTCCCACTTTTTGAATATGATGAGGAAGAGGGTAGATATGTAGCTAAGCACCATCCATTTACACATCCAGTAGATGAAGATATAGAATTTTTGGAAACTGCACCTGAAAAAGTAAGAGCAAAGGCTTATGATATTGTTATTAATGGAGATGAAATTGGTGGTGGAAGTATAAGAATCAATAATTCTCAGTTACAAGAAAGAATGTTTAAAGCATTAGGTTTTACTTTAGAAGAAGCATGGAATAAATTTGGATTTTTACTTGAAGCATTTAAATATGGTACTCCTCCTCATGGAGGTATTGCATATGGATTTGATAGATTAATAATGTTGCTTACAGATAGTGACAACATAAGGGATGTAATTGCATTCCCTAAAACACAAAATGCAACTTGTTTATTAACAAATGCACCATCTGAAGCTTCAAATGAACAGTTAAAAGAACTACACATAAATGTTGAACCTGATAATGAAAAATAAGCTGGGAAAATACCCCAGCTTATTTTAGCTTAATTCAATTATTTTCTTCTCTGTATTTGGAGTGTTAGCATGTTCAACAAGTAATGAAACTAAATAAGACATACATAAAATTGAAATTATAGTTAGAATCCATCTTAAAAACATAAATTTAATTCCTAAAAACTTTGCTTCGTTTAATAACATAGGAACTTTAATAACGGCCCATGAACTTAATATTATTACTATGTTTGAAATACTTGCTCCTTTTTTAATTAAAGTTTTGCATATAGGAAATGCAGCATATATAGGTCCTGCTGAAAAACTACCAAGAATAAATGAGAGTACAGTACCTTTAATTCCTGAATTTTCTCCAAGGTTATTTATTATAACATTTTTAGGAACATTTTTTTCTATTAGAGATGTTATAACAAAAATCGCAGGCATTATTTCTAACATTTCTTTTACATAGTATATACTATTTTTTACTGATAAGATAGCTTTATCTGTATTTACCCAAAATAGTACTAAATAAATTAAGCTGACAAGAGTTAATAGTTTATTTTTTTTGATTTTCACTAAAATATTATTCATATTAGTACCCCCATTAAGAAAGAAATAAATAGAGCAAAGATAAAGCTTAAAGTATTTCTTATTACCGCAAATTTTGTACCAAAGTTTTTCTTTTCTAAAGGAAACGTAACGATTCCAACCATTGTTAAAGTAGTTAAAAAAGATGCTATAGGAATTATACTTGCACCTCTGTCAACTAAAGAGCCAACTAGAGGAAAAGCAACAAAAGCTGGAATTAATGTTATACTACCTATTAAAGCAGAAACAATAGTAGATGATATTACTTTTGAAGTTCCCATAAAGTCTTTTATAATATGTGGAGGAATAAATGTTAAAATTAACCCAATTAAAAATAGAACTGCTATGATTTCACCTATCATATTTTTCATTAGCTTTTTAGCCATTTTTACTGAATTAATAGTTTTTTTCTTGTCTTTACCTAAAAAAATTATAAAAAGTACAATAGTAATGATCCATAAAAGTATAGTAAAAAGATCCATTTTTTATCTCTCCATTTCTTTTGGATTTGGTGCCTTTACTACAAAAAATTCAAGAATTTCATCATTAAAAACTTTTTCTATCATAGAAAAATCCTCCTTTTATTGTTTTCACTTTTATATTATAATTTCAGTATAAATATAATTCTGTAACTTATGTTACGAATCTAGTTGTAAGAGGGGCAATAAATGAAATTGTTAGAGTACATTCCAGTATTAAAGAAGACAAAATTCTTTAAGAATTTTTCAGATAAAGATATTATCGCTTTATTTAATGAAAATAATTACAAAATTAAAGATTATCCAAAAAGAACAATAATATATTTACAGAATCAAAAATGTAGAAGTTTTGATATGATTCTTGAAGGAATTGTAACTATAAAAACGATAGATGAAAATGGTAAAGTATTAACAGTTTCAGAGTTTAAAACTGGAGATACTATAGGTGGGAACTTACTGTTTGCCGATTGCAATAATTATCCTATGATGGTACAGGCGAAGACAGATGTAATATTATTACATATGGATAAAGAGTTAGTATTAAGATTTTGCCAGATAGATATGAATTTTTCAAATGAATTATTAAGATCAATATCTAATAAAATTTTAATTATTGGAACGAAACTAAAATCTGTAACTATGAAGACTATAAGGCAGCAGATAATAGAGTTTTTAGTTAATCAATATTGTGTACAGAATACGCTTAAGATTAGGTTAAATATGAGCAAGAAAGAATGGGCTGAAAAAATTGGAGTTCAGAGACCATCACTTTCTAGAGAATTGTCTAAAATGAAAAAGGAAGGATTAATAGATTATGATAGAAATACAATATATATTAAGAACTTAGATATTATTAAGGATTATATAGATAATTAATATATATTTTAAGAAAGCTTAAGACTTAAAGAATCAAAGATTCTTTTATTGATGAAGATATTAAACTATGCTATTATTTAATAAGATAAATTTAATTAATGTAATTGTTTATTTTTGGTTTAGTGACTATTAAATTTAGTATTAATAATTTAAAATTTAGAATTGTTTTAAAGAGGTGTTGTAAGATATGTTGCATGCATTTTCAAGAACAGAGATGTTAATAGGTACAGAAGGATTAGAAAAACTTAAAAATAGTACTGTTGCAGTTTTTGGTATTGGTGGAGTTGGCACTTTTGTTGTTGAAGGTTTAGTTAGAGCGGGTGTAGGTAAATTTGTACTGGTAGATGATGACGATATATGTTTGACTAATATAAATAGACAGATTCATGCTACAAGGAAAACTATTGGAAAACCAAAAGTAGAAATAATGAGAGATAGAGTGTTAGAGATAAATCCTAATGCTGAGGTTATAACTTTTAAGGAACTATATAATGCTGAAAGTGCTAAAATGTTACTTTCAGACTCATACTCTTATGTTGTTGATGCTATAGATATGGTATCTTCTAAATTAGATTTAATAGAGAGATGTAAAAAAAGAGGAATACCTATAATAAGTAGTATGGGAGCAGGCAATAAATTGAATCCTACTATGCTAGAGGTTGATGATATATACAATACGTCCGTTTGTCCGTTAGCCAAGGTAATGAGAAGAGAATTGAGAAGGAGAGGTATAAAAAGTTTAAAGGTAGTATACTCCAAGGAAAAACCTATAAAACCCAAATTAGTTGGAGGCAATTGTAAGACAGATTGTATCTGTCCAAATAAAGATAGAACTTGTGCTGAAAGGAGACAAATACCAGGAAGTATTTCCTTTGTTCCATCAGTCGCAGGTTTGATTATCGCTTCTGAGGTTGTGAAAGATTTAATAGAATATAAAGAGTAATGAAAATAAAAATATTTGGGAGGTTTAAAAAGTGGATCAAATAGGTTTTATAAGTAGGGTTGATGGAGATAAGGCTGAAGTTATAGTAAGAAGAGTTTCTTCTTGTGGTGATAAATGTACTAGTTGTAAAGGGGGATGTAGTGTACCTGGAATAAAGACGACTATCAAGAATACATTAGGGGCAAAACCAGGAGATTATGTAGAGATTAGAATGAATACGAATATAGTTTTAAAATCAGCATTTTTGGTGTATGTATTACCACTTGTTTTTATGTTATTGGGAATAAGTTTAAGTATATATTTATTTAAAAATATGGGGTATAGTAATTATGAAAATTTAGGTTTTATAACAGGATTATTTTTCTTAGGTTTTTCGTTTATAATTTTAAAATTGTATGATAAAAAAATTAAAAAGAATGAAGATTATAAATTTGAAATGGTTAGAATTTTAAAGTGAAAGAAATGCAAATAAGGAGGTAAAAATGGAAGTTATAAAGAATACTAATGATATTATAGTTAGACTAAGAAGAATAGAGGGTCAGATAAAAGGTATTCAACGTATGGTTAATGAAGATAAATGTTGCGGTGATATTTTGATACAAATAGCTGCAGCTAGGTCTGCGCTTAATAAAGTCGGTGGACTAATCTTAGAGAACTATATGAAAAATTGTATTAAAGGCTATCTAGATGAAAATAAAGGTGATCAAGTAATAGAAGAGCTGATTGATACTATGCTTAAGTATACAAAATAGATTATATTAAAAAAACTGCTAAAAAATTAGCAGTTTTTTTTCAAACTAAATATAGTTTTATTTAGAGTAGTAGAAATAATAATTCCACTTGATATAGATGCTGCTATAAATAGTGTTTCACTACCAAAATTAGCAGCTTGAATAAAATTCTTTTCAATGACTGACAACATCGTATAATACATGCCGGCTCCTGGTACAAGTGGTACTATTCCAGGTATTATATATACAGTTGCAGGCTTTTTAAATAATCTTGCCATAATTTCTCCTATCATACCAACAGTTATAGCTCCTAAAAATGCGCCTGCAACTTTTGAAGAGTAATTGATATTTATAAAAAGATAGACTACCCAACCTAATGCACCAGTGATTCCTGATTTTATAATAGAATCTTTTGGAATATTAAAAATAATTGAAAATCCTAATGTGGATAAAAAAGCATAAATAAACTCTTTTATATAAATCAATTTACATACCTCCAAACAATAGAAAAGATAATTTTAGAGTAGCTCCCACTCCAAAGGCTATTGCTAATGCAACTATTATAGCTTCTAATCCTCTTGAAACACCAGAAAGAAAGTCCCCACCAATTGAGTCTCTGATTGCATTAGTTATTGCAACACCTGGAACTAAGGTCATTATAGAACCGATAATAATTTTATCCATATTTGTACCAAAACCTGAAGTAACAGATATAATAGATAGTAATGTTGCTATACAACTGCCTACAATATTAGAAAGAAAGAAAGTAAAATTTTTTTTACTTAAGTATTCCATAACTAAAACTACAATAGAACTTATAACAAAAGCTGAAATGAAATCTGTAAAACTCCCTTTAAATAATAAAGTGAAAAAGCTACCTGCAAATCCACCGAATGTAAGTCTTACGCTTTTGCGATAGGTTTTTATATTATCAATATCATTTAATATTTCAAAACCTTTATCTATAGACATATTAGAATTTACAAATTGTCTTGAAAATTCGTTAACAAGTGCAATTTTGTTAAGATCAAATCTAATATTTTTTATTCTTTTTATATAAGTTAATATTTCTCCTCTATATTCTACAGATAAAAATATACCAGTTGGAGTAACAAAAGCTTCTGCGAAATCTATATTTCGTGATTTACAGATTCTTTTTATAGTATCTTCAACTCTGTAAGTTTCTGCTCCGTTTTTTAGCATGACTTTACCGGCTAGAATAGCCATAACTAGTAGTTTTTTTACATCGTTTAATGATTCCATAGCAACACTTACCTTTCTTTCAATTTATTTTAAAGTCAAAAATTTGTTGAAAAATTTCCTATTTTGAAAATATTTTAGTATAATATACTTGATAGGCTTTTATATAACATACTGTATTTTATATTTACAAAGGTATATTATAAGCAAAAAGAGCAAAATTTTCAATTAATAAAATAAATTAAGGAGAATTTTGTTGAAATCCATTACGGAAATTATATTCTAAATTATCTTCAAGTTAATAAGGAATATAATTTCCTATGGATTATAAAAATAACAATACTTTATTTAAATTTATTATAGAAAGGAGAAGTAATATGGATTTTAGTAATTTAAGAAATTTTGATACTGAAGTTATGCAAGCCATTGAACAGGAAATTGGCAGACAACGTAGCAAAATAGAACTAATAGCTTCAGAAAATTTTGTTTCTCCACAAGTTATGGAAGCTATGGGAAGCCAACTAACAAATAAGTATGCAGAAGGATATCCTGGTAAAAGATATTATGGAGGATGCGAGTTTGTAGATATAGTTGAAGATTTAGCAAGAGAAAGATTAAAAAAGTTATTTGATGCTGAACATGCTAATGTACAGCCACATTCTGGAGCAAATGCAAATTTAGGAGTTTATTTTGCAGTATTAGAACCTGGTGATAAAGTTTTAGGTATGAGTTTATCTCATGGTGGGCATTTAACACATGGAAGTCCTGTTAATATATCAGGTACATATTTTAACTTTATTTCTTATGGAGTAAATAAAGATACAGAAATGATAGATTATGATGAAGTAATGGAAATTGCTAAAAGAGAAAGACCAAAACTAATTGTTGCAGGTGCTAGTGCATATCCTAGAGTAATAGATTTTAAAAAGTTTAGAGAAATAGCAGATGCGGTTGGAGCTTATCTAATGGTAGATATGGCTCATATTGCAGGTTTAGTAGCAGCAGGATTACACCCAAGTCCGGTTCCTTATGCCGACTTTGTAACAACTACTACGCATAAGACTTTAAGAGGTCCAAGAGGTGGAGTAATACTTTGCAAAAAAGAATACGCAAAGAAAATTGATAAGGCTATATTCCCAGGACTACAAGGTGGTCCATTAATGCATGTAATTGCAGCAAAAGCAGTAAGTTTTAAAGAAGCTCTAGAAGAAGATTTCAAAGAATATCAAAAACAGATAATTAAAAATGCAAGTGTATTAGCTGAAAGTTTAATAGAAAGAGGTTTTAGATTAGTTTCTGGTGGTACAGATAATCACTTAATTTTAATAGATTTAAGAAATAAAGGGTTAACTGGTAAAAAAGCAGAAGCATTATTAGATGAAGTAGGAGTAACTACTAATAAAAATACTATACCTTTTGATCCAGAAAGTCCTTTTGTTACTAGTGGTTTAAGGATAGGTACACCTGCAGTTACTACAAGAGGAATGAAAGAGGAGCAAATGGTAGAAATTGCTGAAATAATCAATTTAACATTAGATGAATCAAATTCCAGGGACATGATTAAAGAAAGAGTTAAAAAGTTATGTGACAGTTTTCCGTTATATTAGGGAATATTGAAAAAGATACTGCATATTATAATGCAGTATCTTTTTAATCTTATGAAGGGTTGATAGTATGAAAAGAGAGGAAATATTACAGTTAGTACTGCAAAATATTTTGCAGTATATAGATGAGGGTATCCATGTTATTGACAATAAAGGTAATACAATTTTATATAATGATGCAATGGCTAGATTAGAAGGTTTGGATAAAGAAACAGTGTTAGATAAAAATATACTAGATATATTTCCTAGTCTTGATGAAAATTCAAGCACTTTACTTACAGTAATGAATACAGGCAGACCAATAGTTAATAGAAATCAGACATATTTAAATTATAAAGGGAATAAGATTACAACAATGAATACTACAATTCCGTTATTTATTAATGATGAAAAGGCTGGCGCTTTAGAAATTGCAAAAGATATAACTAAAATTAAGGCGTTGTCTGAACAAGTAATTGACTTACAGCAAGAACTGTTTAAGAAAGATAGAGAAAGTGTAAAGCCTAGCATAAAAAGATATACTTTTGAAAATATTATAGGTAATAGTAATGAAATAAAGAAAGCAATTGATATTGCTAGAAAGGCTTCATTGTCAAATTCAACAGTACTAATATATGGAGAAACAGGAACAGGTAAGGAACTATTTTCTCAAAGTATACATTATTGTGGAAAAAGAAAGAGTAAACCTTTTATAGCACAGAATTGTGCAGCATTACCAGAATCTTTACTTGAAAGTATTTTATTTGGTACTGTAAAAGGTAGCTTTACAGGAGCGCTTGACAGACCAGGTCTATTTGAACAAGCTAATGGAGGAACTTTATTATTAGATGAGATCAATTCTATGGGATTGACGTTGCAATCTAAACTATTGAGAGTATTACAAGAAGGGTATATCAGAAGAATAGGTGGTCTTAAAGATATACCGATAGATGTAAGAATAATAGCCACTACTAATGAAGATCCGATAATTGCTATAGAAAAAGGTACTTTAAGGAAGGATTTATACTATCGTTTGAACGTTATCTCAATAAAAGTTCCATCTTTAAGGGAGAGAAAAGAAGATTTAAAATTGCTATGTGATTATTTTATTAGAAAATATAACAAGAAACTTAATAAAGATGTTTGGATGTTATCGGAGCATGTTTATGAACAGTTTTTAAATTATACATGGCCAGGTAATGTTAGAGAATTAGAAAACTTAATAGAAGGAGCTATAAATTTCATATCTAAGGATGAGCATGTTCTCAAGAAAGAGCATTTTCCTTCATATGTTATTGAAGAGAATACAGAAATTATCGATATTAAAGATAAAATAAATTTAGAGAATTCATTACCAGAAATCATCTCAGAAATTGAAAAAAATCTAATAATGTATGCATTAAAATCAACTGGTAATAATATTACTAAAGCAGCAAATAAATTGAATATTAAGAGGCAGACCCTGCAGCATAAAATTAAAAAATATAATATAAAACTTTAGATGCAAATAATTTTGCATGTACATGCAAAATTATTTGCGCTTTTTATTTTTTGTAGATTTATAATATAAAGAATATTTAGATTTAACAAAAAAATATGTTGAAAATTAGCGAAAAAATAATTTGTTTAAAAAAAAGAAAATTGGCAGGTTAATTGCATAATACTAATGACGATAAAATAAAAATTAAATTCGGAGGTGTTTTTATGGAAAATGTAAAAGTTATAATTTGGGGTTTTGGTGCTATGGGAAGTGGAATGGCTGAAATGCTACTTAAGAAGAAAGGTGTTGAGATAGTAGGAGTTTGTGATAGGAATGAAGCAAGAGTTAATAAGAGTATGTATGAAGTTTTGGGAGTGGAAAGAGGAAATAGACCAGAGGTTATTATTAAGGAAAATATTGAAGATGTAATTACTGAAAAATGTGCTGATGTAGTACTTTTAGCAACAGATTCATTTACAAAAAATGCTTTTGATAAAATTAAATTCTGTTTGGAGAAAAAGATTAATGTGATTTCAACAGCAGAAGAAATGGCGTATCCAATGGCTCAATCACCAGAATTATCTAAAGAGATGGATAGAATAGCAAAGGAAAACGGTGTCACAGTTTTAGGTACAGGGATAAATCCTGGATTTATTATGGATTTATTAGTAATAGCTTTAACTGGTGCATGTGAAGAAGTTCAACATATAAAGGCATCAAGAATTAATGACTTATCACCTTTTGGCCCAGCAGTTATGACAGAGCAAGGAGTTGGAACTACAGTAGACGAATTTAATAAGGGTGTTGAAGATGGTACACTAGCTGGTCATGTTGGTTTCCCAGAATCTATAAATATGATAGCTGACGCAATAGGCTGGGAAATTAGTAAAATTGAACAAACTAAAGAACCAATAATTTCAAATGTATATAGAAAAACTAAATATGCAGAAGTACAGCCTGGAAATGTAGCAGGATGCAAACAAATGGGATATGGTTATGTAGGTGATGAATTAAAAATTGAAATGGAGCATCCACAGCAAATATTACCAGAAAAAGAAGGAGTAGAAACTGGCGATTATATTTGGATAAAAGGTACACCTAACATAAGTATGCAAATCAAGCCTGAAATTCCAGGAGGTATTGGAACGATAGCTATGTGTGTTAATATGATACCTCATGTTATTAATGCTGATTCTGGATTAAAAACTATGTTAGATTTACCAGTTCCGAGAGCAATTATGGGTGATATGAGAGAACTTATAAAAAGGTAGGGATGTATATGAATAAGGCAAAAAAAGGAGATTGGGTAAGAGTTTATAATATAGTTCTTAAACCTGAAGAACGAGCTCCGCAAGTTCCTGACGATACTAAGAAAGTTCCTTTAGAAATGTGGGTTAAAGGTTTTTTATTAAATGAAGAAGCTAAAATTGGTGATGAAGTAGAAATAGAAACATATATTGGCAGGAAAATCAAAGGGAAGCTAGTAGAAATAAATCCATATTATAGCCATGATTATGGAAAATGCATACCAGAATTACTGTTTATCGGTAGACAATTGCGTGGCATCCTCGAAGGCGGTGAAGATAATGAATAGAGATATGAGTTATCAAGGTGTTATGTCTAGAAGAAATGAAATAATGAAAAAAGCTGTTGGTATTGATTATGAACGTTTTGAAAGTAAAGGTATAGCATTTGATTATGAAAGAATGATGAGAGAAACAGGTTATAGCTTACAAGAAATACAAAAAATACAGAACGAAACAGGAGTAGGAAATACACCGATATATGAATTGAAAAATTTAACAGCATTAGCTAGAAAATTAGCACCTAAAGGTAAGGGGGCTAGAATATTTATTAAAGATGAAGCGTGTAATCCTTCTGGAAGTTTTAAAGCAAGGAGAGCTGCAACAAGTATTTATCATGCTAAGAAGTTAGGATACAAAGGAGTTATAGCAGCTACAAGTGGTAATTACGGTGCAGCAGTAGCTAGCCAAGCAGCAATGAAGGGACTTAAATGTATAATAGTTCAGGAGTGCTATGATTCAAGAGGGATTGGTCAACCTGAGATTATAGAGAAAGCAAGAAAATGTGAAGCATATGGAGCTGAAGTCTTGCAGTTGACAGTAGGACCAGAATTATTTTATACCTTTTTAAAACTATTAGAGGAAACTGGTTATTTTAACGCATCATTATATACGCCATTTGGAATTGCAGGAGTAGAAACTTTAGGTTATGAATTAGCAATGCAATTTAGAGAGTTAGTAGGTAGAGACCCAGATGTTGTTGTAGCAACAAATGCAGGCGGTGGTAACTTAACAGGTACTGCTAGAGGACTTATAAAAGCTGGAGCTTATGATGTAAAAATAGTAGGAGCAAGCGTAAACTTAAAAGGACTTCATATGGCTAGTGATACACAATTTAATAGAAAATCCTTTACTACTGGACATACAGGATTTGGCATACCTTTTGCTACATGGCCTGATAGGTCAGATGTACCTAGATCTGCAGCGAGACCTTTGAGATATATGGATAGATATGTGACTGTAAATCAAGGAGAAGTGTTTTATATCACTGAAGCATTGGCACAATTGGAAGGATTAGAAAGGGGTCCTGCTGGGAACACATCTTTAGCTGCTGCTTTTGCATTAGCTCAAGAGCTAGATGAAGACCAAATAATAGTAGCACAAGAAACTGAATATACAGGTGCTGGAAAACATATTCAACCTCAGTTGACATTTGCAAAACAGAATGGTGTAGATATTATTATTGGCAATCCAGATGATGAAGTACCTGGAAAAAATATTATTTTACCAAGTCATCCAAGTCTAATAAAGGCTAGGGATTTAGATCTTGATAAAATTAAGAAATCGTATATTAAAAATTGTATTGAGACAACAAAAATTAATTATGTAACTAAAGAAGATATAGATTTCTTAGTAGAAGATACAAAATCAAATGAGGAATTTGTAAAACAAATTTTAAATGAATTAGGAGTTAAATACTAATTATTGGAGGTGCATTTATGAAAAGACCAGATGATTTTGAAACTAGAAGACAGCATTTAAAAGATTTAACAGAAGAAGAATTAGAAAAAAGATTTTGGGAGTTAGCAGAGAAAATAGTCGATCCATTAATTGAGCTAGCATATAAGCATACTTCTCCTTCGATTGAAAGGGCAGTACTATTAAGAATGGGCTTTTCAAGTTTAGAAGCTAAAGCTATTGTTGAAGGAGCGGTTGATAGAGGATTATTAGGTAAAGGTGCAGGGCATTTAGTATATAGACTAGCTAAAGAAAAAGGTATGGATATCCGTGAAGCTGGTTTGAAACTTGCTGAAGGAGAAATGTGGGATGAAGTTGTTAGCATTTTTAGAGGAGGTGAGCGTTAATGCAGTTAAAACCAAATGAAAAATTAAATATTGAAAACATCTTAAAAGATTTAGATAAATATAGACCGAAAAGAAGAGGCTGGACTTGGAGAAAGGGAACAGGACAAAAAAGAAAAATAGGTGAATTTGAGTATTATGATACTTCAGAACCTTTAAAACAGAGCCAACCACTGCCTGCTGCAAAAAGTTTTGATGAAATAGATCCACAGCCTGATAGTATTATAACAACAGAAATTGCATCTGGTAGATTTGAAGATGATATTAGACGTATGAGAATGGCAGCTTGGCATGGTGCTGATCATATAATGGTAATAAGAACTGCAGGACAGAGTCATTTTGATGGTCTTATCGAAGGTACTCCACAAGGTATTGGTGGTATACCTGTTACAAGAAAACAAGTTAGAGCACAAAGAAAAGCACTTGATATAATCGAAGAAGAAGTAGGAAGACCTATAAATTACCATTCATACGTAAGTGGAGTAGCTGGTCCAGAAATAGCTGTTATGTTCGCAGAAGAAGGGGTAAATGGTGCACATCAAGACCCTCAATATAATGTTCTTTACAGAAATATTAACATGATTAGATCTTTCGTTGACGCAGCAGTTGCAAAAAGAGTGATGGTTTGGGCAGATATGGCACAGATAGATGGTGCTCATAATGCTAATGCAACAGCTATTAAAGCTTGGAAAGTTATGCCAGAGCTTATGGTTCAACATGCTATTAACTCAATGTTTTCAGTAAAAGTTGGAATGAAAAAAGAAAATATTTGTCTTTCAACAGTACCACCAACAGCACCACCAGCTCCTTGTATGAGATTGGATTTACCTTATGCAGTTGCTTTAAGAGAGTTGTTTAAAGAGTATAAAATGAGAGCACAAATGAATACAAAATATATGGAATCATCAACTAGAGAAGCAACTGTAACACATGTTTTAAACTTGCTTATTTCTAAATTAACAAGAGCTGATATACAATCAACTATTACACCTGATGAAGGTAGAAATGTACCATGGCATATTTATAATATGGAAGCATGTGATACAGCTAAACAAGCTCTTATTGGTATGGATGGTCTTAAGGAAATGGTACAGCTTAGGAGACATGAAGGAGAACTAGCTAAAAAGGTTAGAGAATTAAAAGAGAGAGCAGTATTATTTATGGAAGAAATTTTAGAAGTTGGTGGATATTTTAAAGCTGTTGAATTAGGTTTCTTTGTAGATTCAGGATATTATCCAGAAAGAAACGGTGATGGTATAGTAAGAAAAATTGATGGAGGTATAGGTGCTGGTACAGTAGTTGAAAGAGAAGAAGATTATATGGCACCTGTGACAGCACATTTTGGATATAATAATATAGCTCAATATGATGAAAGTGCTGTAGATAATCCTTCAAAACTTATTGATGGATGTACATTTGAAAATCCAGACAAAATCATTTTTATAGATGAGTTGGATGAAAATGATAATGTATATAAGAGACTAGAAGAAACAAGAGAACTTAGAGAAACTAGTAAAATAAAACCTGAAATGGAATGGCAAGGTGATGGAATTATACAGATTACTCTATTCTTGCCAACCGAGGAGAGGGTTGCAGAAGTTGCTGCTGTCGAAATAGGAAAACGAATGGGACTAGAAGATGTTGAAGTTATTCATAAAGAAATCATGCAGTTAGCAGAAGGTACAAGAATAGAGTTAAAAGGTAGAGTTCCATTTACAATCGATACTAGCAAATTAGTTATTCCACCAAAACCAGAAGTAATGTCTGATGAAGAAATAAGAGCTGAAATTGAAGCAAAGCCAATGAGAATTGTTGCAGCTACAGTAGGTCAAGATGAACACTCAGTAGGATTAAGAGAAATAATAGATATTAAGCATGGTGGAATTGAAAAGTATGGTATTGAGTGTCATTACTTAGGAACATCTGTGCCTGTTGAGAAATTAGTAGATGCTGCTATAGAATTAGATGCAGATGCAATATTAGCTTCAACAATTATCAGTCACGATGATGTGCATTATAAAAATATGAAAAAAATACATGAGCTTTGCATTGAAAAAGGAATTAGAGATAAGATTATATTAATTTGTGGTGGAACTCAGGTTTCAAATGAACTAGCAGTAGAGCAAGGTGTTGATGCAGGGTTTGGTAGAGGAACTAAAGGTGTACACGTAGCTACTTTCTTAGTAAAGAAACGTAGGGAAATGAAGGAGAAATTAGGAAATGAGAATTAATGTTTTAGTTGCGGAAATTGGAAGTACAACAACTGTAGTGAATGCATTTGATGGAATATTTAGCTCCTGTCCAACTTTTGTTGGGCAGGGGCAAGCTCCAACAACTGTACTTGAAGGCGATGTTAATATTGGTTTAAAAGGAGCTATTGAAAGTTTAAGAAAAAATATTGGGGCAAGTAAAATTGAATATGATGAATTGCTTGCTACTAGCAGTGCTGCAGGCGGTTTAAGAATGACTGTACACGGACTTGTCTATGATATGACTGTTAGAGCCGCTAAGGAAGCAGCTTTAGGTGCAGGTGCTAATATTCATCAGATTACTGCAGGTAGACTAAGAAAAAGTGATTTAAAGAAATTAGTTGCAATTAGACCTAATATTATTCTATTAGCTGGAGGAGTAGATTACGGAGAGAGAGATACAGCACTATATAATGCGGAATTGATTGCAGAATTAGGTTTAGAAATACCTATTATTTATGCAGGTAATATAGAAAATCATGATGATATTAGATATATTTTCGAGGGTACTAATACGAGACTATATATTGTTGAAAATGTATACCCTAAAATAGATCAACTTAATATAGAACCAACTAGAAGAGTTATTCAGAAAGTTTTTGAAGAACACATAACTAACGCTCCAGGAATGAGAAAAGTACGTGAAATGGTAACTGGTAACATTATTCCAACACCAGGTGCAGTAATGGTAGCTTCAAAGCTACTATATAATGAAATAGGAGATTTGATAACTGTTGATGTTGGTGGTGCAACAACTGATGTTCATTCAGTAACAGAAGGTAGTGATGAAATAAATAGGATGCTAATAAGTCCAGAACCTTTAGCTAAGAGAACAGTTGAAGGAGACTTAGGCGTATATGTAAACATGAAGAATGTTATAGAAAGATTAGGTATAGATAAGTTGAGTGATAAGCTTGATGTAAATGAAGAAATTGTTTTAGATTTGATGAGTAACTATAAACCTATACCAGAAACAGAATTAGAAAAAAGATTTGTTGAAGAACTTACATTAGAGGCTGTTATAACTGCGGTAAAGAGACATTGTGGACGCTTTAGACATTTATATGGTCCAAATGGTAAAAAAACTATTGCTGAAGGAAAAGATTTAACAAATGTGAAATACATTATTGGTACTGGAGGAGCATTGACTAGACTGCCAAATAGAGTTGAGATTTTAAAAAAGATTGCACTTAGTAATAAAGGTAATGAATTATTACCTACCAAAGAAGCTAAGATTTTAATAGATAATGATTATATTATGGCTTCATTAGGTGTATTGTCTAAAAAATATCCTGAAGCTGCAATTAAGTTATTGAAAGAAAGTTTAAACATTAATTAGAGGGCATTGCCCTCATTTTATAATCCATAGGAAATTATATTCCATATAAAATTTTGGATAATTTCAAATATAATTTTCGTTTATGGATTTCAACAAAATTTACCTTGATCTATCCAAACGAAGATTTTGTTTATTTGAAAGGAGGACTAAAATGAGATACCCATGTGTAGAGATCTCATTGGATAAAATTAAGCACAATACTGAAAAGCTTGTTGAATTATGTGAAAAAAATAAGATAAATGTAGCTGGTGTGACAAAAGTATTTTGTGGAGAACCAAAAATAGCAAAAATAATGGTAGATGGTGGAGTACAAATATTAGCCGATTCAAGAATAGAAAATTTGATTAAATTAAGAGAAATTGAAATTCCTAAAATGCTACTTAGACTTCCTATGATAAGCGAAGTAGATGATGTTGTAAGATATTCTGATATATCTCTGAACTCAGAGCTAAAAACAATAAAAGAATTATCAAAAAAAGCTGTAGAATTAAATAAAAATCATAAAATAATTTTAATGATTGACTTAGGAGATTTGAGAGAAGGAATATTTGATGAAAAAGAAATATTTTCAGTAGTATCGGATATATTAAATCTAGACGGTATAAAATTAATAGGTATTGGTACAAACCTTACTTGTTATGGAGGAGTAATACCAAAATATGAGAATTTAAGTAGATTAGTTGAAATAAAAAAAGATATTGAAATGAAGTTTAATATAAAACTAGATATTATTTCAGGAGGGAACTCGAGTAGTTTATATTTGCTACAAACTGGTGAAATGCCAAAAGATGTAAATCAATTAAGATTAGGTGAATCAATAGTTTTAGGCAGAGAAACAGCATTTGGCAAAAATATACATAATACTTATGATGACTGTTTCAAACTAATTGTTGAGATTATAGAGGTTAAAGAAAAGCCTTCAGTTCCAATAGGAGAAATAGGTATGGATGCTTTTGGTAATAAGCCTTCCTTTGTTGATAGGGGTATAGTTAAGAGAGCTATTTGTGCAATAGGAAAGCAAGATATTGATTTGGGTGACATTATACCTTATGATAAAAATATTGAAATATTAGGTGCAAGTAGTGACCATTTGATTTTAGATATTACAGAATGTGAGAATGATTACTATGTTGGAGATATTATAGAGTTTAAGCTAACTTATGGCGGCATATTGAAGGTTATGACGTCTGAGTATGTAAAAAAGATTTTTATATAATAAACATAGTATATGATATAGAACTTATGGTTGAACTTCTTAATGTAATGTGATAAATTAGTAATGAGATAGAAAACTTTGTGTTTTTATAATATTTTGATGATGTTAAGTAGGCTGCTGTTAAATAAGTAGCCTTTTATTATTCTTGATTTTACTTGTTTATTGAGGGAATGCCTTAAAGGAGCTTGCTGGGTTAATGACTATTTTGTATAATGCAATAATAGATATGAAAGGAGAAATTTGATGAATAGAACAATAGAAATAACAAAAATATTTACTTTTGATAGTGCACATAAACTAGAAGATTATGATGGAGAATGTAAATATTTACACGGTCATACTTATAAGCTTGAAATTACAATAAGAGGAGAAATTGATAACAGGGGTATTGTAATTGATTTTAATGATTTAAAGGATATAGTAAAAGAGAGAGTTATTAATGTACTAGATCACAAATATTTAAATGAAGTATTTGATTTTAATCCAACTTGTGAAAATATTTTACTTTGGATATTTAACGAAATCGATAATGCAATAAAAAATGATAAATGTTGCCTTAAAAAGGTTGTGCTCTGGGAGACACCAACAAGCTATGCAACTTTAGAAAGGTAGTTGTATATGTTAAGAGTAAATGAGATATTTTTAAGTATACAAGGAGAAGGTATTTCAACTGGGTTGCCTACTATTTTTATAAGGTTAACTGGATGTAACTTAAGATGCAGCTATTGTGATACAATTTATTCATATAATTATGGTAATCTTATGACTATTGAGCAAATAGTTGATAAAATTAAAAATTTTGATTATAAAAGAATATGTATAACTGGTGGAGAACCTTTGTTACAAAAGGATATTATAAAGTTATTAGAAAAATTAGCTGATTATGAAGTAAATATAGAAACAAACGGTTCAGTAGATATAAGTAAATATAAGCTTATTAAGAAACATAGATTTACTATGGATATTAAAACTCCAACATCAAATGAACATAAGAAAATGAAATTGAACAATTTTAACTACCTAAGAGATAATGATGAGATAAAGTTTGTAATAGGGACTTGGGAGGACTACAATTGGTGTAAAGAAATTATAAAAAAATACTATAAAAAAGGTATTATTACATTTTCACCAATCTATAATATGATTGAACCAAAAGAAATTGTAAGCTGGATATTACAAGACAGATTAGATGTTAGGTTTCAACTTCAATTACACAAAATCATATGGAACCCAGACGAAAGAGGAGTATAGGAATAAGGAGGATGTGAATATGAAAAAAGCAGTTATTTTGCTTTCAGGAGGTTTAGACAGTACTACTTGTATGGGAATTGCTCAGAAAGAAGGGTATGAATTATATCCTATTTCTTTTGACTACAGACAAAGACATAGAAGAGAATTAGAAGCTGCAAAAAAGATAGCAGAGTATTATAATGTGAAAGAACACAAGATTATTTCATTAGATAATGTAGGTGGTAGTGCGCTTACAGATAAAAATATAGATGTACCTGAATATAAAGGGGATGGAGAAATTCCAGTTACTTATGTACCAGCTAGAAACATTTTGTTTTTGAGTTATGCTTTAGGTTATGCAGAAGTAATTGGTGCAGAAGCAATTTTTATAGGTGTGAGTTCTGTTGATTATAGTGGATACCCTGATTGTAGGCCAGAATTTATAAAGGCTTTTCAAAATGTAGTTGATGTTGGTACAGCTGCAGGAGTTAAAGGTAAATCAATAAAGATAGTTGCTCCTCTTATAAATTTATCAAAAGCAGAAACAATAAAAATTGGTACAAAGTATGGTGTGCCGTATCATTTAACAACTAGTTGTTATAATGGAAAAGAAAAAGCATGTGGGGTATGTGATAGCTGTGTGTTGAGGCTAAAAGGTTTTGAAGAAGCTGGAATAGAAGACCCAATAGAATATATGTAGTATTAATTAAAAGTAATTATAAACTTTATTATTATTTAAAATATATTAAATAACAACTGTACCTCTTTCATCATATATTGAATTATATAAAGATGAAAGGGGTTTTTTATATGATTTTAGTTACAGGTGCAGCAGGTTTTATAGGTAGCAATTTATGTGAGTTATTATTAGAAAAAGGATATAAGGTTATAGGTATCGATAATTTTTACAACAATTATGAAAGATGGATTAAAGAATATAATTTAAAATATTGCCTAGGAAATCCAAATTTTGTTTTTTTAGAATATAATATTTTAGAGCCAAATATAGTCAAACTTATAGAAGGTCTAAAAATTGACTGTATTATACATCTTGCTGATATACCAGGTGTAACTACATGTAGTGAAGTAAATTTTGACGAATATATAAAATATAACATTACTGCGACACAAAGAATGCTAGATGCAATTAAAAATAAAGGAGTTAAAAAATTAATCTATGCTTCCTCTTCAACAGTATATGGAGATAATGATACATTACCAATGTCAGAATTACACAATCCAAAACCTATTTCTTTATATGGTGTTACTAAACTAGCAGGAGAGACTTTATGCCATTATTATGGTAAAGTATATGATATTGATGTATCTATATTAAGGTTTTTTACAGTTTATGGGCCTAGACAAAGACCTGATATGGCATTTCATAATTTTATTAAAAAAATTATAAAGGAAGAAGAAATTTGTATATATGGAGATGGAGAACAGAGACGCGATTTTATTTATGTAGAGGATATTTGCGAAATAATACTAAATTTACTAGATCTAAATTTAAAAAATGAGATAATAAATGTTGGTGGTGGAGTCACTTTAAGTGTAAATGAATCTATTAAAGTTATTGAGAAGCTACTCAACAAAAAGGCTATAGTTAAATATATTGAGCCTATAATAGAAGAGCAGATTATTACTTATGCTTCAGTTGAGAAATTAAAAGATATTATTACGTTAGATAAAAGAACAGGTATATATGAGGGTTTGAAAAAGGAAATAAGTTATATTAAAAGTTTGTATAACTTAACTTAAAAAAATAAAGATAATGTTATATACTATTAATATATAACATTATTAGACGCTAATTAAGTGGGGAAATGTATAAATATGTATTTTAAAGGAATTTTTTTAATTCATTTTAAATTGGAAATTTCAATATAATATTTTGATAAAAAATTAGGGGTGTGGTAGTTTGGATTTATTTACTTTAAATGCAGAAAACTCGTTAAAAAAGCAAAGTCCCCTTGCAGAGAGAATGAGGCCAAAAACTTTAGAAGAATTTATTGGACAAGAACATATTGTTGGAAAGGGAAGATTATTGTATAGAGCTATTCAAGCTGATAAGTTAACTTCTCTAATTTTACATGGTCCACCAGGTACTGGTAAAACAACTCTTGCAAGAATCATAGCAAACACAACTAAATTACATTTTGAACAGCTTAACGCAGTGACTTCAGGTATTAAAGATATAAGAGAAATAATCGAAATTTCAAAAGAAAGGTTAGGTTTTTATAATAAAAGAACAATTCTATTTATTGATGAGATACATAGATTTAATAAATCACAACAAGATGCATTATTACCGTATGTTGAAAATGGGACAATTATTCTAATAGGTGCTACTACAGAAAATCCATACTTTGAAGTTAATAAAGCTTTAATATCTAGATCTATGGTATTTAAACTAGAACCATTAACAAAAGAGCAAATTAAAATTATTTTATTAAGGGCTTTAAAAGATAAAGAAATTGGTATAATCAAAGTTATAGGTGACAAAATAATAGAGATTAAAGAAAAACCTAAAAGAGCGATAAGCAATATGGCAGTAACAGGCGTATATTTATTTGACAAAAGTATTTTTAAAGCTTGTAGAAATATAAAACCATCTAAAAGAGGAGAATATGAGATAACTGATGCTATAATGTATCTTATAGATAATGGGTATAAGGTAACGTTTAATGAAACAAAAAAATGGTGGATGGATTTAGGTACACCTGATGATATTTTTAAGGCTAATAAATATCTTTTGAACAAAATTAATACAGCTATTGAAGGCAATATGGATGATACTTGTAAAATATATGGTAAAGTTAAAATCGGTAGAAATACAAAATTAATAAATTCTTATATTAAAGGACCTGTTTTTATTGGAAAAAACTCTTTTATAAGTAATTGTATAATAGAGCCATATACTATAATCGGTGACAATGTAAATATAAAAAATATTAAAGTAGAGGAATCATCTATTTACAGTACAGTTTTTTTAAAAAATAGTAAAATTCATATTGTTAAAAGTATAGTTATTGATAATACAGTGTATTATAAAACTAAGAATAATAAATTCAATCATTATTCTATTTAATACTTATGTTATTTAAGGGATGATAGTCCCTTATTATTTTTGTTACGTTTTTTTTAAAATATTTGAATGTTGACAGATTTAGTAGGTTATAATATACTTAATATAGAATTCCAAGTGGTTCACTAGGGATTATAAAGAGGTGATAATATGAAGTTGTCTACAAAAGGAAGATACGGTTTAAAAGCAATGTTTGAATTAGCAAAAAGATATGGAGAAGGTCCGATTCCCCTGAAAAGTATTGCTGATAGCCAGGATATATCAGAGAATTATTTGGAACAGCTTATTTCTGTTTTAAAAAAGGAAGGTATTGTAAACAGTGTACGTGGGGCACAGGGAGGATATTTTTTGGCTTACCCTCCTAAGGATATAACAGTTGGTAGAATTTTAAGAGCTTTAGAAGGCAATTTGGCTCCTACTGATTGTGTTATTAAAGATGAAGCTTTTAAATGTGATAAGGAGGACTTTTGCGTAACAAAAACTATTTGGATTAAGATAAGAGACAGTATAAATGATGTAATTGATTCAGTAACTTTACAAGATATGGTTGATGAGCATTATAAAATGAATAAAAACAATGGTTATATGTATTATATATAATAGACTCTGCAATTTAAATAAATTGTATAAGATACATTTTGTTGAAATAAAAAGAAATTTATCTGTTGTATAGGAGGTTTTCTTATGAAGAAATATGTATATATGGATTATGCTGCTACAACTCCTGTTAAAAAGGAAGTTTTAGAAGAGATGATACCATATTTCACAGAAAAATATGGTAATCCATCAAGTATATACAGAATAGGCAGAGAATCTAGAGCAGCAATTGACGAAGCTAGAGAGAAGGTTGCTAAAATAATAGGTGCTAAATCTAAAGAGATTTATTTTACAAGTGGAGGTTCAGAATCTGACAACTGGGCTATTAAAGGGGTTGCCTTTGCAAATAGAGATAAAGGTAATCATATTATAACTAGCAAGATTGAACATCATGCTGTATTACATGCTTGTGAATATTTGGAAAAACATGGTTTTGAGGTTACTTATTTAGATGTAGACGAATTTGGTATAGTTGATTTAGAGCAGCTTAGAAATGCAATAACTGATAAAACTATTTTAATTACAATTATGTTTGCTAATAATGAGATTGGAACCATACAGCCTATTCAAGAAATTGGTAAAATAGCAAGAGAAAAAGGCATTTATTTTCACACTGATGCAGTTCAAGCTATAGGTAATATTGAGATTGATGTTAATGAGCTTAATATAGATTTACTTTCTATGTCAGCACATAAATTCTATGGCCCTAAGGGTGTTGGTGTATTATATATCAGAGAAGGTGTCAAAATTCATCCTTATGTACATGGTGGTGCTCAAGAAAAAAATAGAAGAGCTGGAACCGAAAATGTTGCAGGAATAGTAGGACTAGCAAAAGCATTGGAGTTAGCCTATGAAAATTTGGAGGAGCATAATAAAAAGTTAATTTATTTAAGAAATAAACTTATCAAAGAAGTTACTAGTAAAATTGATTATATAAGATTAAATGGACACCCAGAAAAAAGACTACCAGGAAATGTGAATTTCTCCATAGAATTTATAGAAGGTGAAGCTTTGCTATTAAGTTTAGATATGATGGGAATAGCTGCATCTAGTGGATCTGCGTGTACTTCAGGTTCTCTTGACCCATCACATGTATTACTTGCAATAGGATTGCCTCATGAAATAGCGCATGGTTCATTGAGATTTTCACTAGGAGATTTTAATACAGAAGAAGATGTGGACTATGTAGTTGAGAATTTAGTTAAGATTGTAGAAAGATTAAGAGAAATGTCACCATTGTATGAGAGTGTAAGGGAGGTTAAATAATGTATTCAGAAAAGGTTATGGATCATTTTATGAATCCTAGGAATGTAGGTGAAATTGAAGATGCAGACGGCGTTGGTCAAGTAGGGAACCCTAAATGTGGAGATATAATGAAAATATATTTAAAAATAGAAGATGGTATTATAGTAGACGTTAAGTTTAAAACATTTGGATGTGGTTCTGCAATTGCTTCTTCAAGTATGGCTACTGAATTGATAAAAGGAAAAAGTGTTGAGGAAGCTGTTAAATTGACAAATAAAGCTGTAGCTGAGGCTTTAGATGGACTTCCTCCAGTTAAAATGCATTGCTCAGTTTTGGCAGAGCAAGCAATTAAATCAGCTCTACTAGATTACGCTAAGAAAAATAATATTGTAATAGAGGGTTTGGAAGATTTCAATCCTGATGAAGACCCACATGGACACTAAAAAGAAGCTACTGATAAACAGTAGCTTTTTTCAAAGTTAAATGATTTGTATACTTTAAAAAATTGATGTAAAATATATTATTAATAAAATAGAAGATAGATAGAGGTGGATTATGGAAAAAAAGAAAGTTGTAATAGGAATGAGTGGTGGTGTTGATAGTTCAGTTGCAGCATTTTTACTAAAAGAAATGGGTTATGAAGTAATAGGAGTTACAATGCAGATTTGGCAAGAAAAAGATCCTTATGTTATGGAAAAAGAAGGTGGATGTTGTTCACTTTCAGCAGTTGAAGATGCTAGAAGAGTTGCTAATTATTTAGGTATACCTTACTATGTTATGAATTTTAAAGACGTTTTTAAAGAAAAAGTTATAAATTATTTTATAGATGAATATGGAAAAGGTAGAACACCAAATCCTTGTATAGCTTGCAACAGATTTGTTAAATTTGAAGAATTATTAAGAAGAGCTAAATCGCTTGGTGCAGACTATGTTGCAACTGGTCACTATGCTAAAATTGTATATGATCAGGAAATAGGTAGGTACTTATTAAAACGATCTGAAGCAGTAAGTAAAGATCAAACTTATGTATTATATAATTTAACACAGGAACAATTAAAACATATACTAATGCCATTAGGTAATATTGGCAACAAAGAAGAAGTTAGAAAAATAGCAAGAGAATTAGGCTTAATTGTGGCAGAAAAGCCAGAAAGTCAAGAAATATGTTTTATTGAGGATAATGATTATGGTAAGTTTATAAAAGAAAATGCTGAATATAAAATTAAGCCTGGATATTTCGTAGATACAGATGGAAATATTTTAGGAAAACATAAAGGAATAACTAACTACACAATTGGACAAAGAAAAGGTTTAGGTTTAGCACTTGGGAAACCAGTCTATGTTGTACACATTGATCCTGAAAAAAATATAGTAGTTGTTGGTGATGCAGAAAAAGTTTTTGGTACTGAACTTATTGCGAATGATTTAAATTTTATACCATTTGAAAAACTTACAAAACCACTAAAAGTTAAGGCTAAAATTCGATATACTGCAAAAGAAACAGATGCTACTATATATCCTATCGATGAAGATAAAGTTAAAGTTGTGTTTGATGCACCTGTAAGAGCAATAACTCCAGGGCAATCAGTTGTATTTTATGATGGTGATATTGTCGTTGGTGGTGGAACAATTTTGAAGAAAATATTATAAATTATTTGTGGAATAATAATTATATAAGAAATAAATTTATAAAGTGAGGTCTTTTTAGTGAAAAAAGCCAGTGAATTTATTGGGTTACCTGTAATGAGTAAAGTTTCTGGAAAAAAAATAGCTGTTATAAAAGACTTGGTTTTTTCAAGAAACAAGTTTAGAATTCTGGCTTTAATGACACATGAAGGTAGTGTTTTTAAAGAAGCGAAAATAATAAAATATAAAAATATAATAAGTGTTGGAAAAGACGCTATTATAGTCAATAAAGAAAATGTTATTGAATCTGCAGCAAATATACCTGAGATTTTTGAATTAATAAAAGAAAGGAAAAAAATAATAGGTGAGGATGTAATAACAGAAGCAGGAGAAAATATAGGGATAATAAAAGATATAATAATAGACGAAGATAATGGAAAAGTATTAGGGTTTATTTTATCGGATGGTTTAATTCAGGATATTATGGATGGTAGAAATGTACTACCTTATATCTATGGTATTACATTTGGTAAAGATGCCTTAATGATTTCAAATGAAATTAAAACAGAGTTTGATAAAAACAAGGAGTATTTCAAAAAACTGCTAGAATTAGAACAGTAAAAGAGTAATAAACTAACTATAAACACAGTTAAAGGAGTGTGTAAAATGAAAGGTAGATTTGTGAAAGGAGTTATCACTGGCAGTATAATTGGTGCTACAGCAGGAATGTATGCTGCAAGTAAAATGACTCCTAGACAAAGAAAGAGACTAATGAAAACAGGTAAAAAAATGCTTTTTAACATGATGGATAATATGGGATGGTTTTAAATAAGGCAGCTTTGCTGCCTTTATATATATGAGGAGGTTGTTATGCAAAATTTAGTTAATCTTATCATTTATTTGAAAGAAATTTTTATTGTATGTTTATTAGGACTTATAATTTATTTTTTAGTTAATATCGGGAATAAATATGTAGAATCAACTAAACGGATTATAGTATCAAAGAGAAAAATAGTTAAACTTATAACTACTCTATTAATATTTCTCCTTATTTACATAACTTATAAAATTACTAAAGATATGACTGGCTTATTTACACCGTTTATTTTAGCGATAGGATTATCATATCTTTTGAATCCATTAGTTAATGGCCTAGAAAAACGAAGGATATCACGAACTCTAGGAGTACTTCTAGTGTATCTGCTTTTAATTGGAATTATACTTGTAATTTCTTTTTCTATATTTCCTAAACTTACAAGTGAATTTAAGAAATTAATTGATATTTTACCAAACTTTTTTAATAATGCTTATAGTTTTTTTAATGAACTTTATTTAAAGTATTCACGAAATATCGAAAATTTACCACCTGAATTACAAAGCATAAACGAAGTAGTTAAGTCTAATCTTGATAAAATACAAGTTACAATAATAAATTCTCTAAAAAACTTTACAAATTCTATTATACAAGTTTTTTCAAAGGCTTTTAGTTTTATTTTAATTCCAATTTTAACTTTTTATTTTCTAAAAGATAAAGATTATTTTAAGAAAAAAATAATCTTATTTATTCCAAAGGTTTATAGGTATGATGTTTTATGTGTATTTAGAGAGATTGACTTGATATTAGGTAAGTTTATTAGAGGACAGCTTATAGTTGCTGCTTTTGTGGGAGTAGCTACAACAATTGGATTATTAATTTTAGGTATTGATTTTGCATTGATAATAGGTATAATAGCCGGGATAGCTAATGTTATACCTTATTTTGGACCTATAATTGGGATAATACCTGCACTCATATTTGCATTAATGGAAAGCCCTATAAAAGCTCTATGGGTTGTTATATTATTTGTTATAATTCAGCAAGTTGAAAGTGGGATAATTTCACCTAAAATTGTAGGGGAGAGTGTTGGTTTACATCCTGTAGTAGTAATCTTTTCGTTGTTACTTGGAGGTAGTTATTTTGGAATATGGGGGCTTTTATTAGCTGTTCCTGTAGCAGCAGTGTTAAAGATAGTAATAAACTTTATAATTAATAAACTTATTAGATTGTAGATAATATTGACAAGAATAGATATTTTATTTATAATCCTTATTAAGAAAATATTGTTAACAACGATGATAGGGAGTAGTAAGTATTACGAGTCTTATAGAGAGAATACCCTTGGCTGGAAGGTATTTAGATGAGTGTACTGAAGCAGCCCTTAAGTTGAGACTTTGAAACTATAGTAGAAGTCTACGGTTATACCGTTATCGTACTTGAGCGACTTTATAGTAAGTAGGGTGGTACCGCGGGTTCTTCTCTCGTCCCTAATTAAGGGGCGAGTTTTTTTATAATCCATAGAAATTATAACAAAATCATTGTTAAATTTATTTTAATAGAAGATGTTAATATAATTCATATGATTAAGTTTTGGATGTTTTATTAAATAATATAAAATTTAAAGAAAGGGTGAACTAAATGAGAAAGTTAGGTTTGCATGAAATACGTAATGAGTTTTTAGATTTTTTCAAAGAAAAAGAACATCTTATAGTACCAAGTTATTCATTAATTCCTAAAAATGATAAAAGTTTACTATTAATAAACGCTGGAATGGCACCTTTAAAACCATATTTTCTAGGTAAGGAACAACCACCAAGAAAAAGAATGTCAACTTGTCAAAAGTGTGTTAGAACTGGAGATATAGAAAATGTAGGTAAAACGGATAGACATGCAACTTTCTTTGAGATGTTAGGAAACTTTTCTTTTGGAGATTATTTTAAAGAAGAATCAATTAAATGGGCGTGGGAATTTATAACTGAGAGGTTACAGATACCTAGAGAAAAATTATGGGTATCAATTTACTATAAAGATGATGAGGCTTTTGAAATATGGAATAAGATTATAGGGATTGATAGCAATAGGATTGTTAGATTAGGCAAAGAAGATAATTTCTGGGAATTAGAAGTTGGACCTTGTGGCCCTTGCTCTGAAATTTATGTAGATAGAGGAGAAAAGTATGGTTGTGGTAAAGATGATTGTAAACCTGGTTGTGACTGTGATAGATATGTAGAAGTTTGGAATTTAGTATTTTCACAATTTGATAAAGATGAGAATGGTAATTATAACAATTTACCTAACCCTAATATAGATACTGGAATGGGTCTTGAAAGAATAACAGCAGTAATTCAAGAAGCAAATAATATTTTTGAAATAGAACCAATAAAAAGTATATTGAATGAAGTAGAAAAAATAAGTGGTGTAGTTTATGGAAAGGATTATAAAAGTGATACATCAATAAGGGTAATTACTGATCATATAAGGGCAATAACTTTCTTGGTAGGAGATGGTGTATTACCAAGTAATGAAGGAAGAGGGTATGTATTAAGAAGATTAATTAGAAGAGCTGCTCGTCATGGAAAATTATTAGGGATAAATGGAAAATTTTTGAGTAAATTATCTAGTGTTGTTATCGGAAACTGGAAAGAGATTTATCCTGAATTGAAAGAAAAACAGACTCAAATTAAGAATGTAATTGATATAGAAGAAGATAAGTTTAATGAAACAATTGATCAAGGTATTAATATTTTAAGAGGATATATAGAAAAGATTAAAGATAATGGAGAAACTAGATTAGATGGTGAAAGTGCATTTAAATTATATGACACCTATGGTTTTCCATTAGATTTAACTAAGGAAATATTGGAAGAAGAAGGCTTAACAGTAGATGAATTAGGATTTAACAGAGAAATGGATAAACAACGTGAAAGAGCTAGAAAAGCAAGAGCTGAGAAAGATAGTCAAGCTTGGGATATAGATATAGAGGGATTTTATATTAATAGAGAAAAAACTATTTTTAAAGGATATAATAATATTAGACTAGAAACAGAAGTATTAAGCATTATTAAAGACAATAAAGAAATTAAAAAACTTGAAAAAGGACAAGAAGGTATTTTAATTTTAAAAGAAACGCCTTTTTACCCTGAAAGTGGAGGCCAAGTTGGAGACAAAGGTAAATTATTAAATAATAATTTTAAATGTGAGGTTTTTGACACTAAGAAAGGTAGCAAAGGTGTTATTCTTCACAAAGTTATCGTAATAGATGGAGAAGTTTTTGAAGGAGATAAAGTGGAAGCTATTGTAGATGAGAAAGAGAGACTAGATGCAGCAAGAAATCACTCTGCTACACATCTTTTACACAGGGCACTAAAAGATATTGTTGGTGAGCATGTAAATCAAGCTGGTTCTTTAGTACATCCTGATAGACTAAGATTTGACTTTACACATTTTGAAGGATTAAATAAAAATACACTTGTAGAAATAGAAAAATTAGTTAATGAGAAGATTCTACAATCGTTAAATGTAGAAACTTTTGAGGTTTCTTTAGATGAGGCTGTTAAAATGGGGGCAGTAGCTTTGTTTGATGAAAAATATGGTGAAAAAGTTAGAGTTGTGAAAATGGGTGATTATTCTCTGGAATTATGTGGTGGTACTCATGTTAATAATACAAGTCAAATTGGTATGTTCAAAATTGTAAGTGAAAGTGGAGTAGCATCAGGTATAAGAAGAATAGAAGCAATAACAGGCATGAAAGTTTTTGAATATCTAAATGACATGGAAAAGAAAATGAATTCATTAATAGAGGTACTTAAAACAAATAAAAAAGAAGTTATAGAAAAAGCAAAAGATTTAATTGAAGAAAATAAATTATTGGAAAAAGAAATTAATAATCTTAAATCAAAAATAGCAAGTTCAAAAGTAGATGATATTATTAATGAAAAAATTGAAGTTAATGGAATAAGTCTGATAGTTAAAAGAATAGATGATATGGGTATGAATGAACTAAGACAATTAGGTGATAGAATTAAAGATAAGATGAACTCTGTTTTAGTTATTTTAGGTTCAGTTAAAGATGGCAAAATTTCGTTTGTTGCAATGGCTACAAAAGATTTAGTTTCAAAAGGAATACATGCAGGAAATATAATTAGAGAAGTTGCTAAAGAAACTGGTGGCGGAGGTGGCGGCAGACCAGATATGGCCCAAGCAGGTGGAAAAGATGTATCTAAAATAGATATTGCTTTATCAAAAGTAGTAGATATAGTAAAAGAACAATTATAATAATTTTTAGACAAGTACTCCTGACCCTTTACGGGTCAGGTTTTCACCATAGAAATTATAAATTTAAAGGAATATGTATATAATTGTAGAATATATGATATAAATAAAAGGGAGGTGCTGTTGTGAAAGAGATAATAAATCACACTGTAAAGTTTAATGTAGAAAAGGATAATATTACTGAAGCTAGAAAGATAATTGAAAGTGTATACAATGCCTTGAAAGAGAAAGGATATAATCCGATAAATCAAATGGTAGGTTATATACTTTCTGGTGATCCTACTTATATTACAAGTCATAAAAATGCAAGAACTTTAATTAGAAAGTTAGAAAGAGATGAATTATTAGAAGAATTATTAAGAAACTATTTAGAAAAGTAAAATGGAGCGATTGCTTTGTTAGATATACTAAAGAAGAACTTGTTTAAAATTTTGATTATAGTTGTTGTATTAATTATATGTGAAAAAAATTTTTCTATTTCTGAGTCTAATGAACGCAAAAAAGTAGTTATGATAGTTTTAAATAGACTAATATTTGAAGATTTGGAATATATGGACAACCTAAATGCTTTAATTGAAGACGGAAGTATAGGAATAATGAATACAAAAGGTTTTTATGGATATAAAGGGGCAGGATCATATGCTACTATTAATGCTTCTGGAAGAGTTAGTGCAACATATGAATATTCAAAAAGTTATAATTTAAAAAATAACATATCAAATATTTATAAAAGAAGATTAGGAATTATACCAAAGAAATATCAAATTATTAATACTGAAATAATAAAACTTAATAAATTAAATAATAAGAATAAATTTAATGCAAAAATAGGAGCGTTAGGTTACGCTTTACATAAAAAAGGATTAAAAACAGCAGTATTTGGAAATTCAGATACTGCTGATACTATTATTAGGACAAATTGTTTAATTGCTACTGATTTTAGAGGACTTATAGACTATGGCAATGTAGATAACATTTTAATTAAAGATGATTCATATCCATATGGAATACGAACTGACTATAAAAAAGTATTAACAGAAATAAAAAATCTAAATGATAAAGCTTCATTAGTAATTATAGAAACGGGTGACCTAGATAGGCTCTATTTTTATAAAGATAATTTAGCAGATATAATGTATTTTTTACATAGAAGAAAAATATTAAAAAAAGCTGATGAGTTCATAGGAGATTTAGTAAATAGCATTGATAGAAATACAACAAGACTTATAATAATAAGTCCCAATATGGGAGACGACAAGATAAAAAATGCTAGTGAATTAACACCTTTAATATTTTGGGGGGATGGAATACCTAAAGGAGTTTTATTTTCAAAAACTACAAAAAGAAAAGGTATTGTATCTAATATAGATATTGCTCCTTCAATTACAAAATATTTAGGTATTAAATACAAAGGTTTTACTGGTACTTTTATTGAATTTAAAAAGTATAATAATAATTTAGCATATGTTAAACAACTAAGTTATAAAATAAAATTCATTTCAAATATTAGAAAACAGTCTTTAAAATTATATGTAATTTGCGAAATGATTTTTATAATGATTATAATTTTTATATTGTTGTTTAGAAGGATACAAACTAAAAAACTATTAAGGATTATTCAATCAATACTTATGTTAATAATTATTATGCCTCTTGTCTTTTTATTTGTATCAAGTTACAATATAATGGATACTTGGAAATATATAAAATATATAAGTATAATATCTTTTTTCATACTAATTTTAGTTTTAGTTTTTAATTCTAAATATAGACTGCAGTTAATTGGTGTTTTAACTTACATAACAATTCTAATAGACCTTTTTACAAATTGTGAATTAGCTAAAACGTCTATTATTGGATATGATCCAATAATAGGTGCTAGATATTATGGAATAGGTAATGAGTTAGTAGGTATTCTAATTTTTTCATTGTTTACTGCAATAGCTTTTGTATTTAAAAATAAACCAAACAAACTATTTCTATCTATACTACTTATCGTTAATACATATTTATTAATAAGTTCAAATTATGGAGCAAATTTAGGCGGCAGCTTGATCTTAGTATTTATATTAATTTATATAATATTTAATGATTCTTTTGAAGTAGAAAAGAATTATTCTAATATTGTAAAAATGTTATTAGTGGCATTAGCTGTTATTTCTATATTTACTGTTACTAACACTATAATGGGCAATAATACAACGCATATAGATAGTTTTATTAATAAGATATTAAGTGGAGATGTTAACTATATTTATAATATAATAATTAGAAAATTACTTATGAATGTTAAACTGTTTAAAGTCTCTATTTGGGGTGAGTCACTTCGAATAAATGTAATGTTATTTATGATTTTACTAATAACCCAAAAGAGTATTATAAAAAATTTCTTAACTAGAAATAAAAATATATCTTTTGCACTTAAATGCTTAATACTTAGTGCAATTTTTGGATTATTTTTGAATGATTCTGGAGTTGTTATAGCAGCTTTAATACTTTTATTAACTGTAACTGCTTTAACATATATAGTAGTATTACAAATATATCAGAAATTGAGGACGTGACGTAATGGAATATAGAAATCTTGGCAAAACTAATATTAAGGTATCAAGAATATGCTTTGGCTCTTTAACAATTGGACCACTTCAAGCTAATTTACCTATTAAGATAGGTGCTAATATAATAAAATATGCTTATGAGTGTGGAATTAATTTTCTAGATACAGCTGAATTATATAACAATTACGAATATATTAAGGAAGCACTAAAAACTATACCAAGAGAAAAGTATATTATAGCAACAAAATCTTATTCTTATTCAAGAGAAACTGCAGAGAGAAGCCTTTATAATGCGCTGAATAAATTAGAAACAGATTATATTGATATTTTCCTATTACATGAGCAAGAGAGTGAATATACAATCCGAGGGCATTATGAGGCAATAGAATATTTTTTAAAGGCTAAAGAAAAAGGATTGATAAGAGCCTTTGGAATTTCTACACATAGAGTAAAAGGTGTGTTAGATTCATTGAAATTTGACGAGATAGAAGTTATACATCCTATAATTAATAAATTTGGTTTAGGAATACAAGATGGAAATTCAGAAGAAATGATTGATGCAATAAAGAAAGCGTATGAAAAAGGTGTTGGCATATATGGAATGAAACCTTTAGGTGGTGGGCATTTGATAAATAGAGTAGAGGAAGCTTTTGAATATGTCAAAAATATTCCACATCTTCATTCGATAGCTATAGGAATGCAATCAATTGACGAAGTTGATGCAAATGTTCACTTATTACAAAAAGGGAATATACCAAAGTTTTTAAAGGAGAAATTGAGTAAAAAAGCTAGAAAACTTATAGTTCAGGATTGGTGTATAGGCTGTGAAAAATGCGTTGAAACATGTAGGCATGGTGGAATTAAGATTTTAGAAGGTAAAGCTACTGCAGTTACGAGTAAATGTATTTTTTGTGGATATTGTGCAGCAGCATGTCCAGAGTTTTGTATAAAAGTAATATAATGGAGGTATGTATGAGAAGGATATTAGGGCTTGATGTTGGTGATAAAACTATTGGAGTAGCGGTTAGCGATCCATTATGTTTAACTGCTCAAGGTGTAAAAACAATTAGAAGAAAAAGCATTAAGAGTGATTTGAATGAATTAGAGGAGCTTATCAATCATTATAAGATTAGCGATATCGTAATTGGATTACCGAAAAACATGAATAATTCGTTGGGACCACAGGGTGAAAAAGTTATTAAATTTGCAGAAAAAATAAAAGAAAGATTTAAAGTTAATATTTTATTTGAAGATGAAAGATTAACAACTATAATTGCTGAAAAAACACTAATTAATGCAGATGTAAGTAGAAAAAAAAGAAAAAATGTTATAGATAAATTGGCTGCTGTTTTTATTCTACAATCTTATTTAGATAAAATAAAAAATTAGGAAGGTGATAAGTATGAAAGATAAACAAGAGACAATAATACTTATTGATGAAGAAGGTAACGAAGTAGAATTTGAGGTAATTGCTACATTTGATATTGAAGATAGGGAATATGCAGTTTTGCTTCCTATTAATGAAGAAGAGGAAGAAGCTTATATATTAAGAATTGAATCTGATGAAGATGGCAATATGATTTTAGTAAATATAGAAGACAAAGCAGAGTTTGATGATGCTGCAGCTGTATATGAAGCTATTATAGATGAGATAATTTAAACCCATATTTAAATTATATTAAGCTTATGAAATTTTAAATTAACATATTTGTTGACTTTTCCATAATATAGTTATAGACTAATATATAGAACAGGAAAAGCAGGTGAAGTGATGGTATATTTGATAGAAAGTTTAAGAGAACAATTAAAGGAAAAGGGCTATAAATTAACAACACAAAGAAGAATCATACTCGATGTGATTTTGGAAAATCAAGGAAAGCATTTAAGCCCAGAAGAAATATATGAAAAAGTTAGAGGAAAATTTCCTGAGATAGGTTTAGCTACTGTCTATAGAACTTTACAACTATTTGAGGAATTAAATATAATTTATAAATTGAATTTTAATGATGGTTGTAGTAGATATGAATTAAATACTAATAGTGGCGATCACCAACATCATCATTTAATCTGTTTAAGTTGTGGCAAAGTTATAGAAGTTCAACTAGATCTTTTAGAAACGTTAGAAGAAGAGATTGAAAAGAGTGGAGAATTTAAAATCGTAGACCATAATTTGAAATTTTTTGGGTACTGTAAAGACTGTAAAAAATAAATCCCATAGAGGGATTTATTTTTTCATTAAGATTGAAGACTAATTAAAGTAAATATATTTTTTTTGGTTAAAATATCTAATGAACACAATATGATTATGATAGCATATTAGTTAATGCTTTATATAAGAAACATAAACAAGGAGTGTGATAGGGTGTCGAAAAGGACATTAAACAAGTTGAAAATTATTCCATTGGGCGGGCTATTTGAAATAGGCAAGAATATAACAGTAATAGAGTATAATGATGATATTATAGTTATTGATTGTGGACTAATATTTCCAGAAGATGAAATGTTAGGAATAGACGTAGTAATACCAGATATAACTTATCTCTTGAAGAATAGAGAGAAAATTAGAGGTATAGTTTTAACACATGGTCATGAGGATCATATAGGAGCTTTACCTTATATATTGAAAAAGATTAACGTTCCTATTTACGGTACGAAATTAACTTTAGGTCTTGTAGATTATAAGTTAAGAGAGCATAATATAAAAAACGTGAAATTAAATGTTGTAAGACCAGGTAAATCAGTAAAACTAGGATGTTTTAATATAGAATTTATAAGAAATAATCATAGTATTCCAGATTCAGTTTCTTTAGCAATACATACTCCTGTTGGGATTGTTGTACATACTGGAGATTTTAAAATAGACTATACACCAATAAATGGAGAAGTTATTGATTTGCATAAATTTGCAGAGTTAGGTCAAAAAGGTGTATTGGTTTTAATGGCTGAGAGTACAAATGTAGAAAGACCGGGTTATACAATGTCAGAAAAAACTGTTGGTGATACTTTTAAAGATATTTTTATGAAAGCAAAACAGAGAATAATTGTAGCTACTTTTGCATCAAACATACACAGAATACAGCAAATTATTAATGCAGCAATTATGTTTAATAGAAAAGTAGCTGTATCTGGTCGGAGCATGGTTAATGTAGTTAGAGTTGCAAAAGACCTAGGATATTTAGATTTACCAGATGGTGTATTAATAGATATTAATGAAATAGATAAGTATCCAGATAATGAGATAGTAGTTATAACAACAGGCAGCCAAGGGGAGCCTATGTCAGCTTTATCAAGGATAGCATCTTCTGAACATAAAAAAATGGAACTAATGCCTGGAGATTTAGTGATTATTTCTGCAACACCAATACCTGGTAATGAGAAAATGGTAGCAAAAGTAATAAATCAGCTTTTTAAAAAAGGTGCTGATGTTATTTATGAAACACTAGCTGATGTTCATGTATCAGGACATGCTTGTCAAGAAGAGTTGAAATTAATACATACTTTATTAAAACCAAAGTTCTTTATTCCAGTACATGGTGAATATAGACATCTTAAGCAGCATGCTCAATTAGCTGAAGAAATAGGAATGTCAAGAGAAAACATTTTTATTGCAGAAAATGGTTCAGTAATTGAATTTACAAAAGATAAAGGGAAATTTGGGCAGCAAGTAACTGCAGGGAATATTTTAGTAGATGGTCTTGGAATAGGTGATGTTGGTAATATTGTACTTAGAGACAGAAAACATCTGTCTGAAGATGGATTAATCGTAGTAGTAGTAACGATTAGTAAAGAAAATGGTAAGGTAATAGCAGGCCCAGATATAGTTTCAAGAGGTTTTGTTTATGTAAGAGAATCTGAAGATTTGATGGAAGAGGCTAAAGAGAGAATTAGAGCTGTCCTAGCTGAATGTGAAAAAAATCATATTACTGATTGGGCTACTTTAAAAGCTAATATTAAAGATGAGTTAAGAAACTTTTTATACAGTAAAATAAAACGAAATCCTATGATTTTACCTATCATAATGGAAGTTTAATGTCGTGGCTTATTGCTGCGGCATTTTGCTAATTTTATATATAGGAGTGGGAGATTTGCTTAGTAGATTTATTTTATATTTAGTTTTACTTTTTATTGGTTTCATTATAGGTGCTAGAGGAATTATTAGTAGTAAAAATAAAGTATTCATACAAAAATTACAGTATTTAAGTTTGTTTTTATTATTGTTATTTATGGGAATAAGAATTGGAATGGATGAAAAAGTTTTAAATAATTTATTTAGCTTAGGTATTAAAGCTTTTATTCTGTCATTACTATCTGTTATATTTAGTATTATATTTGTGAAGCTGGTTAAGAGGTTTATTTATAATTCTATTTCCAAAGGGGAATCAGAAAGTGAGTTATAGTATAATAGTAGTAATAGCATTGGGGGTTGCTTTAGGACGTTTTGGGTTACCAAGCAGTTTTTTTAGTTACACAGGTTGGGTAATAGATTTAGGTTTATGTTTATTACTGTTTTTAGTAGGTATAGAAATTGGCTTTAATAAAGAATCGTTAACAAGAGTAAAAAAAATTGGATTTAAGTTGATTTTAATTCCTATTATGATTATTCTAGGAAGTATATTAGGAAGTATTTTAGGAGGTATAGTAATTGGGATGGAATATAATGAAGCTGGGGCAGTAGGTGCAGGATTAGGATGGTATAGTTTATCATCTGTATTGCTGTCTAGTTATTCGACTGAACTTGCAGCATTAGCATTTATGTCTAATGTGATAAGAGAAATTATAGCATTTATATCAATACCTCTCATTGTAAAATATATTGGTGATTTAGAAAGTATTGCCCCTGCAGGTGCTACTGCTATGGATACATCACTACCAATAATTACAAAAGCAACTAATGCAAGTATTTCAATAATTGCATTTGTTACAGGAGTGATTTTGTCTTCAGCGGTACCAGTTTTAGTTCCGATATTAATAAATTTGTAAATTTCAAATTTTATATAATAACCTATATTATTTGTATACATATAATGAATTGTATAGTAAAATTTAATTTACAAGGAGTGGTTTGATGAATGTTTATGATGCAGCGCATAATTTAGCTAGAGCAATTAAGAATTCAGATGAGTATAAAGAATATTTAAGAAAACAAGAAAAGGTTTTTGCAAACGAAAAAACAAGAGAAATGGTTATTGATTTTAGAAAAAAAACTATGGAAGTTCAAATGGAGCAGATGACAGGTAAAGAAGTATCTCAAGAAAAATTAGAACAACTTAAAAAGATAGAAGAGATAATTATGAGTAATCCTGTAATACGTGAATTTTTTATGGCAGAAATGAGATTTGGGCAAATGATGAGTGATATTTATAAAATTTTAGGAGAATCTATAAATATAGATTTGGGAATTGAAGATAACATAAGATAACAAAGGAGGTTTCTAATGAATACAAGATTTTTAACTAAAGCAAGTGTGATTGCTGCTTTATATGTTATACTTGTGGCTTTAGAAATACCATTTGGTTCACTTGCTTTTGGGCCTATACAAATAAGAATAGCAGAAGCGTTAGTATTATTACCGTTAGTAGAAACAGCTGCAATACCTGGCGTTTTTGTTGGATGTTTTATTGCAAATCTAATTCTAACTTTCACTTCAGGTTTTGGGTTAATAGATATTATAGGTGGAAGTTTAGTTACGCTAATTGCTGCATTATTAACAAGTAAAATGCCTAATAAATTTCTAGGAATTTTACCTCCTGTTATTTTAAATGGATTAATTGTTTCGTTATGGGTTTCTTATTTCTTTAATGTTCCTTATTGGCCGACAGTTGCATCAATTGCTTTAGGTGAATTAATTGCCGTAGGATTGTTTGGAAATGTTGTCTTGTATGTTTATGAAAGAACAATAAAAAAATTTATATAAAGTGATTTACTAGCTTTAAGTTTATCTACAATTTGAAAGCGGTTTATCCGCTTTTTTTAGTAAATAAAACAAAGATTTTTACTAAATTATTATTATATCTTGTAAAAATAAGCGTAAAATTATATAATTAGAAGAGCAAAATAAAAGGGGGACAGGCTATGGCTAAAGCCCTAATTAAAAGTAGAAATAAAGGGATTAAATTAGGTTTAACATTTTTAATTTTAGCTATTATTATAATTGCAACTGTAGGTTTTATTTATGTAAAAGAGCAAATGAAACCTGTAGATAGTGAAGGTGTTTCTTATGATATTACTATAAAAATTCCTTCAGGTAGTACTACTGCAAAAATTGCAGATATACTAGAAGAAAATTCATTAATTAAAAATAAATACATTTTTAAAATTATTGTTAGAATGAAAGAAGTTGATGGAAAATTAAAAGCAGGTGAATATTCACTAAATAAAAAGATGGATTTGTATCAGATTATAGATGCTTTAGTTAAAGGCAACCCTAAAAAGACTGTGAAATTTACAATACCAGAAGGTTATGAATTATCAATGATTGCAGAAAAGCTTAGTAAACAGAATTTAGTTAATAAAGAAAGATTTTTAGAGCTTTGTAATAATGTATCATTATTTAAAAAGAAATTTGACTTTCTTAAAGAACTTCCAGAAGGGTCAACTTTAGAAGGTTATCTATTTCCTGATACATATGAAGTTTACAAAGATGCAAAAGAAGAAGAGATTATTAACAAAATGTTAGCTAGATTTGAACAAGTTTATAATGATAAAATAAAGTATAAAGCTAAAAAACTGAATTTAACGATGAATGAAGTAATTACTCTAGCATCGATTATAGAAAGAGAAGCTAAACTAGATAGCGAAAGACCTTTAATATCAGCTGTATTTCACAACAGATTAAAAAAAGGTTGGTTATTACAATCGTGTGCTACAGTTCAATATGTATTAGGAGAAAGAAAGGAAAACTTAACTTACGATGATTTAAAGATTGATTCTAAATATAATACTTATTTGTACAAAGGTCTTCCACCAGGGCCTATTGCATCCCCTGGTTTAAAATCAATAGAAGCAGCTGTAGAACCGGCTAATGTTGATTACATGTTTTTTGTAGTTAATAAAGATGGAAGTCATACTTTTTCTAGAAGTTTTAATGAGCATGTAAATGCTAAAAATAAAAACAAGTAATAAATTTAAAAATTGGAGAAAATAATACGTGGTATATTAACCACGTATTATTTGTGTAATATTAATTGTAAGGGGAGATAGCTTTGTGTAGTATAAACATGGATTACATACAAAAATATATAAGAAGTGTTATACCTAGAAGTTCGGAAATCCTAAAAACAATTGAGGATTATGCTAAGAATTATAATGTACCAATAATACATCCTGAAGTTGCACAGTTTATTAGAGTAATAATACAGATAAAAAACCCAAAAAAAATTTTGGAAATCGGTACGGCTATAGGTTATTCTGCTATAGTGATGGCAGAAGCTTCTAAAAGAGATTGTGAAATAATTACAATTGAAAGAAGAGAAGATATGGTTAAGCTGGCAAAAGAGAATTTTGAAAAAGTTGATTTGAATAATAGAATAAGAATATTACATGGTGAAGCACAGGAAATTTTACCTAATATAAAAGAAAAATTTGACCTAATTTTTTTAGATGCTGCTAAGGGTAAATACATGGAATTTCTACCTTATTGTATAGAAAATCTAAATTGTGGAGGAGTTATAATTTCAGACAATGTACTTTTTAAAGGTATGGTTGCTAATGATGAATTAGTAATAAGAAGAAAAAAAACAATTGTAAGAAGAATGAGAGAGTATTTAAAGTATATATGCAATACTCCAATTCTTGAAACGAGCATTATACCTATTGGTGATGGTATTGCTTTAACAATTAAGAAAGATAGGAGGTAAAATGATGAAAAAGCCAGAACTACTGGCACCAGCAGGTGATTTAGAAAAACTTAAGATGGCAATAACTTATGGTGCAGATGCTGTTTATCTTGGTGGGGAAAGATTTGGATTGAGAGCTGGAGCTAGAAATTTTAATATTGAACAATTAAAACAAGGCCTAGAATTTGCTCATAAGAAAGGAAAAAAAGTTTATGTAACATTAAATATAATACCACATAATGAAGATTTTAAAGGTTTAAGAGAATATATAAAAGACTTATATAATTTAGAAGTTGATGCTGTAATTGTATCTGATCCAGGGGTATTTAGCATTGTAAAGGACGTAGCTCCAGATTTTGAAATACATTTAAGTACTCAAGCAAATACAACAAATTATCATACAGCCAACTACTGGTATAAGCAAGGAATTAAAAGAATAGTTGTAGCAAGAGAGCTATCTTTAGAGGAAATTAAAGAAATAATTGATAAAACACCTGATGACTTAGAAATAGAGGCTTTTATTCATGGGGCTATGTGTATATCATATTCTGGCAGATGTTTGTTAAGTAACTATATGATATTTAGAGATGCAAATAGAGGAGCATGTGCACATCCTTGTAGATGGAAATATTATATTATGGAAGAAAAGAGACCAGGTGAATATTTTCCAGTGTTTGAGGATGAAAGAGGAACTTATATTTTTAATTCAAAAGATCTATGTATGTTAAAGCATATCCCAGAATTGATAAATGCTGGGATAAATAGTTTTAAGATAGAAGGACGTATGAAAAGTGCTTATTATGTAGCTACTATTGTAAGATCATATAGAATGGTTATTGATAAATATCTTGCTGATCCAGCAAATTATGTTTATAATGATAAATGGCTGGATGAAATTAAGAAAGCTAGTCATAGAGATTTTACAACAGGGTTCTATTTTGGAAAACCAACCGGTGAAGAACAAGTATATGGGAGTAGTTCATATATAAGAACTTATGATTTTACAGGATTAATTCTTGAGTATGATGAAGACTTAGGAATTGCTACTGTTGAACAGAGAAATAGAATGTTTGTCGGCGATGAGATAGAAGTTTTTGGTCCTAACAAGGAGCATTTTACTCAAACAATTGAAAAAATGTGGGACGAGAATGGAGAGCAGATTGAAGTAGCACCACACCCACAACAGATAGTGAAAATAAAAATGAAACAACCAGTAGAGCCCTGGGATATAATAAGAAAATCTAGAAAGGAATGATAAATTTGAAAAGACCAATTCTAATAGGTATTACAGGAGGAACTGGCTCAGGCAAGAGTACTGTAGCTCAGGAAATTTTTAGTTCTTTACCAGAAAAGAATATTGTAATTATTGAACAGGATTCATATTATAAGGATCAAAGTCATTTAACTTTTGAAGAAAGAATAAAAACTAACTATGATCATCCATTAGCTTTTGATAATGACTTGTTAATTGAACACTTAAACGATTTACTTAAAGGTAAAGCAATTGAGAAACCAATTTATGATTTTGAAGAGCATAATAGAAAAAAAGAAACAGTCAGAGTAGAACCTAAAGATATAATAATATTAGAAGGAATTCTAATATTAGATGATGAAAGAATAAGAAACCTACTAGATATAAAAATATTCGTTGACACAGATGCAGATATTAGAATTATTAGAAGAATTACAAGAGATATTAAAGAACGAGGTAGAACATTAGAATCTGTAATCGAACAATACTTAACAACAGTAAGACCAGCACATATGCAGTTTATTGAACCAAGTAAAAAATATGCTGATATAATTATACCTGAGGGAGGATATAATAAAGTAGCAATAGATTTAATGGTTACAAAAATTAAATCCATAATAGCACAAAAACAAGAATTCTAACTTATACCTCCAATAGATAATGGAAATACTTATATTAGTTATCTATTGGAGGTATTTTTTATGAAGTATAAAAGAAATTTAATACTTTTTTATTGTACAGTATTATTTATTTTTGGATTAATTATTGTAAGACTATTTTATATTCAAATTATTAAAGGAGAAGAATATAAACAAGCAGCAATAAGGCAGAGAACAATGGAAGTTCAAATAAAACCTGCTAGAGGTATGATTTTTGATAGAAATTTAATACCTTTAACAAATAAAGATAAGATTAGAACTATGTTTATATTTAAAAATATATTTAGTGAGAAAGAATTGTCAAAAATAATAGAAACTTTGGTTGATAGAAATTTTATTAAAAAAAATATAATGTTTAATAAAGATAATGTGATAGAAGTTCCACTATATAGCGAAATAGAAGAATTAAAAGAATTAAAAGGAATCTATATCGAAGATAAAATTAAAAGATATGATAAATCAAATATATTATCACATGTTATTGGCTATATTAATAAAAGTGAAAATAAGGGGGAAAGTGGTATTGAGAGGGCTTTTGATAATATATTGAAACTAAATAATTCATATGGAAAAGTTGCTTTGATTGTTGATGGTAAAAAGAAAGTAATACCAGGAATTGGGATGATGAATATAAAAAAGAAAAAAGGTCAAGAAGCTACTGGTGTAAAACTGACAATTGATTATAATATTCAAAAAGTTGTAGAGAAAGTAATGGATTCAGAAAATAAAAATGGAGCTGTAATAGTCGCCGATGTAAAAAGTGGAGATATTTTAGCTATGGTTAGTAGACCTAACTTTAATCAAGAAAATGTTGCAATGTACTTTAATAGTAGAAACATGGAATTATATAATAAAGCAATACAAGTGTCTTATCCTCCTGGTTCTTTATTTAAAATAATCGTACTTGCAGCAGCATTACAAAGTGGAAAGATTGATTTAGATAAAAAGTATATTTGTAAAGGTTATGAAGAAGTAGGCAATATAAAAATAGCTTGCCATTCATATAAAGATGGTGGTCATGGAGAATTAAATTTAGAAGAAGCATTTTATAAATCGTGTAATTCTGTTTTTATTCAAATAGGAAAGATAGTGGGTTCTAAAAAGATAATTCAAACTGCAAAAAAATTTGGGTTTGGAGATATAGTTGATATTGGACTTTTAGAAGAGATCAAGGGTAATTTACCAGAAGGTGATGATATACTCGGGCCGGCCATAGGGAATATATCAATAGGACAAGGAAGTATTGAAGTTACTCCACTTCAGATAACTAATATGATTATTACAATAGCTAATAATGGGATTATGAAAGATATGTCTATCGTGGATAGTATAGTAAATGAGAATGGAAATATTATAAAAAAAATAAAAAGAAATAAATCAAAAAGAGTTTTGGAACCTTATTATGCAAAACTTATACAGGGGTATATGGAAAAAGTGGTTACTATGGGCACAGCTAAAAATATTTCGATGGATGAAATTGGAGGTGCTGCAGGTAAAACGGGTTCAGCTCAAGCTGTTTATAATAAAAGGGAAACTATACATGCTTGGTTTGCTGGATATTTTCCAAAAAAGAAACCTAAATATGCAATTACGGTTTTAATAGAAAATGGTATTTCAGGGGGAAAAACTGCAGCACCAATATTTGAGAAAATAGCCAAAGAAATACAAAAAATTGAATAGATGTACTAGCACACCTTCACTAAAAAAAACATATAATCTAGTAGGACCTTTTATGGAGGTGTGCTTTTTTGATGTTTACGACTTTATTAGCTGTATTAGGAGTACTTCTTAAACCAATTGCTTTATATGCTGGTTATATAACTAATACAAATTCTTTTCCTAATCCCTTAAGTCCTGAAGAAGAAGACAAGTATTTGAGATTATATGAACAAGGAGATGAGAATGCTAAAAATATTTTGATAGAGAGAAATTTAAGATTAGTTGCTCATATAGTAAAAAAATATCATAATACAGGTAAAGAGATTGATGATTTAATATCGATAGGAACGATAGGTTTAATAAAAGCAATTACTACATTTGATAGAAAAAAAGGAACAAGATTAGCGACATACGCAGCTAAATGCATAGATAATGAAATATTGATGTGTATACGTTCATCAAAGAAAATTAAATCTGAGATTTCCTTACAAGACCCTATAGGAATGGATAAAGAAGGTAATGAAATTTCATTAATAGATATATTAGGTACTGATCCTGATGAGGTTGTAGATAAAGTAGATTTGAAAATGCAGGTAAATAAGCTTTATAAGAAAATGGATAAAATATTGAAAACTAGAGAACGAAAAATTATTGAATTAAGATATGGATTAATAAATGGATGTTGTAAAACTCAAAGAGAAATTGCAAAAATGCTAGGAATATCAAGGTCTTACGTATCAAGAATAGAAAAAAGAGCTATAAAAAAATTGAGTAGAGCATTTAATTATAATGAATAAACACTGTATGCAAAGATACAGTGTTTATTTTCCGATTTTAATAAATTTTTTCTAAAACGTATTCAACTACTTTTGCAGGTAAAATTCGTTTAAGTAATGCCACACATTTATATTTGATTCCAACAACAACCCTAATAGGTGGATTTTTGCTATTTAAAATTTTTGCAAATGCATTTACTACAATTTCTGGACCTGGACCATTTAATTCATCTTTTATCATAGTTTCAACAGCTTTCTTATGTCTTTCTTTATACGCTGGATTAATTAAAGCGGCTTTTGCTGTTTTTCTTGAAGAAGTAAAATTTGTTCTTATGTCTCCCGGATCGATCATGGAAACTTTAATACCAAAAGGTTTAACTTCCATTCTAAGACATTCAGTCATTGCTTCCACTGCATATTTAGTTGCACTGTACATGGATTGAAAAGGAAGTGCAATAAAGCCTGCTACAGAACTTATATTTACAATCAAACCTTTGTTTTGCTTTCTCATTATAGGTAGTACATGTCTTATAACTGACATCATTCCAAAAAAATTTGTGTCAAATATTTCATGTGCCTCATCATTGGATATATCCTCGACAGCACCACCTAGAGCATAGCCTGCACAGTTGAGTAAAATATTTATTTGACCTTCATTTTTTAATATATAATCAATAGCTTTTATAATAGATTTTTCTTGTGTTACATCTAAAGGTATCATCTGGATTGTGCCTTCTCTTTTTTCAGAAAGTAAATCAGGGAATGTAGCTTTTCTAGAAGTGCCATAAACTATATATCCATGATTTTTTAAGTATTCAGCACATGCTTTACCCATTCCTGAAGACGCCCCTACTACAAGTGCGACTTTTCCGTATATGTATTTCACAAAACCCCCTCCTTTATTCTATACACAATAAATATTCTATAATTAGAAAAAAAATCCTTTTTATTCGTGCACAATTTTGTGCAAAAAATTTTACTAATTGGAAGGAAAAACTTACAATTTATAGAATATTATATTTAATAATATTAGGAGGGATGGAAATGAGTGTGGTTGAAGAAAAAATAAGTAAGAAATTAGATTCATCTTATTTAAGTTTAGCTGATTTTTATGATATACCAGACAAAGATATTATGGGAAGGGCTAAAGAGTTTAAATTATTTCAGGAAGATATGTATAGTAAAAGGCATTTAAACTATAGAAGAATATCATTAACTGGTTCAGGACCAGTAATGAAAATTATTGATGCGTACACTGGTAAAGAAAGAGAAATGATATATTTAGCTTCGAATGATTACTTAAATTTAACAAAACATCCTAAAGTGATTAAAGCAGGCAAGGAAGCATTATTAAAATATGGTGCAGGTGCTGGAAGTGTACCATTACTAGGTGGAACTTTAGATTTACATATTGAACTTGAGAAAAAAGTAGCTAAATTTAAAGGCTGTGAAGCAGCTATACTTTATACTTCTGGCTTTGGCTCAAACTCAGGTACTTTATTATCTTTGTTAGGAGAGAAGGATATTGCAATATTAGATTTATATGTACATGCAAGTATAATAGATGGTTGTAAGAATACTAATATGAAATTTTTTAAGCATAATGATATGAACTCGCTTGAAAAGGTATTAAAGCGAGTGAAAGATAAATATAGAACAAAGCTAGTAGTAGTAGATGGTGTTTACTCTATGGATGGAGATATAGCACATTTAGATCAAATTGTGGAAATTGCTCATGCTTATGGTGCCTATGTGATGGTTGATGAAGCTCATGCAACAGGTGTCATAGGTGAAAATGGTAGAGGCACTCCTGAATATTTTCATATAGAAGGTAAAGTAGATATTGTAGCAGGAACTTTTAGTAAGGCTTTAGGTGGTGTAGGTGGTTTTATTGCTAGTAATAGCGAATTAATTGAGTTACTACATTATTATTCAAGAACTTATATGTTTTCAACAGCTCCTACACCTCAAGTAACAGGGTCATTAATAGCTGCTTTAGATGTAATTGAAAATGAACCATCTCTTAGGGAACATTTATGGAAAAATATAAAACATATGCGAAAAGGTTTATTAGATTTAGGATTTGATATTGGCAATGCAGAAACTGCTATATTTCCAATTATCATTGGAGATGACTACAAAGTAAAAGAGATGTGTAGAATATGCCATGAGGCTGGAATATATGTAAATCCAGTTTTATATCCAGCAGTACCTAAGAGACTTTCAAGATTAAGAATAAGTATTATGGCTCAGCATACAAAAGAACAATTAGATTATACTTTAGATGTACTAGAAACAGCCGGTAAGAAATTGGGGATAATATAAGATGCAAGCAAGGGAAGATTGACTTCCCTTATTTTTTTATGTAAAGTTTTATAATGAAATATTAAGGTTGATAGTTTTCTTTAAAAATAGAAGTGAATATGTTATATTAGACTTAATGGGAAGAGGTGATTTGATGAGCAAGCTTTTACCAGACTTATATGTTGATACAATATTCGATATTGACTTGATATCATTAAAATCTAAAGGAATTGATTCAATTATAGTTGATATTGATAATACTCTTGTGTCTTGGGAGTCTGAATATGCATCAAAAGAGGTAGTTGATTGGTTTAAAAGAATAAAAGAATTAGGGTTTAAATGTTGCATAGTTTCAAACAATACTAAAGATAGAGTTGTTAAATTTAATAAAAGTATAGAAGTATATGCAATTCATAGAGCGGTTAAACCAAGAAAAAAACCATTTCAAAAAGCGATAAAACTTATGAATACCACTCCTGGTAAAACAGTTGTTATTGGAGATCAAATTTTCACTGATATTTTAGGAGGAAATAGATTAGGAGCATTTACAATTTTAGTAGTACCGATTAGCAAGAAAGAATTTTTATGGACTAGAATTATTCGAAAGTTAGAAAGAAGGATTTTAAGGAAAATTGAGAAGGTGAGCTGACGATGAAAGTTAATTCATTAACAAAACTTTATTGTTTAATTGGAAATCCTATTGTTAAGAGCTTATCACCTACCATACATAATTATATATTTGATAAGGAAAAAGAAAATGCCGTTTATATGGCATTTAACATAGAGAAAAAAGATTTTGAAAATGTAATTAATAGTTTTAAAGCTATTAATGTTAAAGGATTCAATGTAACAATTCCGTATAAAATTGACATTATAAACTTTCTTGATGAGTTGAGTTATGAATCAGAATTAATAGGTGCTGTAAATACTGTTAAAATTGACAACGGAAAACTAATTGGATATAACACAGATGGGTTAGGTTTTTTAAAGACATTTGAAGAAAGGAATATTTCATTAAAAGGTAAGAATATTCTAATTTTAGGTGCAGGTGGTGCAGCCCAATCGATAGCATTAACAGTTGCAAATGAAGGAGCTAACAGCTTAACTATATTGAATAGAACAGTTAGTAAAAGTGAAATACTTGTTAGAAAAATCAAGGACAAATTTCCAGAAATAGAAAGCAGTTATGGTAGCCTAAATGAAACATATATAGACTTTAAAAATATTGATATATTAATAAATTGTACTTCGATAGGAATGTATCCAGAAATTGATAAAGTACCAATAGAAATAAACAAATTTAATAAAAATGTAATTGTATATGACATAATATATAAACCACTAGAAACAGAACTTATTAAATCAGCCAAAAAAGAAGGTATGATTGCTATTGGTGGTTTAGATATGTTGCTTTATCAAGCTCTATTAAGTGATGAGATATGGCTTAATAGAAAATTAGATATAGAAAAAATAAAAGATACACTTAAAAGAAGGATTTTATTAGAAAATGTAGAAGTTATATAATAATTTTTGCATTAAAACATGCTATAAGTATTATGGCTAATAAATAGAAGGTGAAAGTAATGAGTAGAAGTAAAATTCGTTTAGGAGAATTGTTAATTTCAGCAAAAAAAATAACAGAAGAACAATTGAAATCTGCTTTAGAAGAACAAAAAAAAACAGGAAAAAAATTAGGAGAATTACTGGTTGAAAAAGGGTATATAAAAGAGGAAGAAATAATAGAAGTACTTGAATACCAGCTTGGAATTCCTCATATGGATTTAGACAAATACTTTATAGATCCTGAAATACCTAAAATAATACCCGAAAAATTAGCTAGACGACATACTCTAATTCCTATAAGAAAAGAAGGAAATAAGCTTATAGTAGCGATGGCTGATCCTTTAAACATTTTTGCTATTGATGATATAAAGATTGCAACTGGATTAGATATAGAGCCGGTTATTTCAACTAGAAAAAATATACTGAATGCAATAGAGCAATATTATGGTAAAGAAATAGCAGAAAAAGCTGTAGAAGACTTTAAAAAACAGTATAACGTTGATGACATTAATGGAATTGATGAGGAAATTATTACCCAAATTAATAATGCACCTGTAGTAAGATTAATTAATTCTATAATTAAGCAAGCAGTTAATAGTAGAGCAAGTGATATACATATTGAACCATTTGAAAATAGATTAAGAATAAGATTTAGAATAGATGGTCAACTACAAGAAATTATGACCCCATCGATATCTACCCATTCTGCTATAGTAACAAGAATAAAAATTATGGGGAAAATGAATATTGCTGAAAAAAGAATACCACAGGATGGTAGGGTAGAAATTAACATTGATGGAAGAGAGATAGATTTAAGAATTTCAACAATGCCTACAGTTTATGGAGAAAAAGTAGTTATAAGGCTTTTAGATAGAGGAAGCTTTCTACTAAGTAAAGAACAATTAGGATTTATTAAAGATAATTTATTACGCTTTAATAAAATAATCAAAAATCCAAATGGTATTATTTTAATTACTGGACCTACAGGAAGTGGTAAGACAACAACATTATATGCTTTATTAAGAGAACTGAATTCGATGGATAAAAATATTATTACTTTAGAAGATCCTGTTGAATATAAGCTTGATGGTATAAATCAAGTCCAAATTAATAATAAAGCAGGACTTACATTTGCAACTGGATTACGCTCAATATTAAGGCAAGATCCAGATATTATTATGGTTGGAGAAATTAGAGATGAAGAGACAGCAAGGTTAGCAGTAAGAGCTGCAATAACAGGACATTTAGTAATAAGTACAATGCATACTAATGATGCTTCATCTACTGTAGCAAGGCTAATTGATATGGGGATAGAATCATATTTGATTTCTTCATCATTAGTTGGAGTTATTTCACAAAGATTAGTAAGAAAAATATGTGATAATTGTAAAATATCATATATACCTGATAAGATTGAAATAAAAAGTCTAAATATTGATGAAAACACTAAACTCTTTAGAGGAAAAGGGTGCAGCCAATGTTATAATACAGGATATAAAGGGAGAACTGCAATACATGAAATTATGATTATAGATAAAGAAATGAGAAAGCTTATTGATGAAAATGCTAGTAATGATATTCTAAAGCTAAATTCATCTAAAAATGGTATGATAACACTTAGAGAAAATTGTAGATCTCTAGTTATAGAAGGTATTACAACGTTTGAAGAATTAATGAGAGTAACATATACTATAGAATAGGTGATGATATGAATATTACTGAGTTATTAAAAAAGACTATTGAATTAAAAGCTTCAGATTTACATATTACAGTAGGTTATCCACCGGTTATGAGGATTAATGGTAAACTTGAGAAATATGGAGAAGAGATATTGACTCCAGAAAAAAATCTTAGTCTTGTAAAACAGATACTTGATGATGAGAAGTTTAAGCAATTAGAAATAAAAGGTGAAATAGATACTTCCTATTCAGTCGCAGGTTTAGGAAGATTTAGAATTAATGTATATAAACAAAGAGGTACATATGGAATGGCGATACGAGCTGTATCACTAAGAATTCCTACAATTGAAGAGCTTGGGTTACCTAAAATTGTAAAAGAATTATCAAGAAAACAAAGAGGGTTAATACTAGTAACCGGACCTACTGGGAGTGGTAAGTCAACTACATTAGCTTCTATGTTGGATTGCATAAATAAAGAAAGAAGTTGTCATATTTTAACGTTAGAGGATCCTATTGAGTATTTGCATAAGCATAATAAAAGCATTATAAATCAAAGGGAAATTGGAAGCGATTCTAGAAGTTTTGCTAGTGCTTTAAGAGCTGCGTTAAGACAAGACCCTGATGTAATATTGGTTGGTGAAATGAGAGATTTAGAGACTATTTCAATTGCTATTACAGCAGCAGAAACTGGACATCTTGTATTATCAACTTTACATACAATAGGAACAGCTAAAACTGTTGATAGAATAATAGATGTTTTTCCTCCACATCAGCAACAACAAATAAAAATACAACTATCTGCAGTTCTGGAAGGGATAATATCACAGCAATTAATACCTAGGATAGATAATGCAGGAAGAGTATTAGCATTGGAAATAATGATAGCTACACCTGCAATAAGAAATCTAATTAGAGAAGGAAAAACATATCAGATACAGACAGCAATACAGACAGGAATGAAATTTGGTATGCAGACAATGGATAACTCGCTTATAAACCTCTTTAAGCAGGATCTAATAAGTAAAAATACAGCGCTAGATTATGCAGTTGATAGGGAATTTGTAAGTAGATTTATAAGTTTTTAATATTATTTTAGGGTTAGGGGTGAATATATGCCCGTCTATAGATATAAAGCAGTTACTTTTGATGGTAAGAAGGTACACGGACAATATAATGCAAATTCAAAGATAGAAGTTATTAATATGTTAAAATCAGATAATATATATCCAATTGAGATTGAGGAAGTAATTGGCAGTAAGGATATAAAAGATTTAAAAATATTTAATAGAATAAAAATCAAAGATATTGCTGTATTTTGCAGACAATTTTATACAATGCTAAATTCAGGAGTTACTATTGTAAATTGCTTAGAAGTACTTAGAAATCAAACTGAAAATAAAAAATTGAAAAAAACTTTAGGACAAATTTTTGAGTCAGTACAAAAAGGAATGACATTATCTGAGTCTTTAAAGAGTCATAGAGATGTATTTCCAGAGTTATTGATAAATATGGTTGAAGCAGGAGAAGTAAGTGGTAATTTAGATACGATAATGGACAGAATGGCGATACATTATGAAAAAGAAAATAAAATTAGTAATAAAATAAAAAGCGCAATGGTATATCCAATAATCTTAAGTACTGTAGCAACAGTGGTAGTAGTTTTTTTATTAACAGTAGTAATGCCTACTTTTGTATCAATGTTTCAACAGAGTGGTGCAATGTTACCTGCTCCAACGCTGATTTTATTAGGGATTAGTGATATTATAAAAAGCTATTGGTATTTAATTATAGCATTAATTACAATTTTAACATATTTTTTTAAAAAGTATTATGAGACTGAAAAAGGAAGAATGCAAATTGATAAGTTAAAACTAAGAATTCCTATTTTTAATAACTTAATAAGAAAGATTACTACGAGTAGATTTACAAGGACTTTATCAACATTATTATCTAGTGGAGTTCCACTGATAAAGGCTTTAGAAATAGTTTCAAAAATAGTTGGTAATAAAGTAGTAGAAGAAGGGTTAAATTTAGTTAAAGATGAAGTTAGAAGAGGATTGGACTTAGCATCACCCATAGAAAAATTGGGGCTTTTTCCACCAATGGTTGTATCTATGATAAGAATTGGAGAAGAATCGGGTTCTCTTGATGAAATATTGGACAACACTGCAAGTTTTTACGATGATGAGGTTGAAGCTTCTCTACAGAAGCTGACTTCACTAATAGAACCAATTATGATTATTATTATGGCATTAATAGTAGGCTTTATTGTAATTTCAATGGTACTGCCTATGTTTGATATGATTAATACTGTAAGGTTCTAATGAAAGGAGGTGAAATAATGATAAAGGCTATAAATAAAAGAATAAGAAATAAAAAGGGATTTACTTTAGTTGAGCTAATTGTTGTAATAGCTGTTTTGGGTATAATATCAGCGATAGCTGTACCTAGATTTGTAGGTATTCAAGAAGAGGCAAAGAAAAAAGCAGATGTTGCTACTGCTAGAAGTTTAGCTAAAGCAACTGAATTAGCTATTGCTAAAGGTGATATAGAAATTCCTGATAATAATGACAATACAGTAAATATTCAATCTGATTTAGTAGGAAAAAACTATTTGGATTCAAAACCAGTACCTCAATCAGTAAATAATAAGGAGTTTGTAATTATAGTTAATGAATCAGGTAAAATAAGAGTAGGGATAGGTACAATTAATAATGGTAGTGGTACAATAGATACAGAGCTTTATCCTGATACTGATTCTAACTATAGTAATTAATGTTTGTTTTTTAGGAGCTGTGATTATGGTTTTATTAATAAGTATGGTAGGCCTAATTATAGGTTCATTTCTTAATGTATGCATATATAGAATACCAAAAAGAGAATCAATAGTTTATCCGCCTTCTCATTGTACAAGCTGTAATACAAGGTTAAAATTTTTTGATTTGATACCTGTATTTAGTTATTTGTTAAATAAAGGTAGGTGCAGATACTGTGGGGAAAATATCTCCCTACAGTATCCATTTATAGAATTGCTTAATGGATTAATTTATCTGTTGCTATTTTACAAATTTGGGTTTGGCTTTGATTTAATACGATATTTATTTTTGACAAGTTTGCTTGTAGTAATTAGTTTTATTGATTATAAACACCAAATTATTCCTGACAGTGTTTTATTATTTGGCTTTTTTATTACATTTATTTTTAAATTATTATATTATTCTAAAGTGGAATTATTAAATAGTATTTTAGGCCTATTGATTGGTGGATTAATATTTCTAATTATTGCAATTGTATCTCATGGAGGAATGGGTGGCGGAGATATTAAGCTTATTGCATTATTAGGATTTTTCTTTGGTTTGAAACATTTACTTTTATTAATGTTTTTATCTTTCCTAATTGGTGCATTTTTTTCTATTATGCTGTTGTTGCTAAGAATTAAAGACAGGAAGGATTTCATACCATTTGGACCGTTTATTTCTATTGCTGCTATTATTACAATATTTTATGGTGATGTTTTAATTTCATATTATATAAATTACTTTTTTAATTATATGGGGTGAAAATATTGTTTACTAAAGAAGTTATTTCAATCGATATAGGAACAAGATATATTAAAATTGCTATAGGTAAAGAAAAAAATAACACGATTATTATAAATAATTTTTTTAAACTTGATACACCTACAAACTCTATTAGAGATGGAAATATACTAGATTTAAATTCTATCAAAAGTTTAATTAGTAGTAAAATACTAAAAGAAAAGATTAAAGCTAAAAGAACAATTGTTACAGTGCAAAGTTCATCTATAATAAAAAGGGAATTAATATTACCTAAAGTTAAAGAAGAAGAACTTGATTCTATTGTTAATATTGAAATAGAACAATATTTACCCATTATGCTAAGCGATTATTTAATTGATTATAAAGTATTAGAGGAAATTGAAGAAGATAATGCCAAAAAGGTTAGAATACTAGTTGTTATAGCTCCAAAAGCTTTAGTTGAAAGATACTTAAAATTAATAAAAGAATTAAATTTAAAGCCGTATGTTTTAGACATTAATTCAAATGTAATATCTAAGTTGTTTAGTTCAAATATGTTAATAAATGGCGAAAATTACAGTTTGGATAAGACTGTTGCTTTTATAGATTTAGGTAATGAACAAATTAATGTAAACATTATCTCAAGAGGAATTTTGTCTTTTAGCAGATTAATAAATAATGGAGGTAAAGAATTAGATATAAATATTGCAAATTCATTTAATTTAAATCTTACCGAAGCAGAAAAAAGAAAAATTGAAACATTAGATTTATTTAAAAATGAAATAAATATGACATCTACACAGGTTCTTAATAATATTGCTGCAAATACTATAGATATTTGGATAGAAGAGATTGAAAAAATATTTAATTATTATACAAGCAGAAGTTTAGGAAATAAAATAGATTGTATATATCTATATGGAGGTAGTTCTAATATAAAGGGGATAGAGGACTACTTTACAAAGAGATTAAATTTAACTACAAAAAAGATTTCTGATATAAGCTTAGTAAAAATAAACGATGAGATAAAAGATAAAGAAATTTCAAATTTTTTAAATAGTGTAAGTGCTATTATTAGAAGATAGTAGGTGAGTTAATGAAAGATATAAATTTATTTTCTCATTACGTCAACAATAAGAAGATTTATAAAAAAAAGTTATTTTCTATATGCATAATAGCTGTGGCAATATTTATATTACTAACTACAATAACTTTTATTAATATATACAAAATCAGAAGCTTAAAAAGTGAAATAAAAATGTTAGAAGACTACTTGAAATCTCAAAATACTAAAGAAAAGTTAGCTGAAATAGAAAAGAGAAGTAATAGATTTAAAATTATGCAACAATATTATAATACTTTAGTAGAAATCAACAAGGAGTTGGAAGATCAAGATATTATAAATACAAATTTTTTAGAAAAAATTACTTCTACTTTACCTAAGGATGTATATTTAAATGTTATGAATGTAAGCTTAGATAATTTACAAATACAAGGAGTTGCAGACTCTAGAATTTCTATTGCTAAATTACAACATAATCTAAGAGAACTAGGTTTGTTTAGCAAAGTAGTAGTAATAAATATAAACGAAGAAAAAGGACAGAATAGATTTGTTTTTTCACTAAAATGTGTTTTAAAGGGAAGTGAAGGTAAATGAGACTAAGTAAAAGAGAAAAGTACCTTCTATTAGTATTATTTTTTATTATTTTAATATTTATCTATTACAAACTAGTTATTAGTGATCAATTAATAAGAATAAATGATTTAGAACAAACTGCAAATATTTATAGAACTAAAGTAAAAAATGTAAAAGCAGAGCTTGAAAATGAAATAAATCAGGATGTTGAATATAAAATACTTAATGAAAAAATAAGTAATTTATCTAGTAAATTGCTACCTGAGATGTTTCAAGAAAAGATTATAATAAGCATTGATGAAATGATAAAAAAATCAAATATTAATGGATTTATATTGAATTTTAGCGGACCTGATATTGCTAATCTTAGTGAAGAAAAAGAGAATAAAAAAGACGAGGAGTATCTGATAAAGAAACTTGTAGAACAGTACTATGATTTAAATAAAAAAATAAATAAAGATACGAAAGAGGAAAATAAAAATATTAAATCTGATGATAAATCTAGCGAAAGTAAGATAGAGAAGATGACGATGGATATTTTTTATACTGGTAAATATGAAAATTTAATAAATTTTATTGATTTAATACAAAATTATGATAAAAAATTACTTATCAAAAATTTGAATATTATAAGAAATTCAGATAATGAAATTTCAGGAAATATAAAAATTGATTTTTTTGCTGTACCTTTGTTGAATTTAGTCTATGATGATTTTACAATTTGGAATTTTGACGAAAACTATGGAAAGAAAAATCCTTTTTATTCAGGAAAAGCTAATACTAAATTAGATAAGGCTACTGAATCTGATGAAATAATTTATGATTTTGCGATGAATGTTAAGCCATATAATTCAGATTTACCAACAATTACATTAGGTAAAGTTAATGATTCTCAAAGAAAAACTTATGTATATGCTGATAATCCTTTAGTTGAAGATGTAGAAATTTATTTTTCAAAATCAGAAGGGAATTATTTTTACAAATATAAAACGAATAGAGATAAATATCCTAATGATTTTAATAAATGGGTTGAATTTAATCCATTTAGTAATTCAATAAATATTATTATATACACACATAAAAGGAATTCTGAAAATGATATGTCTGGTGTAAACATTAAATTATATAATGAGACAGATAAACGTGTTTTTATTAGAATTATTGGTGATGATCAATATAGGCCAAGAGTTAATGTTGTAGGTAAATCTGGTTTAGTAGATGTTGAGAGGGATTAATATGTGGCTTAAAAATGGAATAAATAAAGATGCAGGTCTAACTTTAATAGAAGTGTTAGTAACTATAGCAATTCTAGGTATAATAATTATTCCTTTATCTTCATTTTTTATAACTACAGCGAAAATTAATAATGAATCAAGAGATAAATTCAAGGCTACTTTAATAGCTCAGAAATTTATAGAAGACCTAAAATTATCAGATAGTATAGTAGAAGGAGAAACACAGTATAAAGTTGAAAATTATGATGTTATAGTAAATATAACTAATATTTCAGATTTATCAGAGTCTGAAAGTAGTTTCTATGATACCATCGTTGATTATGATGTAAAAATTGAAATTGATAAAGATAACCAAAATTATATTTCGATATATGATAAAGATGATAATTTGTTAGCAAAAGACTATATTAGTGTAGAAGCTAAAATAGACATAGCAATGATAGATTCATTTATAACTATTAATATTTATGATAATAACAGTTTGTTGAGCACTACAAATATAGAAAATAATGGGGATGAAGGAAGTCTGATTTTAAATATATTAGGCGATATGGATTTTGTAATAAATAGTAATAACCAAACAGAAAATGATTTGATTATATATTTTTGTAAAAGTGGTACTTCAACTTCGAATTATAGTTTTTATAATTTAGGTGGAAAGGTAACTAGGTATGAAAATATTTTGATTTTAGATAATAAAAGTGAAAGTAGTTTAAAAGGACTATATAAAGTAGATGTAGAAGTAAAAAAAGATGGAAATACATTAGAACAGATTACAGGTTATAAGCTACTTACAAATTAGGAAGTGAAGCTATGTTTAGACATATAACTAACAACAAAGGATCGACTTTAGTATTATTAATGATAATTATGGCGATATTAAGTTTACTTGGTGTTACTATACTGACTATTTCAGTAACAAATTTCAAATTTAAAATGGTTAATAGTAAAGTAAAAAAGAATTTTTATATGACAGAAGCAGGATTAGATGAAGCATATATTATAGTAAAAAATTTAATTATAGAAGCTATTGAAGAAGGGAATAAATCAGTAGAGGATTTTATAGCAAATTTAGATTTAGAAGAAGGGAGTATATACATAAAAGAAGATGGAACGATAGATTTAGATGCTTTAAATCAAGCACAAAATGAGTTATTTAAGGATACTTATAAAGCGTATGTGTTAGACAACATTAAGAATAGATTAGAGAATTCAGATAATTACACAATAGAGTTAGATGGTATTAAACCGCAAATTGAAGTATTAAATGATTTTTTAAGTTTTTCTGAGGACAAGCTTGAACTAGACATAGAATCTACTTTTATAAATGATGGAATTGAGAAAAAAATAAAAACCTCTTTAATTATAAGTATACCAAATTATAATGAGCCTATTTATATCACATCAACAGTTAATGAAATACCTGTTAATACAGTTTGGGAAAAAGTTATCTCTTCTGATGGCAATATGTTAATTAAAAGTGGAAATGTTGAAATTAACGGAGATATATTTGTAAAGGGAATAGATAATAGTGGTGGAATAACGTTAGAAGGAACTGATTTAGCTTTTAATGTTAATGGAAACATTATTACAGATTATAACTTTAAAGTAAATTCAACGAATAATAATGTTGAGATTAATGGTAATATTTTTGCAAAAAACTTCATTATAAGTGAAGGTACTAATAATACAGTAATAAATCAAGATGAAGGTTCTTTTTATCTAATGGATGATTTAGAATTAAATGGCAGCAATTGTGTAGTAAATATTAAAGGTAATTTTTATGGTATATCTGATAGTTCAGATGCTTCAGACCCAGACCAATCAAGCAGTATTGTTATAAATACAGATGATATTGGTACTGGTTCAGAGCTAAATATTGATGGTGATGTTATAATACATGGTTCTTCTTTTATAAATACTTATGGTGGGAAGTATCAAACAGGAGAGTCAATATCTATAAAAGGAAATTATATTGCTTATACATATCCTTTACAAGAGTTAGGAGATAGAGATAATAAACCAAGTTTAAAAAGCGACAATGTAGTTTTTGAATATTATGATCCTCTTGTGTTAGTAGATAGATATAAAAATGGAGAAAAATTATTAGTTCAAGATAAAAGTGACTATATAAAGTTTTATCAGGATGAATATCAGCAATCAAGTGAACTAAATTTAGGAGCAGGTATAAAATTAGATGAATCTAAAAGTTTAATTCATACAGGAGCTTTAGTTTATGACGGTAAAATAATTCCGAGTAACATAAAAGTAGAAGATCAAGAAATTATAAATGAAAAGCGTGCCACATATGACTTGTATGTAAATAAAATGGGCGATGAGTCAATCCAATTAGAAAAAATTACAGTAGATGATCAAATAGATTATACAAAGATAATAGATAAAATTGATTATAATTCAGAAAAAAAGGAGTTAATTATCTTAGATAAGGATAATGAAGATTTTGCAATAATTGGACCAAATAGTGATGAGTCTGATTTACCAAAAGATATAACTAAGGTTTTAATAAACAATGATTTAGTTAAAGGGATAATAATAACTAATGGAGATCTTTATTTATTAGGTGAAATTAACTTTATAGGTTCAATTATAACAACTGGGAATATTTATATACTTAATGATGGGATAAAAGAGATCAAGCATAATACTAATATTGTTTCAAAGTTAATTTATGAAAATAATATTACAAATATATTTAAAAATAATTCAAATAATAAAATAGCTCTAGAGAGTAATATAAATGTTAATAAAACAGAGAGTGGAAATGGTATACAAGTTGAAGATTTAATAGAAGTTAGCAATTGGAAGCTCATAAGATAAATGATAGGTGATTACTATATGAGACTGATGAATAGAAATGGGTTTACAGTTCTAGAACTTTTGATTTCACTAGCATTTGCTGGTTTGTTGATAGTAATGTTATCTACATTATTTTTAACGAATATCAATTCTTATAATAAGGAAGATATTGTTTTGGAACTTCAATATCAAGGACAAATAGTTTTAAATTATTTTTCAGATAGAGTCATGGAAGCTAAGGGCATTATAGAAATAATAGACACTAATAATATGAATTCATTAAATAATGATTTTGAAATTAACATTAAGAAAGTTATTTTTAGAACTAATGATAATGGAATTATTTTTGAAGTTAAGTCTAATAATAAGGTTTTTTATGGTGAAGGTCTTTCAGGTTCAGCAACAACAGAAATTGCTGACTATATTAAATCAATTAGCTTAGAGCCTTTGCCATTAGGAAAAACTTTTTTAGATGCTGATGGTATAGAGATAACAGTAAATTTAAGTAAAGACAATTTTGACGAGAGTTATAGTACTGTAGTATTTTTTAGAAATAAGAATTAACGGGTGGCGATAATGTGTTAAAAAAATTAATTATATCTTTTTTAGTAATCAGTTTAATTTTCAATATAATGATAATTGATAATTACACTTTTGCAGAATTCAAAGATGAAGTAAAGGCACCTATTAATTTAATAAGGATTTTAGAGAAAAACCAATACCAAACAGGAGAAGAATTTATTATCAACTATACGATACAACCTCAAAATTTATCAATCGATGACGTGTATCCAGAATATTATCTGATGGACAAAGAGGTAGTTTTGGTTATGGATGTATCAGGTAGTATGAGGGATAAAATTATTTTCAATCAAAATAAAGAAACGATAGAAATAAGAAAATATATAAAAAAATTAAAAGAAGGCATTTTAGAAATAATAAAAACTGTAGCAGTTATAAGAGAAGACCAAAAAGATATAGAAAATATACTAGAAGATTTAGAAGATAATTTGCAAAGTATAAAAAAATATATAAGTAAAATAAAAGTAAATAATGAAAAAATAAATAAAGAGTTTGAAAAAATAGAGATTTACATAAAGAATATAAGAAATAATTTGAAAGAAATAGAAACAAAGCAAAAAGGCAGAAAGAAAAGAAATAAAAAAGTTAGCAAAAATATAATAAAAAATGCAATAGAAATGAATAAAAGAATAGAGAACTTAGAAAAGCTTTTAAAAGTTAATAAAACAACAAGAATAGAAGCAATGAAATTTGTATCAAAACGTTTTTTAGAAAAATTAAAAGATGATGATAGAATTAAAGTTAGTTTAATACCTTATGATACAAGAGCGTGGGATTCAAGTTATGAAGGTAAAGAATTTGCAGATTTATCTAATAATAAGCACTATAACGAATTAATTAAAGATATAGATAGTTTACAACCTTATGGTGGTACTAATATAGGTGATGGTTTAAGAAAAGCTTATTACAAATTAAAAGGTTCAACTAACAAAAATTCTAGAAAATATATAATTCTAATGACTGATGGAGAACCTACAGCTTATAGTTTTAAGGATTATATGTATTATTTTGGTGAAGGAAATAATTACTATACTTGGGGTGGCAGTATTGCTGATTATTGGGATTTAAAGTATGCTAAGTTAGTTGGAGAAAAATTATTAAAAAATGGTGGATTAGAAATAAAATCTTTTATGATAGGTTTTAGTGATGATGCAAATCTAGAAAAACTGAAACAAATAGCTGATAGTTCAGGTGGATACTTTAAAAAGGCGGAAGATGGAGATACATTAGACGATGTATATCAAGCTTTAGCAGATGAAATTAGTAGTGATTTGCCAATACATAATGCATTTTTTAAAGAAACAATACCAGATGGTTTTGAGATATTAGAAGTATCAGAAGGATTAAAGATTAAAGGTAATACTGTAACCGGAGATATTGGAAGTATTATATATAGATTAGATAAAGAGCGAAAAGAGTTTATAGCTGAACCAATAAACTTTTGGATAAAAGTAAAGGCGAATAAAGTAGGCAAATATCAATTTGGTAATACAGAAGGTCAAAATGAATCATATGTTAGCTATATAGATATAGATGGAAAGGAAAGAGTCAAGTACTTTCCTGTAATAGATATATCAGTTTATGAGACAGAACCTCCTGTTTTAGATGCAGAATTGTCTTTTGACACTGATTCTTCAAATAAAAAATTAAATATTACAGTAAATGAGCCTTCTCTTATTGAAGTACTTTATAATGATGAAGTTATAAAAACTATTGATTGTAGAGAAGAACTTTTTGGAATTGATGAAATAAAAGAATTTAATATAACTTTAAAACGAGATATCCAAAATAGTTTAGTTATAACAGCTACAGATTTATCAGGGAATAAGGTTATGGAGACAGTACCTTATTTAAGTTTAGATTCAATAAATTTAGAAGAGTATGAACATAATGATCTGAAGAGACCAGTTCAGCTAGAATTATCAACTGAACCGAATTCAACAATTGAAGAAATTATAGTAAACGGGATTAAATCTCAGGAAAATAAAGTTACAGATGAAGGATTTTATACAGCTAATGTTGTACTATTAGATGGTTCAAATGAAATTCTAGTGAAAGTAAAGAATCAATATAACAATATAGTTTATAGAACTTTTAAAATAGATATTGATGCAAAATCACCTTTAATAGATAGTGAGTTAAAAGATTTTAAATTGACAACTAATTTTGATGAACAAGTTGAAAAAGTATGGTTTGAAGCCGACCTAAATAATGATGAAATTATTTCTGAAGATGAAATCTTCGATGACAGTAATATCAGTATCTCATATAACGAAGATTATACAAAAGCAGAGATTACATTAACAAATAAATTTTCTAATAGGAAAATAAAAATAAAAGCTAAAGATCTAAATGGAAATATTGGGTTTTTAAATATAGATGTGCCTAAACTGAATAGAATTTTAGGCCATGGGATTTTAATAAATGGTGTTCAATTAAAAAAATATGAAGATAATAGTATTAATATAGTAAATGGCTACAAAGTTAAATTTGGTATTATTTTTAGTATAGATAGTGAAGCTGATACTTTAACTTTACATTTAAATAAAGATAGGATTAATAATGTAAAGTTACTAGGTGAGTTTAAATATGATTTATACGAAATTAGTGAAGGCTCTATAGTGCGTAAAGTAGCAATAAAACAACAGGACATAAATATACAATCAAATGATAATGAAATAATTGCAAATATTAACTTGCACACATATAGCGATATTTTCGAAAGAAAATTATTATTGGTATATACTTTTAGACCATTAGTTGAGAACTTAGGTACACAAGGTCTTAGAATTTCAAACAGATTTTCTATAAATGAAAGTGTAAAAGATATAGATATCAATATAAAACCTTTGCCTAAAATTGAGTAAAGTTAGGTAGGTGTAATAATTGGCTTTTAACCTAAGAAATATTAAAGGTTTAACTGTTATTGAATTGCTGGTTGTGCTTACTTTGATATTTTTAATTCTATTAATAGCTGTTCCTAAAATTAAAATTAATGATTATGAGTTATTGGGACAAGGTAAGATGTTATGTAACGACATTCGAAATATTAGAATGTTACGAATGTCAGAAGGTAGCGCTTATAGGATATTATTAGAAGAAAAAAGTTATATAGTATTAAATGGTACAACTCAAATTAAAAAAGTTGATTTAAAAGAAGGTTATAAATTAATATACTCTGAAAATGAAATTATGTTCAATTTAAATGGAGCTCCAACTCATGGAGGTACTACAATAAGTCTGCTTGACTTAAAAAACGATAGATATTGTGAAATAACAATTGTACCTGCAAGCGGCAGGATACTTATGACAGATACAATATATTAATTTTAAGAGGTGATTAAATGAAGCTATATAACTATATGGAAGATGTTGTTATCAGAATGATAGATTTAACAATTGAGAAATATCCAAATATTTGTAAATGTAAAAAGTGTAAGTTGGATATGGCGGCTATTGCCTTGAATAATTTACCACCAAGATATATTGTTACTGAAAAAGGAAAGCTATTTACAAAGGTAAATGGAATGGAAGTACAGTTTGATGTAGATGTTTTAAAGGAAGTTACAAAGGCAATTGAAAAAGTTTCAAAAAAACCAAAACATGATAGCGATATATGGTGATAAAATGAGAAAAAAGAATATAGTTTTAATTGGGTTTATGGGTACTGGTAAGTCTTACATTGGTGAGTATATTGCGAAAAAACTTGATATGAGATTTTATGATACTGATAATATAATTGAAAAAGATTGTAAATGTAAAATAAGTTATATATTCGAAAAATATGGTGAAAATTATTTTAGAAGGGTTGAAAATAAAGTTGTTTCAGAAATATCAAAAAAAGAAAAAGTTGTGATTTCAACTGGTGGTGGTATTGTATTATATAAAAGTAATGTAGAAATACTTAAGAAAAAAGGTATTATATTTCTTTTAGATGGCAGTTTTAATACGATTATTAATAATCTATATGATGATAGAGAAAAAAGACCTTTATTAAAAGGCACTGATTGGAAGAAAAAAGCTATGCAGCTTTTTCTAAGTAGAAAAGAACTGTATTATAATAGTGCTGATTACATTATTAATATAGATAATAAAAATAAAGAAGACATTGCTGGAGAAATTATAAATATTTATAGCTTTCAAAAGTAGCTATAAAGTTATTCTATTCAAAGAATTAGATTTATGGTAATATATAAGAAGAATGTTTAAGGATGTGTTTGACAAGTATGAAAAAAATATTAGTTATACATGGTCCAAACCTAAATATGCTTGGACTCAGAGATCAAAAAATATATGGCAATATTACTTTAGAGAATCTTAATGAAATGATTAAAAATAAAGGTGGAAATTTAGGTGTAGAAGTCGAAACCTTTCAATCGAATTTTGAAGGTGATATCATAAATAAATTGCATATTGCTAAAGACTATTATGATGGAATAATAATTAATCCTGGAGCATATACGCATTACAGTATTGCAATTAGAGATGCATTAGAAATTTTAAACATTCCAACGATAGAAGTACATTTGACAAACATTTATAAAAGAGAGGAATTTAGACATAAATCAGTTATAGCTCCAGTTTGTACAGGTCAAATATGCGGGTTAGGTTATTTAGGATATATTATAGCTATAGAGGCTCTATATGAAATTATTACTGGAGGTGATAGATCTGATAGTCAATAATGCAAGAATTGAAAAATTAAAGAAATACATGAAAGAAGTTGATATAGATTCTGTAATTATTTTCAAACCTGAAAATAGAAGATATATAAGTGGATTTACAGGAACTTCAGGATATATAATAATAACTGAAAAAGAAAACTATATAGCTACTGATTTTAGATATTTAGAACAGGTAAGTAAGCAATGTGAGGGATTTAATATAATTGAATTGAATTCATTACATACTATTTTTGATGTATTAAGCGAATTAAAAGTTGAAAGATTAGGTATAGAAGATAATTTTGCTACTTTACAATTTGTTAGAAATATAGAAGAAAAGTGTAGCAATATAAATATAGTACCACTTAATGGAGTTCTAGAAAACATAAGAATGATAAAAGATAAACAAGAAATAGAATTAATAAAAAATGCAGCTGAAATTACAGATAAAGCATTTAATCATATATTAGATTTTATTAAAGTTGGAGTAAAAGAGTTAGATATTGCTATAGAATTGGAATATTTCATGAAAAAGTTAGGTGCAGAAGGACCTTCATTTAAATTTATAATAGCATCAGGAAAAAGGTCTGCAATGCCACATGGGGTAGCTTCTGATAAAATAGTTGAAGACGGTGATTTTTTAACTATTGATATAGGTTGTATTTATAAAGGATATTGTTCTGATATGACTAGAACTATTGTTATAGGGAAAGCTAATGAAAAGCAAAAAAATATTTATAACATTGTATTAGAAGCACAAACAGAGTCACTTAAAGCAATAAAACCAGATGTACAGGGTTATGAATTAGATAGAATAGCAAGAGATATAATTGATAGTTATGGTTATAAAGAACATTTTGGGCATGGTTTAGGACATGGAGTTGGTTTAGAGGTCCATGAAAATCCGAGACTTGCACAAAACGAAATGGGTAAAATAGCTTTAAAACCAGGTATGATTATTACAGTTGAACCTGGTATATACATACCTAACTTTGGTGGAGTTAGGATTGAAGATTTAGTTTTAGTTACAGAAGATGGCTACGAAGTGCTGTCTAAAACAACAAAAGAATTAATAGAAATAAGTTAATGGGAGGTATTGTAATGATTTCAGCAGGAGATTTTAGAAAAGGTCTAACTTTTGAAATGGACGGTGAAATTTATCAAGTTATTGATTTCCAGCACGTTAAACCTGGAAAAGGAGCAGCTTTTGTTAGAACAAAAATTAAAAATTTAAAAACAGGTGCAATTAAAGACATTGCATTCAATCCATCTGATAAATTTCCTAAAGCACATATAGAAACAAAAGAAATGCAATATCTTTATAATGATGGGGAATTATATTACTTTATGGATACTGAAACATATGAACAAATACCATTAAATTATGATAAAGTTGAACATGCATTAAAATATATTAAAGAAAATGACGTAGCAGTTATGAGATTCCATGAGGGTAAACCATTTGAGGTGGTACCTCCTAATTTTGTAGAGTTAGTTGTTACGCATACAGAACCAGGAGTTAAAGGAGATACTGCAACAGGTGGAACAAAACCAGCTACTGTTGAAACTGGAGCTGTAGTACAAGTTCCATTATTCATAAATATTGGGGATAAAATTAAGATTGATACTAGAACAGGTGAGTATTTGTCAAGAGTATAGGCAATAATAATTTTAAGATTAAAAATAAAATAGGAGGTGCATCTCATGGATTATTTATATGAGAAAATTGCTTATCTTAGAGGGTTAGCAGAAGGACTTGATATTGATGAATCAACAAAAGAAGGCAGATTACTTATGCATATTATTGATACTTTAGAAGATTTTTCAGATGCAATTAGTGAGCTATATGAGGAACAAGAAGAATTAGAAGAGTATGTGGATGCAATTGATGAGGATTTAACTGAAGTAGAAGATGAATTGTTTGGAGAAATTGACGAAGATGATTTATTCGATGATGATTTTTTATATGATGAAGAAGACGATATAGATTATGTAGAAATACACTGTCCAAATTGTAATGAAGTAATATATTTTGAAAGAGACTTATTAGATGATGAAGATACAGAATGTCCAAATTGTCATTCAACAATAGAATTAGAAGATAAATAATTAAAGCCTGATGTCTTTGACATCAGGCTTTAATTATTTATTAATATTTTTGTTCAAAATAAATATTTAATATATTAATCATATTATTTAATAATATTCATACTTATTTATAAAGGGGGGACAGGTTATGGAACAACAAATGATTAATATTTATGAAAACAATTTATATAACAAATCAGATGGATTTGATCAAATATTAAGATATTTAGATATTGACTTATCAAACATTTTAAAGAAGATGCCTTTATTAATTAGAAAAAGGGTTGAGGAAATAAGACTAAGAATAGGAAGGCCTTTAGCTATTAATTATGATAGAAAAGATTTATTTATAAAAGCTAATGGTGTTTTAACTGATAAGGTATATGATGCTTATATAGTAACTGAGAAAAATATAAGAAATACATTTCAATTAATAAGTAATTATTCAATATATGCTTTTGAAGAAGAAATACGAAATGGATTTATTACAATTAGTGGTGGACATAGAATTGGTATTACTGGAAAAGTCATATATAGGAATAATAATATTTATACAATAAAAGAAATCTCATCTTTAAACATAAGAATATCTCGTGAAAAAAAGGGTGTTTCTGATAAAGTTATTAAATATGTTATAAAGAAGCCAAATACAATATATAACACTCTGATTGTTTCTCCTCCACAATGTGGAAAAACAACGTTACTTAGAGATTTGATTAGGAATTTGAGCAATGGTATTCCAAAACTAGATTTTTATGGCTTGAAAATAGGAGTCGTTGATGAAAGAACTGAAATAGCTGGTATTTACAAAGGATATCCACAAAATGATATTGGCCTTAGAACAGATGTATTAGATAGTTGCCATAAATTTGATGGTATGATGCTTTTAGTAAGGTCAATGTCTCCAAATGTAATTGCTACAGATGAATTAGGAGAAGAAAAGGATATAATTGCTATTCACAAGGCATTAAAAGCAGGAGTTAAGATCATATCAACAGTACATGGCGAAAGTATTAATGATCTATTAACAAGACCATATTTAAAACAAATTTTAAAAGAGAATATATTTGAAAGAATTATATTATTAAGTAATAGAAAAGGAGTAGGAACCATAGAGGATATCATAGATGGTAAGACTTATAAATCAATTATTAAGAAAGAGGTATAGATTATGTTTGTAATTAGACTAATTACTAGTATAACAATAGTACTTTCTTGCACTTTTATAGGTTATTATTTAGCAAACAAATATAATAAAAGATACGTAAATCTAGTAAAGCTACAGAGTTGTATACAATTATTAGAAACAGAAATTGTATATTGTTCGACACCTTTACCTGAAGCATTAGAAAATGTATACAATAAATGTGATAAGAGTGTCTCTTTTGTATTTAAAGATTTAAAAGATTTATTAATAGCTAATAGAAACCTTAATGTATATGAAGCATTTTCTCAACAGATAGAAAATTTATCTAAGAGATTATATCTAGACTTTCAAGATATAGAAACTTTAATGTCATTAGGAAGAGTTCTAGGAATTAGTGATACAGATGATCAACAAAAACATTTTAAACTTGTATTAATGCAGCTAAAAAATTGTCAAAAAGATGCAGAACTAAAAAAACAGGTAAATGAAAAGCTCTTCAAAAACCTAGGTATATTAACAGGATTAGCTATAGTAATCCTTTTATTTTAGAAGAAGGGAGAGTTAATATGAATGTTGATTTAATCTTTAAAATAGCTGCTATTGGAATTCTAGTATCTGTACTAAATCAAGTTTTAATAAGAGCAGGTAGAGAAGAACAAGCTATGATGACTACATTAGTGGGCTTGGTAGTTGTATTAATGATGGTTATAAATTTGATTAGTAAATTATTTGATAATGTAAAAACAATATTCAACTTATATTGATAGGATGATGTTTATGGAAATTGTACAGATTGTTGGAATAGGTATTATAGCTACTATATTAGCTGTTTTACTAAAGCAGGAAAAACCAGAAATATCTTTACAAATTAGCATAATAACAGGTTTAATAATTTTTATTTTTGTTGTTACAAAGTTAAATTATGTGATTAGTGTATTAAGTAGTTTAGCTCAAAGAATTGATATAGACTTTATATATTTTACTACAATACTTAAAATTATCGGTATTGCGTATATAGCTGAATTTGGTGCTCAGATTTCAAGAGATGCAGGAGAAGAGACAATAGCATCCAAAATTGAATTAGCTGGCAAAATATTGATAATGGCTTTATCGGTACCAATATTATTAGCAGTATTAGATTTAATTCTAAAAATAATGCCATAGGATTTAGGTGATACCAATGAATAATAAGATTTTAAAATTATTATTAATAATATTTTTGTGTTTTGTACCAAAGTATGTTGTTGGAGTAGGAGATAATGGAGTTAATATCGGAGTAGATAATATCATAGAAGAACAGCTTGAAAAGTTAAATATAAAAGAATTACAAAGTATTATTGACAATATTACAAAAAATAATGAACAACTTTTAAATAAAATAGATATTTTAACTTATATAAAATCATTATTAAAGGGTGAAAAAATATTTTCTTTTGAAGAAGTACTAAATAATCTACTGATCTTAATATTTAAAGAACTAATTATAAATTCAAAACTATTAGGTCAGATTTTAATATTAGCAATTCTTTGTGCAGTATTAACTAATATGCAAAATGCTTTTGAAAGTAATACGGTTGGTGAATTAGCGTTTTATGTTTGCTATATGTTGCTAATTGCAATTGCAATGAAAAGTTTTGTGGTTACTATGGGGTTAGCTAATAGAGCTATAGATCAAATGGTTTTATTTATGCAGGCTTTGTTGCCAATTTTAATAACCCTTTTATTAGCAGTAGGAGGAATTACGAGTGCAGCTATTTTTAAGCCGATTATTCTTGGTAGTGTGAGTATAATGAGCACATTGATGAAAAATGTTATATTACCTTTGATTTTTTTTTCAGCAGTAATAGGAATAATTAGTAAATTATCTGATAAAGTACAGATATCAAAATTATCTAGTGTCATTAGACAAATAACAACCACTGTATTAGGTATGTTATTAACAGTTTTTCTAGGTATTATGTCAATTCATGGAGTTGCAACTTCTAAACTAGACGGGGTTACTATTAAAACAGCAAAATTTGCAGTAGATTCTTTTATACCAATTGTAGGCGGTTTTCTATCAGAAGCAATTGATACTGTTATTAGTTGCTCTTTATTACTAAAAAATGCTATTGGGGTAATTGGGTTAATTTTAATATTTATGATTTGCGTTATTCCAATTGTTAAAATAATATCATTGATTTTAATTTATAAATTTACTACTGTTGTAATAGAACCAATTTCAGATAGTAGAATAATCCAATGTTTAAATGAAATCACCAAATCTCTCCTGATGATATTTGCTGTAATTAGTTCAGTAGGTATAATGTTTTTTATAGCTGTTACAATAATTGTTGGAGCTGGGAATATAACGACTATGTTAAGGTAGAGGTGGTACATTTGATAAATTTATTACGACAGTGGACTATTACGATAGTCACGTTAGTTGTACTTATAACTTTTCTTGAAATAATATTACCTAAAAGCGACTTGAAAAAGTACATAAATATTACAACTGGTTTCCTTTTAATAATTACAATATTAAACCCATTCATAAAATTGCTAAGTAATGATATAAATATAGAAAAAGAAGTATTTAAAAATATTGTAATAAATTCAGATAATAATTTTTACATAACAGATGACTACAGAATATACCAGAAAAATCAAACAATAGAATTATATAAAAATAAAATTAAAAGATACATTAAAAAAACTATAGAAGATAAGTTTAAATATAAAGTTATAGAAGTTAGCATTGAAATTGAAAAGAAAGAAACAGAGAATTTTGGGAAAATAAAAAAAATAAATTTAGTATTAAGTCAAGAGAATGTAGCTATAGAAAATTATAATACTTATGATAAGAATTCTATAAATATTGAACCAGTAAGTGAAATAGAAGTAAAATTGAAAAACACTAAGATGGAAAATATAAAAAATAGCGAGGAGATTAACTCTAAATTAGCTGAAATTAAAACACTAATTTCAAATAATTTTAAGATTCCAAGAGAAAGCATTTCAATTATATACCAGTAAAAGGTTAGGAGGATTTTTATGAAAATACTCGATTTATTAAAAGAAAAGTTTGATAATAATAATTTTATAACGACGCTAATGATAATTATTATTTTAGGGGCAATTATTTTAATAGCTACTAGTTCTTTAGTAGAAAAAACTAATAAAGAGAATACACCTGATACAATTTTATATGAAGAAAGTAATATTTCAAAAAATAGCAGTGAAATAATAGAAGATTATGCAAATACGATTGAAAAGAAATTAGAAGATATTTTAAGTAAAATAAAAGGAGTTGGAGAGGTTAAAGTTATGGTAACATTAGAAGATACAGCTGAGAGGATACCAGCAATCAATACAGCCAAAACAGAGGAAAAAACAAGTGAAAAAGATTCAAAGGGAGGTATTAGAGAAGTTTTTAAACAAGATTATTCAGAACAAGTTGTTATTAATGGCAATAATAATGATGCATTAGTAATAATAAAAGAAGTTAAACCAAAAGTAAAAGGAGTTATTGTTGTAGCAGAAGGAGCAGATGATTTATATATTAAGGAAAAACTTTATAACGCTGTGAAAACAGTATTAGGGATAAGTGGTAATAAAGTAGAGGTATTTACTAGCAATTAATGGGGGGGATAGATGAATGATTATTAAGAAAAGGACTTTACTATTAGTATCACTAATAATAATCTTAACAATTATAGGTTATATTAATCATTCAATTACTAAACAGGCATTATTAGAGACTACAAGTGAATATGAGAGGTATGAAAATAAAAATTTACAGGATGTATTGATGGATGATAATAAAACTGTAGAAACTATTTCAACTGATTATGTACAAAATGACAATATAAATAAGGATGATACAATTATTGATAGCAAAGATAGTTCTATATCTTTATTATCAAATAAAACTGAAAATGCAATAGAAGAAAATATTACAAGAGAAGAGAATCGTAAGAGTAATAATTACTTTATAGAATACAGACTTTCAAGAGATAAATTGCGAGCAAGTTTAGTTGAAAGGCTAAATAATATTATTAATAATGAAAAGACAGATGAACAGACTAGGAGAAAAGCACAAGAAGAGATAATAAGAATTGGAAATATTTCCGAGAAAGAATTATTAATAGAAGGCTTAATAAAAGCTAAAGGGTTTGAAGATGCACTTGTCTTTTTAAAAGATAATAGTGTAAGAGTGATTGTATCAGCAGATGTTCTTAGTGAACAAGATGTAATGAAAATTTTGGAAATAGTCAAAAGTGAGACTAACTTTGAACCTTCTGCAATAAAAATAATGAAAAAGTATTAGTTGTATTTGTCAAATGTTGATGGGTTTGGTATAATATTTATGTGTCATTGTACAGATTTTAGGGGGTGAAGTAAATGGCTGAATTAAATAATAAAGCTAGTGAATATGGACAAATCAAAATAGCAGATGAAGTTGTAGGCATTATTGCAGGTTTAGCTGCAACTGAAGTAAAAGGAGTTGCAGGTATGAGTGGTGGAATTGCTGGTGGCATTTCAGAAATGTTAGGAAGAAAAAATTTATCTAAAGGTGTAAAAGTAGAAGTAGGAGAGAAGGAAGCTGCAATAGATTTGTACATAATTGTTGAGTATGGAGCTAAGATACCAGAAGTTGCATGGGAGATACAAGAAAGCGTGAAAAATGCAGTACAGACTATGACGGGATTAAATGTAGTAGAAGTAAATATACATGTTCAAGGCGTTCATATAGAAAAAGAAACTAAGGAAGAAGAACAACAGTTGCAACCAAGAGTTAGATAAAAGATTAAAACCCTCTGATTTTTCAGAGGGTTAATTTAAATATATTTAAGGAAGGTGTTATAATGAACATATTTGATAGGATTGTTTTTACGGTTTTTACTATATTTCTTGTATTAATTTCAATTTTTATAATTATATTACCTTTTAATGCAATACAAAGTAATATAATTGATGAAGTAGTTATTTTCCTAAATAGTATAGAAGGAAATTACTGGTTAGTATTAATAGGTTTAGCAGTATTATTAATAAGTTTAAGACTTTTATTTTCTGGAGTTAAGAATAATAAGAAGAGTAAATATATAATAAAATACACAAGTTTAGGTGAGCTTAGGATATCAACACAAACAATAGAAGGTTTAACTCATAGCATTACAAATAATTTTAGTGAAATAAGAGATGTTAAAGCAAGTATTGAAATAATTGATGATGAGCTAATAATATTGATTAATGCAAAAGTTAGTCCTAATGTTAATATACCTGAAATTATTTTCAAAATACAAGAAAAAGTAAAAGAACATGTTCAAAACTGTTCAGGAATTAAGGTTAGAGAAGTTAAGTTTAAGATTAGCGAAATTGCTTCTCAAGTTAGGACAATTAAGTAAATAAGAGGTGTTAAAAGTGTATAAAGAAAAACTAATAGAATTATTTCAAAAACATCAAGGTAAAGTAATTGGTAGTGTATTAGGATTTTTAATTGCAATAATCATTCTTTTAATTGGGTTTTTTAAAACGTTATTTATTTGTATTTGTGTTTATGCTGGTTATTATTTTGGAAATAAAATTGATAAAAGAGAAGATTTAAAGGAAATACTTGATAGAATTTTACCACCAGCTAAATATAGATAATACATATTTTCTGATAATATAAGGAAAAATAATACAACAAGAGATGAGGTGTATAAGTATGAGTAGAAAGATTGCAAGAGAAGCAGCTGTAAAGTTATTATATCAAATGGAGATAAATGAAGACTTTTCAAAACAAACAAAAGAGATTTTCTTAAAAAACAATCGGTTGAAGGAAGATGAAATAGAATATCTAGACAGAGTTTTTGAACGTTTAATTGAAAAATTGCCAATAATAGATTCGAAGATAGAAAAATATTCAGAAGGATGGAAGATAAATAGGATAGCAAAAGTAGATTTGTCAATTTTAAGACTAGCGATATTTGAAATAATGTATATGGAAGATATACCTGTTGAAGTTTCAATAAATGAAGCTCTAGAAATAAGTAAAAAATATAGTACAGAAGAATCAAGTAAATTTATTAATGGATTACTAGGTGGCTTTGTAAAAGAATGGAATGATATTAATGGATAGTTATCATCTAGGTGTAGATACAAGTGCATATACAACTTCTGTTGCAGTCCTAAATACTGAAGGGAGAATAATTATTGATTTGAGGAAACCATTAAAAGTAAAAAAAGGAAGTTTAGGATTAAGACAGCAAGAAGCAGTTTTCCAACATATAAATAATTTACCTGAAATGTTTAGTCTTATAGCAGAAGAAATTGATGTAAAAAAAATAAAAACTATATCAGCTAGTATAAAACCAAGAAATGTAATTGATTCTTATATGCCAGTTTTTAAGGTCGCACAAGGACATGCATTTATATTAGCAAAGACTTTAGGTGTGGATTATAAAGAGTTTTCACATCAAGACGGGCACATTGCGGCAGGTATTTTAAATTGTTCTATACAATATTTAAAAAGATTTTTAGCTTTACATATTTCAGGAGGAACTACAGAGCTTTTACTTATAGAAAACAAAAAAAATAATTTTTCAATAGAGCATATAGGCGGTACTCTAGATATTAGTGCTGGACAGTTAATTGATAGAATAGGAATTGAGTTAGGGTTACCTTTTCCTTGTGGTCCATATTTGGACGAACTATCAATAAACGGTAGTTTTATAAAAAAGAATATTCCAGTTAGTACTAATAGAACATGGATAAATTTTTCTGGTCCCGAGACTTTTTTAAAAAGAATTATAAAACAAAAAATAGTTAGACCAGAAAATATAGCATTAGAATTATTTAATTGCATTGCTAAATCTTTAAGTAATATTATTGAAGATGCAATTAGAGTATATAAAATAAAAGATATTTTAGTAATAGGGGGGGTTGGATCTAATAATTATATAAGGAAAAAGTTAGAGGAAACTATAGTTAAAAAAGGTATTGGAAAATTGTTTTTTCCAGATAGAATACTTTGTACTGATAATGCTGTTGGAATAGCATATCTTGGATTAACTAAAGACGGAATATAGGAGGGGGAGTCTTATGAAAGACAATGTTATTAATGGTAAAGAAATTGCCAAAAAGATAAGAGCTAATTTAGCTAAAGAAGTTGAAATAATTAAATCAAGATATGGGAAAGTTCCTGGTTTAGCAGTAGTTTTAGTGGGGAATGATCCAGCTTCACATACTTATGTTTCAATGAAAGAAAAGGCATGTAAGAAAATAGGTATGTATTCAGAAGTTCATCGTTTGAGTGAAAATACTTCTCAAGATCAAATAATAGAATTAATAGATAAATTAAACGAAGACGATAAAATAGATGGGATATTAGTACAATTACCTTTACCAAAAGGAATTAATGAAAATATTGTTAACTATAGAATTTCACCTGAAAAGGATGTAGACGGTTTTCATGCTGTAAATGCAGGTAATTTATTCTTAGGTGAAAAAGGGTTTATTCCTTGTACCCCTAAAGGAATTATAAGATTAATTAAAGAAACTGGTATTGAAATCGAAGGAAAAAATGCAGTTGTTGTTGGAAGAAGTAACATTGTAGGTAAACCTACAGCTATTTTATTACTAAATGAAAATGCAACAGTTAAAATATGTCATTCACGCACTAAAGATCTAGCTAAACATGTTAAAGAGGCTGATATTTTAGTTTCAGCAGTTGGTAAACCTGAAATAATAAAAGGGGAAATGATTAAAGAAGGAGCAGTAGTTATTGATGCAGGAACTACAAAAGTTAATGGAAAATTAGTTGGTGATGTAGAATTTGATTTAGCAAAAAATAGAGCTTCTTGGATAACTCCTGTTCCTGGTGGAGTAGGCCCAATGACTATTGCTATGTTATTAGAGAATACATTGGAGGCATTTAAAAAGAGATGGAAATTAGAGCCTTAACAGTTAGTGAATTAAATAATTATTTAAAAAGGGTTCTAATCAATGATCCGATTTTAAATTCAATTAATGTTGAAGGTGAGATATCAAACTTAAAGCGGCATAAAAATGGACATTTATATTTTTCTTTAAAAGATCAAAAATCTAAAGTTAATTGCATCATGTTTAATAACGAAGTACAAAAAAATAAATTTCATATAGAAAATGGATTAAATGTAATTATCTCTGGATATGTTTCTGTATATGAAAGAGATGGGTTATATCAGTTGTATGTAAGAAATATCAAACCAATCGGATTAGGAGAATTGTATTTAGCATTTGAGCAACTAAAAAGAAAACTTCAAAATGAAGGTTTATTTGATATAAAAAAGAAAAAGAAGCTACCATATTTACCCAAAAAAGTAGGAGTAGTAACTTCTGCTTCAGGAGCTGCTATTAAAGATATAATAAAAGTCATGAAAAGGAGATTACCTTCAGCTAATATAATTATTTATCCCGTATTAGTACAAGGGGATAAAGCATCTGAAGATATAAGTAAGGCAATAGAATTTTTTAATCGAAGAGAAGATATTGATGTAATAATTGTTGGTAGAGGTGGTGGGTCAATTGAAGAGTTATGGGCATTTAATGAGGAAAAAGTTGCAAAAGCTATTTTCCAATCTAAAATACCCATTGTATCAGCAGTAGGTCATGAAACAGATTTCACAATTTCAGATTATGTAGCTGATTTAAGAGCACCAACACCATCAGCAGCTGCTGAGTTAGTGGTACCAAACATAATTGAATTAAAGAAAAGAATTTTTTTACAATACAAAAGGTTAATAAAATCATATGAAAGCTATGTAAGGAGCAGGCAGAGCTTAATTTATAATTATAAAATATTGATTGCAAGTACTAGGTTTACAGAAAAAATGGAAGTCAAAAGACAAAATCTTGAGTATTGTTACAAGGGTTTATTAAATAGTATTGATAGATACATTAATAATAATTTAAACAAGATTACTTTTTTAAATGAAAAACTTAACAGTTTAAACCCTAAAGAGTCTTTAAATAGAGGATATGCAATACCAATAAAACAAAATCAAAAAATAGTAAAAAGTGTTGATGAAGTAATTGATGGTGAAATTTTGACATTAGTATTAAGTAATGGGTTGATAAAGGTAAAGGTTATGGGAAAATCCAAGTTAATAGGGGTTGATAGTAAGTGAAAGAAGAGGTAGAGAATATTAAATTTGAAGAAGCATTAGAAAAATTAGAACAAACAGTAAGAAAAATAGAGAGTGGGCAACTTACTTTAGATGAGACTATAGAAGCGTTTACAAAAGGTGTTAAATTATACAATCATTGTTTGAGAATGCTGAATGAAGCTGAAGGGAAGATTAAAATGATTGTAGAAAAAGAAAATGGAAAATATGAAGAAATAGATTTTACTATATAGTATTTAGGAGGATAGTATGGAGTTAAAGCAAGAATTAGAAAAATATAAAAATATAGTAGAAAAAGAGCTAGATAAAATACTACCAAAATATAATACACCTCAAAAAAGAATTTTCGAAGCAATGAGATACAGTATATTTGCAGGTGGTAAAAGATTAAGACCAATATTAACACTAAAAACATGTGAACTAGTTGGAGGAAATTATAGGGATGCTATTAATTTTGCTCTTTCATTAGAAATGATACATACATATTCGCTTATCCATGATGATTTACCATCTATGGACAATGATGATTATAGGAGAGGGAAGCTAACGAATCATAAGGTATTTGGTGAAGGAATTGCTGTACTTGCTGGTGATGGACTGCTAAATTTAGCTTTTGAAACAATGATAAAGGATATTATAAATGATAATGATAAATCTGAGAGAAAAATTAAAGCGTTAAAGATAATAGCTGAATCTTCTGGTGTTTTTGGAATGATTGGTGGACAGGTTGTGGATATAATTTCAGAAGGGAAAAACATAGACGAAAGTACTTTATTATATATACATGAGAAGAAAACTTCTGCATTGATAGAAGCATCGATTCTAGCAGGAGCAATAATTGGTGGGGCATCGGTAGATGAATTAAAGTATTTAAATACTTATGCTAAAGCGATAGGTCTTGGATATCAGATAAGAGATGACATTTTAGATAAAATTGGTGATTCAGAGAAACTAGGTAAAAAAGTTGGAAGTGATGACGAAAATAATAAAACAACGTATTTAACTTTTTATGAAATTGAAGAGGCCGTTAAAAAAACAGAGCAATTATGTAAAGATGCTATTAAAGCATTAAGCTGTTTTGATGAAGAAAAAGTAAAATTCTTTAAAGAATTAGCCAAATATCTCGTTTACAGAGAAAATTAATTCTATTTTGTATATATTTAGTTTTTTAGTTGTATTTAGTTCATACTGCCATAAATAAGGGTTTGAATTAGGAAATTGTTTATGTTATAATATCATCTACTTGGAGTGGTGCAGTATTCTAGTCAGACCAGCTAATTCTGAAGGCGGGGCTAAAAATCCGTCAAAGGGCATATCGATGAAGTTCCTGGTTACGGCTGCCGACGCCCAGTCGGGGGTCGTTTCTGGGAGTAAGGAGGATGGGGCGATCCACAATGGCATGTGGGCGTTGACCCTACCTCCGTGGAGACTCATGCTATGCATGAGATACCCTGCATTGTGGTGTATAGCTACATGCAGCGTAGCCTGCCTTGAGTGAAATAGGTGGATAACAGTTAAACTTTGATTTCTAAGGGCCCTAGAATGAGAAGTATTGCTGTTGAAACCTATTTTGCAAAAGAGGCTAGGAATTAGTATGGCTGTAGAGGAAAACTCCTAGACTGTTCTTTATGAAGTATACTGAGGATTACAGTGCGGACTAAGTGGTAATCTAGCCTTGCCTTTGGCGACAAGGTAAAGATGAGATTAAAGGGAAACCGCTGCTATGGCGACATGCAGTTCTCATCTGGGAAATCCTGCTAGACCTTAAGCCGCAAGATTTACTCAGTATACTACCACTCCAAGTTAGCTGATAGCTTTAGCTATCAGCTTTATTTCTATTAGTAATTGGGGGTATAGAATTGCCTAAAGCTGGTAATCGTAGTAATAATAAAAAAAATAGAAGAAAAATTGGATATAATATTAAATGGATTTTAATGATATCAATTTGGACATTTTTATTAGCAATTTTAGTTAGCTTATTATCAGAAAATTTGATGAGAAACTTAGGCTTATTAACTGCAACAGTTGTTTTAAATTTAATAATTTTATTAGGTGTTATTTTTGATATAATTGGAACAGCTGTTACTGCAGCTGATGAGAAACCATTTCATTCCATGGCTTCAAATAAAGTTATAGAAGCCAAATATGCGTTAAAATTAATTAGAAATGCAGGTATTGTATCTAATTTTTGCAATGATGTAATTGGTGATATAGCAGGTATAATTAGTGGAGCAGCTGGGACAATAATTGTAGTTAAGGTTATTTCACTATACGATTTTAAAAATGTAGCTGCTATTAGTGTGATTGTTAGTAGTATTATAGCATCTATGACAGTTGGAGGTAAAGCTTTAGGTAAGGAATTTGCATTGCAAAAAACTAATAAGATAATAGAATTTGCGTCTAAAATTTTAATGATTTTAGATAAAAAATTTAGAATAGATTTATTGCCAGATTTAAAAAGAAAAAAAAGAGGTAGAAGGCGGGATGACTAAGTTGGCTAAGTTATTAGATAAAATAAATGATGTTAATGATATTAAACAACTTAAAAATATAGAACTAAAAAAATTAGCTGAAGAGATAAGAAATTTTATTATTGAAACAATTTCACAAACTGGTGGTCATTTAGCTTCTAATTTAGGAGTCGTAGAGTTAACCCTTGCCTTACATAAAGTGTTTGATAGTCCTAAAGATAAAATAATCTGGGACGTTGGGCATCAATCATACGTACATAAAATAATTACTGGGAGAAAAAGAGAATTCCATACTATTCGTCAATTCAAAGGACTTAGTGGATTTCCAAAAAGAAAGGAAAGTGTTCATGATATTTTCGAAACAGGACATAGTTCTACCTCTATATCTGCTGGATTAGGTTATGCAATTAGTAGAGATATAAAAGGTGAGGATTATAACGTTATTTGTGTAATTGGAGATGGTGCTATGACTGCTGGTATGGCTTTTGAAGCCATGAACCATGCAGGACATTTAAGAACAAGGTTAATTGTTATTTTAAATGACAATGAGATGTCAATTTCTCAAAATGTAGGTGGTTTATCATTATACTTAAATAAAATAAGAACGGCACCAACATATTTTAAAATGAAAGAGGATGTCGAGAATATTTTAAATAGCATTCCTGCGATTGGAAAAAAAGTGTATAAGACTGCAGAAAGAGCAAAGGATAGTTTGAAATATTTTCTTTTACCGGGAATGATATTTGAGGAATTAGGTTTTAAGTATTTAGGACCTGTTGATGGTCATAATATAAGTTCTTTAATTAATGTACTTAAAAGAGCTAGAAATGTTGATGGTCCTGTTCTGATTCACGTTATAACTAAAAAGGGTAAAGGATATAAACCAGCTGAAGAAGACCCAGATAAGTTCCATAGCGCAAGTCCATTTGAAATTGAAACTGGCAAGTTTAAGAAAAAATTAAATAAGCCAAAATATTCGGAAGTACTAGGAGAGACTCTTGTAGAATTAGCTAAAAAGGATAAAAGAATAGTTGCTATCACAGCAGCTATGCCAAGTGGTACCGGACTTGACAAGTTTAAAACAGAATTAAAAGAAAGATTTTTTGATGTAGGAATTGCAGAACAACATGGCGTTACTTTAGCAGCTGGGCTTGCAGAAAGTGGAATGAAACCATTTTTTGCAGTATACTCAACATTTTTACAGAGAGGTTATGACCAGGTACTTCATGATGTTTGCATACAACAATTACCAGTAGTTTTTGCTATTGACAGAGCTGGTTTGGTTGGAAGCGATGGTGAAACACACCATGGTGTTTTCGATTATTCATATTTAAGCCATATTCCTAACATAACTATAATGGCTCCTAAGGATTTATTAGAATTTAAAGAAATGATAAAATTTGCAGTCGATTTTGATAAACCTTTGGCAATAAGATACCCAAGAGGTTATTGTAGTGATTTGAGTGAAATTACATCATCATATAAAATAGAGCATGGAAAGGGAGAAATTTTAATTAATGGTAAAGAAATTGCTATAATAGCAGTCGGGAAAATGGTACAATATGGTTATGAAGTTGTAAAATGTTTGAGGAAAGATAATATTAGTGCAACACTAGTTAACGCAAGATTTGTTAAACCTTTAGATAGAGAATTAATTTCAAGTCTAACTAAAAAGCATAACATTATAATAACTATGGAGGAAAATGCTAAAATTGGCGGGTTTGGTAGTTTAGTAAATAGTATATTATTAGAGCTAAATTATAACGGAAAAGTATTAAATATTGGTGTTCCGGATACTTTTATAGAACATGGAAATGTAGAAGAACTTTATGACTTATGTAATATGAGTGTAGAAAAAATTGTTGATTCTATTAAAAGTATATATAAGGAGGGCTAAATGAAAACCAATAAAGAAAGAATAGATATACTTCTAGTTAAAAAAGGTTTGGTAGAAACTAGAGAAAAAGCAAAAAAGTATATTATGGCAGGCATAGTATATGCAGAAGAACAGAAAATTGATAAGCCAGGTACAAAAGTGGATGTAAATAGTAATATTGTTGTGAGAGGAAATCCTATACCTTATGTAAGTAGAGGTGGATTAAAACTTGAAAAAGCTTTAAATATATTTCCAATAAGCATTAACGGCAAAGTAGCAATGGATATTGGAGCTTCAACAGGAGGTTTTACTGACTGTATGCTGCAAAATGGAGCTCAAAAAGTATACGCTATTGATGTTGGATATGGGCAATTAGCATGGAAATTAAGAAATGATGATAGGGTTATAGTTATGGAGAGGACAAATATTAGATATGTTAAACCAGAGGATATAGGTGAATTGGTAGATTTAGTTACAATCGATGTTTCATTTATTTCACTTAAACTAGTTCTGCCAGTTGTTTACAAATTAACAAAAGAAAATGCGGACATTATTACACTTATAAAGCCACAATTTGAAGCAGGTAGAGATAAGGTAGGAAAAAAGGGCGTAGTAAGGGATAAGAAAACACATGTAGAAGTTATAAGTAACATATTTGATTTTTGTAAAGAAATAGGTCTTTATATGATCGGGCTTACTTATTCACCTGTAAAAGGTGCTGAAGGAAATATTGAGTATTTAGCACATATTGTTAAAGCAAAAAGTGAAATAGCAATAGATAAAGATGCGTTTATACAGGAAGTTGTAGATATGTCGCATACAAACCTCTAGTTAAATGTATTAAGGGATTAAATGAAAGCCTTTAAAAAAAGTTTATTCCAGAAAATTAGCCTTGAGGGGGGCTTATTTTGAAGAAATACGTAAGACAAACTAAAATACTTGAAATTATAGAAGAAAATGAAATAGAAACTCAAGAAGAATTAGCTGATTTATTAAAAAAACAAGGAATCGAAGTTACACAAGCTACTATTTCTAGAGATATAAGAGAACTAGGTATAGTTAAAGTTATGACAAATAATGGGAATTATAAATATGCAACTTTGAAACAGAAGCATGATTGTATAACCGAAAGGTTAATAACTATTTTTAAGAATTCTATTACTTCTATGGAAATTGCTGGAAACATATTAGTGTTAAAAACTTTACCAGGAGCTGCTCAGATTGCAGGTTCTGCAATTGACTCAATGAATGTAAATAATATTGTAGGTACAATAGCTGGAGATGACACAATTTTTGTCGCAGTAAATAGAACTGAAAAGACAATTGAGGTATTAGAATTCTTTCAAAACCTTATAGAGTAACAGGGGGAATAAAAATGCTCCTTGAATTAAATATTAGAGATTTTATTATAATTGAGAAAATGAAAATAAATTTAGATAAAGGATTCAATATAATTACGGGAGAAACTGGCTCTGGTAAATCGATAATAATTGATGCACTTAATATACTTTTAGGAGGAAGAGCTAGTAAGGATTATATAAGAACTGGTTGCAATAAAGCTTTTATTGAAGGATTATTTTATTTAGAAAAGCTTGAGAATATTAAAAGTATTTTGGACGAATATGGTATTGAAGTTGAACAAGATAATATGTTATTAATATCAAGAGAAATTTTTTCTTCAGGCAAAAGCATATCCAGAATAAATGGTAGAGTAGTTACTCTAAGTATGTTAAATAAATTAACGAAAAAACTAGTTGATTTACATGGACAACATGAACATCAATCACTACTTTTAGCTGAAAATCACATAGAATTACTTGATTCATTAGGTAAAGAAAATATAAATAATCTAGTTTTTAGTGTAAAAAATGAATTTGATAAACTAAAAAAATTAATAAATAGATTAAAAGAAATTGGAATAGATGAGATGGAAAAAGAAAGAAAAATAGATTTATTAAAGTTTCAATTAAGTGAAATAGATTCAGCTGAATTAAAAATTGATGAAGAAGAAAAAATAGTAAATGAATTAAGTTTACTAAGTAATGCTGAAGAGTTATTAAATACAGTTAATAGTATAGTAGAATGTATTAATTCGAGTGATTATTATAAAACTTCATTACTTGATCAAATTAATAGTATTTCAAAAAATTTAAATAAAATAGCTAAATATAATAATAAATTAAAAGAGTATAATGACATAATTGAAACTATTTATTATCAATTAAAAGATATTGCAACTGATTTAAGGTTATATCAAGAGACAATTGAATATGATCCAGCAAAAATTAGTTTACTTGAAGAACGATTAGATCTAATAAATAATCTAAAAAGAAAATATGGAAATACTATTGAAGAAATACTAAATTATAGAGATAAAATAGCTTATGAATTAGAAATTATATTAAATAACGAAGAGGAAATAAAGAAGATTAAACAAGAAATTTTTTCAGTTGAAGAACAACTAAACTTGATATGTGAAAAACTTACTAAAGAAAGAAAACTAATAGGAAAGCATATAGAAACAGAAATTACTAAACAACTTGAAGAACTCAATTTGAAAAATGTAAAATTTAAAGTTAATTTCGAAAAACTAGATTGTTTTACTGAAAAGGGTTTAGATAAAGTAGAATTTTTAATAGCTACTAATCCAGGAGAACCATTAAAACCTTTAAATAAAATTGTATCAGGTGGAGAATTGTCTAGAGTTATGTTGGCAATAAAAACGATTTTAGCTGATGTTGATAATATTCCATGTTTAGTTTTTGATGAAATTGATACAGGAATTAGTGGTAAAACTGCTATGATTGTTGGAGAAAAGATTAGAAATATTGCTAAATCTCATCAAGTAATATGTATAACACATTTGCCACAAATTGCTGTACTTGGAGATGTACATTTTTACATAGAGAAAAAAGAGATAAAAGGAAAAGCAGCAGCAAAAATAAATAAATTAAGTTATGAAGAAAGAATTGGTGAGATTTCAAGACTTTTAGGTGGTACTAAAATAACAGAAATGACCAAAAAGTTAGCAGAGGAAATGTTAATTACAACTAATAAAAAAAATAAAGTATCCTAATATTTGGATGCTTTATTTTTTTATCCAATAAATCGGTAAAAAAGAATTTAGTTAACAAATTTCTTAATTATTATATAACATATTTATAAACAAAAAAGTTCAAATTATAAATATAAATATATTTTTTAATTGTATGTTTTATTACTAGAAACTTTTTTATAATTCATAGGAAAATATATTCCTTGTTTAATTGTGGATAATTATGAATATAACTTCCACAATGGATTTCAATAAAAACTTCCTTGATTTATTTAAATTGAAAATTTTGTTTTCTTATAGTGCTCTTTATAAATATGAAGTAAACACATATGATAATATTATATTATTCGTATAAGGGGAAATGGGAGTGTGATTTTTTTGTACAATTTAAGAACAAGATTAGGTAAGATATTTTTAATCTTATTATTATTTTTAGTTATATTTGAAAGTTATACGTACTACCATTTTCCCTCTCAAATAGAAATAATAGAAGGAGAAAAAAGTGATTTTAAAATAACATTTCCATTTACGATAGATAATATAGGTGAATTAGAAAATATAGTTATCTTAAAAAGAAAATATAGTAAAGATATATTAAAAAAACAGTATGAAATCCAATCATTAACTAAAGGTAAAAGTAATATAAAGATAAAACTATTAGGCTTTTTACCATTAAAAAATATTGAAGTAAACGTTATAGATAAAGTTTATCTTATACCAGGTGGACATTCAATAGGAGTTAAACTTGACACTAAAGGCGTAATTGTTGTAGCATTTTCAGATATAATAGGGCAGGATGGTAAAAAACATAATCCTGCAAAAGAAGCAGGGATTAAAAAAGGAGATGTTATTTTAGAAATAAATGGAGTAAAAGTTAAAGACTCAGATCATATAATTGAGCTTTTAAATAATGTAAAAAAAGAAATTATAAATGTAAAAATTGATAGAAAAGGTAAGATATTTACTACAGAAGTTGAACTGGTAAAAAGTAAAGATGAGAAACAATATAAGTTAGGTGCATGGATAAGGGATAAAACTGCTGGAATTGGCACATTAACTTTTTTTGATCCGAAAACTAGAATTTTTGGAGCATTAGGACATGGAATTACTGATATAGATACAGGATTTTTATTACCTGTAGAAAATGGCCAAATAATGACAGCTAGAGTATCATCTATTCAACAAGGTAAAAAAGGGCTGCCTGGAGAATTAAGAGGTATTTTCTTTGAGTCAGAAGATAAAATAGGCGAAATAGAAAAAAACACCAAATTTGGAATATATGGAGTTTTAAACAAGGATATTAGAAACAATTTGTATAATGAACCATTACCAGTTGGTTTACAAGGTGAAGTTAAGGAAGGTAAGGCTTATATTTTAACAACAATAGAAGATGAAAAAATAAACAAGTATGAAGTAGAGATAATAAAAACTCAAAGACAGTTAGTTCCAAGTCAAAAAAGTATGATAATTAAAGTAACAGATAAAAAATTGCTAAAAAAAACAGGTGGTATAGTACAGGGAATGAGTGGAAGTCCTATAATACAGAATGGTAAAATAATTGGTGCAGTTACACATGTCTTTATAAATGATCCTACAAAAGGTTATGGTCTTTACATCGAATGGATGTTAAAACAATCCGGTATAAAATATACAAATAATAAAGAATTTGCACAAGTTAATTAAGATATGGGTATACCATATCTTTTTTTAAAAAATTTTGATTTATACTAAATTTAGAAATATAGGAAGGATATATATAATTTTTGTCGAATAGTAAAAAGAAAATAAATAATTCAGGGGGGAACTAAAGTGCAAAATCAAAAAATCAGAATAGCAATTGCTGATGATAATAAAGATTTTTGTAGTATTTTACATGAATTTTTACTAACACAAAATGATGTAGAAGTTGTCGGTATAGCAAAGGATGGTCTAGAAGCTTTAGAATTAATAGAAAATAAAATGCCAGATGTATTAATTTTGGATATAATTATGCCACATCTTGATGGCTTGGGGGTACTAGAAAAATTATATGCTTTAGAATTAGATAAATTTCCTAAAATAATAGTCTTATCTGCGGTTGGACAAGACAAGATAACACAAAGAGCAATAGCTTTGGGAGCTGACTATTATGTGGTAAAACCTTTTAATTTTGATGTATTTATAAAGAGGATAAGACAGTTAACAGGTTCATTACCAGCTATTGTAGAAAAAAGAAAACAAGTAGATTTGAAACCTAGCTTTATTAATCCTGTGAATAATGGTAAAAGTCTTGAAGCTAAAATAACAAATATAATTCATGAAATTGGTGTCCCAGCACATATTAAAGGTTATTTATATTTAAGAGATGCTATAGGTATGGTAGTAGAAAATGTGGAGTTGCTAAGTGCAGTTACAAAGCAATTATATCCTTCTATAGCTAAAAAATATAATACTACACCTAGTAGAGTTGAAAGAGCTATAAGGCATGCAATTGAAGTAGCCTGGAGTAGAGGTAAAATTGATACTATAAATAATTTATTTGGTTATACTGTACATAATGAAAAAGGCAAACCTACAAATAGCGAATTTATAGCAATGGTCGCTGACAAATTAAGATTAGAAGAGAAAATTTCATAAATAAATATCTAAACATAACTACACTTTCAGGTATTGTTGTTACTACAATACTTTGAAGGTGTTTTTTTATGTCTATAAATATTGAAACTTAGTATTTTTTATTAAAAATGATAGATAATAATAATAAGATATGGAGGTATAAAATGAGAATAAAAGGCATTGTAAAAAAAGACCAAAAAACTAAAAGACTTATATATAAATTAAGGCCAGGTGATATAGCATTATTATGTCATGAAGATATTGATGAAATAGCAGCTGAAGCTTTAATAAAATCAAAAGTAAAATGTATTATAAACACTGAAAAAACTATAACAGGTTACTACCCAAATAAAGGACCATTGAAATTATTAAAAAGCAGAATTCCTATATATGAAACGGATGATAGAAGTATTTTTAATCTAGTGAAAAATGGTGAGATTATAGAGATAGAAGACAATAAAGTATTTTATTTAAATGAATGTATAGGTAAATGTAGATTGATTGAAGAAGATGAAATTTTAAGTTTATATAATTTAGGTTGCAAAAATTTTGATACAAAATTGAATGATTTTATAGATAATACTATTTTTTATATAAAAAAAGAAAAAAACTGGATAGTAAATAAAGTTGATTTGCCAAAAGTAGAAACTTTGATAAAGAATAGACATGTATTAATAGTTGTAAGGGGTAATGGCTATAAAGAAGATTTAAGAGCTATTTTTGACTATATCAAAAGTAAGAAACCAGTACTAATTGGAGTTGATGGTGGTGGTGATGCCTTATTAGAGTTTGGATTAGTACCAGATATAGTTATTGGAGATCTAGATAGTGTTAGTGATAGATGTTTACAATTATGTAAAGAAATAATAGTTCATGCATATCCTAATGGTTATGCACCTGGTATGGCCCGGGTAAAAGACAAGGGTTTAGAAGCAAAAATATTTTCCTCAATAGGTACAAGTGAAGATATTGCAATGTTATTAGCTTATAATTATGGTGCAGAATTAATTGTTTCAGTAGGTACACATAATTGTATGATTGATTTTTTAGAAAAAGGAAGAAAAGGCATGAGTAGTACTTTTTTAGTTAGAACTAAAATTGGTTCCAAACTTGTTGATGCTAAGGGAATTAATAAATTATATGATGAAAAGTTAAGTATAAAGTATTACATTTATTTAGGCTTATCTGCTTTGCTACCAATTTATATATTAAGTATGTTGTCTCTTCCGATAAAATTGATGTTAAACCAAATTAGTATACGTATTAAGATGCTTATAGGTTTGTAAGGAGTGTTTAATTTGTACCAAAATATAAAAAACAATGTTATAACAATAATTTCAATTTTCGTGTCTTTAAGCATTGGTATATATATAGGATATATAATTGATTTGCAAAGCAGTGTGCTAGAGACTGATGAAAAACTAATTAACTTAATAGAAAAGCAGATTAATTATTTAGAATCTGAAAATGAGTTGCTAAGAAAACAAGTGTCATTAGAAAGAAATGTTAATTCTGTTATAAAAAAAACACTTTCTAGTATAAGATTAAAAAAGTTAATTAATGTACATATTATCTTAATAAGTTATGAGAAAGAATTTAATTATGATGAGTTAATTAAACATATTAAAGAATTAGGGGTTAATAATATAGATGTTATCAGTATGGAAAATATTTTAATAAGAGGGATAAATGAATCGGATAACTTAGAAGAAATATATAAAGATAAAGACATTTTAAAAATATATTTTAAAAAAGGTTTGAAAGATTCATTTGGAAATATGTTGTATAAATCAAAATATAACAAATCTAAGGAAATAACTATTAATAATAAGAAGAATTATAAAGATTTTATTGTATTTATAAAAAATAGTGAATCTAATAGGATATCTTTTTTAGAAAAAACAGTTGAAGAAGTAATAATAAAATTATGTAAAGAAAGAAACTTACCTTTGATAATTATTGAAAAAGAAAATCAAGATAGTAGTAAGCAAGTTTTTAAAAAGAAATGAAGCTGAATTTAAAGAAAAAACTGAAATTCTTTTAAATGAATTTGGGGGTTAACAATGTCTATTGAAAAAAAAATAATAGCTATAATACCAGTTTACAATGAAGTAGATAAGATATATAACACAGTTATTAGTGTAAAAAAAGTACCATTAATTAATAAGATCATTGTAGTTGATGATGGTTCGAACGATGGTACAATTGAAAAAGTAAAAGATTTAGATATAGATATTATAGTACTTGATAAAAATTATGGTAAGGGGCATGCTATTAAAGTAGCTATTCAAAATTTAGACTTTGATTATCTTGTATTATTAGATGGAGATTTAGGGTTTTCTGCTATTGAGGTTTCTAAATTAATATATCCAGTAATTGAAAACAAAGCAGATTTTACAATAGCTAAGTTTGGTAATAATAAAAAGGGAGGAATTGGGTTAGTAAAAAAACTTGCAAAATTTGGGGTTTACTTTTTCACTGGTAAAATGATAAAAGCTTCATTATCTGGACAGAGAGTATATAAAAAAGAAGTAATAAAAGATATTTCATATATACCTAATAATTATGGAATTGAAGTAGCAATGACAATTAGTGCACTTAATAAAGGGTATAAACTGTTAGAAATAGATGTTGATATGTCACATAGAGAAACAGGTAGAGATTTAAGTGGTTTTATTCATAGAGGAAAGCAGTTTATAGATATTTTATTTACGTTATTTGTTATGTTTTTTAGAAGGTGAAATTATGTTTCGAGAAAAAATACTAATTTTTATATTTAGTATTTTTTTATCATATTTTTTAATAAAAATTTTTTATAAATTATTTAAAAAAAGTGACTTTTTATTTAGTAATTATGAATTACGAAGAATACCTTCTTGTATGGGGATAGTTTTTGTTATTACACAAATTATTACATTTTTTTTAAATGTAATATTGTTAGAAAGTGATTATTTAATTATGTCTTATTACTTAATATGTATGTTATTTATATCAGTTATTAGTTTGCTAGATGATTTAATTGGAGATTGTAAAATTAAAGGGTTTAAAGGGCATATTTTAAATTTATTCCAACGAAATGTTACAACAGGTGTGTTAAAGGCATCAACAGGCTTCATATGTTCTTTTTTTATCTCTTATTTTGTATCTGATGGTATAAATGAATTAATGATTAATACAATTATATTAGTTCTATTTATAAACTTTATAAATCTGTTGGATTTACGGCCAGGTAGAGCTGCAAAAATGACAATTATTTTAACTGTTTTACTACTATTAAATCAATTGGCTAGAAGTACTTTTATTCTATTGTCAACTTTAGGATTTTTAATTGTATATTTACCTAAAGATTTAAAAGGTGTTATGATGTTAGGCGATATAGGTGCTAATACACTTGGATGGACGTTGGGAGTCGAATTAATTATAAGTGTAAATCTAATTATAAAATTTATAGTTTTAATCTTACTTATAATTGTGCATATTATTTCTGAAAAATATTCTATTAGTGAAATAATTAAAAATAATAAAATATTAAACTATATAGATCAATTTGGTAGATGATCAGGAGGTAGATAAAACTGCTAAATATAAAAATTGGAAATGTAGTTGATATAATGCAAAAATATAAGAAGATGACGATAGTAAAAGTAAAAGTGGGAAAAGAATTTTATAAAGCAGTTAATTATGTTGATATAACAGGCAAAGTAATGATTGGCGATGTGGTTGTATTAAATACAACTGCTATAGATTTAGATTTAGGCACTGGTGGTTATCATTTTATTATTTATAACATGAAGCTGAAGAATAAACACAGTAAAAAAGATGGACATATTATTAAACTAAGATATACACCTTTACAAATAAAATGTAAAACTGTCGAGGAAGAAAATAAGTACAAGAAAATATTCGAAAAGTTTAGTTCTTTAGATAATTTTATTGTAGTTGTAGGAACATTACATAGCATGTTAGCTCCTATAGCTTGTATGATAAAATGGTTAAAACCTGATGTGAAAATTAGTTACATAATGACAGATGGTGGGGCTTTACCAATCCAATTTAGTAATACAGTACGGGAATTAAAAAATAAATGTATAATAAATAATACGATTACAATAGGTCATTCATTTGGTGGAGATTACGAATGCATTAATATCTATACTGGTTTGATAACTTCAAAATCAGTTTTAAAAAGTGATGTAGCTATTGTAACGATGGGGCCAGGTATTGTAGGTACTGGTACTAAATATGGTTTTAGTGGCACTGAACAAGCTTATATAATAGATGCTGTTAATAAATTCAAAGGGGTTAGTTTTGCAGTACCTAGAATAAGTTTTAGTGATAGTAGAAAAAGACATAAAGGGGTTAGTCATCATACACTTACTGTATTGAGTGAATTGATGTATTCAAAAACTAATATTGTTCTTCCTAGATTAGAGAAAGAAAAGCTAGAGTATATAATAAATCAAATAAGAAGCTATAATATAGATAAAAAACATAATATTTTTTTAGAAGATGGTCAGGAGATAAAAAAAGCTTTTGAGTTTTATAATATTGATGTTACTACAATGGGAAGACACTTTTCTGAAGACAAAGAATATTTTTATACATTAGGTGCAGTTGCCAAAAAAATTGTTAAGTATCTTAATAATAACTTTACAAATATATAAACTTTATTAATAATATATATAAAGAATATAAATGAATATATTAAAAAAGGAAGGAGAACACTATGACTTTTGAAGAAAATACAATGAAAACAGAAAGAATATATGAAGGTAAAATATTAAATCTAAGGATAGATACGGTCGAATTACCAGATAAAAAATATTCAAAACGTGAGATAATAGAACATCCAGGAGCTGTTGCAATTATAGCAATCACAGAAGATAATGAAATAGTATTAGTAAAACAATTTAGGAAGGCAGTAGAAAAAACTCTTTTAGAATTACCAGCAGGTAAATTAGAGATTGGAGAAGAACCTGAAGAATGTGCAAAGAGAGAACTTTTAGAGGAAACAGGTTTTACGGCTAAAGAAATAAAATATTTATGTGAATTTTATACTTCACCAGGTTTCTGTAATGAAAAAATGTATTTGTTTTTAGCAAAAGGATTAATTAAAGGCAAATCTAATCCTGATAATGATGAATATATAGAAGTATATACAAAAAAAATAGATGAATTGTATAATATGGTAGTCAACGGCGAAATATTGGATAGTAAAACTATAATAGGGATCTATACAGCAAAAGTATTGATGAAAAATAAAAACTTCTAAATAAGAATTATGACAGTAATAATATCCTTCATGTAAGCATAGTATTTTCTAGGAGCTTACTTGAGGGGTGATTATTTTGAGTATTAATCTCAAAAAAACATTTAATAACCATTTTCACAAATATCTTTTTTTATATTTTTTAGTTATTGTTTTTTTCATGATAGGCATTTCAACAGGAGCAATTACAATACGGGTTGTTGATGATAATACTAGAACTCAGATAATAAATTATTTAAATTCTTTTTTTAGTATTATTAATAAAGATATAAATTTACAAACTTTGAATCTTTTTAAATATTCAATAATAAATAATATACAAACGATTATCGCAATTTGGATATTAGGAATAACAGTAATTGGTATACCGGTAGTATTAATAATAATATCTTTAAGAGGTTTTATAATTGGTTTTACAGTAGCTTTTTTTATTAAGGAGTTCAAAATTAAAGGGTTTATTTTATCTCTACTTTGCATATTACCACAAAATATTTTTTTAGTTTCTGGTTTTATCATAATTTCAGTAATTTCTATTTTATTTTCTATTTCAATTTTAAAAAATAAAATCAATTTAATTAAACAACCTAGTTTTCTAAACAGGCTTATTAATTATACTATTACTATATTTATTGTATCAATTATTATTGTTATAGGTTGTTTAGTAGAATCTTTTACAACGCCACTTCTTATTAAAATAATAAATAATTACTTGACAGTACTTATGAAGTAATTTAATATAAATATGTTGTTATGTTTTTAAGTAATTGGAACAAAATCTTCTATTTAAATCTAATACAATGAAAATTATATTTGAAATTATACATAACTTAATAAGATATACAATTTCCTATGGATTATAAAAAATGATAGGGGTTTTGTTTATTTTTTTAAAAAGGGGAAGTTCTATGGATTCACTTCTAAATAAATTTTTAGAGTATTTGCTATATGAAAGAGAAGCTTCTAATAATACAATTGAATCATATAGTAGAGATTTACGCCAATTCAAAAAATATATTATAGAAAATGAAATAAATGATTTTAAGTTAGTTAATAAAACTACTATTATAACTTATTTAGTTTATTTACAAAAAATTGGACGTGCCCCTTCCACTGTTTCAAGAAATTTAGCTTCAGTTAGGAGTTTTTATCAATATCTTTTAAATGAGGGAATAGTAAAAAAGGATCCTACTGTAAATTTACAGTCTCCTAAAAATGAAAAGAAATTGCCTCAAATTTTAACTCCTAAAGAAGTAGAATTATTATTGGAGCAGCCAGATTTGAACACATCAAAAGGTGTTAGAGATAGAGCAATGCTTGAGTTACTTTATGCAGCTGGTATAAGAGTATCTGAGTTAGTAGCTTTAGATATAGACGATATTAATCTGCAACTGGGCTTTTTAATATGTTCAAAAAGTACTTCAAATGAACGAAATATACCAATAGGAAGATTCGCAATAAATATTTTACATGAATATTTATTAAATCATAGAAGAAATTTTGTTAAAGATAACAATGTAAAAGCATTATTTTTAAACTATCATGGTAAAAGACTGACTAGACAAGGGTTCTGGAAGATTATAAAGTCATATACAAAAAAGATTAATTTAAATAAAGCTATAACACCGCATACTTTAAGGCATTCATTTGCAGTACATCTAATTGAGAATGGTGCTGATTTAAAATCTGTTCAAGAAATGTTGGGACATTCAGATATATCTACTACTCAAGTATATGCTAAAATTACAAAACCTACTTTAAGGGATGTTTACAATAAAACTCATCCAAGAGCTTAGCTCCACATTATGTGGGGTTGATTTTTTCTAGTTTTATTATTGAACTTTGGGGTATACTAATTTACTGAAGGATGGTGATTTTATGATTAATAGAGTTACATTAATTGTATTAGATAGTGTAGGTATAGGCGCACTTCCAGACGCAAAAATTTATGGTGATGAAGGAAGTCATACTGTCGATAATATTTCAAAATATTTAGGAGGATTGAAATTACCTAATTTAGAAAAACTAGGATTAGGTTTAATAGATGGAGTTAATGAAATAAGAAAAACAGATAAACCTATTGGTTCGTTTGGTAGATCATTAGAGAAATCAGCAGGAAAAGATACTACAACAGGACATTGGGAAATTACAGGGATTATACTTGAAAATCCATTTCCTACTTATCCTAATGGATTTCCTTCTGAAATAATATCTGAGTTTGAAAACGCTATTGGAAGGAAAATATTGGGCAACAAACCAGCATCGGGTACAGTCATAATTGAAGAACTTGGAAAAGAACATATGGAAACAGGTTGTCCAATAGTATATACTTCTGCTGATAGTGTATTTCAAATTGCTGCACATGAAGAGATAATTTCAGTTGATGAACTATATAATATGTGCGAGAAAGCTAGAAAAATACTAACAGGAAAGCATAGTGTAGGTAGAGTAATAGCACGTCCATTTTTAGGTAGACCAGGTGAATTTTATAGAACTCCAAACAGAAAAGACTTTGCATTAAAACCTATTCAAAGAACGATATTAGATGAAATTAAAAATAAAGGCTATGATGTTATGGCTGTAGGTAAAATTGAAGATATATTTGCAGGTGTAGGAATAACAGAGAGTGTTCATACAAAAAATAATATGGATGGCGTAGACAAAACTATTGAATTTATGAAAACAGATAAAAATGGATTGATATTTACTAATTTAGTTGATTTTGATATGAAGTATGGTCATAGAAATAATGTAGAAGGGTATGCACAAGCTTTAAAAGAATTTGATGAAAGGATACCTGAAATAATTGAAAGCTTAAGAGATGATGAAATTTTAATAATAACAGCCGATCATGGTTGTGACCCAACAACATCAAGTACAGATCATTCTAGAGAGTATATTCCTATTTTAGTATATGGTAATAAAGTGAAAAATGGTGTTAATTTAGGAACAAGAGAGACTTTTGCAGATATAGGAGCAACAATTTTAGATATTTTAGGAATAGAAAAAGCCATAAATGGCAAGAGTTTTGCAAATCTAATTATGAAACGATAGGAGTGAATACTATGGATTTACTAAATAAAATTAAAGAAAGTACTGATTTTATTAAAGAAAGAATAAATATTAAACCTCAAATCGGATTAATACTTGGTTCTGGATTAGGTTCTTTAGCAGAAGAGATAGAAAATCCGACATTTTTCGAATATAAAGAGATTCCTCATTTTCCTACATCTACTGTTAAAGGACATAAAGGGCGTCTTGTCATTGGGGAGTTAGAAGGTAAAAAAGTTATAGCTATGCAAGGAAGATTTCATTACTATGAAGGATATTCGCTACAAGAAGTAACTTTTCCAGTTAGAGTTATGAAAGCTTTAGGAGTAGAAAAAATAATTGTAACAAATGCAGCTGGAGGTGTAAATAAAGAGTTTACACCTGGTGATCTTATGGTTATTGAAGATCATATTAATTTTGCTTTTGATAATCCATTGATAGGAAAAAATTACGAAGAATTAGGACCAAGATTTCCAGATATGTCACATGCTTACTCAGAGAAATTAATAGATCTTACATTTAGAGTTGGTGAAAATCTAGGTATAAAAATGAAAAGAGGAACATATGTTTTCATGAGTGGACCTACTTATGAAACGCCTGCTGAAATAAAAATGGTATCTTTTCTTGGCGGAGATGCTGTTGGAATGTCAACTGTACCAGAAGTATTAATTGCAGTGCATTCAGGTATTGAAGTGCTAGGTATTTCCTGTATAACAAATATGGCAGCAGGGATATTAGATCAACCATTAGATCATAGTGAAGTTATAGAAACAACTATTAGAGTGAAGAACAAGTTTATACAATTAGTAAAGAATGTTCTTAGAGAAATTTAATTAAATTGAGGAGGTAGTAGAATGAATAATCTAATAAAAAAAATTAAAGAAACAAGTAACTACATAAAAGAAAGGGTTGATTACAGTCCTGAAATAGGATTGATATTAGGTTCTGGTTTAGGAACATTGGCAGATGAAATAGAAGATAGTATAATTCTAAAATATGAAGAAATACCAAACTTTCCTGTTTCAACAGTTAAAGGACACGAAGGAAAACTTGTATTTGGTACTTTAGAAGGTAAGAAAGTTGTTGCCATGAAGGGAAGATTTCACTACTATGAAGGTTATTCGATGCAAGAAATTACGTTCCCAGTTAGGATTATGAAAGAATTAGGTGTAAAGATGTTGTTAGTAACTAATGCTTGTGGTGGAATGAATAAAGAAGAACTTTATCCAGGAGCTTTAATGTTAATAGAAGATCATATTAATTTTATGGGTGACAATCCTTTGATTGGACCAAATTATGAAGAATTAGGACCAAGATTTCCAGATATGTCACATGCGTATGATAAAGAATTAATTGAAACAGCAAAGAAAGTAGGAAATAAACTTGGAATTAAAACAGAACAAGGCGTTTATGTTGCTATTAGTGGACCAAATTATATGTCTAGAGCTGAATTAGGTATGTTAAGGAAACTAGGAGCCGATGCGTTAGGAATGTCTACAGTACCAGAGGTAATAGTAGCTAATCATGCAGGATTAAGAGTTTTGGGTATTTCTTGTGTAACTGATATGGCAGTTGCACATGAAATTGAATCAATAAGTCATGAACAAGTGATAAAAGTAGCAAATGAAACTAGGCCAAAATTTATAAGGCTTGTTAAAGGTATAGTTAAAGAGGTGATATTATAATGAGAATGTATGATATAATAAAAAAGAAAAGAGATGGGTTTGAATTAACTAAAGAAGAGATTGAATTTTTTGTAGAAGGATATACCAAAGGGGATATTCCTGATTATCAGATTTCAGCGCTTTTAATGGCTATCTTTTTTAATAAAATGACAAAAAGAGAAACTGTTGATTTAACTAAAGCGATGTTAGATTCAGGAGATAAAATTGATTTATCAAATATAGAAGGCATTAAAGTAGACAAACATAGTACTGGAGGAGTAGGTGATAAAACAACATTAGTTTTAGGTCCTATGGTTGCAGCTTGTGGACTTCCAGTAGCTAAAATGTCAGGAAGAGGATTAGGACATACAGGAGGAACTTTAGATAAATTAGAGTCTATTAAAGGTTTTAGAATAGAACTTAGCAAAGATGAATTTGCAAGAAATGTAAATAATATAAATATTGCAGTTTGTGGTCAGACAGGAGATATTGCACCAGCTGATAAAAAACTTTATGCTTTAAGAGATGTTACGGCAACAGTAGACAATATTTCATTGATTGCAAGTAGTATTATGAGTAAGAAATTAGCAGTAGGTTCTGATGGAATCGTATTAGATGTAAAAGTTGGTAGTGGAGCCTTTATGAAGGATTTTGATAATGCATATAAACTAGCAGAGGAAATGGTAGATATAGGTAATAGCATGGGAAGAAAAACAGTTGCTGTAATTTCTAACATGGATGAACCTTTAGGTTATGCAGTAGGTAATGCATTAGAAGTTAAAGAAGCTATTGAAACACTGAAAAATAATGGTCCAAAAGATTTAGTAGAGCTTTGCTTAACATTAGGTTCTCACATGTTAGTTATTGGTAATAAAGCAAAAGATTTAAAAGAAGCAAGAGAAAAACTAATAGACGTATTAGAAAGTGGTAAAGCTTATGAAAAATTTATAGAATTTGTAGAAGCGCAAGATGGAGATGTTAATTACGTAAAAGATACATCTTTATTACCTAAAGCTGAATATATTTTACAGGTAAAAAGTGATACAGAAGGCTATATACAATCAATAAATGCAGAAGAAGTTGGTAAATGTGCATTGTTTTTAGGCGCTGGACGTGAAACTAAGGAAAGTGAAATAGATTTATCAGCAGGTATAGTTTTAGTTAAGAAAGTAGATGATAAGGTTTCTAAAGATGAAATTTTAGCATACGTTCATTGTAATGATAGTATAAAAGGAGAAGAAATAGTAAAAAGATTAAAAAATATAATTAAAATTGGTGAAAGAAATAATGATAATAAAAAATTAATATTTACAGTTATAGAGAAAAGTAACTAGGAGATTATCTATTTGATAATCTCCTTTCTTTTATTTGAATAACTTGTTTATTTGCTGGATAACCTAAGTATAAAAATAGAAAGGAGGTATTAAATGTATATAAAAAAAATATTTTCAGTGATAATTACGCTTGTATTAATTTTAAACACTTTAGTGGTTTTTGCAGATTCTAATTTTGATATTCAAGCAAAATCTGCAATTTTAATAGATGCATCTACCGGTAAAGTTATTTATGAGAAAAATCCTCATGAAAAATTAGCTCCAGCAAGTATAACTAAAATTATGGTTCTTTTGCTTGCAATGGAAGCTTTAGAATCAAACAAAATAAAATTAGATGATAAAGTAGTAATAAGTGATAATGCATCGAATATGGGTGGGAGTCAAATTTATTTAGAAGAAGGAGAAGAACAGACAGTTGAAGACCTAATAAAAGCAATTAGTTTACGTTCTGCTAATGATGCAGCTGTTGCATTAGGAGAATATATAGCAGGAAGTGAAGAAGTTTTTATACAAATGATGAATAAGAAAGCAAAAGAGTTAGGAATGGAAAATACAAACTTTAAGAACATTACTGGTTTAGATGAAGAAGGACATTATACTACTGCCTATGATGTTAGTTTAATGTCTAAAGAATTATTAAAACATAAGAAAATACATCAATGGTTAACTGTGTGGATGAGTTCAGTAAAAGTAGGTAAAGAAAAGGATGTTGTACAAAATTTAGTTAATACTAATAGATTAATACATGATTATAAAGGAGCTAATGGTATAAAAACTGGGTTTACTAGAAAAGCAGGATATTGTTTATCAGCTTCAGCTACAAGAGGAAACTTAACCTTGATTAGTGTAGTAATGGGTTGTAAGAATTCAAGTATTAGATTCAAAGAATCTAAGAAGTTATTAGATTATGGATTTGCAAATTATCAATCTATTCCTTTAGCTAAAAAGAATTTAGTAATAAAAAAAATACCTGTTCAAAAAGGTAAAATTGAAAGTGCAGAAATTATAATAGAAGAAGATTTAAATTATCTGGTTAAAAAGGGAAGATCAATAGAAATAAAAAAAGAAATTATTTTACCAAGTTATATTAGTGCTCCAATCTCAAGGTATAGTAAAATTGGAGAAATAATTTATAGAATAGGAGAAAAAGAGATAGGTAGAGTTAATTTAGTTGTTAAAGAAGATATAAACAAAGCTTCTATTAGAGATTCTATAAGAAAAATATTTAAAGTGATGTTAGGTGCAATATAGAAATTCTGATTTTGGTGCTAGATATATTTTGCTTTATTTTTAAAATGGTTGTAAAATATATCTAGCATATTTTTTAGGTGATTATATGAAATTAAAAATTTATAGAGAAAATTTAAATCAATATACAATAAATAACGAAGTCAGAAATATATTATTTATTGTGAGTGAAATATCAAAAGAATATAATAAAGAAGTTTATTTAGTAGGTGGACAAGTTCGCGATATTATACTTGGATATAAAAGTAAAGATTTAGACTTTGTTGTGATAGACGATGCGATAGATTTTTTAGAAAAATTACATACCAGAATAGGTGGAGAATTAAGATATTATAAAAACTTTCTATCAGGTTCTATAGAATTAAAAAGAGGTATAAATATAGATTTAACAACAGCAAGAAAAGAAGTCTATGAAAAACCTGGGAGTTTACCTACAGTTTTTAAGGGGAATTTATTAGAAGATATAAAAAGAAGAGACTTTACAATTAATTGCTTATTAGTAGATGTAAGAAAGTTGCCTAATTTAGAAATATTAGATTTTGTTGGTGGAATAAAAGATTTGAAAAACAAAAAAATTAGAATATTACACAATAGAAGCTTTATAGATGATCCTACTAGAATGATTAGAGCTATAAGATTTGCTTGTAAATTAGGATTTAAAATTGAAAAAGATACTAGGATATCATTGTTAAATTCAGTAGAGAAAGGTTACATTAGATTTGTTAATGAAGATAGAATTTTTCGAGAAATATTAAAAATATTATCAATAAACCAAAAATATATAGGAATTCATATGTTATATGCATATAATTTATTTAAAAATACATTTTTAAGTAATATTGATGAAAATACAATGAAATACTTTAGTATAATTGAAAATGATTTGTCTTTGTTTAAAAAAATTTATAGTATTACAAGTGAAAGTATGGATCTGATTAATTTATTAATTTTATTTCATAATATAGATTTAAGTTATTTATTAGAATTATTTCAAAAATTAAATATAAAGAAGAAAATTAGGAAAGCAATAGTAAATGTTAAGAATAATTACAGTTATATTAATAATCTTATAAATAGAAGTAGAATTTCAGTTGTAACGATTTATAAAATTATTGATTTAGTAAATATCGAGGGATTAATATACTTTGCCATAATAAATTTTAGTAATAATATTTTTATTGAAAAAATAAAAGAGTATAGTGTAATTTATAATAAATTAAAATTTTTTGTATCAGGTAAAGATATTAAAAAGTATAACTTAAAACCAGGTCCATTATATAAACAAATTAAAGATCAATTGATATTTGAAATAATTACAAAAAAGGCATATAAAAAGAAAGAACAATTAGAAATATTAAATAAAATTATTAAAGAAAGTGAAAGTAGGGATGTGAATGACGATAATTAATAATTTATGGGTTGCTTTTATAAATAAAATTTATATATTACCTGCTTTGTTAATCTCTATTACTTTACATGAATTAGCACATGGTTATGCTGCTTATTTATTAGGAGATAATACAGCAAAGTTGAGTAAAAGACTTACTTTAAATCCTATACATCATATAGATTTTATTGGCTTTATATTGCTTATAACAGTAGGATTTGGATGGGCAAAACCTGTCCCTATTAATCCCAACAATTTTAAGAATAGGAAAAAAGGCATTTTTATTGTTTCTATCGCAGGACCTTTAGTTAATTTGTTTTTTACTATTATTTTAGCTATGTTGTTTGTCAGAGGACTGATATTAAACAATATAATTCTTAGTTATATAAAGATATTAATATGGTATAATGTTGTGCTAGGTATATTTAATCTATTGCCAATACCACCTTTAGATGGATCAAAAATATTGTATAGTATCATTCCTGATAAATTTGGTTCTTTTCTAATAAAATATGAGAATTATTTATACTTAATATTGATATTTTTATTATTAACAGATACAATTGATAATGTGTTAAATCCATTAATAAACTATTGGTTTAATTTATTAAGTATTATTATCTCGTAAATAATAAAATTTGTAGGAGTTTTTGCTATGAAGTATAATGTGGTTTTAGAAATTTTTGAGGGTCCTTTAGACTTATTGTTACATTTAATAGATAAAAATGAAGTAGATATAACAGACATTCCAATATCAAAAATAACTGAACAATACTTAGAATATTTAGAGAAAATGAAAGATTTAGACCTTGAGATAACGAGTGAATTTCTATTAATGGCAGCTACCTTATTGGAAATTAAATCAAAAATGCTTTTACCTAAGAAAAAAGATAAAGGCAGGCAACTCGAAATTGATGAAATAGATCCTAGAGAAGATTTAGTTAAGAAATTAATTGAGTATAAAAGGTTTAAAGAAGCAGCTGTCAAATTAAAAGAAAAAGAACTACTACAAAAGAAACTTTTTTTTAAACCTAGAGAAGAGATAGATTTAGATTTATCAAATGAAAAGTTAGAATTAGAAGATATAAAAATTGAAGACTTACTTAAAGTTTTTTGTAATATAGTAAAAAGGAAGGATATAGAAACTAATAAAATAAGAATACATGAAATAAAGAGAGATGAAATTTCAATAGAAGAAAGTATGAAAAAAATAAAAAAGTTATTAAGTAAAAAAAGATCTATTAATTTTACAGATCTTTTTGATGAAAATTCGTCTAGAATATATATAGTTGTTACATTTCTCTCTCTCCTTGAACTTATGAAATTAAAAATTATTGCTATAAAACAAGAGAAAAACTTTGGAAATATATATATAACATTAAAGTGCTAAAGCATTTGTATTTTCAGGGAGGTTAATGATGGACAAAAGAGAAATAAAATCTATTATTGAAGCTTTATTATTTACATGGGGTGATCCCCTTTCTCTTAAAGATATTGCTTCTATTATAGGTATTTCAAAAGAAGATACTTTCAATATAATAAATGAAATGATAGAGGAGTTTAATTATAATAGAAGAGGTATACAAATAATTCAATTCAATGATAAATATCAATTATGTACAAGGCCAGAACATCATGAATGGATTTCTAAACTTTATATACCTAAAACGAGTAAAAGTTTATCAAATGCAGCATTAGAAACCCTTTCTATTATAGCTTATAAGCAACCTATTACAAAAACAGAAATAGAAGCTTTACGTGGAGTTAAATGTGATAAAGCACTTAATACTTTAATTGAAAAGAAACTTATAAAGGAAGTAGGAAGATTAGAAAAAACAGGTAGACCAATTTTATATGGCACAACAGATGACTTTTTATTACAGTTTGGATTGAAATCGATTAATGAATTGCCGAAATTAAAAGACCTAACAGAAATAGATTTAGAAAATATTTGATAGTACGAAAGCATAAATGAATTCTTCGGGCGCTGAGTCCGAAGTTTTTTTATGTAAAGAACAACTATTTAATTTAAGATATAAATAATAGAATTAATAGATTTTTTTAAAATGGAAAAAATAGTAATATAATTCTAAATCATATTAAGAGGTGAAATAGTGGAAATATTATTATTTTTTATTCTTTTAATCTTAATTTTATTATATGCCCCCATAAGTATAGAAATAGGCTTTTATAGAAAAAATAATAATAATAATTTAGAAATTAAAGTAACACCCATATATGGAATATCTAAAATACAAATTAGCATTCCGATGGCTAAACTTATTAACTATAATAGAAAATTAGCTTTGAGAGTTAAAAATAAAATAGAAATTGGCCAAAAAGAAAAAGATATATTGATTGAAAAAAATATAATAACATATAAGCAGTTGGTTAGTATTTATGAAAATTATAAAAGAAAAAGAAAATATATAATAGAATTAAGTAATTATATAATTGAAAAGTTAGAAATAGAAAAGATAGTTTGGATTAGCAATGTTGGAACAACAGATGTTTTTTTAGATGCAATAGTAACAGGCATATTACTACAAATTAAATCGTTTGCTTTGTTTTATTTAATAAATAAAAAAGAAATTAAAAAAATAAAATTTGTAGTTTGTCCTTCATACCAGTCTAATAAATTTGAGATAGTATTTAATTGCATAATTAAAGTTAAGTTAGTACATATTATTATTGCAGGAATAAAGGGGATTAAAGTATTTTAAGGTGGTGAGTTAGATGTCAGAACATCCAATTGAAGGATTAATGAAAACAACAATGGAAAGTTTAAAGGAAATAGTTGATGTTAATACAATTGTTGGGGACCCTGTTGAATCTCCAGATGGCGCTGTAATTATTCCAATTTCTAAAATATCTGTAGGTTTTACTTCTGGTGGTGGTGAATATAAATTAGGTAAGTATAAAAATGGAAGAGATGATAAAGCTGATAATGATAAATTACCATTCATGGGAGGTTCAGGAGCAGGAGTTTCTGTTCAACCAGTTGCTTTTATAGTAGTTGGTAATGGCCAAATTAAACTTCTATCTGTAGATCAAGGTGTCAATACTTTAAATAGTTTATTAGAATTTATACCTAAAGTAACAGAAAGTTTACAAAGTATAATAAAAGGAAAAGATAAATCTAAGAATTCAGAAGATAAAACAAAAGAGTAGAGAAAATCTCTACTCTTAAACTTATTTCTTAAATATCTTATACGTCAATAATATGAGAAGATGAGTGGAGTGATATTAATGAAAGGATACAGAAAATTACTATTTATTACAGTTATAGCGTTTATACTCTTAATTTCTCGTACTTCGTATTGTGAGCAAATACAAATAAATGCTAAGAGTGCTATTTTAATTGAAGTAAATACTGGAAGAGTATTATTTTCATATAATTCTAATATGAAACTCCCAATGGCTAGTACAACTAAAATTATGACTGCTTTGTTGGCTATAGAGTATGGAAATTTAGATGATTTAGTTACAATAAAGAGAAGTTCAGTCGGGATTGAAGGCTCTAGTATATATTTAAAAGAGGGTGAAAGTATAAGATTAAGAGATTTATTATATGGTTTGATGTTAAGGTCTGGGAATGATGCAGCAATGTCTATAGCTGAATATATTGGTGGGACATCAGATAATTTTATTAGACTAATGAATAAAAAAGCTAGAGAGATAGGTGCTATTAATACAAATTTTACTAATCCTCACGGATTGCATGATGAAAATCATTATACTACAGCTTACGATCTAGCATTGATAACTAGAGAAGCATTAAAGAAAAAGGAATTTAGAGATATAGTAAAATCAAAAGTTTGGATTGCAAATAGAGATAAGAATAAATATTTTTATAATAAAAATAAAACACTATGGCAGTATAAAGGTGGCGATGGAGTTAAAACTGGATATACAAAAAAAGCCGGAAGATGTCTTGTGGCAAGTGCAACTAGAAATGGTATGCAACTTGTAGCGATAGTACTAGATGACTACTCGTGGTTTAATGATTGTTATAAGCTATTGGATTACGGTTTTAGTGTATTTAAACCTAAAGTAATTTATAATAAAGGTCAATTCATAAGAAATATTGAGGTTGTAAATGGAAATAGCAAAAAGGTTCCTATAATTACTAATAAAGAATTGATAATTCCTTTGAAAGATAATGAAATTAAAAATATAAGAATTAACATTGAACTTCCTGAAAAAATATATGCTCCCATAGAAAAAAATCAAAATATAGGGAAAATAAGAGTTTATTTAAATGGCGAATTATTTGCAGTTAATGATTTAGTAGCTAAGTATAAAGTAAATGAAAAATCAATACTTATAAAACTAACTGAGTATTTAAAAAATATTTTCTAATTAGCTTTAAGCTTCTAGTTAATAGCTAGAAGCTATTTTTGTAACAAAAAACTGTTTTGCTAAATATTTTAATATTATAGATTAAATGTAAAGGGGGATAAAATTGATTCAACATAGAATTGAATGCGTAGATATTGGAAGTGAATTTTGTCCATGTCATTTAGCGGAAACAAATGACTGTTTAATATGTTCTCACTTACAAGGCAAAGAGTTTTGTGACTGTAATTGGAGAGGTGTATGTGTTTATCAAGAGTATGTTTGGAATGGTAATAAAAGTAAGAACTTGAGAAGTGAAATTGTTTGCAAGATAGAGGAAAAAATAGAATACAAAAGTAATTTAACAATATTAAAAATAAAAACATCTAGAACGCTTTCTAGACAATTAAAAGAACCAGGAGCTTATGTATTCTTGAGAGATATCAGATTGCCACATTATTATGATGTACCTATGTCGATTATGGATGCAGATGATATGAATGGATACATCTATATAGCATATCAAACGATAGGAGCTAAAACAAAAATGTTAAAAAAATTAAATAATGAAGTACTTGTTAGAGGACCATTTTGGAATGGTTTGATAGGTATTAAATATATTAAAAGTACGCGAAATAAAAATTGCTTAATTTTAGCAAGAGGAATAGCTCAGGCGCCTACTTTAGCAGTTATTAGGAAACTTAATAGAAATGGTTGCAATTTAAAAGTAATTTTAGATAAAGGTAAAATTGATGAAATATTTTTATCAAAGTACTTAAAAAATTTTAAAGTAAACTATACTGAAACTGATTTAATGAAAAATGAAGGTAAATTATTAATTAATAATATTCTGGCTGAAAAAAAATATGACCTTATTTATATTGGTGGTTCAAACTTATTACAAAAACATATTCTTAAGATATTAGAGAAAAATAATTGTATTTCAAAGCTTGTTATTACGAATAATGAAAAGTTTTGCTGTGGAGAAGGTATTTGTGGTAGTTGTACAACTTTTACACAAAATGGTGAATTAATAAAGACATGTAAAACTCAAATGGACGTTAAAAAGACAGTTGAAAGGAGGAATATGCTTGGCTAAAATTGTAGTAATTGGTGGGGGTTGGTCTGGTTGTGCAGCAGCAGTTATAGCTAAAAAAGCAGGTGGAGATGTAATTTTAATTGAAAAAACTGATATGCTACTTGGTTTAGGTAATGTTGGAGGCATTATGAGAAATAACGGTAGATATACGGCTACTGAAGAAAATATTTATTTAGGAGGTCAAGAGTTATTCAATATAACAGATAAAGCTGCAAGACATGTTAATGTTAATTTTCCTGGACATAAACATGCAACTTTATATGATGTAACTAAAGTTGAACCCATGGTAAGAAGATTATTAAAAGAAATTGGAATTGAAATATTATTACAAAAAAGAGTTATTGATGTTGAAATGGATAATAAATCTATTAAAAGTGTAGTTTTATCGGATGACACAACTATTTCAGGTGATATATTTATAGAAACAACAGGTTCAACAGGACCTATGGGTAATTGTTTAAAATATGGAAATGGTTGTTCAATGTGTATTTTAAGATGTCCATCATTTGGTCCAAGAATAAGTGTAAGTAAAAGAGCAGGTGTAGAAGATATACTAGGTCAAAGAGGAGATGAATCGTATGGAGCTTTTAGTGGTTCATGTAAACTTAATAAGGAATCGCTTAGCGAAGAAATCAGGGAAAAATTAAACAAAGAAGGGGTTGTTATATTACCTATTCCAAAAGAAGATATTAATTTTGATAAATTAGATTTAAAAGTTTGTCAGCAATATGCACTTAAGGATTTTGCAGAAAACATTATACTGCTTGACACAGGACATGCAAAGTTAATGACTCCATATTATCCATTAGAAAAATTAAGAAAGATAAAAGGTTTAGAAAATGCTAGGTATGAGGATCCTTACTCAGGAGGCAAAGGTAATTCTATAAGATACTTATCAATTGCTCCTAGAAATAATGCAATGAAAGTTATAGGTATAGATAACTTATTATGCGCAGGAGAAAAATCAGGATTGTTTGTTGGTCATACAGAAGCAATAGTTACAGGTTCTTTAGCAGGGCATAATAGTGTAAGGTTAAGTTTAGGAATGCCTTTGCTTGAATTACCAAGAAATTTAGCAATAGGTGATTTAATTGCGTATGCAAATGAGCAAATAAGAACAAAAGAAGGACTTAAAAAAAGATATACATTTGCAGGTTCTGAATATTTTGAAAGAATGAAAGAAAAAGATTTATATACAGTAGACAAAATAGAAATAAGAAGAAGAGTACAAAGGCTAGATTTATTAAATATTTACGAAGAGAAACTTTTATGATATTTTATTAAAAGGAAAAAGTTAAAAGAAATAATTTTTTATATCTTAAAAAAACTAAAGAAAAGGAGAAGGTTAATTTGAGGTTGCAGAAGTATTTGGCTATGTGTGGAGTTGCATCTAGAAGAAAATCTGAAATGCTAATTTTACAGGGCAGAGTAAGAGTTAATGGTAAAGTAATAGAAGAGTTAGGTTATAAAATAAACCCTAATGTTGATATAGTATTAGTTGATAAAAAGCCAATTATAAAAAAAGAGAATAATATTTATATTGCACTTAATAAACCAGAAGGTTATATTACAACTGTTAAGGACCAATTTAATCGACCTACTGTTCTCGATTTGGTAAAGAGTATCAATGAAAGGATATATCCGATTGGAAGATTAGATTATGATACTTCAGGATTACTAATTCTTACAAATGATGGAGATTTAACATACAAATTAACTCATCCTAAGCATGAGATTGAAAAAGTTTATATTGCTAAAATCAAAGGAGTTCCAACTGAAAGAGAGTTAAAGGAGTTTAGAAATGGATTAAAAATTGATAATTACGTAACATCAAAAGCGAAAATAAAAGTGATAAAAATGTATAATGATTATTCTATTGTAAAAATAACAATACATGAAGGAAAGAATAGACAGATTAGAAAGATGTGTAAGAAAATAAATCACCCTGTAATAAACTTAAAAAGAATTGCTATTGGTAATATTAAATTAGGAAATTTAAAGAAGGGAGATTGGCGTTATTTAAGTAAAGAAGAAATTCAATATTTAAAGGAACTTTAGTCATTATGACTTCGTCATAATGACTTTTTTCTTTAAAATACAAAAATATTTGATATAATAAAATTGTTTAATATTTAATTGTTGGAGGTAAAAAATGATATCTGCAAAAAAAATAAATAAAAAAGAGGAATTAATAGAAGTAAATAAACTACTATTGAAAAATGGATTTGAAGAAGAAAAGGAATTAGACCAGATTATATATATTATGGAGGAAAATGAAGAGCTTATTGGTGTTGCAAAAATAACAGTTGTTAAAAATTTTGGACTACTAAATTATCTAATAATAGATTCAGATAGAAGAGGAGAAAACTTAGGGGATTCTTTATTAAGGGCTATATTAAATTTTTGTGATTTAAATTCTATTAAAAAAGTTTACTATCCTTATGAAGATTTATATTTAATAAAAAAAGGCTTTAAATTAGCGGATATAACTGAAATAGAAATGTTAAATATGTACAATATTATTACAGAAAAGTTAATAGTTTGTAATACTGAAGAGTTTTTTAAAAATAGCTGTAAAACAAGAAGGAGATGTTGAAATGAGTAGAAAATACTTTACTAAAGCTACAGATATAGCAAAAAGAATAGTAGAAGAAAGAGTAAAAGAAGGAGATATTGTTATTGATGCTACAATAGGAAATGGTTATGATACTGTTTTTTTAGCAAAATTAGTTGGGAAAACTGGTAAAGTATATGGATTTGATATACAAAGTAAAGCTATAGAAAATACAAAGGCTAAACTAATAGAATCTACGTTAACCGAAAGAGTAATACTTATAAAAGATAGTCATGAGAATATAGATAGGTATGTAAAAGAAAAGATAGATCTAGTGATTTTTAACTTGGGATATCTTCCAGGTGGTGACCATGAAATAACAACAAAGCCGAATTCTACAATTAAAGCACTAAAGAAGTCCCTAGATATTTTAAAGGAAAACGGTATCATAGTCTTAGTAATATATCATGGTCATGAAATGGGTAAAATTGAAAAAAATATCATAGAACAATATGTTAGAGAATTAAATCAAAAAAAGTATACAGTTATTAAGTTTGAATTTATTAATCAAATAAATAATCCACCTTTGATTATTGCTATTGAAAAAAACTTATAGGAGGTTGTTTAATGAGTAAAGTAAAAATTACAGAAACTATATTTAGAGATGCTCATCAATCATTAATAGCTACAAGAATGAAAACTGAAGAGATGTTACCTATTGCAGAGAAACTTGACAAAGTAGGTTTTCATGCATTAGAAGTTTGGGGTGGAGCTACTTTTGATGCATGTTTAAGATTCCTAAATGAAGACCCTTGGGAAAGATTAAGGAAAATTAGGAAAGTAATAAAAAACACTAAGCTGCAAATGCTTTTAAGAGGACAGAATTTATTGGGTTATAAACATTATCCAGATGACATAGTTGAAGAATTTGTTAAAAAATCAATATATAATGGTATAGACATAGTAAGAATTTTTGACGCTTTAAATGATGTAAGAAATTTAATTACTGCAGTTAATGCAACTAAAAAAGCTGGAGGACATGCTCAAACAGCAATATCATTTACTATAAGTCCTGTACATGACATAGACTATTATGTTAAAAAAGCTAAAGAGATGGAAGAGATTGGAGCTGACTCTATATGTATTAAAGATATGTCAGGAATATTGTTACCATATGTAGCTGAAGAGTTGATAACAAGAATAAAGGAAAAAGTAAACTTACCAATAGAATTACACTCTCACTTTACTAGTGGGATAGCTGACTTAACATATCTAAAAGCAATTGAAGCAGGTGTAGATATAATTGATACTGCAATTTCACCTTTTGCAATGGGGACAAGTCAACCTGCAACTGAATCTATGGTTGCATCTTTAAAAGATACTCCATATGATACAGGACTTGACTTAAATATATTAAATGAGATAGCTGAATATTTTAAACCTATTAGAGACAAATATCTAAAAGAAGGCTTACTTAATCCTAAAGTTTTAGGAGTGAACGCCAAAACACTAGCATATCAGGTGCCAGGCGGAATGTTATCAAATTTAGTTTCACAATTAGAGCAACAAGGTTCTTTAGATAAATTTGAAAAAGTTTTAGAAGAAGTACCTAGAGTAAGAGAAGACTTAGGTTATCCTCCATTAGTTACACCAATGAGTCAAATGGTAGGTACTCAAGCAGTATTTAATGTTATTTTAGGCGAAAGATATAAAATGGTACCATCTGAAATAAAGAATTACGTAAAAGGGTTATATGGAAGGCCTACGATACCTATAGCTAACGAAGTGAAAAAGAAAATAATTGGAGAAACAGATGTTTATGAAGGTAGACCAGCTGATTTATTACAACCAAAGCTAGAAAAATTAAAAAATGAGATTAAAGAATACATAGAACAAGAAGAAGATGTTCTAACATATGCTTTATTCCCACAAATCGCTATCAAATTCTTCCAGTACAGACAAATATATAAATATAAAATAGATAATACATTATTAGATATAGAAGAAAAAACATATCCAATATAAATAGGTATTAACAATCCTTATGAAGGTAAATAGTTGTTGGTTTGTTACTTGTATATTTAATTACTTTTACAACAGAATTACTCGGAATACTCTTACCACATTTTAAGCAAACAAAATTGGATTTATTTAAGAATTGTATGGAGACCTCAGTTTGGAGGTTTCCATATTTTTCCCAACTTTTCCAACCTGTTTTGCATAGGTGATATCTATTTTCATAATCTGCATATACCCATTTAAGTATTTTATGAAAATGGAATGGGTACTTTGTATATCTAATAAATGCCATAGGAAGCCCAAGTTGGATCATATATTCTTCAAAAGTAGTTTCAATTTTAGTTTGTAAAGGTTCACCTATACTTACACTTTCATAATTATAATTTTTGTTACTCAACCATTTTCTAAGGTTATCAAACATATAACCTCTGCATACAAGAATTTTTTCATTTTTATCGACATTTAATTTTTTGAATAAATCTTTAACTATGGTTACCACATGTTCTAAATAATATTTATTTTTAAAATTTTCTTTTGAATAGTATTTAATAGGTATGATATCATAATAAAATTCACTAGTTTCAACTCTCATAGCTCCAATACAAGTCCCTCCAACAAGACTTCCACTACCTGCATCATCAATTTGTATCAAAATTATCACTCCTCAATTAACAATGACTAATAATATTATTATTTACATATGTGAAAATAATATTAGAAAGGAGGTAAACAATTGAAAATATTAGTTACAAATGATGATGGAATTTTTGCAAATGGTATAAAAGAAATATCAATTAAGCTTTCTGAAATCGCTGAAGTCATTGTAGTAGCACCAGATAGAGAAAGAAGTGCTATTGGTCATGCAATAACAATACATACACCTCTAAGAGTAGAAAAAGTTGAAAATATAATACCTAATATAGAAACATGGGCTATAAATGGAACACCTAGTGATTGTGTTAAAATAGCAGTTGAATCAATTATGAATAAAAAACCAGATTTGATAGTATCAGGAATAAACAATGGTCCTAATTTAGGTACAGATGTAATTTACTCAGGTACAGTTTCAGCTGCAATTGAAGGTGCTATACATAGCATACCTTCTGTTGCAATTTCTGCTTGTTTTTTTAATGCAAAAATAAATTATGAAAGTATAGCAGAAATTTCTTGCAAAATTATAAAAAATTTAATTAAAAAAGATTTACCACAAAATATTATTTTAAATATAAATATACCTTCATTACTTTTAGAAAAAATTAAAGGTATTAAAATTACTGAGTTAGGAATAAGAAAATATAACAATAATTATATAAAAAGAACAGATCCAAAAGGTAAAAATTATTATTGGTTATCTGGAGAATTAATAGAAATCGAAAACAAAGATACAAGTGATATAGTAGCTATAGAAGAAGGTTACATTTCCATAACTCCATTACATTTCGATTTAACTGCTTATTATTATATAGATGAATTAAAGAGTTGGAAATTTAAAATCTAATATTTTATTAATTTTGCATAAAATGAAATAAAACTTGCAAAATCTATAAAAATAATTAAGAAAATGAAAAATAAATTGCAATACAGTATTTATTTTGCTATTATAAAGATGAGAAAAAGTAAAAAGGGGGTTTTAAAATGCCCACATCTATAACAAATAAAGAGCTTATTATAAAAAAAGAGTGGTGTAAAGGATGTGGAATTTGCGTAGAATTTTGTCCAAAAGAAGTTTTAACAATAAACAAAGGAAAGGTTGAAATAATTAATTTAGATGTTTGTACAAAATGCGGCTTGTGTGAATTAAGGTGTCCCGATTATGCAATATTTTTAGGGGGTAAAGATAATGGAAAAAAAAGTTAAGTTAATGCAAGGAAATGAAGCATGTGTTGAGGGAGCAATAGCTGCAGGTATGAGATTTTTTGCAGGTTATCCTATAACTCCTTCTACAGAAATAGCTGAGTTTTCAGCACAAAAATTACCTAGAGTTGGTGGTAAATTTATACAAATGGAAGATGAAATAGCTAGTATGGCTGCTATAATAGGTGCATCACTAACTGGCTTAAAATCAATGACAGCAACTAGTGGGCCTGGTTTCTCTTTAAAACAAGAAAATATAGGATATGCTTCCATTGCAGAAGTTCCATGTGTAATTGTAAATGTGCAAAGGGGAGGACCTAGTACAGGGCTACCTACATCACCTGCTCAAGGAGATGTAATGCAAGCAAGATGGGGGACACATGGAGATCATCCGATTATTGCTTTAACACCATCTTCTGTACGTGAAACTTTTGATTTAACTGTAAAAGCATTTAATTTATCTGAAAGATACAGAGTACCTGTAGTGTTGTTATTAGATGAAGTGATTGCGCATATGAGAGAAAAGATAGAAATACCAAGTAAGGATGAAATAGAGATAATAAATAGAAAAAAACCAAAAGTTAATATAGAAGATTATAAACCTTATGAGACAGATGATAGTGATTTAGTACCAGCAATGGCTTCTTATGGAGAAGGATATCGTTTTCATGTTACAGGTTTGGTACATGATGAAACAGGTTTTCCAAGCAATAGTCCTGTTGTAGCAGAAAAATTAATTAGAAGATTAATTGATAAAATAGAAGTTAATAAGGAAGATATAATTTTATATGAAGAATATAATTTGGAAGATGCTGAAATTGCAATAGTTGCATATGGAAGTACTGCTAGATCAGCTAAGAGTGCAATTGATATGGCAAGAGATGAGGGAATTAAAGTTGGGTTGTTTAGACCTATTACAATTTGGCCTGCTGCTGATAAAATAATTGAAAAACTTTCTAAGAGAGTTAAAACTATAATAGTTGTAGAGATGAATTTAGGGCAATATGTTTATGAGATAGAAAGAATTGCTAGTAAAAATTGTAGTATTAAAAGTTATGGTAGAGTTAATGGGGAATTAATTACTCCTGATGAAATTTTGGATAAAATTAAGGAGGTTTAAACTGTGTCTAGCGAACTTATAAAAAAATATTTTAGATATAATAGATTACCTCATATTTGGTGTCCAGGTTGTGGACATGGGATAATTCTAAGATCAGTTGTAGAAGCAATAGATGAACTTGGTTATAGTAAAGATGAAGTTTGTGTAGTTTCAGGTATAGGATGTTCTTCAAGAGCTCCTGGCTACTTAGACTTCAACACGCTTCATACAACTCACGGTAGAGCCTTAGCTTTTGCAACAGGTATAAAAATGGCTAATCCAAACTTAAAGGTAATTGTTATAACAGGTGATGGAGATTGTACTGCAATTGGTGGTAATCATTTAATCCATGCAGCAAGAAGAAATATAGATATTACTACAATTGTTTTTAATAATAATATATACGGAATGACAGGAGGACAATATTCACCAACTACACCACAAGGAGAGAAAGGTACAACAGCTCCATATGGAAATATCGATAAAAATTTTGACTTATGTGAATTAGCGAAGGCTGCTGGAGCTACTTATGTTGGTAGGTCTACTGCATATCATGCAAAATTAATAAATAAATTAGTTAAAGCTGGTATGCAAAATAAAGGTTTTTCTTTTATAGAAACAGTAAGTGTATGTCCTACTTATTATGGTAGAAAAAATAAAAAGGGAAATGCTGTTAATATGATGAAATTCTTGAAAGACAATGCAGTTAACGTAAAAGCTGCAAGAGCTCTAAATGATGAACAGTTAAAAGGAAAATTTCTTATTGGCGAACTATATAAATCTGTTGAACCTGAATATACTGATGAGTACAAAAAAATTATAAATAGTTTCCAAAAGGAGAGATAGTATGTCTAAGAAAGTTGAGTTTAGATTAAGTGGAGCAGGAGGACAGGGTTTAATTTTAGCAGGTATTATATTAGCTGAAGCAGCTTTAAGAGATAACAAAAATGCAGTACAAACTCAGTCATACGGACCTGAAGCTAGAGGAGGAGCAAGTAAATCTGAAGTAATAATTAGTGATAACGATATAAATTACCCTAAAGTAAGAAAAAGTGATGTACTATTAGCATTAACACAAGCTGCTTGTGATAAATATATAGATAATTTAAAAGATAATGGTATACTTATAGTAGATGAAAATGTTGAAATTAAATACAAAAATAATATAAACATTTATAAGTATCCTATTTTACGAACTGCTTCAGAAATACTAGGTAATAAAATGGTTTCTAATATAGTTGCTTTGGGAGTTATAAATGGTATTACTAATGCAGTTTCAGTAGATTCATTAAAAAAAGCGATATTAGCAAGAGTTCCTAGAGGCACAGAAGAGCTAAATAAAAGAGCTTTTGAAGAAGGCTTAAGTTTAGTTAATAATTTAAAATAGGGAATGATGGTATGGAGGAAAAAAATAAAGATTTAATTACTTTGATACAAATTAATTTTCCTAGATTAAGTAAAGGTCAAAAATTAATAGCTGAATATATATTAAATCATTACGATAAAGCAGCTTTTATGACTGCATCAAAATTAGGAGAAATGGTAGGGGTCAGCGAATCAACTGTTGTAAGATTTGCTAATGCTTTAGGTTTTTCTGGTTATCCGAGCTTACAAAGAGCTTTACAAGAATTAATTAAAAACAAACTTACAACAGTACAGAGATTAAGTATGTCAAATAATTATTCGGACAATAGTACTTTATTAAAAAAAATATTAAAAGCAGACATGGATAATATAAGAAGCACTATAGAAGAAATAAGCAATGAAGAATTTGAAAAAGTTGTAGATTGTATTTATAATGCTAAAAGAGTTTATATAATAGGTTTAAGAAGTTCAACAACTCTGGCGAATTATTTAGGTTTTTATCTCAGTTTAATTTTAGATAATGTAAAAGTTGTAACTTATGGTATAAGTGATATATTTGAACAATTATTAAGGGTAAATAAGGATGATGTTGTAATAGGTATTAGTTATCCTAGGTACTCTAGGAGGACACTAGAAGCATTGAATTATGTAAAAGAACAAGAATGTAAAATTATAGGAATAACAGATAGTTTTCTTTCACCGATATCAGGAATAGCTGATTATACATTAATAGCAAAAAGCAATATGATTTCTTTTGTAGATTCTTTAGTAGCTCCACTTAGTTTAATAAATGCACTTATAATTGCAATTGGAATGAGAGAAAAAAATGAAATAACTCAATATTTTCAAAAATTAGAAAGACTTTGGGATGAATATAATGTATATGATAGTAAAGATAGAAAAGATTTATTTTAAAAAATATTAGCTGGCAGAAGCCAGCTTTTAGTTGTATTAGTATATCAAAATTAATCTTATCATAAATGATAAATAAAAATATCATTACTTCATAATATAGTATTTGAAAGGTTGATTCTATGAAAAAAATTATAATAACTAGACATGGTCAAACAAATTGGAATATAATAGGTAAAGTACAAGGGCAAAAAGATATTAAATTAAATGAAATTGGTATAAATCAAGCTAAAAAACTTGCAATAAAACTTTCTAAAGAAAAAATAGATGTAATTTATACTAGTGATTTAAAAAGATCTTATCAAACAGCTAAAATAATATCTGATATTATAAAAACTAATATTATTATTGATAAAAACTTAAGAGAAATTTGTTTTGGAAATTGGCAAGGTTTAACATTAACTCAAATCAAAAAAGATTTTAATAAGGAATATATAATTTGGAGAACCAAACCCCATAAGTTTAGCTTACCAGGAGCTGAAAAATTAATAGAAGTGCAAGAAAGAATGAAAAAAGTTATTAATAAAGTACTACATTCTAACTATCAAAATATTTTAATTGTATCCCATAGTACTGCAATTAAAGCGTTAATTTTAGGTATTTTAGATATTGATTTGGCTAAATTTAATAATATAAAAATAGACAATACAAGTATTACTATAATAGAGTATCATAATACAGTTCCAATAATTAGACTATTAAATGATACTTGTCATTTAAAGGAGGACTAAAATGGATACAGTAGCAGTAATTGGAGGTGGCCCTGCTGGCATTTTAGCTGCAGGAACTGCTTCTAAACAAGGTAAAAAAGTTATTTTGTTTGAAAAGAACTCTAATATAGGCAAGAAACTTCTTATTACAGGGAATGGTAGATGCAATATTACAAATAACTGTGATATTGAAAACTTTATCAAAAATATTGTTAACAATAAAAATTTTATGTATAGTGCATTCTATACTTTTACGAATACTGATACTATAAATTTACTTGAATACTTCGGAGTTAAAATTAAAGTAGAAAAAGATAATAGATGTTTTCCAAAATCAAATAAAGCAATTGATATAATAAATGCCTTTAACAAGTATTTATTATTTAATAAAGTATCTGTACTTAAAAATACTAAGGTTAATGTTATAACATTAAATAAAAATGGTACTTTTACGCTTCATATAAACAATAAAAAATCTATGACTTTTAATAAAGTTATTCTAGCAACTGGTGGTAAGTCTTATCCAAAAACCGGTTCAACAGGTGATGGATATATTTTTGCAAAAAAATTTGGTCATACAATTATTGAACCTAAACCTGCTTTAGCACCAATAAAGCTAAAAGATGAAAAACTAAAAAAATTACAAGGTATATCTTTGAACAATACAAAACTAACAGCCTATTTAAACAATAAAAAACTACATGAACAAACTGGCGAAGTAGTTTTTACACATTTTGGTATCTCTGGTCCTGCAGCTCTCTCATTAAGTAGTTATATTAATAGATACTCAATCAACAAGATAAAATTGGAAATAGATTTTTTGCCAGATTATAACTACCAAAGTTTAGAAAAATTAATTAAATCCTTATTTTTAAAAAATCAACAAAAAAATATCTGTAATACTCTTTGTGAAATATTACCTAAAAAAATCATAGTTTACTTATTGGATAATTTAAATATTCCATTTGATAAAAAAACAAACAATGTGACTAAAGATGAAAGATATAAGATAATAAATAGTTTTAAAAAGCTTGATTTAAACTATAATGGATTAAAAAGTATTGAACAAGCAATTGTAACATCTGGTGGAATATCTACAAAAGAAATAAATCCATCAACTATGGAATCTAAATTAGTAAAAGGTCTCTTTTTTGCAGGTGAAATAATTGATGTAGATGCTTTAACTGGTGGGTTCAATATACAAATAGCATTATCTACAGGTTATTTAGCAGGTCTAAATTGTTAATTATATAAAATTTATTGAGCAGAATTCTGTTATAATATATAATAAAAAGGAAGCGGGGATATTATGTCTATAGTAGCAATTCGAGGAGCTATTACAGTTAATAATAATACAAAAGAAGACATTGTTAATTGCACAAAAAAACTTTTAAAAGAAATAATAAGGCAAAATAATATTAATAAATCGGATGTAATTAGTATTTTATTTTCAGCTACTAAAGATTTAAACAAGGCATATCCAGCTATAGCTGCTAGAGAATTAGGGCTTAATAATTGTGGATTAATGTGTTTTCAGGAAATGGATGTTGAAAATAGTTTGAATAAATGTATAAGAGTACTTTTATTTTTTAAAAGTAATTTAGAACAATCTTCTATTAAGCATATTTATTTAGAAAAAGCAAGTATACTTAGACCTGATTTGAATTAATTCCTTTTTTATAATTATAAGGAGGTATAAAATGAATAAAATTGTAATTGCAATAGATGGTCCAGCAGGTGCAGGTAAAAGTACTATAGCTAAAATTATTGCAAAAGAATTAAATATAAATTATATAGATACAGGAGCAATGTATAGAGCTTTGACTTTAAAAGCCTTGAAAAATAAAATAGATTTTAATGATAGAGCTTCATTAATTTCCTTATTAGATAACACTGATATTGATTATTATAATAATCATATTTATTTAGATGGAAAAATAGTAGATAATGAAATAAGAAATAATGAAGTTAGTAGGAATGTTTCTAAAATTGCTAAAATAAAAGAAATTAGAGTAAAACTAGTTGAAATCCAAAGAAAAATAGCTAGTAATAAAAGCGTAGTTATGGACGGAAGAGATATTGGAAGTTATGTCTTACCTGATGCTGATTTCAAATTTTATGTAACTGCCTCTGTTGACGAAAGAAGTTATAGAAGATATAAAGAGCTTATTGCTAAGAATGTTAATATTTCTTTTGAACAAGTCAAAGAAGAAATAAAACAAAGAGATGAAATTGATAAAAATAGAGAATTTTCACCTTTAATTAAAAGTGAAGATGCTATTTTAATTGATACTACAAAAAGAACTATTAAAGAATGTGTTAATGAAATATTAAATATTATAAAGAAAGGAATGTAAAATATGTCTTTTTATAACTTTGCAAAGAAGACATTATCTTTATTTATGAATGCTTTCTTTAGAATTGAAGTTACTGGAAAGCATAATTTCACAGATAATAAATTAATTATTTGTTCCAATCATATAAGTTTGTTAGATCCTATTTTGGTAGGTATAATATCTCCTAGAAAAATATATTTTATGGCAAAAAAAGAATTATTTAAAAATAAAATTTTAAATAAGATAATTACTAAATTAGGAGCCTTTCCAGTTGACAGAAGGAAGGGAGATATTTCTGCAATAAAAAAGTCTTTGAAAGTGTTAAATGAAGGCAATGTTTTAGGTATATTCTTAGAAGGTACTAGAGTTAAAAGTGAAAATATAGAAAATGCAAAACCTGGAGTTGCTATGATTGCAATCAAAAGCAAATGTAATGTATTGCCAATTTACATAGATGCTAATTACAAATTATTTTCTAAAGTTAAAGTCATTATAGGTGAACCGATTTCTTTTGAAGAATTTTATGACCAAAAACTAAATATTGATGATTACAAGAAAATTAGTCAAAACATTTTAAAAAGGATTTATGCATTAAAATAATCTGATAGGAGAGATATAATGGATTTACTGATTGCCAAAAACTCTGGTTTTTGTTTTGGAGTTGAAAAAGCAGTTAAAACCACATTACATACATTAAATGAAAATAAATCTAATGTTTTTTCATTAGGTCCAATTATACATAATGAACAAGTTATTAATTTACTTAAAAGCAAAGGTTTGATAATAATTAATAATATTAAAGATGTTAACAAAGGGAAAGTAATAATCAGGTCACATGGAGTCCCTTTAGATGTTTATTCATATGCAAAAAATGTTGGATTAGAATTGATTGATTGTACATGCCCTTTTGTAAGAAATGTGCAACAAAAAGCAAATGAATTCTTTAACAATGGTTACACTATTGTTATAATTGGCGACTCAAAACATCCAGAAGTTATAGGAATTAATGGTTGGTGCAACAATCAAGCAATAATTGTAAATTCTGAAAATGATATAAACAAAGTTCCTCTCACTGATAAATTATGTATAGTATCTCAAACAACAATGACTTTAGAAAAATTTCAAAAGCTATCTCGATTAGTACAAGAGAAAGGTAAATCAGTAAAGATTTTTAATACTATATGTAATGCAACAAACCTAAGACAAGAATCAACAAAGGAAATTGCTAAAAAAGTAAATGCTATGATTGTAATTGGTGGCCACCATAGTTCTAATACCCGTAAATTAGCAGAAATAAGTAAAAAATATTGTCACAATGTGTATCATATAGAAACTTTAGATGAATTACCTGTTGATAAGCTTAGAAATATTAAAAGAATTGGGATTACCGCTGGTGCTTCCACACCTGATTGGATTATTGAAAATATTATAAATTATTTAAATAATATGTTTAATAAATCATAAAATTAATTATCTATTAAAACTATTAGATCTTACATGCATAAATATTTTATAAATGATAATAATATCTAATGAACCTCATTAATATCAAGACCCCCTTTACATTCATAATGTGGCATATTGCCACATTTTTTTTAATGTGATAGAATTACATTGATTAATTTTTTTAGCAAAGGGGTCTGAAATGGATAAGTACGAAATTTTTAAAAAAGATTTTTATAAAATAACTGGTATCGATTTAAATTGTTATAAAGAGAAACAAATGAAGAGAAGACTTAGTTCTTTGTTAAAGAGAAATAATTTTTCTGATTTTGATGATTATTTAGTAGGTATTAAGAAAAATAATAAACTTCTAAATGAACTTCTTAACTTTCTTACTATAAATGTTTCAGAGTTTTTTAGAAATCCCACTCAATGGCATGTTCTAGAAAAAGATATTATACCAAGACTAATTAAAAATAATGGTAAGATAAAAGTTTGGAGCAGTGCATGTTCTACAGGAGAAGAACCTTATTCTTTAGTAATGCTATTAACAAAATTTTTCCCTTTAAAAGAAATAAATATATTAGCTACAGATATTGATGAAAGTGCAATTCAAAGAGCGAAAATTGGGATTTATGATGAAAAAAGCTTAAAAAACGTACCAGATGAATTTAAAAACAAATTTTTCATAAAAATTGGGAATACATATAAAATAGATGATAAAATCAAACAATGTGTTGATTTTAAAAAGCTTAACCTATTAAGTGATAGTTTTCCTAAAGGATCTCATTTGATTTTGTGCAGAAATGTTATGATCTATTTTACTGAAGAGGCAAAAACAAAGCTTTATAAAAAATTTCATGAAGCACTTACTGATGATGGTATATTCTTTGTCGGTAACACTGAACATATAATTTTACCAGATAAATATAATTTAAAACCAATAAAATCTTTTTTCTATAGTAAATTGTAGACTATAAGCACAACTAGATATAATGTCTAGTTGTGCTTTCTATTTTAAACTTTGTTATTTATTTTTATATTATTTAAGAAGGATTTATTTCAAAATTGAAGAATAAATCAATTATAATTTATTAGAGGAGGAGTGGGAAATGATAGATACTAAGAGTAAATATTCTATTTCCGAAGTTTCAGAAATAACTGGATATCCTCAACATGTACTTAGATTCTATGAAAAAGAGTTCAAACTAAATATACCAAGAAATAAATCTAATCATAGATATTATACATACAAAGAAATAGAAAAAATTAATTATATAAAAGAATTACAAAACAAAGGTTTTACAAATAAGCAAATTAAGCTTATCTTAAATTCACCTGAAGAGATTATCGTAAATAACCATAACGAAACTGCAATCACTTCAGTGGCTTTTCAATTAAATGATATAAGTAACGGAAAAAACTTTATTACTGAATTTCAAAATAGTTTAATAGAAAAAATTCAGGAAACTCTAAATCAAAATTATATTAATAATATAGAAGCTTTAAAAGAATTAAAAACAGAAATTGAACAATTAAAACATGAAATTAAAAATAAAGAACATGATGTGTTAATTTGTGAAAATGCTAAATTAAAAATGAAATTAAAAGAAAAGTCATATGAGGTTGCAGAATTAAAAGAAAAACTCAAACGCGAAAAAGAAGCTAATAAAAGTATTTTTAAAAGGATATTTAAAATAAAATAGAAATTACTTATTTTGAATAAAATACAGCAATTTGGTAGAATTATAATGTATGGAAACAATATTACTTCTATGGAGGATAAATATGAACATTGAAAAAATTAAGTTTCAATTAGATAAAAACTCAGACCAGCATCTATATATACAATTATACAGCAAAATAAAAAAATTAATTTTAGATGGTACTTTGAAACCTCATACAAAATTACCTCCTATAAGAAAATTTGCTGATGAATTAAACGTAAATAATGTAACCATTGTTAATGCTTACAATTTACTTCAAAAAGAAAACCTAGTATATAAAAAAGTAGGAAGTGGTACTTTTGTTAACATAATAAATTATGATATGGACATAGAAGTTGACTACAAGCAATATTTGTATACTCTAAATAAAGAAAAAATAAATCATTATATATATAATTCTGAAAATATTATTGATTTTTCAAATACAACTCCAACAAATGATCTTTTTCCTGTTGAAGATTTTAAATACGTCATTAACTTGGTTTTAGATAGAGATAAAGGAAATGCTTTTAAATATCAAGAAAGTCAAGGATACTATCCCTTAAGAGAAACTATAAAAAACTATTTGTCTAATTACACAATTAATTGTGATACTAGTAACATACAGATCATATCTGGAGCTCAACAGGGAATAGATATTCTTTCTAAAGCACTAATAGATTATGGCGATATAGTTTTTACAGAAAGTCCAACTTACACAGGAGCTATTGCAGCTTTTAAATCAAGAGCAGCAAAAATTATAGAAATTCCCATTAAAAAAGATGGTATAGATTTGAATTATTTAGAAGACAAACTTAGAAACTTTAGACCTAAGTTTATTTATGTTATGCCTAATTTTCAAAATCCAACAGGTTATACTTATTCAAAATTAAAAAAAATAAAGTTACTAGAATTAGCTAATAAATATGAAACTTTAGTAGTTGAAGACGACTACCTAAATGACATTTCGTTTAACAATAAATATCCAGAAACATTAAAATCACTAGATAAAAACAATAGAGTTATTTATATTAAAAGTTTTTCTAAAACTTTCATGCCTGGATTAAGATTAGGGTTTATGATAATACCTATTTCGATACAGAATGAAATACTTGTAGCAAAACATATATCTGACATATCTACATCTGGTCTTATGCAAAGAGTTTTAGACCTATATATTAAAATGGGTTTATTTAAAAAGCACATTAATGAAATTAATAAAATATACAAAAAGAGATTTGATCTGATGGTTAAAAGTTTATCAAATTATATACCTAAACAGGTTAGTTATTCTATTCCTGAAGGTGGTCTTAATTTCTGGCTTTCATTACCACATGGTTATTTAAGCGATGAACTACATGAACTATGTTTTAAAAAAGGTATTCTTATAACCCCTGGTTCAATATTTTATGCTAATAAAGTCAAAAGTAATTCTTTTAGAATTAGTATTGCATCAGTCAATGAATCTATAATAGAAGCCGGTATTAGTCGACTTTCCGAAATAATAAATGACCTCTTTAATAAATCAGATATTAATAAATATCATTTCAATCCTCTAACTCATTTATAATTATATTAAAACTATATAAGCAAAAGTTAAATAATTTTATCTTCTGCAATATATATTAAATTATCTTTTTCCTTTAATATTGTAGTTTTACTAGGGTTCAAAAAAACTTTATTATCTCTATATATACCTATGAGAGTTGCCCCTTTGTTTAAAAATTCAATAGCAATTCTCTCATAGGTTTTTCCTATATATTCTTTATCAACAATTACCTCATAAATTTCATTTCCATAAGAATTAGTAAGTAACTCTTTTATAGCTTTACTAACACCTTTATATAATGCACATCTCATCATGATTTTACTCTCAAATTGTGTACTAATTATAGTTTCATTAACATTGGCACGCTTAAAATGTATCAAGTTTTTTTGATCAATAACTTCTGACACTAAGTGAATATTGGGATTAATTTTACTTATAGCTAAACTTATTAGTACAGATCTTGCATCTATCATTTCACTATTTTCTAAACTTCTATCTGCTAGTACAATTGCTGATTTAGCATGTTTAATATTAGCTCTTTCTAAAACGTTATCTGTTGTAGGATCCCCTTTTATATAGAAAACATTATTATTATCATATGGATTATGGGAAATATTAGCCACTAAAACAATTTTTAATTTTTCATCCTCTCTTAATAACTCTTCAATAATAGATTTTGCTTGATAATTCCAACCAAAAATAACTATATGATTACTGAAGTTTACATCCAATAAACCCATCCCCTTTTTTAAGTTTCTTTCTACAAACACAGAAGCTATTGAAGCGGTAGAAAAACCAAAAGAACCAATCCCTATAATCATTAATGAAATAGCTATTATACGACCAAATTGGGTTGTTGGATAAATGTCCCCGTAACCAACTGTTGTACTTGTTACAAATCCCCACCATAATGCATCCCATAAAGAATTGATATTTGGGTTCTTATTATTTTCTATTAAATAAAATAAAACCGAACTAATTACTATAAAAAATATTACTAATAAAATTGCTTTATAAACTTTTGTTGCTCTAAGTGAAATATGGAGTTTTCTAATATATATAGTTAAGTTAGTAATTTCTACCACCCCTTTAACAACATAATAAAGATATTTTATTAAACTTCAATTAGAATCTTATTAATTAACTTTTTTTAGCCTTAAATTTCGTTCAAATTTCTTTGTATAATATTATTTCCTTAATATATTTAATAATAATGTTAAATTTAATCTTATTTAGTAATTATTTATTGAATTTTGTAGCAATTTTTAGAAATTTTTACATTTCCCTGGTAATATATAGCACCCATAATATTCAATAGTATGTAAATATATTTAAAATAAATTCATTATATATTTTTAAAAATAATTATAAGGAGGTTTATATATGAATAGTAATAAATTAAATATAATAAAATTGCCCGAAGAGTTAATTGAATTCAAAAAATTATATTTAAACAATAGAGATCCTATTAGAAGAAAAGTATTAAGTTTTGCTGAAGTTTCTTACTTTATGAATAAAATTATTCCTTTACCTATAAATTCAAATACTTATTATAAAGTTAGATATGAATCTTATGATAATGATAAATATCTACTCTTACTTTTAGCCTATAACTATATTATTTATAAATTGTTACTGAAAAGAGTAAACTTATATGAACTAAAAATACCTTTTGAAGATATTACTTTAACAACAAATTTTATAGATATATTTTTCCAATATAAAACACCAATTATAGATAAGAAGACTAATATTGTTTGGATATTGCCGAAACAAAAGATAAAGAAATATATTTATGAATCAATTTATTTCAATAATTTTAATAACTACTATTATGAAGAAGAAACTCTTTTAAAACTCATATATATAATAGCAGGATTTGTTAAATATGAATATCAAAATTTAAATACTGAAATAATTGATGAAATAAATCTGTTAAATTATCCTACTTTAGTTTTTGCAAATATTAAACTTTATGAAAAAGGGATAATTAAAATCTTTGAAGAAAATAATAGAATAAGTATTATATTAAGTCTTAATTCTTCTAATCAAAATATTATTTTTACTAAGAATGAAAGTCTATTAAAAAAGAAAATCTTACAAGTTATAAATAAAATAGATGGTATAGATTATAATATAGATGATTTCTTAGACTAAAAATAGTTTTTTGAATTATACAATTAGTATAATTGCATATTTTAAAAATATTTAGATATTTTTAAACATTCAATGCAGTATCGCGCGTTTGTATATGCATTTTTCTGAAAATTAACTTGACATAAAATAATTATAGTGTTATAATAAGACTAGGATATTAAAAGAGGGGGTTTGATAAATGAATAGAGGTACTATAAAGAATCTTAAATCATTGCAAACTAGTAGACTAAAAAAATGTGGTGCTATTACATGCATACACAACATTGACGGTTATTGCAATATGGATAAATGTGAGATTTATGAGAGAACTTTAAGACAAGAATATTAAAAAAAAAGAGGAAGGCTAGCTAGCTTCCTCTAAGAAACACCTATTTGGTGTTAATTTTTTTGTACTCAATAAGACCTTCTTTTAATATATTCATTGCCTTTTTCAAATCATTTTCATTTAAAACATATGATATTCTTATCTCATCTTTGCCTAAACCTTCTGTTGCATAGAACCCTTCAGCAGGTGCTACCATAACAGTTTCATTATTTACATCGAAATCACTTAATAACCATTTAACAAAATCTTCGGCATTTTCTACTGGTAGTTTGGCAATTACATAAAAAGCTCCATGTGGTTTTCTACATAATACACCTTCCATTGTAGATAATGCTTCATATACAACGTCTCTTCTTTTTCTGTATTCTTCAACAACCCCTTCAAAATAGTTATCTGGTACATTAACTAGCTTAGATGCACCTATTTGTTCTATTGTTGCAACACAAAGTCTACTTTGACATAGTTTTAAAACTTGTCTAATTAATTCCTTATTCTTACTTGCAATTGAACCTATTCTTGCTCCACAAGCACTATACCTTTTTGATACACTATCTATTATAATTACTCTGTCTTTAATATCATCTAAGTGTGCAAAACTTATATACTCAAAGTCATCATATACAAATTCCCTATAAACTTCATCTGCTATAATAAATAAATCGTTTTCCTTTGCTATATCTCTAATCATGTTTATTTCCTCTGGTGTATAAATAACACCAGTTGGATTACCAGGGTTGGATAGTAAAATAGCTTTAGTTTTGTCAGTAATTAAACTTACTATTACTTCTTTCTTTGGTAAGTGAAAACCGTCCTCTGCTCTTGTTGTTATTGGATTTACTTTAATTCCTGCTGAATTACCAAAACCATTATAATTTGTGTAAAATGGCTCTGGAACTAGTATTTCATCTCCATAATCACAAATTGCCAATAAAGCAAATAATAATGCTTCACTACCACCATTTGTGATAAGTATCTCATCTTCTTCAAAATAAATATCATACTTTTTATAATAATTAATAAAGCTTTTAATTAGCTCAGGTATTCCTCGTGAATTAGTATAAGCTAATACTTTTTGGTCAAAGCTTCTAATAGCTTTAAAAAATGAATCAGGAGTTTCAATATCAGGTTGTCCGATGTTTAAATGATAAACTTTTTTACCATTTTTCTTAGCTTTCTCAGCTATAGGAACTAATTTTCTAATTGGTGATTCTTGCATTGATAAAATTCTTTTAGAAAGTTCCATAATAATACCTCCTTAAATAAATTAGTCTGAAAACCTTTTCATCAAATTCAAAAAAATATACTAACAATATTATAATAACATAAAAAGGTCTTTAAATAAAAGACTATCGAAATTGAATACAAAATTGCATTACACAACTTAATATAAATTATTTTTAATTCTAATGTAGAACAATATTAATTAAGTGATTCTTAAAAATTAATAACTCTTCTATTTTCCAAAATTATTTGTTATAATATTTTTTAATTATAGGGATTATATAATTAGCAGTAATTAAGAGGAGGAGACTTATTTTGAATAAAGCAAACAATCTACAGAAAAGAAAATACTATATAGAGACTTGGGGTTGCCAGATGAATGAACATGATTCTGAAAAAATGTCCGGAATTTTAGAAAGTATTGGTTATATTGAAACTAATACACCTAAAGATGCAGATCTAATCATTTTTAATACATGTCTTGTTAGAAAAAATGCAGAGCTTAAAGTTTATGGTAATCTTGGACATTTAAAAACATTAAAAAACAAAAAACCTGAAATGTTAATTGCAGTTTGTGGCTGCATGACACAAAAAAAAGAAATAAGAGATTTAATTAAAGAAAAATATAGTCATGTAGATATAGTATTTGGCACTCACAACATACACAAATTGCCAGAATTAATTGCTAATGCAAGACAAAATTCTAGAATGATAATAGACGTTTGGGAAGACTCAGGAAACATAATTGAAGGATTACCAGCTAAAAGAAAATATGGATTTAAAGCTTTTGTTAATGTAATGCATGGTTGCAATAATTTCTGTACTTATTGTATTGTTCCTTATACTAGAGGTCGTGAAAAAAGTAGACTTCCAGAAGATATTTTAAGAGAAATTAATGAACTTTCAGCTCAGGGTTGTAAAGAAGTAACTTTATTAGGTCAAAATGTAAACTCTTATGGTAAAAATTTAGATAAAAAAGTAAGTTTTGCGCAATTATTAAGAATGGTTAATGAAGTAAAAGGTATAGAAAGGATCAGATTCACCACATCGCATCCTAAAGATCTTTCTGATGAGTTAATATTAGCCATTAAAGAATGTGATAAGGTATGCGAACATATACATTTACCATTTCAAGCAGGAAGTAATAAAATTTTAAAAGCTATGAATAGAAAATATTCAAAAGAACATTATCTAAATTTAATCGAAAAAATCAAAAATGAAATACCTAATATTGCCATAACAACAGATATAATCGTAGGTTTTCCTGGAGAAACAGAAGAAGACTTCGAAGAAACTTTAGATGTAGTTAGAAAAGTAAAGTTTGATTCAGCTTTTACATTCCTTTATTCAATAAGAAAAGGTACTCCAGCTGCAAAAATGGAAAATCAAGTTCCCGAAGACATTAAACATAAAAGATTTAAAAGACTATTAGACACTATTTATCCTATTAGTTTAGAAATTAATCAAAAGCTTAAAAATAAGGTAGTTGAAGTTCTAGTTGAAGAAATAAGTAAAACTGATAAAACAAAAGTAACAGGAAGGACTAGAACAAATAAAGTTGTTCATTTCTCGGGAGACAAAAACCTAATAGGTAAATTAGTTAAAGTTAGAATTACAAATCCTAAAACTTGGACTTTAGAAGGTGAATTAATAGACTGATAAATATTTTTGTTATTATAGGCTAGGGCTTACCTTAGCCTATTTAAATTCCAAGCCATTTATATGTTATAATATACCTGTATATATAAATTGGAGGGAAATAATTTGAAAAATTTAACACCGATGATGAAACAATACTTAAATATAAAAGAAAAATATAAAGATGCAATTCTGTTTTTTAGACTTGGTGACTTTTACGAAATGTTCTTTGATGATGCAATCCTAGCATCTAAAGAACTAGAAATCACATTAACAGGTAGAGACTGTGGTAATAAAGAAAGAGCTCCTATGTGTGGAGTACCATTTCATTCTGCTGATGCTTATATAGCTAAGCTAGTTAAAAAAGGTTACAAAGTAGCTATATGTGAACAAATAGAAGATCCATCAAAATCAAAAGGTATTGTTAAAAGAGATGTAGTTAGGATAATTACACCTGGTACTATAACAGATACAAAAATTCTAGAAGACAAAAATAATAATTATCTTTGTAGTATATATATGGATATAACAGGGATAGGTCTTTCATATGTCGATGTTACTACTGGTGAATTATATACAACTGAAATTACAGGAAATGAAAAAATATTAATTAACACATTGTTCGATGAATTAGCTAAAATTCGTCCTACTGAAATAATATTAAATGATTATTTATACAACAAAAAGGATATTATAAAAAAAATTGAAAATAAATTTAATTCAATTACTAACTTTTATGATAATTGGACTTATGAATATAATGTAGCTAAAGAAGTAATTTTAAATCAAATGTCAGTTTTATCTTTGGATGGATATGGACTAAATGGAAAGGTATATTCTGTAATATCATTAGGTTCTCTTATTAATTATTTAAATGAAACACAAAAAATAACATTAAAGCATTTGAATCATGTTACATTTTACACAATTGATAATTTTATGATGCTAGATATTAATACTCGTGTAAATCTAGAACTTACTGAAACGATAAGAGGCAAAAATAAAAAAGGTTCTTTATTTGGTCTACTAGACTGTACATCAACCGCAATGGGTGGTAGAATGTTGAAAAGATGGATAGAAGAACCTTTAATAAACATTAAAGATATTAAAGAAAGATTGGATGCCGTAGATTATCTGTTTAATAATTTTCTAGTTGTAGACGAAATAAAAGAACTTCTAAAAAGCGTATACGATATAGAAAGAATAATAGGTAAAATTGTTTATGGAACTTGTAATGCTAGAGATTTAATTTCCCTAAAAAAGTCTGTATTAGTTTTTCCAGCTATTAAAAATATTTTACAGAAAACATCTTCTAAATTACTTTTATCCTTAGGCAAAAAATTAGATACATTAAAAGATATATATGAACTTATAGAAAATGCAATTATTGATGAGCCTCCTATATCTATTAAGGAAGGTAATATTATCAAAAATGAATATAGTAAAGAATTATTTGAACTTAGAGAAGCAGCAACTAAAGGCAAGGAATGGATATACAAATTAGAACAAAATGAAAGAGAAAGGACTAAAATCAAGTCATTAAAAATAGGATATAATAAGGTTTTCGGGTATTATATAGAAATAACAAAATCAAATTTAAAGTATGTTCCTAACGAATATATTAGAAAACAAACGCTTGCTAACTCAGAAAGATATATCACTCCTGAATTGAAAGAAATGGAATCTAAAATACTTGGAGCGCAAGACAAAATAGTAAAGTTAGAATATGATATTTTTATTAATATTAGAGAAACAATTAAAGATCAAATAAAAAGAATACAAGAAAGCGCCAAAATAATTGCTATTTTAGATGTTCTCTGTGCATTTGCAATAACTGCATATAAAAATAATTATACAAAACCAAAACTAAATTTAGATGGAATAATCCAAATTAAAAATGGAAGGCACCCAGTAGTAGAAAAAATGCTAGGGGAAGGTTTATTTATACCAAATGATACTTTTCTTGATAATGATAAGAATAGAATTGCTATAATAACAGGACCTAATATGGCCGGTAAATCTACATATATGAGACAAGTAGCGCTTATTACCTTGATGGCACATATAGGTTCATTTGTGCCAGCTGATGATGCAAATATAGGAATAGTTGATAGAATATTTACTAGAGTAGGTGCATCTGATAACCTATCTCAAGGGCAAAGTACTTTTATGGTTGAAATGAGTGAAGTAGCAAATATACTTAATAATGGAACTGCAAATAGTCTAATAATTTTAGATGAAATAGGTAGAGGTACTAGTACTTTTGATGGCTTAAGTATTGCATGGGCAGTAATTGAATATATTAGTGATAAAATAGAAGCTAAAACTCTTTTTGCAACTCACTACCATGAACTTAGTGAATTAGAAGGTAAGATAGAAGGAGTAAATAATTTTCGTATATTAGTTAAAGAAAAAGGAGATGACATTATCTTTCTTAGAAAAATAGGTAAAGGAAGTGCAGATAAAAGCTACGGTATACAAGTAGCTAAACTGGCAGGTGTACCTCTTGATGTAATCAAAAGAGCTAAGGAAATTTTACGTAGACTAGAAGAAACTGATATTAACAATACAGCATTAACAATTGATGAAAATATAGAAGTATGTAATGTTAATGAAATAAATGAATACCAACTAGATTTTTTTAATTTAAAATACAATAATTTTATTGATAAAATAAAATCTATAGATATAATGAAAGTAACTCCCCTTGATGCAATAAATATTCTATATGAAATTATAAAAGAGGCAAGCGAATTATAGGAGAGATTTAGATGAGTAAAATAAAAATATTAGATGATAATACTATCAACAAAATAGCTGCTGGTGAAATTATCGAAAGACCTGCATCAGTTATAAAAGAACTTGTAGAAAATTCAATTGATGCAGGTGCAACTTCTATTACTATAGAAGTAAAAGGATATGGAAAAAATTATATTAGAGTTACAGACAATGGAACAGGTATTGAAAGTGATGATTTAGAAATAGCTTTTATGCGACATACTACTAGTAAAATTAATAAAATAGAAGACTTGGAGAAAGTTGTATCATTAGGTTTTAGGGGTGAAGCATTAGCTAGCATTTCAGCAGTATCTCAAGTTAAAGTTATAACAAAAACTGATAATAATCTTATAGGTAACCAAATAATATTACAGGGTGGTAAAATAATTAATAAAGAAGAAGTTGGTTGTCCTAAAGGAACAACTATAATTGTAACTAATTTATTTTATAACACTCCTGTAAGAGCAAAATTCTTAAAAAGTGAATCTAAAGAAACTTTAAAAGTAAACGATATAATATATAAGCTTGCATTAAGTAATCCAAATATATCTTTTAAATATATTAAAGACAACAAGATTATATTTAAAACACGAGGTAATGCTGATGAAGAAGATGTAATTTACAATTTGTTTGGCAGAAATTTTTTAAATTCTCTAATTAAAATAAACTATAAAAACCATAATTTCCTTATAAAAGGTTTTGTTTCAGAACCTTCATTTACTAGAGGTAATAGATCTCATCAATACTTTTTTGTGAACAATAGATATGTAAAAAGTAATTTACTTTCAAAAACTATAGAATCAGCTTATGGAACTCTGCTACCTCTAAACAGATTCCCAGTTGCAATACTTTATTTATTTATATCTCCACATGAAATTGATGTTAATATACATCCAACTAAAACTGAAATTAGATTTAGAAGCGAAAAAGAAATAAGTGATATTATATATAATGTAATTAAAGATATTTTAAAAAAGAGCGACATTATTCCAAATATAAACATTAATAATAATAAAAATAATAATTGTGAAAATCAAATAAACTTTATTGATAAAATAAATACAGAAACTAATTATGGTAAATCATCAAATAGCTTTTTGGTAGAAAAAAATAATAAAATCAAACACGAAAAACTAGATAAAGTTAAAATAGAAAAAGATTTTAATTTATCAGATAATAATGCAACCTACAAAACTAAACAAATTGTAAATTACTCATTAATAAAAGAAAATTCTTTAGAAAATAACCAGGAAATTTCTATAGATAATATACAAATTATTGGAAGGTTATTTTCTACATATATTTTAGCAGAAGATAAATTAAATGCTGTATTATATATAATTGATCAACATGCAGCACATGAAAGAATAATGTTTGAAAAACTGAAAAAACAATTAGAAAATCAAATTATTATTTCCCAACAAATGCTTGTGCCTGAAATAATTAATCTTACCTTTAATGAATATAAGAAGGTAGAACTAAATCTAGAAATATTTAATAAGTTAGGTTTTACTATAGAACCTTTTGGAAATTATTCTGTTATACTTAGAAGTGTACCGGTTATTTTTAATAAACCTAATGCTAAAAAATTGTTTTTAGATATCCTAGATAATCTTGAAAGTTCTGATAACAAATTTGAGAGTAATTATAATTTAAGATTAGAAAAGATAATGAAGTTAGCTTGCACAAGCTCTATTAAAGCTGGTGATAAAATTGATGAATTAGAAATATCTAACTTAATAAAAGAACTTTTTAAAACAGAAAATCCTTACACTTGTCCTCATGGAAGACCAACAATTATTAAATTAACACAATTTGAATTAGAAAAGAAATTTAAAAGAACGTAGAAGGTGAAATGTTATGAATTTACAAAAGGCTCCACTTTTTATATTAATTGGTCCTACAGCAGTAGGTAAAACTGAAATATCTATTGAATTAGCACATAAACTAAACGGAGAAATTATTTCAGCAGATTCGATGCAAATATATAAATACATGGATATAGGAACTGCAAAAATTACTAAAAAGGAAAAAAGAGGAATCAAACACTATCTTATAGATGAAATATATCCAGACCAAAAGTTTTCAGTGTCAGACTTTAAAAAATTAGCAGAAAAATATATAAATGAAATATTAAACAAAGGTAAATTACCTATTGTAGTAGGGGGAACTGGTCTTTATATTAACTCTTTAGTATATGAACTAGATTTCACCAATGCTATTTCTAACCCAAAATTTCGCAATGAAATGATAAATAAGGCAAAAACTTTCGGTAATAAATATATTCACGATGAATTAAAAAAGGTTGACCCAATTTCAGCAGAAAGAATACATATAAATGACACAAAAAGAATTATTCGAGCACTTGAAATATATTATGAAACAGGTAAACCCATGTCCCATTATTATAAAAATTTTAGAAAGCCAAATTCTAAATACAATATTGCAATGGTTGGCCTAACTATAGATAGAGCAAATTTATATACAAGAATAAATCATAGAGTGGACAAAATGATAGAGTTAGGATTAGTAAATGAAGTTAAGAACTTATTAGAAATGGGTTATTCTAGTGAGTTAACTTCTATGCAAGGTTTAGGATATAAAGAAATTATTGCTTATTTAAAGGGGAAATGTACTCTAGAGGAAGCAATAAATATATTAAAAAGAGATACTCGAAGGTTTGCTAAAAGACAATTAACATGGTTCAGAAGAGATGATAGAATCCATTGGATAAATCTAGAAGAATTTAATGATAAAAATGAGGTTATAAATTATATAGTTAACTATGTTAAAAGTATATTAAATTTTTAAATATTATCTTAAATATCATAATGGAGGGGTTTAAATGAGAAATAACATTAATTTACAGGATGCTTTTATCAATAAAGTTAGAAAAGAAAATATAAGTATAACTATTTACTTAATTAATGGTTATAAATTTAAAGGTATAGTCAAGGGTTTTGATAATTATACTATCGTTTTAGAAAATGAAGGAAAACAACATTTAATCTACAAACATGCTATATCAACAATTTCACCTAATTCAACAATGAACTTTTTAACAAAAAATACACCTCAAAATAATCAAAATATCTTAACAAATGATGAGAATATAGTAGAATAGTTCAAAATGTTAAAAGCTTTTGAGAATTAATTCTTAAAAGCTTTTAACATTTTATTAACTTAATTCATAAAATAGTAATAGCAGCTATTTTCGAGGTGAATTTATGAATAGTAAAAATCATGAAATCTTTAAATTTTATCAATATGGAAAAACAAATTTATACACAACTTTTGACATTTTTTCAAATAAAAAAAAGAATATAAAAAAAAGTTCTTGTAAATCTAATACTAGCCTAAATGATATATTAACTGAACTTAATAATTTAATAGGTTTAGATAATGTAAAAAAACTAGTCAAAGAAATAATAGCTTTTATTGAAATCCAAGAAAAAAGGAAAGCAGAAAATTTATTAACAGAACCAATAGTCTTACATATGGTATTTAAAGGTAATCCAGGTACAGGAAAAACTACTGTAGCTAGATTGCTAGGGAAAATATTTAAAGAAATAGGTATTTTAGAAAAGGGACACTTAATCGAAGTAGATAGAGCTGATTTAGTAGGAGAATATATTGGGCATACAGCAGTTAAAGTAAAAGAACAAATTAAAAGGTCTTTAGGTGGTATACTTTTTATTGATGAAGCTTATTCTTTAGCTAGAGGTGGAGAAAAAGATTTTGGTAAAGAAGCAATAGATACTCTTGTTAAAGCTATGGAAGATCATAAAGATAATTTTGTATTAATATTAGCTGGATATAAAAATGAAATGGATTATTTTTTGAAAACCAATCCTGGTCTTAAATCTAGGTTTCCTATTTATGTTGATTTTAAAGATTATTCTATAAAAGAACTTATTCTAATAGCTAAAAAAATTGCATCTGATAGACAATATCAATTTTCAAATAAAGCAATTTTAAAAATAGAACATATTTTAAAAAAGAAAGTATATAATAACGGTAATGCTAGATATGTTAGAAATATTATAGAAAGAGCTATTAGAAGGCAAGCTGTAAGATTAAAAAATAAACATAAAGTAACTAGATATGATTTGTTAACTATATTAGAAGAGGATATAGTTGAAGATGACTTATATTAGATATAATATTTATATTACAATTGCATAAGGTATATAATTACTTATGGATTATAAAACAACATTATGTTAAAATACAAAAGATAATAAAAGTATTGGGGTGATTACATGGATAAGGATACGATAAATATTTTATGTAAACATTTTGGTGTTGAAAAAAAAATCATTGACTTGGTTTTATCAAATGAAATTAGATTAAAAAGAAAATTTAATCAAATTGATGAAATTAAAGAATATAATCAGTATAAAATTATTATTGCAATGCAAAAAGCAAAGTTAAATTCTACACATTTTAATTGGACAACCGGTTATGGGTATGATGATATCGGTAGAGAAAAAGTAGAAGAAATTTATTCTTATGTTTTTAACACAGAAGATGCATTAGTAAGACCAACTATTGTATCAGGTACACATGCTTTATATCTAACTTTATCTGGCATTTTACGACCTGGAGATGAAATATTATCGATAACAGGTAAACCATATGATACACTTCAAAAGGTTATAGGCATTAAAGGAAACAGTAAAGGTGCTTTATCTGAATTTGGAATTACTTATAAAGAAATAAATTTAGATAATAACGGTAATATCAAGATTAGAGATGTTATTAATTCTATAACTTCTAAAACTAAACTTTTACTTATTCAAAGATCTACAGGATATAGTACTCGTAAGGCTATAACAATAGAGCAAATAAAAGTCGCAATAGAAAGTATAAAAAAAATATATCCGAATGTTATATGTATGGTAGATAATTGTTATGGTGAATTTATCGAAAAATTAGAACCTACTGATATTGGTGCTGATATAATCGCTGGAAGTTTAATAAAAAATCCAGGAGGCGGATTAGCGCTAACTGGAGGATATATAGTTGGTAAAAAAGAACTTATAGAAATGATAGCAAATAGGAGCACAGCTCCTGGCATAGGTAAAGATTGTGGGTTAACATTTGGTACAACAAGAATTACTTTACAAGGTTTGTTCTTAGCTCCTCATATAGTTGCTGAAGCCTTAAAAGGATCATTATTGGCTGCATCAGTATTTAAAGAATTAGGCTATAAAGTTGTACCTGATGTAGACGACTTCAGAAGTGACATAATACAAGGTATAGAACTAAATAGCAAAGATAAGGTTGTTAAATTCTGCCAAGCTATTCAGAGTGCATCTCCAGTTGATTCTTATGTTTTACCACAACCTTGGAATATGCCAGGATATGATGATAAAGTTATTATGGCAGCTGGTGCTTTCGTACAAGGTTCATCTATTGAATTAAGTGCCGATGCGCCTATTAGAGAACCTTTTATGGCATATTTGCAAGGTGGTTTAACATATGAACATTGTAAACTGGGCATAATAATAGCTCTAAATAGTTTATATAGTGATAATTTATTATAAAGAATAGAACCTTAGATTTAGTTAATTTTCGATTTAAATAATTTATTATGTAAAATAAAATAAGCTGGATATCCAGCTTATTTTATTTTACGAAACACACCAATAACTTTCCCTAGTATTTTGACATCATTTACAATAATCGGCTCAAGATATTGATTTTCGGGTTGTAACCTTATATGATCAGCTTCTTTAAAAAATCTTTTTATAGTTGCTTCATCATCAATAAGAGCAACTATAATATCACCATTATTTGCATAATTTTGTTGGCGTACTATTACATAATCTCCATCTAAAATACCTGCTTCTATCATACTTTCTCCCTTAACAGATAATATGAAAACTTTATCACTTTGAATAAAATCTAATGGTAGCGGAAACATATCTTCAATATTCTGTACTGCAAGTATAGGCTCACCAGCAGTAACTTTGCCAACAACAGGTATCTCAATAATTTCCTTTTTTGAATAATAGTTGTAAATATTATCTTTATCTAAGATTTCTATCGCTCTTGGCTTAGTAGGATCCCGTCTAATATATCCTTTTTCTTCTAATTTTGATAAATGTCCATGGACAGTAGAAGTAGATTTAAGTCCGACAGCCTTACAAATTTCTCTTACAGAGGGCGGATATCCCTTAACTTGTATTTCTTTCTTTATAAACTCCAGTATTTTAAGTTGCTTAAAAGATAAATCTTCGTACATTTTTAGCCCCCTAACAATTGAATTTTGCTTTATTATAACATATCATACAAAAAAAATCAAACATTCGTTCGAAAAAAGCTTGACCTAGAACAAATGTTCTTTTATAATATAAGTAGAACATACATTCGGCGAAAGGTGGTATAAAAATGAAAGTTAAAATAGTAAACAAAACTAGATTTATCATATTTCTTGTTATATCTATTACCTTAATTTTAGTTCTTATTAGTGCTTTGTTCAAAATAGGAAAAGCTTATAGTGTTACATATACACAATACATAAATATTGAAGTTAAAGCAGGAGATACTTTGTGGAATATAGCCAAAAAAAACAATAGTAAAAAAGAAGATATTAGAAAATTAGTTTATAAAATAATGGAATTAAATGATTTAGAAACAGCTAAAATTAAACCAGGCGATATAATCAAAGTACCTATTTACTCCAAGAAAGGTAACCTAGATTAGGTTACCTTTCTTTAATATTCTTTAATATTAGATAATGGATTACTTTTAACAGCTTTTCTTAATCTATCATCGTCTATATGTGTATAGATTTGAGTAGTAGAAACAGTAGAGTGACCTAAAATCTGTTGTAAAGCTCTAATATCTACATTACCATACTTATACATTAAAGTAGCAGCTGTATGCCTAAGTTTATGTGTAGAATACTTATCGGGATCTAATCCCGCTAACTTAATATATTTTTTAACAATATACTGAACAGTTTTATTGCTAATCCTATTTTTTCTTTTACTTATAAATAAGGCTTTTTCATCTTTAAGACCTTCTTTTGGTCTAACTCTTAAATAATTATTAATTGCTTCTAAACATGCCTCATTTAAATATATAGTTCTTTCTTTATTTCCTTTGCCAATAACAGTTAATGTATCTCCTTTGATTTTGTCTATATCAATACTAACTAATTCAGATAATCTAAGTCCACAATTCAGAAAAAGGGTTATAATGGCATAATCTCGTTCTTTAAATTTACCATCTATTGCTTTTAATAAATCTTGTGCTTCATTTAAGGTTAAGTAAATAGGGTGCCTAGAGTCAGTCTTAGGCGATTCTAATTCTATAGCTGGATTTTCATCGATTAACTTAGCTTTATTATGTAAGTATTTGAAAAAAGACTTTAAACTAGCAACTTTACGCGCTTTTGCATAATTACTATTATTTCTATTTTTGTCAACGTACGAAATGTAAGCATGTAAATCTTGAAGATTCACTTTTCGGAGTAGAGTTATATCAACATCATCAATATTAATTATACTTAAAGGTGTATTTTTATCAACAATTCTATATCTTATTTTTAAAAATCTAAAAAAAGTTCTTAAATCATAAAAGTATTCTTTAGCAGTATTTTGTGATTTACCTTTAATTGTTTCAATGTAATTTAAAAAATCTTCCAAAATTATTGGCATATCATTCATATTTTCCAACTCCTTATTATACAAAATGTATATTTTGTATAATTAATTCTACAAAATTTATAAAATTCCTTCTAACTAAAACACCTAAATATATAATAATTTAAAACATAAAATCAAACTATTAAAACAAACAAAATTAAAACCCCATTTAAGGGGTCTTAAAAATTCTATACATTTAATTCAACATTCATACCTAAAAAATCTTTATATCTATCTAAAATCGGGTCAATATATTCTTTAATAAATTCTACAACTTGTTCTGGAGCTCTTCCAATAAATTTCTTAGGATCTAAAATATCAAATATTTCTTCTTTAGACAAATTTATTTTTTCACAATTAATAATCCTATCTATTAAGTCATTTTTTCCACCTTGCTCTTTAACTACTTTACTTGCTTCCATAGAAAGCTGCCTAATCACCTCATGTAATTCCTGTCTATCTCCACCTTTTCTTACTGCCATCATTATTATATTTTCTGTCGCCATGAAAGGTAGTTCACTCTCTATATGAGTTTTTATAACTTCTTCATATACTACCAAACCATCAAATACATTAATAGCAATTTCTAATATAGCATCACAAGCCAAAAATGATTGAGGTATAATCAAACGTCTATTAGCTGAATCATCCAAGGTTCTTTCAAACCATTGTGTTGAAGCCGTCATCGCAGCACTGCTAAGATTTGATATTATATATCTAGCTAACGAAGCTATTCTTTCGCTTCTCATTGGATTTCTTTTGTATGCCATTGCCGAAGAACCTATTTGTTTTTTTTCAAACGGCTCTTCTATTTCCTTTAAATGCTGAAGTAACCTTATATCATTTGTTATTTTATGAAGTGTTTGAGCTATGCCACTTAGTACTGCTAATACATCAAAATCAATTTTTCTCGAATATGTTTGTCCTGTCACTGGGTAAGTATCACTAAATCCTAATTTATGTGCAATTAATTTATCTAGCTTTTTAACTTTCTCATGATCACTATCAAACAGTTTTAAGTAACTAGCCTGCGTACCAGTTGTACCCTTAGCTCCCCGCAACTTTATATTATCCATTTTATATTCTAAGTTTTCATAATCTAAATATAAATCATGTAACCATAGAGCAGCTCTTTTGCCAATAGTCGTCAATTGTGCAGGTTGAAAATGTGTAAAGCCTAATGTCGGTACATCTTTATACTTTAAAGCAAATTTTTTTAATTTATCGATTAAATTTACAAGTTTTATTCTAATCAAATTCATAGCTTTATACATAAGTATTAAATCAGTATTATCTCCTACAAAGGCACTAGTAGCTCCTAAATGTATTATTGGCTTAGCTTTAGGACATTGAGCACCATAAGTGTGCACATGTGCCATAACATCGTGCCTGAACTCTTTTTCTTTTTTTCTTGCCAATTCAAAATCAATTATTTCTTTATTTTTCTTCATTTCATCTATTTGCTCTTCACTTATACCTAAACCCAATTCTTTTTGCGCTTCAGCTAAAGCTATCCACAAATCCCTCCAAAGCTTATATTTCATTGTAGGAGAAAAAATCTGTGCCATTTCCTTACTCGCATATCTTGTTATTAGTGGATTTTCATATTTGTCTTTCATTAATCGAACTCCTTTCATATCATTTTTTGGATTATAAAAAAGATACGTGGCAATTCCACATATCTTCTATTTTAACAAGGTTTCAATTCTATCTAAACCTTTCATAATATTTTGCATAGAAGTTGCATATGACAATCTTATATAATCATCTGCACCAAAAGCAATACCAGGCACAACAGCAACCTTTGCCTCACTCAATAATAAATTAGCAAAATCTAATGAATTATTAATTTTTTGACCTTTAATCTGCTTACCTTTAATTTGAGTAATATTAGCCATAACATAAAATGCCCCTAAAGGTTTTTTACAAGTTAATCCATTAATAGTATTTATCCTTTTAACCATATAATTTCTTCTTTCTTCAAATTCTTTCCTCATATATTCAATAGTTTTTTGATCTCCCTCTAGACCTTCCAAACTAGCATATTGAGATATAGTACAAGGATTTGAGGTTGTGTGACTCTGAATCCTCGTTATAACTTTAATAATTACTTCATGTGCAGCTGCAAACCCTATTCTCCATCCAGTCATAGCATACGCTTTTGACATGCCATTAATTATAATAGTTAAATCTTTAATATCTTTATTTAACGAAGCTATACTTATGTGCTTTTCGCCATCATAAATTAGTTTTTCATAAATTTCGTCAGATATTACAAAAATATTATTTTCTATTGCTATTTCTGCTATCTGTTCTAGTTCCTCTTTACTATAAACAGCTCCCGTTGGATTACTAGGAGAGTTTATAATTATAGCTTTTGTCCTATTCGTTATTGATTTTCTTAAGTCATTTATATTATATTTAAAACCATTTTCTTCTTTAGTTTCTACTAATATAGGTTTGCCTCCTGCCAATTTGACCATTTCAGGATAGCTTACCCAATAAGGTACAGGCATTATTACTTCTTCTCCTTGATTAAGGATAGCAGCTAAAACGTTAAAAATTGAATGTTTAGCTCCATTTGACACAACTATATTTTGAGGACTGTATTCTATATTATTATCTTTTTTTAATTTTTTACAAATAGCTTTTCTTAGCTCTAAAATACCAGATGCAGCAGTATAACGAGTATTACCTTCCCTAATTGCTTCAATCGCAGATTCTTGTATGTTTTTAGGTGTATCAAAATCAGGTTCACCAGCACCAAAACTTATAACTTCTATACCTTTTTCTTTCATTTCTTTTGCTTTAGCTGTTATTTCTAACGTTATAGATGTTGATATATTTAAAGCCTTTTCTGATAGTTTAAAGTTCATACCTTTTACCCCTCCATAAATAATTTATGTCAAACAATTAAGTTCTTTCTACATTTCTATTTTATTATCCTTCATTCTTTCAAAATATTAATAAAAATTAATACTATTTCTTATATATGTCTTTTAATATACATTTAATAATCTCCAAAGAATCCATAAATATACTCTCATATAACAGTTTTATTTTTTTATAATGTTCAAATCCCTCGTTTGTAATCCTGTATTTTCTTATAGACCTTTTATCTGGTTCTATCCACCAACCTGTAATATAACCATTTTCCTCTAACTCTCTTAATAAAGGATATACCATACCTGGACTTGGCTCCCATTTAAAGTTTAACCTACACTTTATTTCTTCAATTATTTCATTTCCATAATAACTTTTCTCTCTTAATAAGTGTAGTATATATAACTTTACAAAAGATGTAGTACTTATCTTTGAAGGAAATTGTCTATTTCTTTGACCTTTCATTTTAATCGCCCCTTAAAAATATAATATCAAATAAAAAACCTGCATTAATGCAGGTTTTTCCAAACTTATCTAGGTTGTACAATTAATTTAATTGCTGTTCTCTCTTCCCCATCAATCTCAATGTCAGTAAAAGCTGGTATACACACTAAATCTACACCACTAGGAGCAACAAATCCTCTAGCTATTGCTACTGCCTTAACTGCTTGATTAAGTGCCCCAGCACCTATAGCTTGAATTTCTGCAGAACCTTTTTCACGCAATACGCCTGCTAATGCTCCTGCAACAGAATTTGGATTTGACTTTGCTGACACTTTTAATACATCCATTTATAAAGCCCCCTTTTGTATTTATAATTTATAATTTTATTATTACACTACATTACATTTATTCTACAAATAACAGAAAAATCCTCTTTTTCCAAAGAAAAATTTTAAATTTTTTGATTTATTTGAAATGATATACTATAAAATAAAGAGAAGATAATTCTTCTCTCTATTTTGCATACTCAATAGCTCTTGTTTCTCTAATTACATTAACTTTAATTTGTCCCGGATATTCTAGTTCACTTTCAATTCTTTTAACAATTTCTCTTGCAATAAGTGCTATATCATTATCAAATATTTCTTCTGGTTTTACCATAACGCGTATTTCTCTACCAGCCTGTATTGCGTATGATTTTTCAACACCTTCAAAAGAATTTGCAATTTCTTCTAACTTTTCTAATCTCTTAATATAGGCTTCTAAAGTTTCTCTTCTTGCTCCTGGTCTAGCTGCCGAAATAGCATCTGCAGCTTGCACCAATACAGCTTCTATAGTTTGTGGTTCAATATCCCCATGATGAGCTGCTATTGCATGTACTATTTCTTTAGACTCTCTATATTTTCTTGCTAAGTCCGCACCTATAGTAACATGAGGTCCTTCCATTTCATGATCAACTGCTTTTCCTATATCATGTAATAAACCTGCTCGTTTTGCTATCTTTACATCTGCACCTAATTCAGCTGCCATTAGTCCTGCCAGATGTGATACTTCTATAGAATGTTTCAATACATTCTGACCATAGCTTGTTCTAAATTTTAGCCTACCTAGTAGCCTTATTAACTCTGAATGTAAGCCGTGTACTCCACAATCAAAAGCTGCTTGTTCACCTTCTTCACGTATATGAGCTTCTACTTCTCTTCTTGCTTTTTCAACCATTTCCTCTATTCTAGCTGGGTGTATTCTACCATCAACTATCAACTTTTCTAACGCTATTCTAGCAATTTCTCTTCTAATTGGATCAAAACCTGAAAGTATTACAGCTTCTGGTGTATCATCTATTATAAGGTCAATACCGGTTAAAGTCTCTAAAGTTCTAATATTTCTACCTTCTCTACCTATAATTCTACCTTTCATCTCATCATTTGGCAGCGAAACAACAGTAACTGTTGTTTCAGCTACATGATCTGCTGCACATTTTTGTATTGCATAAGAAATAATTTCTCTAGCTTTTTTATCAGCTTCTTCCTTTGCTTTACTTTCTATTTCTTTGATCATGACTGCAGCTTCATGTGTTATTTCTTTTTTAATATCCCCTAACAAAATCTCCCTTGCTTCTTCAGAAGTTAAACCTGATAGTCTCTCCAATTCCTCAATTTGCTTCTGGTATAACTCATCAATAGATGTTTCCTTTTCTTCTAGCTCTTTTATTTTCTTTGCTAAAGATTCCTCTTTATGCTGCAATATTTCGCTTTTTTTGTCTAACATCTCTTCTTTATAGACCAATCGCCTTTCAAGTTTTTGCAATTCGCTTCTTCTTTCTCTGTTCTCTCTTTCAATTTCATTTCGCATTCTGTGGATTTCTTCTTTCGCTTCTAACAAAAGTTCTTTTTTATTGGTTTCAGCTTGCTTTTTAGCTTCTTCAATTATTCTCTTTGCAGCTTCCTCAGCACTTTTAATTTTACCTTCTGCAATCCCTTTTCTAATTAAATAACCAGTTACGGTTCCAACTCCAACACCTGTTATTGCTATCAATATTTCTACAATAATAAAGCACCTCCTCTACTATTTTCTTTTCAAGTTACGTTATCTCATAAAACATAACCTTACAAAACATAAGCAAAAATAATAAAACTTCTTGATTAATAGTTTTAACTCCGACTTTTTAGTCAATAGTTAAAATCTAAAATCAATTTAATTCCATATATATCAAAATATAAATATAAAATATAAACCGAGTAAACTCGGCTTATGAGTTGTTACCTGTCTTTTCTTTTAATTAAAAGTAACAACAAACCATTACCATTTTCCGTTTTTATTTTATTACTTTTTATAGCTTATGTCAAGTTATTTCCAATTCATTACTTCAGTAACATTATAGAACAAAATTATTCTTAATTATTACTTTAAAAATCTATTTTAAATATACCAATCAAGATTGCAACAAGAAATAAACAGCCTCACTAAAGAGACTGTTTATTTCTTGTTTTTTACATTTTTTTCTTCATCTTTATTATTTATTTGTTTTTCTTTTATACTTAATCCATACTTAATTCTTATTTTTTCTTCGATTTCTTGAGCTATTTTTATATTTTCTCTTAAGAATGCTTTTGCATTTTCTCTTCCTTGTCCAAGCCTATATTCTCCATAACTATACCAAGACCCTGATTTATTAATAATTCCATCAGATACACCAACATCTAATAAATTACCTTCTTTAGAAATACCTGTACCATACATTATATCAAATTCTGCAATCTTAAAAGGTGGTGCAACTTTATTCTTCACTACCTTTACTTTCGTTCTATTTCCTATCATCTCATCACTTTGTTTTAAAGTTTCAACTTTTCTTACATCTAATCTAACTGAAGCATAAAACTTCAAAGCTCGTCCACCCGGTGTAGTTTCAGGATTACCAAACATTATACCAACTTTTTCTCTCAATTGATTAATAAATATAGCTATTGTGTTAGATTTTTTTATTGCACCAGCTAGTTTCCTTAAAGCTTGCGACATAAGTCTAGCTTGTAAACCTACGTGACTATCTCCCATTTCTCCTTCTATTTCTGCTTTAGGGACTAAAGCTGCAACTGAGTCTATTACAATTACATCTATTGCTCCACTTCTTACTAACGCTTCTGCAATCTCTAAAGCTTGTTCACCAGTGTCAGGTTGTGACACAATGAGATTATCGATATCAACTCCAAGTCTTTTAGCATAACTTGGATCTAATGCATGTTCAGCATCAATAAATGCAGCAGAACCACCTTGTTTTTGAGCCTCTGCTATTACATGAAGAGCTACTGTTGTTTTACCAGAAGATTCTGGCCCATAGATCTCTACAATTCTACCTCTTGGTAAGCCACCTATACCTAGAGCAATATCTAAACTTAATGCCCCAGTAGAAATCGCTTCAACATTAAGTTTAGAATCTTCACCTAATTTCATAATCGAACCTTTACCAAATTGTTTTTCAATCTGACTTATAGCCATTTCTAAAGCTTTTTTCTTTTCTAACATATTCTCCCAGATAACTCTGGTTCACCTACCTTTCATTATTCGAACTTATGTTCTATTGTAATTATATAACAATTTTGATACACAGTCAATCTTATTTTTTGTTTTTACTCAAATTTTAAAAAGATATCAGATTAATAAAAATCTGATATCTTTTTAAACTATTTATTACCAGCCAAATAAACGTTTTTATTTTTATAAAGATAATCAAATCCTGAAATTAATGTAAAAATAACAGCCAAAGTAACAGATATCTTGTCAAACGGTATATGTATTAATCTAAAAGGATAATTGTCCAATAACAAAGTTATTATAGCTACTATTTGTGATATTGTTTTAATTTTGCCCCACCAACTCGCTGCAATAGTAATACCTTCTGAAGCAGCTAATACTCTTAAACCTGTAATTGCAAACTCTCTTGCTATAATAAGTATTACGACCCAAGCTGATAATTTTCCTTTTTCAATTAACGATATTAATGCAGCCGATACTAATAATTTATCAGCTAAAGGATCCATGAATTTACCAAACTTAGTTATTTGATTTCTCTTTCTCGCTATGTATCCATCTAAACTATCTGTAAGAGCAGCTAGTATAAATATAAACGCTGCTATATATTCACCATAAGGTATTTTGACTAATAGAAAAAACATAAAAACCGGTACTAAAAATATTCTTATTATAGTTAACTTATTTGCTAAATTCATAATCAATCTCTCCTATTAAATCATATTCTAAACAATCAAATATTCTTACATTCACAAAACTACCTAAAGTTAAATAATGTTTACTGTGTACATAAACAAGTCCATCAATTTCTGGACTATCCATATAACTTCTTCCTAGATATACCAAACTATTTTCTGTTTTTTCAATCTCTTCTTCTATTAAAATTTTATAAATATCCCCTATTCTTTCTCTATTCTTTTCAAATGATATCTGTTTTTGTATTTCCATAATAATAGATTTTCTTTCTTCCTTTATTGACTCATCAACTTGCCCTTTAAAACTAGCAGCTGGTGTACCCTCTTCTTTTGAATATGCAAAAACGCCCAATCTATCAAACTTCATGTCCTTTACAAATTCACATAATTCATTAAACTCCTCCTCAGTCTCACCTGGAAATCCTACAATTAATGTAGTTCTAATAACAATATTAGGTATTCTATTCCTAAGTTTATTTATTAAATTTACTATACTCTTCTTTGTTGTCTTTCTATTCATTCTTTTCAAAATTCTATTATTTACGTGTTGAATCGGTATATCTACATATTTAACTACTTTTTCATTCTCTTTTATACTATCAATAAGTTCATCGGTAAAATCATCTGGATATAAGTACTGTAATCTAATCCATTCTAATCCTTTTATTTTATTTAATTCATCTAACAGTTTCGGTAATTTAACTTCATTATATAAGTCTATCCCATATTTTGTAGTATCTTGCGCTATTAAAATTATTTCTTTTTTCCCAACTTCAACTAATTTTTCAACTTCTGCAACAATTTTTTCTATAGGTCTACTCCTATATCTACCTCTAATTTTAGGTATAATACAATAAGTACAAAAATTATTACACCCTTCAGCAATCTTTACATAAGCAGTAGGATTAGATGAACCTATGAATCTAGGTAAAATATCATAATCAAAATTATTTATCTCACCAGCCTTTAAAGTTCTCTCACCTTTTTCAATTTCTTTTATTATATTTACTATATCTTTCAAATTTCCTGTACCAATAACTGCATCTACTTCTGGTAATTCTTCAAGAATCTCTTCTTTGTATCTTTCAGCTAAACAACCTGTTACAATTAACTTTTTACAGTTTCCTATCTTTTTGTACTCTCCTAGTTCTATTATTGTATCTATTGATTCTTCCTTAGCATCTTTAATAAAACCACATGTATTAATTACTATAATGTCTGCTTTATCTAAATCTTGTGTTAATAAATAGCCATTTTCTTTTATAATACCTAGCATTATCTCAGAATCAACTAAATTTTTTGAACATCCTAAAGTTACTAATGATACTTTTGTATTCATATAGGCTCTCCTTTCAATACTGTATTTTTAGCAAAATCTATAAGTTCATTTACTGCTTCTGATATATTTCTATATTCTATTATTTTATCAAAATGTTTTATTTTATCAATTGAATACTCATATAATGGATCATAATATTCAATCATCAATTCTTTTACTACATAATCAAAATTCTGTATTTTAACCTGTTTTATCAACTCTTCAACCTTGTTACTTCCTAATCTTTTTTTTAGTTTATTAATCGAATCTATTATTAATTCTTCGTTATAATTTTTTATATTAACATATTCATCAATTATATTTTTGACTCTATTATCTATACTAGTTTTTAATAGAATATGATAACCATTAGTAATATCATTATAAAGAAAATCCTGAATAATAATTTTCCCAATTCTTTTACTTTCACTTTCAACAAACATATAACTTTTATTTACCTCTTTTAATTTTTTTAATAACATTGAATCAAATTTTTTTTGAGTACTTGATTCCTCTCTAAAATATATATTACCAAAAACAGAACCACTATTTCTAGCTAAATACTCCAAATTCAAAACAGGTTCTCCTTGTTTTTCTAATAATGATAATAGTTTTGTTTTTCCAGTTCCTGTATAACCATGTAAAACAATAAACTTGATTTTATTTTTGTACGACTGTAATGTTCTCAAAACATATTGCCTATAGCTCTTATAACCACCTTCAATTAGAATGACATCCAATCCCATTGCATCTAAAACTTTTGCTACAGAATTACTTCGCATTCCTCCTCTGTAACAAAATAATGCAATTTTTTTCCCTTCTCCTTTTATCTTATTAGCTATAGAATAAAATTTAACTAATTTCTTTGATGCATATTCAAGACCTAAAGCTTTTGCCTTTTCAACATCAACTTGTTTATAAATGTACCCTATTTCTTCACGCTCTTCATCAGTTAGTATAGGTAAATTAATAGCTTCAGGAATTGTATCAATTTCATATTCTCTTGGACTTCTTACATCTATATAAACTATACCATCTTTATCAATAACATCCTCTATCTTTACTACATTTATCATTAGTAACACCTCTTATTTAAATATTATAAACTACTCATTTAAATCCTCTTTTGTTACTAATACTTTCCTCGGTTTACTCCCTTCATATCCACCAATTATACCTCTTTCCTCCATTTCATCAATGAGCCTAGCCGCTCTGGAATATCCAATTCTGAATTTTCTTTGTAATAATGATATAGAAGCCTGTCCATGTTCTATAACTAATTCAATAGCTTTCTGTAATAATTCATCTACAGTATCATTATTTTTCTCAATTTTATTATTAACACTTTCTAGCAACTCATTCTCATAATTTTCTTCGATATTATATTTTTTTAAATAGGCAACAATCTTTTCTACTTCTTTATCACTTATATAAGCTCCCTGAACTCTTATTGGTTTTGAAGCGCCTACTGGATAATATAGCATATCTCCTTTACCTAGAAGTTTTTCAGCACCATTCATATCTAATATCGTTCTTGAATCAGCTTGTGATGATACAGCAAATGATATCCTTGAAGGTATATTCGCTTTTATAGTACCTGTTATAACATCAACAGATGGTCTCTGAGTCGCTATTATTAAATGGATACCAGCAGCTCTTGCCATTTGCGCTAATCTGCATATACTTTCTTCTACTTCGTTTGGTGCAACCATCATTAAATCAGCTAACTCATCAATTATTACTACAATTTGCGGTAATTTCTTTTCTACTTGTTCATTATCAAGTTTTTTATTATAGCTATGTAAATCTCTAACCCCTATTTTAGAAAACAGTTTATATCTTCTTGTCATTTCATTTACAGCCCAATTTAACGCAGATGAAGCTTTCTTAGGATCAGTAACAACAGGTATTAATAAGTGCGGTATTCCATTATATACACTCAATTCAACCACTTTAGGGTCAATCAATAATAATTTCACTTCATCAGGTCTAGATTTATAAAGTATACTAACTATCAAAGTGTTTATACAAACACTTTTACCAGATCCTGTAGCACCAGCTATAAGCAAATGCGGCATCTTTTCCAAGTTTGCTACTATAGGGTTACCAGTAATATCTTGACCTAATGCAAAAGGAATTTTTGTCTCTATATTCATATATTCTTTTGACAACAATACTTCTCTAATTTTAACATCTGATTTTATTTTATTTGGTACTTCAATACCTATTGCAGATTTACCTGGTATTGGTGCTTCTACCCTTATATCAGAAGATGCTAAACTTAACGCTAAATCATCAGCCAAACTTACAATTTTACTCACTTTAACACCAGGCGCAGGCTGCAATTCAAATCTAGTAATCGTTGGGCCCTTATTAACTTGTATAACTTTCGCTTCAATACCAAAATCTAATAAAGTCTTCTCTAATTTTTTTACATTATTAATTATTTGTGCTTTATCATTTTTTAATTGGTGTTTCGTAACATTATCTAACAAATCAATGCTTGGTAATTTAAAATTTTCCAAAACATTAGTACTCCTATCTTTTACTCTATCAATATCATCATTAACATCATTTTTCATAGATCCAGATTCATTGTTCTGCTGTTCTTCGATTTCTTTTGTAAAATCTAAAATCTTTATTTTTTCTTCGATTTCATCTATTTCACTATAATCATTTAATATATCCCTCTTTTCATTCGCATTCACTTGTTTAATATTCCCTATAACATTTATTCTTTGTTCTTCATTTAGATTAGCTCTATATTTATTATTTTTAAATATTTTTATAAAGTATTTTTTAAGTAATAAATAGCACTTTTTTAGTATTTTAATATAGCTAATTTTTATCAAAAGAGATAATAAGATTAATATTGTAGATATCAATACAATATATGAGCCCAATAAACCAAATAATTTTAATAGTATAAATGCAAAAAAAGCACCTAATAGTCCTCCACCATACATATTCCCAGCAGAAACAATAGATATTTTTATCTTATCAACTAAGTTTATATTTTCTATTGACGGAAAAGCTCTCAATTCAAATAAAGTTAATAAACATAAATATAACATCAATAAATATATTATTTTTTTAACGCGACTATCATTAAATTTATTAAAGAGAAATAATATACCTATAATTAAAATTATTACAGGAGATAAAACACTACCAATACCTGTTAATTCTAGTATTTTGTCTTTAATTATTTGATTGAAGTAACCATTTGAATAATTATATAAACTTGTAAATATTAATATAGAAACTGTTATTATTATAATTCCTAAAATTTCCTTACTTATACTATCAATACTTTTGTTGCTTCTATTTTTTTTATTTTTAGTTTTCTTATTTTTTTTATTAGATTTTTTTATCAACATAATCACCTCATAGAATAATTCTACAAAGTTTATAATAAACCTCTATTTCTATATCTATTTTATCAATTCAAGTAAAACAACAATTAAGCCCAGAAACCATACATAATATGAAAAATAATATAATTTTCCCTTTTCTAATACTCTGATTAAAAATTTTATCGAAAATATACCTGTTATACAAGATGAAAAGATACCAACTATAACTATTAAAAAACTCACTTCAGAAAAATTAGTATTTAGTGCTTTAGATAACTCTAATAAAGATGCACCAAAGGTTGCTGGTAATGCTAATAGAAAAGAAAATCTTGTAGCATTTTTTTTATTTAATCCCATGAATAAACCACCTACTATTGTAGAACCCGACCTAGATAAACCTGGAGTTATAGCCATTCCTTGAAATGTTCCTATTACAAGAGCATCCTTAACAGTCATTTTACGAATTGATTTTTTACCTAACTTTATTTTCTCAGCAATCCAAAGTAATATTCCAGTAAATATTAAAGCCAAACCTATAATTATAGTTGTATTATAGAAACTTTCAAAAATATTTTCTAATAAAATACCCATCAATGCTGTTGGTATCGAGCCAATGATAATCATTATGCCTAATTTCCTATATTCATTATCTATTTCAATCTTCTTATCTTTTAATAACTCAACAATAAATTTGTTAAACTCACCTATTATACTAACTATATCTTTAAAATATACAATTAAAATCGATATTAATGTCCCAAAATGTAACATCACTGTAAAAAAAAGATTTCCTTCATCAATACCAAAAAGCTTTTGTAATAAAACTAAATGACCTGAACTACTGATTGGTAAAAATTCTGTAACACCCTGGAATATTCCTAAAAAAATAGCTTTTAATAAAGACATATTATGACCCCCTTCTTAAGTATAAAAAAATATAAAAAGTGTTAATGTTTAGAATAAACACTTTAACACTTTTACTCAAGTAATTATAACATATTTTATATATATATACTATTCTTATTACTTATTACTAGATTCACTAATCATAGATTTTAATTTGCTTAACGCTTTATTTAAACCTCCTACTTCATCAATTAAACCGTATTTAACTGCTTCTTCACCAATTAAAATAGTACCTACATCATTAGCAATCTCATCTGTATCATACATAAATCTTAAAAAAGTTTCTCTATTAATTTTAGATGTTCTTAAAACAAAATCAATAATTCTTTGTTGCATTTTTTGAAAATACCTAAACGTTTGTGGCACTCCTATAACAAGACCTGTCATCCTAACTGGATGTATAGTCATTGTTGCTGTTGGTACTATAAATGAATAATCACTTGATGTAGCTAAAGGAACTCCAATACTATGACTACCCCCTAAAACTAAAGATACTTTAGGTTTACTTATACTGTTTATCATCTCTGCAATAGCCAGTCCTGCCTCTACATCACCACCTACTGTATTTAATATAATCAGAAGTCCTTTTATTTCAGGATTCTGCTGTACACTAACTAACTGAGGCATAATATGTTCATATTTAGTTGCTTTTTTTTGAGGAGGTGCTACTACGTGACCTTCAATCTCACCAATTATGTTTAATATGTGTATATCAGTTGGTAAATCTGGACTTCTTTGAACACCTAACTCTTTAATGTTTTTAGTTATTCCTGTGTCTTTATCTTCTTTCTCTTTTTCTTCAGTATCGGTTGTAGACATAATTATTTTATTGTTAAGCTTGTATTCATTATAATAATTTTCTAAAAAATTTTTACCATTCATGGTTTATCTCCTTTCAATTTTATTTATAGAATCTTACTAGTAATATTTTTTACTGTAAAATTATTTATATACAAAAAGAAAAAGTAGACATCACGTCTACTTACCTAAATTGAATTCCTTATGCAGAACTTTAATTGCTTTATGTGCGTCTTTCTCTTTGATCAAACACCAAATAGTCGTATGTGAATCAGAAGTCTGCAATATGTTTATTCCCTCATTAGATAATGCATTTACAATTTTAGCCATTACACCAGGTACTCCACTCATTTTATTACCAATAATACTTAATTTACAACAATTATCAATTAAATTATATCTAATGTTACTTCTATCTAGTATTCTTTTTAACTTACCTAAATCCTTTTTATCTATAGTAAATATTTTTCTATCTAGTAATAAATTAATTAAATCAAGACTTATATTATTTTTAGCAATTTCATTCATTAACTTTTGTATTTTTTCTTCATTACCATCTGAATAAATAATAATTTGAACTCTTTCACCCTTATGTGTAATAGCAGTTATAATATTATCTTTATTTTTATTTTTATCTATTGAATAATTATAAGTTTCAGAATAAGTAATTAAAGTACCTGTGCACTCGTTTAAAGTATTTTTTACAACAACCTTTAAATTGGCTCTTTCAGCAATTTCAACTGCTTTTGGATGAATTACTTTTGCTCCATTCTCTGCAAGTTGATAAACTTCAGAATAACATATTTTTTCAATTAATTTTGCTTCTGGTACAATTCTTGGATCAGCAGTCATTATGCCATCGACATCCGTATATATTTCAACAACTTCACTTTTTAAAGCTTCACCTAAAATAACGGCTGTAGTATCACTACCACCTCTGCCTAGAGTTGTGATGTCACCATTTTCATCTGCTCCTTGAAATCCGGCTACAATTACAATTTTATTTTGTGAAAGGTGTCTTAAAATTTTTTCAGGGTTAACTGAAATAACATTTGCTTCACCAAAGTTTGAATCTGTTACTATCCCAGCTTGTTGTCCAGTAAGTACAATAGTCTCATAACCTCTTCTTTTAATATGATCAGATAAAACAATAGCCGATATCACTTCACCACATGACATTAATAAATCTAAATCTCTTTTGCTTACATTTTGTTTGTCTACAAGACTTATAAGTGAATCTGTAGCATACGGATCTCCTTTTCGTCCCATTGCCGATACTACTACAACCAAGTTGTACGCTTCATTAAATTTGTCAATTATTTTTTTTACTACTTTCTCTCTATTTTCAAATGTCGAAACCGAAGTGCCTCCAAATTTTTGAATTATGATCTTCATAATTTCACCCCAAATAAAAACTAAATATATTATATTAATCTTTAAAATTTACTTAGTTTATAATATGAATCTACTAATAAATTGTTGATATCAATCCTCATCAAATTCAATTATTATCATATCATTACCAATTTTTCTAATTGCTTCCCATGGAATCTCAATTTCTGTACGATTTCTCAAAATATTTAATTGTAACGAATTATCTGGAACAATTAAGTATTCTATCTTGCCTGTTTTTTCATCTATTACTAAATCTGAATCAGCTACCATGCCTAGTCTACCGCCATCATTTAAGTTAACAATCTCTTTTCCCCCTAATTTACTTAACCTCATAAAAATCCCCCTAATCCTTTTTATTTTTATAATCTTATGCACTATTTAAGTAAATATTCATAAATATTAACTAAATACCAGTATGTCCAAAACCTCCACTACCTCTTTCAGTATCATCTAATACTTCTACTTCATTAAATTCAGCTTTTTCATATTTTACAAAAACAAGTTGCGCAATTCTATCCCCTGATTTTATCACAAATTCTTTGTCTCCAAAATTTATTAGTATTACTTTTATTTCTCCTCTATAATCGCTATCTACAGTCCCTATTCCATTAGCTAACCCAATTCCATATTTTATAGCTAAACCGCTTCTAGCTCTTATTTGTCCCTCATATCCTTCAGGTATTGATAAATAGATTCCTGTTGGTATTAATACTCTTTCCATAGGTTTAAGTACTAAATCCTTATCAATATTTGCAAACAAATCAATTCCTGATGCTCCTTTAGTTTTATAATTTGGAATTGGAAATCTGCTTTTATTAACAATCTTTACTATCATATTTACACCTCTTTTTTTATAATTTTAACTTTAATTAACCCATTATTCACTTCAAAATTATTAAAAAATAAAGATTACTAGCAACTAGTAATCTAGTCAAAGATCTTTTTAAAATCACTTTCAATTTGATGACAATTTACATCACCTACAAATGAAATATTAAGTTTATTAAAATCTAAAACTTCTTTTGCTATTCTTTCAACATCTTCTTTATGCACATTATCAATCATCTTTAAAATTTCTTTTGGCGTATACATTTTTCCATGTAAAAGTTCCGATTTACCCATAGAAGACATTCTACTAGATGTACTTTCAAGACCTAAAATATAATTCCCTTTTAACTGTTCTTTAGATTTATATACTTCATCGGAACTCAATCCACCATTCTTTATTTTATTTATTTCTTCTTTTATCAATTGTAAAACAGTAGTCACGTAATTAGGATTTAAACCTGCATAAATTGTAAACATACCTGTATCTTTATAAGATGATGGATATGAATATATAGAATAGGTTAATCCCCTTTCTTCTCTAATTTTTTGAAATAGCCTTGAACTCATACTTCCACCAAAAATATTGTTCAATACCATAAGATAATACATTTCATTTGTTCCTTGAGGCACTCCCTTCATACCAAGACAAAGATGCAATTGTTCAGTGGTTTTGTTTTTTCCCATAACTTTTCTATAAAACATCGGTGGATGCTGCCTTTTCTTTTTTTTATCTACTGGATTCCAATTTGAAAAATATTTAGATACTAATTTTATTACTTCATTTGTATTAAAATTGCCTGCTATAGATATAACAGTATTATTAGGTGTATAATATTGTTTATAATAATTTAATATGTCTTTTCTATCAATTCTCTTCAAAATACTACTATTGCCCAAAATTGGATATGCTAGAGGATGTCCATCAAACATAGTCTGACATATTAAATCATGTACTAAATCTTCAGGTGAATCTTCATACATATTAATTTCTTCAAGTACTACATTCTTCTCTTTAATAATATCTTCTTCATTAAATTTTGAATTAAAAATCATATCAGCTAATACATCAACTGCTAAAGGTAAATGTTCATCTAAAACTTTTGCATAAAAACAAGTACATTCTTTGCTAGTAAATGCATTTAATTGTCCTCCTACACTATCTATGCTTTCTGCAATCTGTTTAGCTGTTCTATTTTCTGTTCCCTTAAACAACATATGTTCAATAAAATGTGATATCCCATTATTATTCTGATCTTCAAATCTAGATCCAGTCTCAATCCAAATCCCTATTGAAACAGACTTTACATAAGGTATATTTTCTATTACTATCCTTAGACCATTCTCTAATACTATCTTATTAAGCATTTCTTCCTCCTACAATTTACTATTACTTATCTTTGTTTATTATAGAATAGTTTATCAATTATTTCAATAATATCACTAATTTTTTATAACATCACTTACTCTACCTATTTTATACCCCTTTCTTTTTAATGACTCTATAATTATTGGTAGCGCCTTGATAGTTTCTTTTTTAGGGTGCATTAATACTATGGCTGAATTATGTGATTTACTAACAACTCTTTTAACTATCTTTTCTTTTGTACTGTCATCTCGCCAATCAATCGTGTCTATGCTCCACATTATTATTTTATAATTCAAATCTTTAGCTGCTCTTATTGTATGCTTATTATATGCTCCTGATGGAGGAGCAAAATATTTAGGCTTTACTCCAGTAGCTTTGTAGATAATTTTTTCAGCCTCAAGTATTTGTTTTCTATTAGACTCGTAATTCAATTTACTATAATCTTTATGTAAATATCCATGGTTACCTATTTCATGACCATTTAAATATATTGCTCTAAGTAATTCATTATTATTTTTTGCCCATCTCCCTGTTACAAAAAATGATATTTTTACATTATATGTATTAAAAATATTTAGCATTGGCTTAATATATTCATTACCCCAATCTACATTGCAAGCAAATGCAATAACTTTTTCATTGATGTTACCTTTATAAAAAATATCATTATTATTATTAAAAGTTTCTCTGCTATTACCATAAAGTGTTTTAAACAATAAAATAGAAACACCTATTATCAATAATATTAATAATAATATAAAAAACCTTATAATTGTTTCATATTTAATATAATAGATTTTCATACAATTCCTCCTCTTCCTATATTTTATTAATATATTATTCAAAAAAAAGTAATTTTATCAAAAAATAAAATAAGACATAAACCATATTGTGGCTCATGTCTTATTTTTCATCACTTTCTTTTGGTAATGCATCTTTTCTTGATAGATTTATTCTTCCTTGCTTATCAATATCAATTACCTTAACCAAAATTTCATCACCTACAGTTAGAACATCTTCAACTTTGTTTACTCTTTGTTTATCTATATTCGAAATATGAACTAGTCCTTCTTTACCAGGCCAAATTTCAACAAAAGCTCCAAAAGGTGCTAGCTTAACTACTTTTCCTAAGTATATTTCACCAACATTAACTTCTCTTACAATATCTTCTATCATTTTTATTGCTTTTCTGCCTTTTTCTATATCAGTTGAAGCTACCATTACTCTTCCATCATCTTCAATGTCTATTTTAACACCTGTTTCTTCAATAATTTTATTTATCATCTTGCCGCCTGGCCCAATAATATCTCTAATTTTGTCTGGATTAACGTTTATAGTTAATATTCTTGGAGCATAAGGTGAAAGTTCTTCTCTAGGTTTAGAAATAACTTGATTCATTTTTTCAAGTATATATAATCTACCTTGTCTAGCTCTTTCTAATGCTTCTTTTAATATCTCTCTTCCAATACCAGGTATTTTAATATCCATTTGTATTGCTGTAATGCCATCTTCTGTACCAGCTACTTTAAAATCCATATCTCCAAGAAAATCTTCTAATCCTTGTATATCAGTCAATATAGCAACATTTTCTTCAGATTTAATCAATCCCATAGCTATACCTGCAACTGGCTTTCTAATAGGAACACCTGCATCAAGTAATGCTAAAGTACTACCACAAACACTAGCCTGTGAAGTTGAACCATTAGAACTTAGAACTTCTGAAACTAGCCTAATTGTATATGGAAATTCTTCTTCACTAGGTATTACTGGCTCTAACGCTCTTTCAGCTAAAGCCCCATGTCCAATTTCTCTTCTTCCAGGCCCTCTTAAAAATCTAGTTTCACCAACACTATATGGTGGGAAATTATAATGATGCATATATCTTTTAGATTCTTCCTCTGTTAACCCATCTAAAATTTGTACATCTCCTGGTGCGCCTAATGTTGCTATTGTCATTACTTGTGTCTGACCTCTTGTAAATAATCCTGATCCATGAGTTCTTGGCAATAATCCAACTTCACAACTTATCGGTCTAATTTCATCTACTTTTCTATTATCTGGTCTTATTCCTTTTTCTAGGATTAATTTTCTCACCTGTTCTTTTGTTATATTATAAATTGTATCTTCAATATCTTTCTGATTTTCAGGATACTTTTCTAAAAAGTAATTCATTGTTTCTTGACTAACTTTATCCATATTTTCAAGTCGCTCTTGTTTATCAATAGTTTGAATTGCTTCTATCATTTTCTCTGTTGCATATTCTCTAACCTCTTTTTCTATAACCTCATCTACTTTATATAGGATTACTTCTTGTTTTTCTTTTCCTACTTCAGCTACAATACCATCAATAAATTCACATATTTTTTTTATTTCTTCATGAGCTAACATTATTGCATCAAGCATAACATCTTCAGTAACTTCATTCGCACCTGCTTCTACCATCATTACAGCTTCTTTAGTTCCAGATACTATTAAATTCATAATTGACTTTTCTCTTTGCTCACTTGTAGGATTAATAATAAACTCACCATCTATTAACCCCACTGAAACTGAGCCTGTTGGTCCATTAAAAGGTATATCTGAAATTGATAAAGCAACTGATGATCCTATCATAGCTACTATATCAGGAGTACAATCTTGATCAACAGATAATACTGTTGCTATAATTTGCACATCATTTCTATAACCTTTTGGGAACAATGGTCGTATTGGCCTATCTATTAGCCTAGAAGTCAGTATGGCTTTTTCACTTGGTTTACCTTCTCTTTTTATAAAACCTCCAGGTATCTTACCCACAGCATATAATCTTTCTTCAAAATCTACACTTAATGGGAAAAAGTCTATACCTTCTCTAGGTTCTTTAGATGAAACTGCAGTAACTAAAACTACTGTATCACCATAACGAACTAAACATGCTCCATTAGCTTGCTCTGCAACTTTCCCAATAGAAATGGAAAGTTTCCTTCCTGCTAATGTATATTCAAATACTTTTTCTTCCATATTCTACCTCCTTTTCTGTTCAATTTCTTAACATTTTTATATTATATCCTTAATTACAAAAATAATCCAGAACAAATGATAAAATAATAGAGCGGGCTCCCCCCGCTCATAAATTATTTTCTTAAACCTAATCTTTCTATCAAGTTTCGATATCTTTCAATATCATTCTTTTGTAAATAATTTAATAATCCCCTTCTCTTACCAACCATTTTAAGTAACCCTCTTCTTGAATGGTAATCCTTCTTATGAATTTTTAAATGCTCATTTAACTTATTAATTTGATAAGTTAAAATGGCAACTTGAACTTCTGGGGATCCAGTATCAGTATCGTGTAATTTGTACTCTTCAATTATTCTTGTTTTTTCTTCTCTACTTAAAGCCATAAAAACACCTCCAATTATTTTTTTTACACCTTTAGCCAAGATTAACGCCGGAGATACGCTATTCTTAGCAAAAGGACTCTAACATAGGTATTTTAACACAAAACTTTGATTTTGTAAATATCTAATTAATGTTTTCTAAAGCATTTATATCTATTTTTATTTGTTGTACAAGTTTACTTATGTCATCAAACTTCTTCTCTTCTCTTATAAAATCTATAAATTCAATTAAAATCGTTTTACCATATAAATTTTGACTATAATCTAAAATATGTGTTTCTATACTTAACTTCTCTCCATTTAAAGTCGGATTAAATCCAATGTTAGTTATACTCAGAAACTTATTGCCATCGATTATTGTATTAGTCTTATAAACACCTAATTTAGGAATGACAATGTTTGAATCAAAAAAAATATTAGCTGTTGGAATCCCTAATTTTCTACCAATACCGCGGCCTTTAATTACTTTACCTTCTATCGAATAACGCCTTCCTAATAACTTACTGGCTAAATTCACTTTTCCATTTCTAATAAGCTCTCTAATTTGAGTACTACTAACAAGTATATTATCTCTTGTTATTGGAGGAACAGCAATAACATCAAAATTATATTTTGTTCCTATTTCTTTCAAATATTGTAGATCACCTTTTGCTAAATAACCAAATCTAAAATTAAAGCCAACAACTACTTTTCTTACATTTAATATATCTACTAATATCTTTTCAATAAATTCTAATGGAGTAAACTTCATTAAAGTCTCTGTAAATTGAACCATATACAAAAGTTCAACACCTAATTCTCTAAAAAGAGCTATTTTTCTATTTTTGCTAATTAATAATTTAGGTGTATTCCCACCTTTTATTGTACTAGTAGTGTGATTATCGAAAGTAAACACAGTACTAACTAATCTTTCTTCTTTAGCAATATTAACTATTTGCTTAATCAAAGCCTGATGTCCTATATGTAACCCATCAAAATTTCCTAAAGCTACAACCGTTGGATTTACCGATTTATTTATAAGCTTTTTTACAATTTTCATAAAAATCACCTTTATATAAGAACCTTCTCCATCTTAACATATTTTTTGCCTTTATCGATTATAACTTTTCCTACCCCAATAAACTCACTGTTACAATAAACTCTTATTAAATCAAAATGATTATATCTGCAGTTATCAACTTTTGTCTTATTTATAGTAATGCTACCACCATTTACTAAACTCTTATAATATTTACCTTCAAAATTAACTGATTCAAACTTTTCCAGTGCATAATCAATTGGTTTAACAATAGAACTAATATCACCATAACGCGATAATTCTTCTATTTCCTCAATTGTAAAAGAATCATAAATGTGAAAATTACCTACTCTTGTCCTCAACAAAAAAGTCATACAGCCATACGTATTCAGACACTCTCCAATATCGTTACATAACGTTCTTATATATGTACCCTTTGAACACCTGACATCAAATAAAATTTTTTTGCAGTTTTTTATATTAACTATATTTATATCATGTATGAAAACCTTTCTTGGTTTCCTCTTTATTTCGATGCCACTACGTGCTAACTCATATAATTTTTTACCTTTATGTTTTACAGCTGAAAACATAGGAGGTACCTGTTCAATTTCTCCAATAAAGCTACTGAATGCTTTTACAATCTCTGCTTCAGTTACTTCATTGCTTGATCTACAAACAATATTACCATATTTATCTTGAGTATCTGTTTTATAACCCAAAGTTATTTCAGCTCTATATTCTTTAGTTTTATCAACTAAATACTCTGATATTCTAGTAGCTTTTCCTAAACATATAGGTAGGACACCTGCAGCGTTTGGATCAAGTGTGCCAGTATGCCCTACCTTTTTTATCTTTAATGTTTTTCTAATAAAGCTTACTATGTCATGAGAAGTCATGCCTGTAGGTTTTAATACATTAATCAAACCATTCATATTATCACCTTATATAAAATCCTATTTCTTTAACTAAAAGCTCTTTTGCTTCGGTTATGTTACTGTAAATTGTACACCCAGAAGCTCTAATATGTCCTCCTCCTTGAAATACCTTTGCTATATCAGCAACATTAACATATCTTTTTGATCTTAACCCTACCTTTACCTCATTTTTTTCAATTTCTTTTAATATACATGCTACTTCAACAGTTTCTATATCTCTTATATATTCTACTATACCATCAATGTCATTAAATTCTGCATTATTTCTCTTTAGCATTTGCTGAGTTACTTGTACAACAGCTAGCTTATCATCATAATATAAATTTAAAGTATTTAAAGCTTCAATAAACAATTTTGTACTAGCTAATTTTTTATTCTGAAAAACCTCAAATGTTATTCTTTTTAAATCTATCTGTTTTTCTAAAAGCTTAGAAGCAATATAATGTGTTTCTGAATGTGTATTGTCATATCTAAAACTTCCCGTATCAGTTGCAATAGCTACATACAAACAAGTAGCTATTTCTTTATCGATATATAAATTTAAACATTTCAGTATATTATAAACTAACTCTCCTGTTGCACTTGCCTCATGATTAATAATATTTATATCCCCATAATTTGTGTTACTTATATGATGATCAATGTTCACTATATATTTAGCTTTATCTATAATATATTTAAATGAGCCTAATCTATCTAAATCACTGCAATCTAATATAATTAATAAATCAAATTTTTCGTTTTCTCCATAACTTTTAATTTTACTGATTCCTGGCAAAAATCTATATTTATAAGGTATATCATCAATTTTAAGCATAGCTACTTTTTTGTTTATACTTTCTAGAGCTAATCCTAGTCCCAATAAAGAACCTATACTATCGCCATCTGGATGTATATGCGAGACTAAACAAATATATTTTGCTTCATCTATTTTCTGTTTTAATTTTATTATTTCATCACCTATCTTCATTCTCATCTATTTTAGTTTTACTCTCCTCCTTTTGGTTTATCTTATTTAATAATTGAGATATATAAATGCCTCTTTCAATTGACTTATCTAAATAAAAAACTGGTTCAGGTGTGTACCTAATCTTCAGCTTATTTCCTATCTCTTTTCTTATAAAACTAGTTGCATTTTTTAATCCAGTTAAAGTTGCTTCTCTTTCATCCTCATTTCCTAAAATACTTACATATATTTTAGCGTATCTTAAATCCTTAGTAACTTCTACTTCAGTTATACTTGTCAACATAGAAATCCTAGGATCTTTTAATCCTTCTCTTATTAAATCGCTAACTATCTTTTTAATCTCTTCTGATATTCTCTTAAGCCTTTTTGTGCTCATGAAGTCACCTTCCTTTATTTATCTTTTAACTTCTTCTAAGGTGTATGCTTCAATAACATCTCCTTCTTTAACATCATTATATTTTTCAATGCCCAAACCGCCTTCATATCCTGTCAATATTTCTCTAACATCATCTTTAAATCTCTTTAATGATGAAATAGTTCCTTCATGAATAACAATATTATCTCTTAATAGTCTTATTTTTGAATTTCTTGTAATTTTACCTTGTTGTACATAAATTCCAGCAACAACCCCTACATTAGGTATTTTGAATGTAGCCCTTACTTCTGCTCTACCAAGTATAACTTCTTTATATTCTGGTTCAAGCATACCTTTTATTGCTGCTTCTATATCTTCAATTGCATTATATATTATTCTATATGTTCTTACATCTACTTTCTCTCTCTTTGCCAAGTCCATAGCTGGAGTCGTTGGTCTCACATTAAATCCTACAATGATTGCATTTGAAGCAGAAGCCAACATAATATCACTTTCAGTTATTGCACCTACACCACTATGGATTGTTTTTACTTTAACTTCTTCAGTGCTTAATTTTTCCAAAGCCTGTTTTACAGCTTCAATAGATCCTTTGACATCTGCTTTAATAATAATATTTAAATCTTTTACTTCACCTTTCTTTATTTGCTCGAATAAAGCATCCAACGAAATTTTTTGAGTTGCTTTTAGTTGTTCAGTTCTTAATTTTTCTTTTCTCTTTTCTGCAATTTCTCTTGCTCTTTTGTCGTTTTCAACTACATATAAGTGTTCTCCTGCATCAGGTACTTCAGATAAACCTAATATTTCAACTGGCATTGATGGAGTAGCTTTTTTTATTCTCCTACCTTTATCATCAATCATAGCCCTTATTCTGCCATGTGCAATTCCTGCAACCACTGCATCTCCAACATTTAATGTGCCTTTTTGAACAATTACGGTAGCTACAGGCCCTCTACCTTTATCCAATTTGGCTTCTATTATTGTTCCTTTAGCTTTTCTATTAGGATTAGCCTTTAACTCTTGCATTTCTGATACTAATAATATCATCTCTAGTAATTCATCAATACCTTGCTTTTTAAGTGCTGAAACAGGAACAAAAATTGTATCTCCGCCCCACTCTTCTGGAAGTAAACCATATTCGGCCAACTCTTGTTTTACACGCTCAGGATTTGCTTCATATTTATCTATTTTATTAATAGCAACTATTATTGGTACATTGGCTGCTTTAGCGTGATTTATCGCTTCCACAGTTTGTGGCATAACTCCATCATCAGCAGCCACTACTAAAACTGCAATATCTGTAACTTGTGCTCCACGAGCTCTCATTGAAGTGAAAGCCTCGTGACCAGGTGTATCCAGAAAAACTATTTTCTTATCATTAATCATTACAGTTGAAGCTCCTATATGTTGTGTGATTCCACCTGCTTCTCTTGCAGTAATATTTGTTTTTCTAATTGCATCTAATAATGATGTTTTTCCATGATCAACGTGTCCCATAACAGTAACTATTGGCGGCCTAGGTTGAAGAGTTTCTGGAGCATCTTCAAAATCTAATAAATCTTCTTCTATCTTATTCTTGTCATCTTCTTCAGTTTGAATTAATTTAACTTCATATCCGTATTCTGCAGCAATAATACTAGCTGTATCAAAATCTATCTCTTGATTAATTGACGCCATAACTCCAAGAGTAATTAACTGCCCAATCAATTGTGTAGGATTAACTTTCATTTTATCAGCTAAATCCTTTACTGTAATTTTTTCTTCAATATGAATAACATTTTTTTCTAAGTTATCTTTAATATTCTTATTTACTTCATTTTTTTGTTTTTGCATATCTTTCTTTTTATCCTTTACATCACTATTTTTATTACTATTCTCATTTTCATCTTTTGAACCTTTTTCTTCATTCATAAGCTCAATCAATAAATCAGCTACTTCATCTTCCACTGTGTTCATATGGCTTTCTATATTAATATCTAATTCATGTAGTTTCATCATCAGATCTTTACTAGACATTCCTAATTCTTTAGCAAGTTGATAAACTCTAATTTTAGTCATATAAATCACCCCCTGTAATATTTAAGGTGGCAGGAAATCACAATAGTTTAACTATTGCTTTGGAGAAGTTTTCATCACATACTGCTATTGTGGATATTAATGTTTTCCCTATGCTACTACCTAGAGTAGTTTTATCTCCATAAATAATATATTTAGTCCCATATCTCCTAGTAAGTTTAATGAATTTACTTTTTGTATTTTCTGATGCATCGCTCGCTATTATTAGTAGTCTACATTTTCTCTTTTTAATTGCGATTTCACAGCCCATTTCTCCTGATTTTAAATACCCTGCTTTCATACCTAAACCTAACAATGAATAAAACTTATTCATCTTTAGTTAACTCCTCTTTTAATTTTATGTAAACTTCTTGAGGAATATCAATCTCTAAAGCTTTATTTAACTTTTTACCTTTTATAGCCTTCTCTAAGCAATCTATATTTCTACATATATAGGCTCCTCTTCCATTAGCCTTTCCTTTTAAATCTACACTAACAATACCTTCTTTATTTTTTACAATCCTAACCAGCTCTTTTTTAGGTTTTTGTTCACTACATCCAACACATTTTCTAAGTGGTACTTTCCTTTTTTTCATCATACCACCCCTTATTCTTCTAGGTTTTCTTGACTTTCGCTTTTTATATCTATTTTCCAGCCTGTTAATTTTGCAGCTAACCTTGCATTTTGACCCTCTTTACCAATAGCTAACGATAATTGATAATCTGGAACAATTACTTTAGCAGATTTCTCTTCTTCATTTACTTCCACACTGATAACTTTTGCTGGACTTAAACTATTTGCTATAAATTCACTAATATTCTTACTCCAAATTATAATGTCAATTTTCTCACCATTTAATTCATCTACTACAGCTTTAACTCTAGTTCCTTTATGTCCAACACAAGCTCCTACTGGATCAACATTCTCATCATTAGAATAAACAGCTATTTTTGTTCTTGATCCAGCTTCTCTTGCAATATTATAAATGTCAACAATTCCATCATGAATTTCAGGTACTTCTAATTCAAATAATCTTTTTACAAGTCCAGGATGAGTTCTTGATAATATTATCTGTGGTCCCTTTGTAGTTTTTTTAACTTCTAAAATATACGTTTTAATTCTATCCCCTTGTTTATAAATCTCACCTGGGATTTGCTCTGTTGGAGGTAATACACCTTCTGTTTTACCTAGATTAATAAGTACATTACTTTTGCTTACTCTTTGAACTAAACCTGTTACAATTTCACTCTCTCTGTTGACAAATTCTTCATATATTATCTCTCTTTCTGCTTCTCTAATTCTTTGTAAAACTACTTGCTTAGCTGTTTGTGCAGCAATTCTTCCAAAGTTCTTAGGCGTTACTTCTATTCGTATTGTATCTCCAACCTGATAATTTGGATCTATCTCTTTGGCATCCTCTAAGTTTATTTCTAATAATGGATTTTCAACATTCTCTACGATTACCTTTTTTGCATACGCTTTTACTTCACCATTTTCTTTATCTATTTCTACTTCAACATTTTGGGATGTTCCAAAATTCTTTCTATACGCAGTTTTTAAGGCTGCTTCTAAAGCATCATACAATACATCTTTTGTTATCCCTTTATCTTTAACAATTTGTTCTAGAGCCTCCAAAAACTCGGCTTTCATACATATAATACCTCCCTGTTAAAAAATAACTGCCAAATTAATTTTAGCTAGATCTTTTCTATCTATTGTTATTAAACTACCTTGATCTAATTCAATAGTCACAGTAGATTTATCATAGTTCTTAAGTTTTCCAATAAACTTTTTCCTTCCTTCAATAGGTTTGTATAAGCTAATTTCTACTTCTTTTCCTAAGCTTTTTTTATAATCATTTTCAGTTTTCAAAGGTCTATCTAATCCAGGAGAAGAAACTTCCAAATAATAATTTTCTTCAATAGGATCAATTTCATCTAATCTATCACTTATCCGTTCACTTACTTTTTGGCAATCTTCTATTGTTATACCACCTGGTTTATCTATAAATATTCTTAAAAAGCGTTGTGAACCTTCTTTTACAAATTCGACATCAACAAGTTCAAAATTATAATCTTCAACTATTTGCAACGCTATTTCCCTTGTTAACTCTTCAATTTCTTTTCTATTCATACACTCACCTCCATATTTAAAGTTATTTTTTGTTAAAATATATATATATTATACAAAACGATTATCTGAATAAATTAAAGAGTGGGAATAACCCACTCTTTCTTTAGTTACCTCTTATTTACTTTAAATATAACATATTCTATTTAAAAAATCAAATGCTAAATAAACTTAGTTGGTTACTTTCTGGCATGCCATCTAAGCATCCATGATTTCTTAAAGCTTCAATTACGGTTTTAGTTACTTTAGCACGATTTATTAAATCTTCAATTGATAAAAATTCTCCATTGGTTCTTTCTTTCACAATACTTTTCGCTGCATTTTCACCAACACCTTGCAAGGATTTTAATGGAGGTAATATGCCTTGTTTAGTTATAATAAATTTATCACTATCAGATTCATATAAATCTACTTTACAAAACTTAAATCCTCTTAAATACATTTCAAGAGCTACTTCTAATACAGTTAACAAGTTCTTTTCCTTAGCTGTTTTAGAATTGCCCAACTCTTCTAATTCTTCTATCTTTCTTTTAATTACTTCAGGCCCTTTTGTAATTAATTCTGCATCGAAGTCAGCTGCTTTAGAAGTAAAATAAGTAGCATAAAAAGCTTCTGGATAGTGAACTTTAAAATAAGCTATTCTAAACGACATCATTACATATGCTACAGCATGTGCTTTTGGAAACATATATTTTATTTTTTTACATGACTTAATATACCAATCTGGCACATTCATTTCCCTCATATACTCTTCATCTTCTTGTGATAAACCTTTGCCTTTCCTAACTTTTTCCATTATTTTAAACGATCTTTTTTTATCTAATCCTTTATAGATTAAGTAAAGCATAATATCATCTCTAGTTGAAATTACTTCACTTAATTTTGCAATTCCATCTCTTACTAAATCTTGTGCATTATTAAGCCAAACATCAGTGCCGTGAGACAATCCACTAATTCTTACCAATTCAGCAAAAGTAGTTGGTTTAGTATCAATTAACATCTGTCTAACAAATTTAGTACCAAACTCTGGTATGCCTAAAGTACCTACTTCACATTCTAAATCTTCTTTAGATATCCCAAGCGGTTCGGTACTAGTAAAAATGCTCATAGTTTGTTTATCATCTAGAGGTATACTTTGAGGGTCTACTCCTGTTAAATCTTCTAACATCTTAATTATTGTAGGAACATCGTGACCTAAAATATCAAGCTTTAAAATTCTACCACTTATAGAATGATAATCGAAATGCGTAGTTATAACTCCTGAATTTTTATCATCTGCAGGATATTGGATTGGGCAGAAATCAAAGATTTCCTTATCACTTGGTACAACCATTAAACCACCTGGATGTTGTCCAGAAGTCCTTTTTATGCCTGTACAACCTTTAACCAATCTATTTATTTCTGCACTATTAACCGCTATGCCTTTTTCTTCAAAATATTTCTTTACAAAACCGTATGCAGTTTTTTCTGCTATAGTACCTATTGTACCTGCTCTAAAAACATAACCTTTACCAAAAAGTTGTTCTGTATATTTATGCGCTATTGGTTGATATTCACCAGCAAAATTCAAATCAATATCTGGTTCTTTATCACCTTCAAATCCTAAAAACACTTCAAAAGGAATATCATGCCCATCTTTATTATATTTTGTTCCACATTTTGGACATATCTTATCTGGTAAATCAGCTCCTGAACCGACAGAACCATCAGTAATGAATTCACTATTTTTACAATTAGGACACACATAATGAGGTGGTAAAGGGTTTACTTCTGTAATATCACTCATTGTAGCAACAAAAGATGAACCAACAGACCCTCTTGAACCTACTAAATAGCCATCTCTTAAAGATTTAGTTACCAATTTTTGAGCTATAATATACATAACAGCATATCCATTACTAATAATCGAATTAAGTTCTCTATCTAAACGATCTTTTACAATGTTAGGCAAGTTGTCTCCATATATTTGCTTAGCTTTCTTATAGGTCATTTGCCTTAATTCTTCTTCGGCCCCTTCAATTTTAGGTGGGAAAGTTCCATTCGGTATAGGCAAAATATCTTCTATCATATCAGCAATTAAATTTGTATTATATACAACTACTTCTTTAGCTTTGTCTTCTCCTAAATACTCAAATGCTTTTAACATTTCGTCAGTAGTTTTAAAATATAGAGGAGCTTGATTATCTGCATCTGAGTATCCTTGTCCATGCATCAATATCCTTCTATATACTTCATCATACGGATCTAGGAAATGTACATCTCCAGTAGCAACTACTGGCTTTTTGAATTTTTCTCCAAGTTCTACTATTTTCTTATTAATCAATTTTAACTCTTCTATATCTTTTACTACTCCATTTCTAATAAGATGTAAATTATTTTCTATTGGTTGTATTTCCAGATAATCGTAAAAATTAACAATTTCTCTAATTTCATTAAAATCTTTTCCTTTCAACAAAGCTTTATAGAGTTCACCTGCTTCACAAGCTGTTCCAAGTATTAAATCCTCTCTATATTTTGCAAGTAAGGATTTAGGTATTCTAGGTTTCCTGTGAAAATATTTTAAATGTGATTCTGATATTATCTTATACAAACTTTTTAATCCGCTTTGATTTTTTGCAAAAATGACAATATGATAAGTCTCACTAGTATTAAAACTATTATTGTTAAATATAGTATTTATCTGTGATAATTCTGAAACGCCTTTCTCCTTCAATATTGCTAAACATTTTAAAAATATTTTAGCAGTTGCTTCTGAATCATCCACTGCTCTATGATGATTCTCTAGTTTTATATTTAGATGTTTAGCTAAAACATTTAATTTATGGCTTTTAAGTTTAGGAAATAAATTTCTAGACAGCTCTAAAGTATCTAAAATTGGATTAACAAGTTTAAATCCATATTTATTACAATTCACTCTAATAAAGCCTACATCAAAAGAAGCATTATGAGCAACTAAAACGCATCCACTTATAAAATTCAAAAATTCTGGTAAAACTTTTTCTATAGTTGGTTTATCAGCTACCATTTCATTACTTATACCGGTAAGTTGTACAATTTTTTCAGGTATTTTAATCTCTGGATTTATCAATTGACTAAATCTATCAATAATTTGGTTCCCTTTAATCTTTACTGCTCCTATTTCAGTAATCTTATCATTAAAAGGTGATAAGCCTGTTGTTTCGATATCGAAAACAACATATTCACAATCTAACTTTTCTTTATTATAGTTTGAAACTATCAATTTACTATCGTTTACTAAATAACCTTCAACTCCATACAGTACTTTTATGCCATATTTTTTAGAAGCTTCCATGCCATCAGGAAAACTTTGAACTACGCCATGATCTGTTATAGCTATAGCCCTATGTCCCCATTCACTTGCCCTTTTAGCTATAGTATTAAAGCTTGACATTCCATCCATTGCACTCATTTGTGTATGTACGTGTAATTCTATTCTTTTCTCAATTGCCGTATCATATCTCTTATTTTTTTTAGCCAATTTAATAGCTTTAGCAATAATTATCATCTGTTTTAAGAAAGTATCATAAACAATATCCCCATTTAGTTTAATAAAAATCCCATTTTTTATACTTGAATTTAGTTTTTCCTGAACTTTATCATTAGCAAAAATTTTCACAGTTATCGAATTTGTATAATCTGTTATATTGAAGACATAAAGTTTTTTATTATTTTTTAACTCTTTTATTTCTAAATCAAAAATTTCCCCTTCCACAGTAGCTGAACCTGTATTAGTATTAATATCAGAAATTCTAACAATTTCATCATCAAAGTTTTTACCATAAATCAAACTACTATCATTTTTTTTCACAACTTGTTCTCTATTATTTTCTTCATTATTTCGCTTTTCTGTTAGTTTTATAATAAAGTTTTTTTCTTCTTTTTCTTTCAATTCATTGTGTATTTTAACATTAACACTTTCATTCTTATAAATAAAATTAACTTTTATCTCTAATCTAAAACTATTGAATAATGTTTTTCTAACTATTTCATCTATCCTTTTATTGATTAATGACTGATAAATAAATTCATTTTCTATATATAAATATAATATCTCTTTTTCTACACTCCACTTTAAACTATCTGTCCAACCTACACTTGAAGGAATTTCTTTATGAATTATGTAAATAATATTTTCCCAAAACTTTTCAATAATTACTTTTAAATTATTATATTGTTCTTTATATTCAACCAAAATATTGATTTTTTTCAAACCTTCAATTTTGTCTTTCAAATCTAACTTAATTTTTTCTAATTCATTAAAACTTAATATTTCTTTAGAGCTTAAAACTATATCTAACGAATTATCTTTTAAATTATATCGAGCTTTTTCTATGATAGCAAAATAAACAGAGTCTGGAACTGTAATATTAACTTTAGCTATTTTCTTTCCAAAATATTTATCTTCAAAAGAGTTCATTTAAACTGCTGCCTCCTTATATTCTAACACTCATATACCTCTAATATATCTTCAATTCTACTTAATTCGTTCAATAAGTCAAGTTTAATAGAGGTATTCGGTATTTGTATAAGTAAAGTAATCACTACTATATTATCATCCTGTGATTCTAATTCAATATTTCTAATATTTGCGCCATATTTTCCAGTAATTGATCCTACTTTACCAAGCTGCCCAGGTTGATTAACTGAAACTATTTTGATACACATATAATTTCTTCTCACTTTAATATGCTTTTCAACTCTAGTAAAAGCTAATAAAGTAATAAATACTAACAATGCTGTTAAAATAGCTGCTAGATAAAAGCCAGCTCCAATAGCTAAACCAATGCATGCTACTGCCCACAAACCAGCAGCTGTAGTTAATCCTTTAACAGTTGTTCCTTCTCTAATAATTGTTCCAGCTCCTAGAAAACCTATACCACTAATCACTTGTGCTCCTAATCTAGTTACATCCAAACTACTTTTGTAATTATATAAATCAACTATATATATTCCTGTTAACATAACTAAAGTCGAACCTACACATACTAAAATATGTGTTCTAAAACCAGCAGGTCTCCGTATACTTTCTCTTTCCATTCCAATTAATCCCGAAAGTAGAATTGATAAAAAAAGCCTAATAAAAATTTGCTTAATTGTTAACATATCATACACCTATTTCTTTAAATTTACTAAACTAATATATTTTGCTATATCTCTATACATCTTTAACCTAGCTGTAAAACCTTTTACAACTCCTAACTTTTCTTCTTTCATAACATGTGTTACATTATCTAAATAAACTTCTTTAGTTTTTATATTATTTTTAGAAACATATCTTGTCAATGCTACTTCAATTCCATATCTCGTTACATCAATATTAGAAATTCCTTCAATTATGTATCTCTTTATAGCCCTTTGGCCAGACAAGTAAGGTGTTAATTTTTGAGCTAAGTCTGTTGCAAATCTTCCATTATTAAATATACCAATTGACATATCACATTCTCCACTAATAACTGGCATTAGTAAATCTAATATATGATTTGGTTTAAGTCCGACAAGATCTGCATCTAAGAATAATATAATTTCTCCATTTGTTCTATCTATTCCATTTTTTATAGCTCCACCTTTACCAACATTATCTTTTAATTCTATAACATCCACACCAAAATCTCTTGCTATCTGTGCTGTCATATCTTTTGAACCATCACTAACTACTATAATCCTATCAATCAAATCTATTTCTTTAACTACACTTAAAACATTCCCAATAGTTTTTTCCTCATTATAAGCTGGAATAATAGTAGTTATTATCTCCATAAGTTTTCCCCCTAACATTTATGATTGACTAATCTCTTTAATAAGTTCATTTAACAGCTCACTTTCTTTAACTTTCTTTATAATTTCTCCTTTTCTAAAAATTAGTCCATTCCCTTTCCCACCTGCTATTCCAAAATCAGCTTCCCTAGCTTCACCAGGTCCATTCACTACACAGCCCATTATTGCTATTTTAAAAGGTTTATTGATGTCTTTCAACTTTTTTTCAGCTTCTGTTACTAATTTAATAAGATCTATCTCAGTCCTTCCACAAGTAGGACATGATATTATCTCCACATTATCTTTAAGTAATCCAATAGATCTTAAAATTTGTTTTCCTACTTTTACTTCTTCAACTGGATCACCTGTTAATGATACTCGTATTGTATCCCCTATTCCCATGAGTAAAAGGGTACCAATTCCTATTGATGATTTAATAGTTCCTTTCCAAACGGTACCAGCTTCAGTTATTCCAAGGTGAAAAGGATAATCCACTATTTCTGCCATTTTTTTATAAGCATTTATTGTCAAAAGTATATCAGAAGATTTTAGAGAAATTACTATGTCTCTAAAATCCATATTTTCAAGTATTCTAATATGGTCTAATGCACTATATACCATAGCATCCTCATTTACTCCACCAAATTTATCAATATATTCTTTACTTATAGAGCCAGAATTAACACCAATTCTTATAGGTACATTATAATCTTTACAAGCTTTTACTACTTCTTTTATCCTATCTTCAGATCCAATATTCCCTGGATTTATCCTTAAACCATCTACACCATTTTTCACAGATTGAATTGCTAACCTATAATCAAAGTGTACATCTGCTATCAGAGGTATGTTTATTTGCTTTTTAATTATTCTTATTGCATTAGCTGATTCAATATCCTTAACGGATACTCTTACTATGTCGCATCCTTCTCTTTCTAGCTCTTTTATTTGTTTAATTGTGCTATTTATATCTCTTGTATCAGTATTAGTCATAGACTGAACAGTAATTTGTGAATCTCCACCTACTGCTACATTACCATAAAATATTTTTCGTGTTTTCCTTCTCATAATAACACCTACCTAAAAACATTAAATCTAACAATATCCTTATATACAATAATTACCATAAGTATCATTAAAAAAACAAATCCGATAAAGTGAATAAAGCCCTCTTTTTCAGGTTCTATTGGCTTTTTCCTTATAGATTCTATAAAAAGAAACATCAACCTACTTCCATCCAAAGCTGGTATTGGTAACAAATTGAAAAATCCTAAATTCACACTGATTAACCCTGTTAATGACAATACACTTAATATTCCTACTTTTGCTGCTTCCCCAACCATATATATGATACCAACCGGGCCTACTATATCTTTAGTATTTATATTGCCTTTAAAAAGCATTTCAAAAAACTTAAACATCATACTAATAATGAAAATAGTACGTTTAATTCCTACTTCTACTGAATATATTATCGACTTTTTAGCCTTTGGTGTTATACCTATCATAAATCTATTTGACTCTTTATTTAACATAGGTTTGACGATAAATTTCTTTTTTTCATTTCCTCTTAATACTATAATTTCTAATTTCTTATTTTCCCCTTTATTAATTTCAGTAACTATTTCTTCCCATTTTGTAATTGTTTTATCATTAATTTGAACAATTTTATCCCCTTTTTTTAAGCCTGAATTTTCTGCTGGAAAATTAGGAGTGATTTTTTCAATAGTCGTAGTTGGCATACCTATAACATAAGCTATAATACTAAATACTAAAATAGCCAAAACAAAATTCATAAATGCACCAGCAAATAATACAGCAGCTCTTGATAATATAGGTTTATTATTAAAACTTCTCAGGTCATTTGAAACTTCATCTTCGCCTTCCATCCTAACATATCCGCCTATTGGCAATATACGTATTGAATATTCAGTCTCACCTTTTCTTATACTTGTTAATCTTGGTCCCATACCTATTGAAAATTCATGAACTTTTATATCTACCATTTTAGCTACTATAAAATGTCCAAACTCATGAAAAATAACTACTAGAAAAAAAACTAATATAGCCGCAATAGCTGTAAGCAATTACCAACACCACCTATCTATTATATTCTGAAATAATATATTCTCTTGCCCATTTGTCACTTTCTATTATATCATCTAAATTAGGTCTATATATTATTTTATGCTTTGACATTGCTTTTTCAATTAATTTAGGTATATCTAAAAATTGTATCTTTCTTTCTAAAAACAGTTCCACAGCTATTTCATTAGCTGCATTTAAAACACTCGGCATTGTCCCTCCATGTTTTATAGCTTCAAATGCAAATTTCAAACAAGGAAATGTATCTAAATCAGGTTCTTCAAACGTTAACTCTTTAATCTCTGTTAATTTTAATTTTTTTATGTTACTATATTTTCTTTCTGGATAAGTCAAAGCATATTGTATTGGTATCTTCATATCAGGTACTCCTAATTGTGCTATTATTGAACCATCTATAAATTCTACCATTGAATGAATTATACTTTGTGGATGTACAACGACTTCAATATTTTCTATATTAACATCAAATAACCACTTTGCTTCTATAACTTCTAACCCTTTATTCATCAAAGTCGCTGAATCAATAGAAATTTTTCTACCCATAGACCAATTCGGATGTTTCAAAGCATCAAAAACACTTACATTTTTTAAATCATTTAATTTTTTGCCTCTGAAAGGTCCTCCTGAAGCAGTTAAAATTATTTTTGAGACTTCTTCTTTTGCTCCTGATCTCAAACTTTGAAAAATAGCAGAGTGCTCACTATCAACAGGTATAATATTTATGTTATTCTTTTTTGCTTCAGCCATTACTATTTCTCCTGCTGTTACCAATGTCTCTTTATTTGCTAAAGCAATTATTTTACCAGATTTTATTGCTTCTAATGTAGGTAAAAGTCCAATCATTCCAACAACTGAAGTTAACACAATATCAGATTGTTTTTCAGTTGCAACTTCAATTAACCCTTCCATACCACTTACTACTTTAATATTATGTATTTTTAGCTTCTCTCTAAGCAATTTTGCTCTATTTTCATCATAAACTGCTACAATTTGAGGTTTGTATTTTAAAGCTTGTTTTTCTAACAAATCAATGTTTTTATTTGCAGATAGACCAACTATATTAAAATCTTCTAATTCATTTATAACTTCTAAAGTTTGTGTTCCTATCGAACCTGTAGATCCTAATATACTTACATTTTTCAAGCTATCACTCCTATTATGTTTATTTCAAATTAATATAAGTATACTTAATTAAATAATAACAATATAAATTATCTTTTTGCTACCATTTATTATAACAATAATTTAATAAAATAATATACAATAGGCGTTGTATATAAAATACTATCAAATCTATCCAGTACTCCCCCATGACCTGGCATAATATTCCCATAATCTTTTACACCGCACAGCCGTTTAATTTTAGATGCAGTAAGATCTCCAATCTGAGCAAATAATGATGCTATAACAGCTAACAAAGTAAATTTTACAAAATCAGTTGATCCAATGTATTTAGCAAATAATAAAGTTACAATTAAAGAACCTAAAATTCCACCAATAGCACCTTCAACTGTTTTTTTAGGGCTAAGATTCGGACATAGTTTTCTTTTACCAAACATCATCCCTGTAAAATAAGCAAACGTATCTGTTGCCCAAGCAGTAATAAAAATTAACCATATCATGATATTTCCATTTAACAGTATAATATGAAATAATAAAAATATTATATATATTTCACTAAAAACAGTAGCACTAATATCATTCATATTTAAATTTTTATTAAATACAAAAAGTAACATTACTGAAAAAAAATAAACTATCAATAAAAAAGGTATATATGATTGAGCGTTAATATTAATTAAAATAAATAAACAAATTGTTATAAAATAATTCAAAAATACTAATGGCCTAATATCTATTTTCCTTACTGTCTTATCAAACTCAAATAGACCAATAAGACCTATAATAAGTACTGAAAAATTTAATAAAGGACCCCCTTTTAAAACTATACTAATAAGTAATAGTAACCCAATTACTCCACTAATAATTCTACTCTTCAAAATATCACCATCCTATATTTTTCCAAATCTTCTCTCTCGATTTTGATACTCAAGTATTGCTTTATACAAATGTTCTTCTTTAAAATCTGGCCATAATGTATTTGTAAAATAAAACTCTGAATAAGCAATTTGATATAGTAAAAAATTACTTACTCTTTGTTCTCCACTAGTCCTTATCAAAAGATCTGGGTCTGGTTGATTGCTTGTATATAAATATTTTTTAAAATTCTCTTTATTTATTTCTTCAACACTTATTTTATTGTGTTTTACATCAAATATTATATTTCTAACAGCTTGTATAATTTCATCTCTTGACCCATAATTTAATGCAATATTTAGAATAAGCTTTTCATTATTTTTAGTTTTCTCAATAGCTTTAATTATTTCTTTTTTAGGTAAGTTCGGCAATTCATCAATATTACCTAAAACCTTAATTCTTACATTGTTTTTATGTAGTGTATCTAGTTCTTTTCTTAAATATTCTACTAATAATTTCATTAAAGTATCCACTTCATCTTTAGGCCTTGCCCAATTTTCAGTTGAAAAAGTATATAGAGTTAAATATTTAATCCCTAAGTTTCCACATGCTTTAACTATTTCTTTTACTCGTTCAACTCCTTCTCTATGTCCTGCGGTCCTTGGTAAAAATCTTTTTTTAGCCCACCTTCCGTTTCCATCCATTATTATCGCAATATGTCTTGGTAATTTACTTCTATTTATTAAACTTTTAAGTTTTTCTTTTTTCAAAACTTCTTCACTCGTATTCCCAAACATCTAATAACCTCCATTTTCAGTCATTAAAAACCCCTTCTCTATAAAGAAGGGGACTAAAAAAATCCTACTTTTAAAACTAAACAATCATTTTCTTCTAACACTTTTACTATCCTTATATCTTCAAGATTTACATTTAATCTTTTATTCAGCCCATATGTATTTCTTATTTCTATTTTTTTATCCAATTCTATGAATTTAATTGCATCTATTAAGTTATACCCCAATAAATTGCTATACTTCAACTTATAACTATACCTCCAACAATTCTTTTTCTTTCTTTTCAAATAATTTATTAATTTCTTCAATATACCTATCAGTTAGTTTTTGAACTTCTTCTTCAGCTTTTCTTAAATCATCTTGAGTTAATTCTCCGGTTTTTTCCATCTTTTTCAAATGATCATTTGCATCTCTTCTCTCATTCCTTATTGCTACCTTTGCATTTTCTGTAAGTTTTTTCAAATGTTTTATTAATTCTTTTCTTCTTTCTTCTGTAAGTTGTGGTATGTTTAGTCTTATAACTTTATTATCAATTGATGGATTTAATCCTAAATCGGATTTAATAATAGCCTTTTCAATAGCTGGAACTGCATTTGCATCCCAAGCTTGAATAACTAATAGTCTAGGTTCTGGAGCTGATATATTAGCTATTTGCTTAAGAGGCGTAGATGTACCATAATAGTCAACCATAATCCTATCTAACAAAGCTGGATTAGCTCGACCAGCTTTAATACCCACAAGTTCTTCTTTATAAACTTTTAAAGTTTTTTTCATCTTTTCTTCTGTCGTTTTATGAACTTCTAAATACATATTTAAACCTCCTTTACTTGAGTACCTATTTTTTCACCCATAACTACTTTAACAATGTTTTCCGGTTGCTCAATACCAAAAACTATAATTGGTATTTGGTTATCCATACATAATGATGCTGCTGTTGAATCCATAACTCCTAATCCTAAGTTTAAGATATCTTTATAATCAATTACTTCAAACTTCTTTGCATCTGGATTCAACAATGGATCTGAATCATATACGCCATCAACACCTTTTTTAGCCAATAAAATTACATCTGCTTCGATTTCCGCTGCCCTTAGAGCTGCTGTAGTATCTGTTGAAAAATATGGATTTCCTGTACCCGCTGCAAAAATCACTACTCTACCTTTTTCCAAATGCCTCACTGCTTTTCGCCTTATGTAAGGCTCAGCTATTTGTCGCATCTCAATTGCTGTTTGAACTCTAGTATATACCCCTAAGCTTTCTAGTGCATCTTGCATAGCCAAAGCATTTATTACAGTTGCTAACATACCCATATAGTCAGCAGTCGTCCTGTCCATTCCTACACCACTTTTTTTGCCTCTCCAAAAATTACCTCCACCTACTACTATAGAAGTTTCTACATCAAGCTCATTTAAAATCTTAATTTGCTTTGCTATATTCATTATTGTAGCTTTATCAATACCGAAGCCCTTATCACCAGCCAAAGCTTCACCACTTAACTTAAGTATAATTCTTTTATATTTAACTTCTTTCATTTGAACACTCCTATATATTTTATTCTATATTATTCTATATAATCCTTCAAATTCAAAAAAATATACAAAAATATTATTAGAAACATTAGTACTCAAATGGAGAACACTAAGTGTTCTCCATAAAAATTACATCTTAATTTGTTTAGCTACTTCTTCTGCAAAATTCTCTTGTTTCTTTTCAATTCCTTCTCCTACTTCATATCTAACAAATCTTCTTATTTTTATATTTTCTCCTATTTTTGCTATCTTCTCTGTTACTAAATCCTTAATTGTTACATCTGGGTCTTTTATAAAAGGTTGTTCTAATAAACATACTTCCTTATAGAATTTTTCTAAACGTCCTTCTACCATTTTTTCAACAATGTGTTCAGGTTTACCTTCATTTAAAGCTTGTTGCTTTAAAATTTCTTTTTCTTTTTCAATTACCTCTGTCGGAACTTCTTCTCTTGATACATATTTAGGATTTTGTGCAGCAATTTGCATAGCTATATCACGTACAAATTGTCTAAATTCTTCATTCTTTGCAACAAAATCAGTCTCACTATTTACTTCTACAAGTACACCTATTCTTCCACCATGTATGTAAGAATCCACAATTCCTTCAGCAGCTACTCTTCCTGCTTTTTTAGCTGCTTTTGATAAACCTTTTTTTCTTAATATCTCAACTGCTTTTTCTAAATCGCCATTTGCCTCAACTAAAGCTTTTTTACAATCTAACATACCTGCTCCTGTTCTTTCTCTTAACTCTTTTACCATAGAAGCTGTTACAGCCATTTTATCCCCTCCTAATTATTAATAATTAAAAAGGTAAGAGCAGTAAGGGATAAGCTCCCTTCCAACCCTTACCTTACATTTACTCGTTATCTTGTTCTCCTTGCTTTCCTTCTAGTACAGCATTTGCTATTGTTTGTGTTAGTAACTTAACTGCTCTAATCGCATCATCGTTACCAGGAATCACGTAATCCACTTCATCTGGATCACAATTAGTATCTACAATAGCTACAACTGGTATACCAAGAGTTCTAGCTTCTTTAACTGCTATCTTTTCTTTTCTTGGATCTACCACAAATAATACATCTGGAAGGCCTTTCATATTCTTAATTCCACCTAAAAATTTCTCTAATCTTTCAGCTTCATGTCTTAATTTAATTACCTCTTTCTTAGGTAATACATCAAAAGTACCTTCCTCTTCCATTCTCTTTAACTCATGTAATCTGTCCACTCTCTTTTTAATTGTCTTATAGTTAGTAAGCATACCACCTAACCATCTTTGATTTACGTAATGCATACCACATCTACTTGCTTCTTGCTTAATAGATTCTTGTGCTTGTTTTTTAGTACCAACAAAAAGTACTTGACCCCCATTTTCAACAATTTCTTTTATAAACTTGTATGCTTCTTCAATTTTCCCAACTGTTTTCTGAAGGTCAATAATGTAAATACCATTTCTTTCAGTAAAAATGTACTCTGCCATTTTTGGATTCCATCTTCTAGTTTGATGTCCAAAATGAACACCTGCTTCTAGAAGTTGCTTCATTGTAATTACTGCCATATCAATACACCTCCATTGTTTTATTCCTCCACCTGAATCATATCCCAAGAAGACCCAATAGGGCACATTTCAAGGAATCATCAAGTGTGTGTAATTTCACTTTTAGTAGTATATCATACCTTTTTAAATTTGACAATATTTTTCTTGAAGATATATAACTAATTTAAAAAAATTCAAATTTATTTATTTAATTTTTTTAATTTTAATATCATATCAACTTCTCTTATACTTCTATTTAACTTTTTTGCAATTTCAATGTTTCTAAATCCATCATATTTTAGTTTTTGAACTTCATTTACTAAATCTATGTCTTCCCAATTCTTGAAATCATTATTTTTAATTACTTCGTTTGACAAATTATTATCGGTTAAAACTTTATCAACAACCTGTATTTTACCTATATTTTCAAGTTTTATGTAATCATGAATTTCTTTTATTTTTTCTTCTAAATCAAATATCATCTGTTCAAATTCATCAATTTTTTGCTCAAAATACTTAGTATAATCTAAAATTTCAGAATTCCTATATTCAACTTCATTAAAATATTCAAATTTTTTTTCATTTTTTATCCAAACAATCAAAGACAATATAATTAACACAATACCTAAACATATTAGTAATATTGAAGTCATATTACAACCCCTTATCAAATTCTAACATCAAATCTACTACCTAAATAATTCTTTTTAATGTCATTATCTTTATTATCTTCATTTTTTCTTTTTTTACTTTTATTATTAAAATCTTGATTTTTTTTATTTCTATCATTATCCATTTTTGATTTGTAAGTTTCTTTAGATTTATTAATAGTTTTTTGTTCTTTCTCTATATTCTTCTTATTTTCAAGTATTTCATTATATAAATTAGTAAATGCTTTATTATTTTCAGACTGCTGAATCTTAGAGAGCATCTGCGTTTTTGAAATTGCTAACCTTAAATCAGCAGTATTAATTTTCATAAATATCCTCCTAATTATTTTTCAAACGAAGTAATTCTTATTTCTCCATCAACATTCATAAAGGTACATGGTCCAAGTCTCTCTCTTACAAACATAACACTGTTACCAATCGCAATCTTAACACCTGGGAATATTTCTTTTTCTACTTTAACTTTACCATTAGTCTGTAATTTAATTTTTTCTTCAATATTAATCAACTGTTCTTTTAAAGTTTCTAATTCATTAGTCAAAACTTGTCTGCTATCTATTATTTTTACAAGTAATTCCTTTTTTTCATCAGGTAAACTATTGTTTTTCACTAATCTAGTAAATACTTTTATCGTTTTATCAACCTTTTCTATATTTAACCTTATTTCATTTATTCTATTTTTTAATTCTGTATGTTTTTGTTTTAATTCTGGATCTATTCCTACCTCTAATACCGTTATAGTTCCCATCTGAGAACCTATCGTTTTTGCTCTAATTTCATTCTTTGCTTTACAAACTCCACCAACAATTAAACCTTTTTTACCATTTACTTCTATATTATTGCCAGAAATTACTTTACTATGCATTATTGCTTCTGCATGTATATCTAAATTAGCATAGATATTACTATTTTCAATAAATTTGGTATAAATATTACCCTTAGATATTAGTTTCCCTTTATGATAGCCTTGTATACCTCTTTTAACTATGATATTACCATTGCTTTCAACAATAGCTCCTTCAACTACTCCATTTATCTCAATATCACTCATTGCCTTAACACAAAATCCTGTAATAACATTTCCTTTTATCTTTACCGTACCGTTAAAATAAATATTACCCGTTGCATTATCTACATTTCCAATAATTTCATATACTTCATAAACAACAATTTTTTCATCTTGGTATATAACTTGTCCATCTTTCAATGCGTAAGCTGAGTTTCCATCATCAGATAAAACTACATTTTTACCTGCTTTCAAAATTTTTTCTTTGCCTTTAATAGAAGGTATGATTTCACCAGTTACTGCAACACCATTTTCACCAGTTGTAGCAGGAATTCTTTCTGCTAACAACTGACCTTTTTTAACATTATTTATTATATTTAAATTTCTATAATCCACACTGCCATCTTTTAAAATCTTTGGTTTATGTTTATTTTCAATATTAAAATGCCATACGATATAACCATCTTTCCCTTGCACTGGCTTTTTACCTTTAGCAATGCAAATTTTTTTGTTATAAACTTTATTTTCAAAAATTTCTCTTAGTTTTTCATAATTCAGCCCATATTTTATTATTTCTTTTACTTTATTTACAAATTCATCAAACTCAATATTTTTACCTCCATCAGGTGGTAACAAAGTTACATAACCATACATTTTATCTTTCGAAATATCAATTAAAACTTCTTCATTAATCAATATTTCTTCTTGTTTTGGTGCAAATCGAACAAATCCACTTTTTGATCCATTTATTACATCAACAATTATATCTAAATCATATTCTTTTATCTGCTTTCTATTAATCCTTTCTAAAACATCAGATAAACTAATTGCATTTCTTGCCATATTATTTATGCAAATGTAAACACCATCTTCTAAAAACTTAAATTCAAAATCCTTATCAGTTCTAAAAACCATTTACTCACCACCTGATCAACTTAATATTCCTATATGTTTTAACTTACTTTTGATTGAAGTCAGAGCTTTGCTATGCAATTGTGAAATCCGTGATTGAGAAACACCTAAGATCTCACTTATCTCTTTATAAGTTAGTTCATCATAGTAATAAAGTGATATAACTAATTTTTCTTTTTCTGGCAATTTATCAATAGTTTCTCTAATTATAGATTTTATTTCTTTTTTTTCAAATTGTCCTTCTGGAGTATCATAGCTATCTCTAAATACTATATCATTTCCTGAAGCAAAAATATCTTCTAGTGAAACAATATTATAGATCGAAATTTCTTTAAACAATTCTTCCACTTCTTTTTGATCAATATTTAACTTCTTAGCAACATCTTTATATGTAACTGTTCTTCCTAAATTATTCTCTAATTCTCTAACAACTTCTTCTAGTGCTTTAGCTTTTTTTCTTAAAGATCTAGGAATCCAATCTAATTTTCTTAAATTATCTATTATTGCACCTCTTATTCTAATCTGTGCATATGTCTCAAATTTTAATCCCCTATTAATGTCAAACTTCTCTATAGCATCTATTAAACCGAATACTCCGTAACTCAATAAATCATCAAACTCTATATTACCGTTATAATAATTGTATAGCCTTCCAGCCACAATTTTAACTAAATACACGTATTCTTCAATCAATTTTTGTTTAAATTCAATATTATTGGTAGATTTGTACCTATCCCAAATTTCTTCAATGGTCATATTAAAATCCTCCTGTAAACAGGTTGCTATAATTGTGTTATGTCAACTGTGGTCAAGGCTGCTATTAAATATATTTACATCCTCTACCAATTGTTCTTACCATTAAAGTACCATCCTCACAGTTTAATTCAATAGTTCTACCATAATTTCCTCCTGTATCCTCAGCTACTATTGGAATACCATATTCTTTTAATTTCTTTTTTGATGCTATCACATTTCTGTCACCTATTCTTAGCATCTCATTTTGAGTACTGAATTTAAACATCTGTGAACCGCCAGCTAACTTAGCTACAATATTATTTTTATTCGCTCCAATTTTTATCATTTTATCAATTAATATTTCAATCGCAGTATCTGCAAACTTTGCCTTATTCGAATTATTTTTTATATCTAGACTAGACGGTAACATTATATGAGCTAAACCGCCAATTTTATTTATTCTATCATATAGAGCAATACCTACACATGAACCTAACCCTAAAGTTGTGATTATGCAAGGTGATTTAGAAACTGCTAAATCTGCCATGCCTACTTTTACTACTTTCATATTTCAACTACTCCTAATTTTTTTAGCATTGTTTCAAAAGAATCTAATTCTGGTATTAAAAATAAATTTCCAGTTACCAAGTTATTACCTTCTTTAAATTGAGTTTCGATAAATAAAACTTTATCACTGATATATCCAAACTGTATAGCAGGTACACTTAGAATAGCTCCGGCCATATCAATCGCTATTGATGGAACTGAGATCTTCAAAACCATATTAGAAAGCATACTCAAAGAATTAATATAAGAAGCAGCTAATATATTACCAACTTCAGATAAAGCCGACATATCCATATCTGTAAATTCTCTACTTTCATTATTGTTTTTAAAAAGTAAATTTAGTAAACAGCGTGCAGAATCTATATCCAAAATAAACATAATATTGCCCTTTATGTCTCCATTCATCTCAAAATAAATACCAGCAACTGGTTTCTCTGCTCCACCTAGTACATTTGCTACTTCATCAAAGTCTAAAATTTTTACTTGGGGTACATTCATATCTATCTTCTTATTTATTATACTTGATAATGCAGTTGCTGCATTACCAGAACCTATGTTACCTATTTCTTTTAATACATCCAGTAACATAATATTTAAATTATTTATATCCATTATTAACACCTCTAAATATTTGTAATATTGTCTATAAAACTTTTTTCAGATTTAGAAGCATAATTAAATTTCCGTCTTTTTTTCCTATACCTTTAATAAATTCAACCGTATTTGTCTCTCCTATCGTAGGAGGATTATCCACTTCATTATCATTCAAATGAATTACTTCTGAAGAGGAATCAACTATCAACCCAATTACAAAATCTTTTATTGAAACAATTATAACTCTAGTCTCATTATTATAATCCGTTATTGATAACCCAAATCTTTCTCTTAAATCAATAACTGGAATAACTTCCCCACGTAAATTTATAACTCCTTTAACATAAGGTTTTGTATTTGGCACCCTTGTTATATTTGTAATCTTCTCAATTGTTTTAACATACTCAATTTCAATTCCATAACTTTCATTTTCTAATTTAAACAAAACATATTGATTTGTATTTACACTTTCTATAGAATTCAAAGTCTCACCTCCTACTTAAAATAAAGAATTTATATCAAGTATAAGAGATATGCTACCATCTCCTAAAATTGTCGCTCCTGCTATATACCTAGTTCCAGATAAATATTTTCCTAATGACTTTATTACTATCTCTTGTTGCCCTATAAGCTTGTCTACAATCAGCCCAGCCTCTTTATCTCCTTTTTTTGCAATAACTGTAATTAATTCTTCGTTTTTATCTATTTTATCTGTCTTTTCAATTCCTAAGACTTGACCTAATCTGATTATTGGTAATGTTTTATTCCTAAATAGAACTACTTCATGATTCTGTACCTTTCTAATAGTTTGACTCTTAATAGTTGTAATTTCCTTTATAGAACTTAAAGGTAATGCATAAATTTCATCTTGTAGTTTTATTAACAACGCTTGAATTATTGCTAATGTTAGCGGTATTCTTATTGTAAATTTAGTACCTTTCCCTTTTGCAGTTTCAACTTCAATATTACCACCTATGGATTCAATTTTATTTTTGACTACGTCTAAACCAACACCCCTACCCGAAACATCTGATATTTGTTCAGCTGTACTAAAGCCAGCTTTAAAAAGCAAAGAAATTATCTCTTCTTTAGACATATTATGTGCTATTTCTTCGGTTATTAGTTTTTTATCTACCGCTTTTCGTTTAACTTTTTCCAAATCAATACCTTTACCATCATCTTCAACTTCTATAACTACATTATTACCGTCAGGATAAGCTCTTAAATATAAAGAGCCAAATTCCTTCTTGCCAATTTTTAATCTTTCTTTTGGACTTTCTATTCCATGATCTATTGAATTTCGAATTAAATGTATTAAAGGGTCCCCTATCTCATCAATTACAGTTCTATCTACTTCTGTTTCTTCACCAGACATAATTAGTTTAATATCTTTCCCTAACTCTTTTGATAAATCCCGTACCATTCTAGGAAATCTGTTAAAAACTCTATCTATGGGTACCATCCTTACTTTCATAACTGCATCATGTATACTAGTAGTAATTCTTTCTAAATATTCAATTGCTTCATTCATGTTATGATTTTCAGAACGACCACCAACTTCTTCCATCCTTGTTTTAATAATAATTAGTTCACTTACAAGATTCATCAAATTATCAAGTCTATCAATATCAACTCTAACAGTTTTTCCTACTATATTATTTTTCTTTTTAGTTTTTTTCTCTGTTCTTTTTTGAATTTTATTATGTATATTATTAGTCTCATCTATAATCTTGTCATTACTCATGCTATTCATATTCTCAAGTTTTCTCATTTCAATCATTTCAATATCATTTATCTTATTAAGTTCATCTAAAATAGTATTTTTATCATTTTTACTTAAAATGGTTATCGAAAAACTTAAATCAAAATTTTCATCTTCTATATCTTCAACTGAAGGTTTTGAATAAATTATTTCTCCATATTTCTCCAATGTATTAAATACAATAAATGCTCTTGCAGCTTTTAACATGCAATCTTCTCTTAATGTTATATCAATCGTATAAGCATTTAATCCCTTTTCCTGTGCCTTTTTTACAATATTAATAGCATATTGACTAAGATTTTTTAAATTATCAGCTTGCTCTGTTTTTATGCTAGTTTCGGATCGACATCCTTCATTATTATTCAAAACAGAATTTAATTTAATAATTAAATCTCTATTATCTTGTTCGCCTTCTTCACCTTCAGTAGCTATAATATTAATATATTCTTCGAGAGCATCAAAACACTTAAATAATAAATCAATAATATCTGTATTAATAGCTAATCTATCATTTCTTATTGCATCTAGTAAATTTTCCATCTCATGTGTCAAATTTGCTATTTTGTTAAATCCCATTGTCCCAGACATACCTTTTAAAGTGTGTGCTACTCTGAATATTTCATTAATCAGCTCTTTATCATCTGGATTTTTTTCTAAACTTAATAAACTCCCATTTAAATTATGTAAATGTTCTTTAGATTCGTCTATAAATATATCAAGATATTGACTAATATCCAATTATAACACCCCCAATTTGTTTAAAATTTCATTTGGAATTGACTCTAAAGATAATACTTTACTTATGCCCCCAATATTTATTGCAGCCTTTGGCATTCCATAAACAACACAACTTTTCTCATCTTGTGCAATAGTAAAACCATTATTTTCTTTAATATGCTTTATACCCTGACTCCCATCAGACCCCATTCCAGTTAATATTACACCTATTTTTTTTAGATATTTAATTTTCGCAACTGATTCCATTAAAACATCTACAGATGGTCTATGTCCTGAAACAGGTTTTTCTTTATTTAATCTTATATAAACTTTATTAACGCCTACTTCATCTAATGTCATATGGTAACCACCTGGAGCAATATAACAATGTCCTCTTCTTACAAGCTCTCCATCTTCACCTTCCTTTACTACAATATGTGACATAGAGTTTAATCTATTAGCTAGCGATTTAGTGAAACCCTGTGGCATATGCTGCACAACAACTAAAGCTGCATTGATTTCATTTGGTAAAGCCGGTATTATTGCCTGAAGTGCTCTTGGCCCACCAGTAGAAGTTCCTAAAGCAACTATATAATCCATTTTCTCTTCTTTATTAGTTATAGCTATAGAATTATTTTTTGAAACTATATGATTGTCTATTACAGTATTTAGTAACACAGCATTTGCAGCTACCTTAACCTTCTTTATAATTTCTTCTTTTTTTTCTTGACTTCCTACCTTAAAAATATTAGTTGGCTTTGTAATAAAATCAACAGCTCCATATTCTAAAGCTCTCAAAGTTGCTTCAGCTCCCTGGCTAGTCAAACTGCTGAGCATTACAACTGGTTTTCTAAATTTTTTCATAATCTCTCTTAATGCTTCAATACCATCCATAACTGGCATTTCAATATCTAATGTAATAACATCTGGATTTAAATAAGATACTTTGTCTAAAGCATCTTTACCATTCTTAGCAGTTCCTATCACTTCAATTATTTCATCACTAGATAAAATATCACTTATTATTTTACGCATAAATGCTGAATCATCTACAACTAGAACCTTTATCATTTAGATCAGTCCTTTTTTTCTTAATCTTCTTTGTTGTTCAAAAATATATTTAATCAATCGTTCTCTATCTTCATCTTCAATTTCAATAAATTTTATTCCTAAAGAAAATTTAAAATTATTATTTTCTATCTCGTGAACTCTTACAACAGTTCCTAAAGCAATTATACTAAAATCTGATATTGAAACTTGTAATTTTATCAAATCTCCTACAGAATGTTTAAAATTACATAATACTCTTATACCACCACCACTGATATCCTTCACTATACAATTTTCAACTACTTCTTTCTCATTATCATCAAGTTTTAAATTATATTTTTTTTGTACATCTAATTTTACTGATAGTCTATAATAATTCCTTTCTTGTAATTTCGTAATACAACTTATTTTCTCGATTTTTAATTTATATATTTTTTTATATTCACGTTCAATAATTCTAGCTTTAAATATAAACCTTCCTTTATCTTCTCGAAAATATGTAATCTCAATTAAACTTCCAACATGTAACGGTATTAATGCACTTTTTTGTATAGGACCGCTTATTATGTAAATATTTTCATCAATAATATCGAGTATTTGGCTTGCATACTTATTATTTGTTTTCGTATTGGTTTCTCTAATTTCTATTTTATCACCTATAACCGGGTTTTCACTTAACGTCTTCTTTTTGTGCATTAAATATGGTCCTCCTTTTGAGACAAATCTTTTATCTGTAAGATTTAAATTTTTGAAATATTCAATAAAATCATTATTTATTATAAATCAAAAAATAATTTTTAAATTTTTCAATGAATTTTTTAAAATCGTTGTTATTAGCGTTTTCTTTTCCGACAATCTTTAAAGCAATAGTATTTATCCTTTTAACAAAAGAAGAATTTGGATGTGATATAGTTATTGGTTGTTGAAGCTTTACAGATTCTATTAGTAATTTACTATTTTGTATATACCCTAAATTAATAAGCTCAAAATTTAGAAATCTTTTAGTAACTCTATTCAACTTTTCATATGCTTCTTTAGCCTCATAATAATTATCAACCTGATTTACTACTAAGTTAATTTTATTATAATTGCAACTAGACACTATTAACATTTTAATTAATGCATAAGCATCTGTTAAAGAAGTGGGCTCAGGAGTAGTAACTAATATAACTTCATTAGCGGCTTCAATAAAACTTAATACAGTTCTCGATATGCCTGCTCCAGTATCAATTAATATAAAATCCGCAATTTCAGACAATTTTTCAAGCTGACTAGTCAATTCATACAATTCTTTTTCTTTAATATCAATTAACTCCTCTAATGCCGATCCTCCAGCTATAATTTTTAATCCACAAGGACCTTCCGTTATAATTTCTAAAATATCCTTTTTCCCTTTTATAACATCAGCTATAGTATATTTAGGCATAATTCCTAAAGCTATATCAACATTTGCCAACCCTATATCTGCATCAAAAATAATTGTTCTATAACCAAGTTTGTTTAATGAGATTGCTAAATTAATAGTGAAATTAGTTTTACCAACTCCACCTTTACCACTAGTTATAGCTAAAACTCTAGTTTTATTATTGGTTTTATTCTCTATTGTTGCTTTATTCGCTTTATATTTATTTACCATTTGTCTCAATCTATACGCTTGGTCTCTCATATTGTAACTCTCCAATCAAGTATTTACTTAATTTGTTTACATCAGCAATCTCAATATCATCAGGAACATTTTGACCGGTAGTGAAATAAGACAATGGTTTGTTTGAATAATATCTAGTATTTAAAATAATTCCCAAATTATCAACTTCATCTAACTTAGTAAAAATAATTTTATATTCTGGGATATTTTTATGTTTATCAATAATAGATTTAATAGTATCCATACTAGATGTTGCACTCAACACCAAATAAACTTCCTTGTTATTAACAGAACTGATTAATTTTCTAATTTCTTCAATTTTTTCATTATCTTTATGATTCCTTCCAGCAGTATCTATTAAAATAATCTCTTTATCTTCTAATTTCGACATAACTTTATAAATATCCTCTATGTCGTAAATATTATTTACTGGAATATTCAGTATCTCTCCATAAGTTTTTATCTGTTCTACAGCACCTATTCTGTATGTATCTGCATTAATAATTCCAACTTTTAAATTCTCATATAAACATATTTTAGAAGCAATCTTGGCTAAAGTAGTAGTCTTCCCTACACCAGTTGGACCAATAAAAAATATAGTTTTATTCGATTTTGACAAATCTATAGGCTCAGGATTTCCTAAATATTCAATCAAATGATATCTAATTATATCTCTAATGGATTTATCATCTTTATCTTCAATATTAAACCTTTGGTCAATTTTTTTTAATATTTCATTAGCTATATATTCTTCTACTCCTCTTTCAATAAGAATATGTTTATATACTATTAGTTTTTCTGAAAAATTACTCTTTTCTTTTTTGTCGGTACTCATAATCATATCTTCCATTAGCTGTCTTAATTTTTTAATTTCTTTATTAAGTTCTTTCTGTACATTATTTGTTTCATCATCAAATGACTTGATATTATTATTTACACCCTTACTTTTATTGGTTTGATTTACCATAACATTCTTCACATCATAGTTTTCATCTACTGCAGCTACTACTTCAATTAAAGGTTTTTTAAAAAAGCCAAAAAAACCTGTTTGCTTTATTTTTCTTATATGAAGTATAACTGCCTCTGTCCCTAATTCCCTTTTAACTTTATCCATAGCTTCCTTATTTGTTCTACCAATATATCGTTTTATTTTCATTATAATGTCACCATCCCTAATGACTGAACTTCAACTGTAGGTTCTATCTCATTATAAGACAGTACTACTAGATCTTTTATTAATTGTTCAGTCAATCTCTTAAAGTATATTCTAACTATAGGAGCTGTTAAAACTATTGGTTGTTCTCCTATTGAAGATACTTTTTCTATATTTTTCGACAAACTTTGAAGAATCCTCTGAACTTTGACTGGCTCTAAAGCTAAGTATGAACCTGTTTCTGATTTATTTATAGAATCCATTATTAATTGTTCTAGCTCACCTTCTAATGTAATCACTTTTATTTTATTGTTTTGTACATACTTTTTTGTTATATATCTTGATAATCTCTGTCTCACATATTCAGTTAATAAATCTGTATCTCGCGTAACCGTTCCATAATCTGCAAGAGCTTCTAAAATAGAAACCATATTTCTAATTGAAATTTGCTCTTTTAATAAATTGGCAAGAACTTTCTGTATCTCACCTATAGAAAGAATATTTGGTATAAGCTCTTCTACTAAAGCAGGATATTCTTCTTTTATATTATCTATTAAAACTTTAACTGCTTGTCTATCAAGTAACTCATGAGCATATTTTCTGATTATTTCAGTCAAATGAGTTGCTATAATAGATGGCGGATCTACTACAGTATAACCTAATATTTCTGCTCTTTCTCTCTCTTCTTCGGTTATCCATTTAGCTGGCAAGCCAAATGCAGGTTCTATAGTATCTATTCCAGATAACTCTTCCTGAGCCGTTCCTGGATTCATAGCTAAATAGTGATCAAATAATAACACTCCTTTTGAAACTTCTACACCTTTTATTTTAATTACATATTCATTCGGATTTAGTTGTATATTATCTCTTAATCTGACTATAGGAACTATAATACCAAGTTCTAGTGCAATTTGTCTCCTAATTAGTACAATTCTATCAAGTAAATCTCCACCTTGATTCACATCAGCTAAAGGTATAATTGCATAACCGAATTCCAGTTCTATATCATCTACTTTTAATAATGACATTACATTTTCTTGTTTCTTCACTTCTTCCACTTCTACTTCTTCTGCCATTTCTTTTTCTTCTTCAACACTTTTTTTAATACTTATTTGCATATTGTAGCCTGAATAGAAGAATATACTTGATAAAAATATATAAGGCAAAGACGGTAATGGAGTAGCAACACCTAATAAAAATAGAACACTTCCAATAATATACATGATTTTAGGATGGTTATTAAAGAGCTGTTTAATAACATCTTGTCCAAGATTCGATTCTGAAGCAGCTCTAGTTACAACTATACCAGTAGCAGTTGATATAATAAGAGCTGGTATTTGACTAACCAAGCCATCTCCTACCGTTAATAATGTGTATTTATGAAGTGCTTCTATAAATGTTAAATTTTTAGTTAAAATTCCTATAATAAAACCTGCACAAATGTTTATTATAGTAATAATAATACTAGCTATTGCATCTCCTTTAACAAACTTACTAGCACCATCCATTGCTCCATAAAAATCAGCTTCTTTTTGTATTTCGCTTCTTCTTTTTTTAGCTTCCTGCTCAGTAATCAGTCCTGAATTTAAGTCTGCATCTATAGCCATCTGCTTTCCTGGCATAGCATCAAGAGTAAATCTGGCAGCTACTTCTGCTACTCTTTCAGCTCCTTTTGTAATTACTATGAATTGTATTATAACAATTATTAAAAATATGATAAAACCTACTATAGGATTTCCCTTGATTACAAAGTTCCCAAAAGTCTCTATAACACTTCCTGCATCTCCATCTGTTAGAATATATCTTGTTGTTGATATATTCAAAGAAAGTCTATAAAGCGTAGTAATTAATAATAAAGACGGAAAAACTGAAAACTGTAAAACTTCTTCAGTGTACATTGCAATCAGAAGAATTAATAATGCAAAAGATATATTTAGAGTTAAAAGTATATCTAAAGCACCTTTAGGAACAGGTATAATAATTATCAAAATTATTGCAATGATAGATATTGCTACTATAATATCTCCAAATTTCATAATTGTCCTCCTAACTTATTAACCCTTCTTAAGGCTATAAACATATGCAAGTATTTCAGCTACTGCTTGATAAAGTTCTTCTGGAATCACCTGTCCTATTTCAACATTATTGTATAAATGTCTTGCTAGCCATTTGTTTTCAACAATTGGTATAGAAGATTCTCGTGCCACCTTTTTAATATTTTCAGCAATTATATCTTTGCCTTTAGCAATTATATATGGTGCATCATATTTTTCTTTATCATATTTCATAGCAATTGCATAATGTGTTGGGTTAGTGATAATAACATCTGCTTTAGGTACATCCTGCATCATTCTGCGCATAGATATTTGGCGTTGTTTCTCTTTTATTTTTGATTTAATATTAGGATCGCCCTCTGTTTGTTTATATTCTTCCTTAATTTCTTGTTTTGACATTCTTAGATTTTTTTCATATTCCCACCACTGATATGCATAATCTAACACAGACAACACAAACAAAACCAATCCTATTCTAATAGCAATTTCAAATGATGTTTTAGCTATATAAAATACAATATTAGATATATTTTTTTTTGATAATTGTATAATAATACCAATTTGTCTCAAAATATAAAAATACACAATATAGCTAATTAATATTATCTTTAAGAAAGATTTTACTAATTCAACAAGCGCTCTTTTTGAAAATAAACGTTTAAAACCTTCTATAGGATTTATTCTACTAAATTTAATTTGTAAAGTTTTTGTTGTAAATAAAAAACCTACTTGAAAATAATTAATAATTAATGCAAATATAAAAGCAGCTCCTAATATTGGTGCAACAATTTCAATTGTTTTAAAAATCATATATTTTAATAGTAAAATAATCTCTTTTTTCGAGTAAAAATCATCATAAATTAAATATTCACTATAAACATAGCTTATATGTCCTTTTAAACTATTGAACATATAATTGCTAAAAATTCTCAAAGACAAAAATATAAATAACAACAACAATGCCGAAGTTAATTCTCTACTCTGTAGTACTTGTCCTTTTTCTCTTGCTTCTTTTCTTCGTTTTGGAGTAGGTTTTTCTGTTTTCTCCCCACCTGCAAATAACTGCAAATTTATACTATTCAGCATTTATGATCATTCCTTATTCTACTTTAAAAAAGAATATACTCGAAAAATTCGCTCATATAAATTACATATAAAAGCAATAATAAAAGGTATAGTTAGTATCAAAGTAATAATTCCTACTGCAATCCTTAGAGGCATTCCTACTACAAAAACATTCATTTGTGGCATAGTTCGCGCTAATATCCCTAACATAATATTAGTTATAAATATAGTAGCCAATATAGGGCTACTAAGTTTGAAAGCTATAACAAATATATTACTAGTAATTGTAAGTATTTCTTTATAAACAGTCGTTTTGACAACATAACTTCCTAAAGGAACTATTGTAAACGAATCTAATAAAGTTTTTATTAATACATGATGCCCATCAACAACTAAAAAAGTTAATAAAGCTAAAATGTAATAAAAGTTCCCCGTTATGGGCACTTGTATATTACTGTTAGGATCTAGCACATTAACCATACTAAAACCTAATTGCATATCTACTAACTTTCCAGCTAAATATAACGAAGAGAAAAATAAATACATTATGAATCCGATAAATATACCTAAAAATAATTCTCTTAATATATAAATTATAAAAAGATAAACATCTAAATGTGTTTGATTGAAATCAATCATACTAATTATTATCAATGTAAGAAAAAAAGTAAAAACTATTTTGAATATTGTAGGTATATTCCTCCTACTGAATATTGGAGTGATAATAAAAATCCCACTTAGTCTAATAAATGTTAGCAAAAACACTATGTATTTATTTATAATAAATTGTATAATATCTATCATAAAATTCACCATTTAAATTATTTTATAAATGTATTCATATTTTCAAAAAGTTTGTTAGTAAAATCCAAAATAAGACTTAATAGCCAAGGCGAAAATATTAAAAATGAAATCATCACAGCTATTATTTTAGGAACAAAAGCTAATGTAGCTTCCTGTATCTGTGTTGTTGCTTGAAATATACTAACAGCTAACCCTATTAATAAACCAAAAATTAGCATTGGAGAAGATAGCATTAAAACCATCTTCATCGCATCTTGAGCTAAACTTATAATATCCCCTTGGCTCATGTATATCACTCCTATTAATTAAAGCTTAATAATAACTGTTTAATAACCAGATTCCATCCATCTACCATAATAAAAAGTAGTATTTTAAATGGTAAAGATATCATAACCGGTGGTAGCATCATCATACCCATTGACATTAACGTACTTGCAACCACCATATCAATTACTAAAAATGGTATAAATAATATAAATCCCATTTGAAATGCTGTCTTTAATTCACTTATCATAAAAGCAGGTATTAATACTCTTGTTGGTATATCCTCTAATTTCAAGTCGTTTGTTTGTTTAATGCCTGATGCTTTAATAAACAAAACTAAGTCTTTCCCTCTTGTTTGTTTAAACATAAATTCACGAATTGGTTCTAATGCATTATTAAAAGCTTCTTCTTGGCTAATCTCTCCATTTAAAAAAGGTTGAATAGCTTGTTCATTAATTTGCTCTATAGTTGGGCTCATAATAAAAAATGTTAAGAATAACGCTAAACCAATTAAAACTTGGTTTGGTGGCGTCTGTTGTATTGCTAAAGCATTACGCATAAATGAAAGTACAATAATGATTCTAGTAAAGCTTGTAACCATTATTAAAATAGAAGGGGCCAAGGTTAATATAGTTAGCAAAATTAATATTTGTATACTTATAACATAGTCATTTGGGTCATTTGTATCTTTCAAAGATACTGTTTTCCCAAATAAAGAAACCTCAGGTGCCCCATATGCAATAGAATTAAAAAGTAATATTAATACAGTTGCTATTATAACAACTTTTAATATCTTAGTCATATTATTCATCCTATTCACTTATAGTTCATAATAATATCATTAATCCTTAGATTTGTTTTTAAAATCATTTTTCATAAAAAATTTCTCTAAATATTTATTAAAACTAGACTTATTAGTTATACTATCATTAAATTCTAATAATTCAATATTATCCAATTCGTCAATTAAAGTTATACTATTGTTATTATAGGCTAATACATAGTATTTATCGTATATTTCTAATATTAAAATTTTAATACCACTTATATTTAAGACATCAATAATCTTAATTCTGTGTTTTCTCCCTACTGAATTTAATTTAAAATTCAATATTTTACTCAGAAATAATATAGCTGAAATAATTAGAATAAAACCGAAAATGAAACTAATCAAGTTAATAAAAGAATAACCATTGTTACTATCAGTATAACTGGAGCTAAAAGCATACTCATTAATAAACAGAAAACCAAAAAAACAAAATATTTTTAAATAAATATCCTTCATTTTTAACCTAACACTTTTTTTACAGCTTCTAGAACTCTATCTGCTTGAAATGGCTTCACTATGAAATCTCTAGCCCCAGCCTGAATTGATTCAATAACCATAGCTTGTTGTCCCATAGCTGAACACATTATTATCTTTGCATTTTCATCAATCTTTTTAATTTCCTTTACAGCTTGAATTCCATCTACTTCTGGCATTGTAATATCCATTATTACTAAATCTGGTTTAAGCTCTTTATATTTCTCAATAGCTCTAGCTCCATTATCTGCTTCACCTATAACTTCATATCCGTTCTTATTTAAAATATCCTTAATCATCATTCTCATAAAAGCAGCATCATCAACAATAAGTATTCCTTTACCCATATTAATTCCTCCTTATATTATTTCTTTTTAAATTTTACTTATTCTTTTTGACGGACTTACAACATCTGTTATTCTAACACCAAAATTATCATCAATTACTACAACTTCACCTTTTGCAATAAATTTACCATTTGCATATATCTCTAAAGGTTCTCCAACTAGCTTGTCCAGTTCTATAACTGTTCCAGGACCAAATTCTAAAATTTCACTAATCTTTTTAGTTGTTCTACCTAATTCAACAGTAATTTCTACAGGTATTTCCTGTATCAAATCAATGCTTTCATTATATTCTATTTTTTTGTTGTCATCAAAGGACTGAAATTCTGCTTTTTTCACATTAACAGGTTCTTGTTTCTTAATTTCTTTGTTATTCACATTATAGCTTAAGTTTTCTATACTATTCATAGATATAGAGTCATTATCAGATTTTGGCTTCTCATCTTCTTTCTGATTAGTTAAATCTATATTATTATTTGCATTATCAAAATCAGATCCTTGCCCTAATAGCCTACTTACCATATTCTTTGCAAAATCAATTGGTAAAAGCTGCATTATTTCACTATCGATCAAATCTCCAATAACCATTCTAAAAGATATCTTAACAATATTTTTATTCTTAAATATATCTAAATCTATATTATCTTCATTCAATTTTATTAAAAAAGCTCTAGGGGGCTCAATATCAATGACTGTAGAAAACATCTCTGATAGTGAAGTACTTGACGAGCCAACCATTTGATTCATTGCTTCACTTATAGCACTTAAATCCATCTCATTTAACTCTCTATCTGTATTTGTACCATCACCACCCATCATAAGGTCTGTAATAACTTTTACATCGTCTGTTTTTAATATTAACAGATTTGAGCCTTCAAGTCCTAATTTATATTTTACATCTACAGCTACAAATGGTACTACATATTTTTTTGAAAGCTCTTCTGTATTAGTTATTTCTACTTTAGGTGTTGTAATAGTAACCTTTTTACCAAGTAAAGTATATAAAGTTGTCGCTGCTGTTCCCATGCTAATATTTCCTATTTCTCCAAGTGCATCCTTTTCTATTTCACTTAATTGTTCTTTCATCGCAACTACTTCATTGTTGTTATCTACTAGCTCTCCTCTTAGTAAAGCATCTATTTCCTCTTGTGAAAGCATATTATTCGTCATCTATATCTTCACCATCCTTTTTGACTCTGGTAATCTTAACAGCCATTTTATTATTTTTAGTTCCAGGTACCCCGTAGAACTTCGTTTTTGAACCCACTTTAATATCTAATTCGCTATTTCTCGTTTTATTAAGCTTTATAACATCACCTACTCGTAAATCCAATAAATCTTTAACTGTAATCATAGTACTACCTATTTCTGCTATCAAAGGTACCTTTACTTTTTTTATTCTCTTTTCAACGATCTCCATTTCGGTTGAATCAATATCTTTATTGTTTGTTGAATACCAAAGCTTAGTGCTTAATTTGTTTAAAATAGGTTCTATTGTCAAATGCGGAATACATATATTTGCCATTCCTTCAGTTTCACCTATTTTTATGTTCAATGTTATTAATACTATTGTTTCACTAGGAGAAACTATCTGTATAAATTGTGAATTAGTTTCTATTTTCTCCAAAGATGGTTTCAATTCTAATATATTTTCCCAAGCTTGCGTTATTATATCTCTAATTCGATAAAAAACTTGCTTCAATAATACTAACTCTATTTCAGTAAAACTACGATTCAAATCAATATTACTACCATTTCCACCTAATAGCCTATCTATAACAGCATATGCAATATTGGGAGAAATATCTAAAATAACTTGTCCCGATAATGGATTAAAATTGATGATTGAAAGAAAAGCAGGATTTGAAATTGCATTACTAAACTCACTAAAAACATATTGATCAATAGTTAAAACTTCTACATTTACAGATGCTCTTAAATAACCTGATAAAAATGTTTGTAATAATCTAGCTAACTTATCATGAATAATGCCCAATGTCCTCATCTGGTCTTTGGCTATTTTTTGTGGATTTCTAAAATCATATTTTTTTATTTTCTTTTCTTTTGCTTCTTCTTTTATTTCTTTAACATCAACTTCTCCAGAAGTTAAAGCCTTGAGTAGGGCATCTATTTCACTCTGTGAAAGAACTTCAGACAATAGTTATACCTCCCTACTGTACAATTAATTCTTTAAAATAGATATTTGTTATATCTTCAGTATTGAATAATTCTGCTAATTTTGCTGTGATTTCTTTCTGAAGCAAAACTTGTCCATCACTACCTTCTAACTCTTTTTCTGTTTTGCTTCTAATAATCTCATTAATCTGATTATTTATTAGGAATTTCTTTTTCTCTAAAATGCTTAATAACTCTTTATCCGTTACTTCTATAGTAATATCAACTTTGACGATACTGCTACTATCCTTTACATTACTATACATCTGACCTATATCAAAGTAAAATTTTTCTTTTGGTTTATTAGCATCTGCCTTACTTTTAACGTATAAAAAAGAGAAAATAGCTACTAAAACTAATGAAACTGTTAATACTATAACAGCTATAATTAAAATCTTCTTACTATTCATATTTACAACCCCTTTTATTAATCTGGCTCCCATTTTGCATAAGATGATTTTAAAATTACAATATCAACCCTTCTATTTTTTGCTTTGTTTTCAGGAGTATCATTAGGAGCTACAGGCCGATAATAAGCATATCCAGCTGAAGAAATTCTATTACCTTCTATGCCTTTCTCTTCCATTAAAAATCTTAAAACATTAGTAGCCCTAATAGCAGATAATTCCCAATTTGATGGAAATTTAGATGTTCTTATCGGGTCTGTATCCGTATGTCCTTCTATTTTTATATGTTTGGATTTAAATTCTTTTCTATTAAGTATATCCCCTATGTATCTTAAAATTTCTTTTGCTTTTGGTTTTATCTCTGCTTTCCCAGAATCAAAGAAGACATTATCTAAAACTCTAATAATTAAACCTCTTTCTTCAATTTTAGCTATTACTTTAGTCTCTAACCCCTTTTCTTTTGCATATTCTTCAATTAGAACTTTTAATTTGCGAAAATCCTCAATCTCTTTTCTTTCATTTGTAGATTTATCTTGAGGTAAATTACCAGTATTCACAAAAGGTACATCTTGAATTGTCTTCCCACCTTTCAAAACCCCTAGTGACCCCTGGAATGACTTCATAATAGCTTCAAATTTCTGTACATTAATTTCGGAAAAAGAAAATAATAACACAAAGAAACAAAGAAGTAATGTAACCAAATCACCATATGTAGTCATCCATTCAGGAGCACCTTTTTTTTCCTGGCTTTTTCGTTTCTTCTTCATTATGCTTCCTCACCTTCAGTTTCTTTTTCCATAGCTTTTCTCATTTCAGGTGGCAAGAAGGTTTTCAATTTTTCTTCTATAATCCTAGGATTTTCACCTGCTTGAATTGATAAAAGCCCCTCAACAATTAATTCTTTTATAAGTATTTCCTCACGACTTCTACCTTTAAGTTTATTAGCAAGTGGAATAAAAATTAAATTAGCAAATAAAGAACCATAAAAAGTTGTGATCAAAGCTACAGACATATTCGGCCCTACACTAGCAGGATCATTTAAATTTTTAAGCAAATTAATAAGTCCAATTAACGTACCTATCATACCAAATGCAGGAGCATAACTACCCATAGCCTCAAAAACACTTTGTCCTTCTGCGTGTCTTTCCTCAGTAAAAGACAGTTCTGTTTCTAATATATTGCGAACAAGCTCTGGATCAGTACCGTCAACTATTAGAACAATTCCTTTTTTCAAAAACATATCTTCTATATTTTCTGCTGCTTCTTCTAATGCAAGAAGTCCTTCTCTTCTAGCTATATTAGCTAATTTAATTATTTCATTTATTATCTCTATTGGTAAAACATTTTTTGTCATAAATGCATTTTTTACAACTTTTAACGTTTTAAATACTTTAGACAGAGGATAGCTAATAAAAGTAGCAGCTATAGTTCCTCCAAGAACAATAACTAAAGAAGGAGCATCAATAAAAGTTTTTATACTACCTGATAGTGAAATTCCCCATACAATAAATACGATACCTGCTATAAAACCAATGGCAGTTGCTAAATCCAATAGTTACACCTCATTTCCTATGTTTAATAAGCTTTTGTAAATTTCTCTTTTATAATTTATAACTTTATCTATTACTTCTTCTACTGTTTCTTTTACAACAATTTTTTTACCATTAGTTAATGTTACTATTGTATCAGGTGTTGCTTCAATAAATTCGATTAAATCACTATTTAACACAAATTCTTTACCATTTATCCTTTTCAATATTACCATATAATCATCTCCATCTACAAGTACTATTAGGGTAGAAAGCTACCCTAATAGTTACCTTTTCATATTAACTAGTTCTTGTAGCATTTCATCAGTTGTAGTTATAACTCTTGAATTCGCTTGGAAACCTCTTTGTGTTGTAATCATTTCTGTAAACTCCATTGATAAATCAACATTTGACATTTCTAGAGCTCCTGGATTTATTGAACCAAAACCACTTGAACTAGGTTTTCCAATTTGAGGTTCACCTGAGTTTGGTGTGCTTTCAAAAAAGTTACTACCTACTTTTTGTAATCCCATAGGATTATCAAATTTCGCTAACGCTAATTGTCCTAATGGCTTCTTTTCACCATTCGTAAAGCTTCCAGTAATGACTCCTGAAGCATCAACAGCAAAACCAGTTAAAGAGCCCGCACTTTTACCATACTGTCCATTCTGATCTGGAACATCGAATCCTTTTACGTCATTTTCATTCGCAAACTGTGTGATTTTGGAAAAATCTACTACTAGTTTACTATTTCCACTGTCTGAACCAAAATATGTTGGCATTCCTGTAAAAGTTATTTCAAAAGTTTTTGTTGCACTATTTAAAAATCCACTGCTATCAAAAGTTAACTTTTGTGTTGAACTTGTTGGTGCTGGATTAACTGCATTACCTGTAGCTAAATCTATTACATTAACAACATCTAAATCCCATTCATTAGCATTTGTAGCTTTCGTAAATTTAAAATTAACCTTATATGAATTACCTAAGCTGTCTTTTACTATTGTATCTGTTAAAAATTCATCATTAGCCTGCATTCTGGAATCTAAATTTCCTATAAATTCAATTGTGGTAGATGCGCTTGGTGGTGCTGTTTCTGAGCGATTAATTTTAATAGGAGCATATTCACCGCTCTCGTTTATCCCTAGTACTTTAAACCCATCAGGCGTTACTAAATAGCCCTCTTTATCTAAAACAAAATTGCCTGCTCTTGTATAATAAATATTTTCATATTTAGGATCATCAGTAACCATAAAAAACCCTTCTCCGTCAATCATCAAATCAGTTGGATTATCCGTTCTTTGTGACGCTCCTTTTGAAAAAATTGTATTAATAGATCCTATCTTTAATCCCAAACCTATTTGCTGTGGATTTGTACCTCCTCTTCCACCTTGAGGAGCTCCAGCACCCTTTACAACTTGACTGAAAACTTCTTGAAAAGTAACTTGTGACCTTTTATAACCTATTGTATTTACATTCGCTATATTATTACCAATTACATCCATTTTTAATTGGTGAACTCTTAATCCAGATACACCTGAATACATCGATCTCATCATAATTAAAACCTCCTCTGTTCTTCATTATGCCTTCTGTCAGTCAGGCATAAATAGCTTCCTAAATAGGTCCAGCTATATAATCACAGCCCCATCAATATTTGTAAACACATTCTCTTTTAGCTGTTCTTGAGCTACAGTTGTAATAACAGTTCTATTTCGGATACTTATTATAAAAGCTGTATTATTTAAAAGAATTAAAGCTTCTTTAACACCTTTACTCTCTGCTTTATCAACTGCATATTCTATGTTTTTCAAATCTTCTTTGTTAAGCTTTATATTTCTTAGCTGCATTCGCTCAACTGCATGTTTTGAAAATTTTAATGCACTACCTTTTTTTTCAATCCTTCTCAATATATCATCAAAACTGCAGTTTTGATTTGCATTTATTCCTTTTTTTATATAACCACTAGAATTGATCCTGGTTTTTTTTATTATATTTTCATAAGAAACATTCATCTATATCACTCCAAATTTGTTTCAATAGAATTTAAAACTGCCTTAATTTCCAATAATTTTTCAGCATTTTCTTTTTTGAAACCATCAACTAAATTTTTAATTTCTTTCTGATAACTATTAAAATTTTTAATTTCTTTTAATATATTTTCTTGAGACTTTTGTAAGTTTTCATCTAAAGTCTGTATTTTCTCTAACGTACTAAATTGAGCCATTTGCGAAATGAATTCTTTATCATCCATAGGGTTTAATGGATCTTGATTTTTTAACTGTGTTACTAATAACTTTAAAAAAGAATCTTTACCTAAAGTACTATTGTCTATATTATTTTTAGACGGCTTTGAATTATCTTTTGTAAAGCTATAGAAATTTTGAGTGTTTACCTCATTAATACTCATAAAATCATCACCCCTATGCTTTTAAATCAATACTGCTATCCATAAAACTATTTAACACTTCATTACTATATAAAAATTCTTCCTCAACACCTTGATTTGCTAATCTACTTACCTTTTGTTTCATGAAATAATTTCTGTTATATCTAGATTGTGAATTGTAATTATCAAAATTCGCACTTTGTCCTATGTCTACACTAAATTCATAAATCTCCAATCCCTGTTCTTTAAGATTGTCCTTTAAAACATCTAAATTTGCTTCTATTACTTGTTTTACTTGGTAGTTTTCTACAGTAATTCGGGCTAAGACTAAATTATCTTTTGTTGTAATATTTAGAAACAAATTACCTAAAATCTCTGGTTTTAACTTAATTCTTACCTCTGGATTTATTTTTTTATTATTTAAACTCAATTTTTCAATAATCTGCTTCATCAACATATTTTTATCCAGATTCTGTAATAAAGTTCTCTCATTAGTCAAGTTGTTTTCGTAGTTGTTTAAAATATTTTCTTTAGCATTATTAATTTTTTCAATTAAACTGTTTGTTTGATTATTAACTGTTAAAATTCTTACGTTTTTGCCAACTACAAGTTTATCTTCTTTTACTTCATCTTCTTTTAAATCTACTTTAGCAATTGAATTATAATGTTCATTCTTTATACTATTTACTAATCTTATTTCTCTTACCTCTCTTTTTTGTTTATTTTCACTTGCTTCTTTATATATATTAGGCTTTTTTATATTGTCTTTCTTGTCTGCGAACTCTTCAATTAACTTAAAATCTTCATTAAGCTCATTTTGATTTAACAATTCATTTACTAAATAATTTAATTTACTAAATAATTCACTAAGTTCCTTATCCATTTTTATTCCTTTATTTTCTTCGTACGATTGTAGTTTAGTTATTATTAAACCTGTTAAGTTTATAATATCTTTTTCTAATTTTAGGTCTAAAACATTCTCTTCTTTAATATTTTCAAGCTGAATCAATAAACTGTTAAAATCGTTATTTAATTTAGGGCTTTTATCATCTGATAATATCTTTTTAATATCATCTATTATCTCTTCAATATTTTCCAACATAAAACTTATATCATTTCTCTCATCAACAAATTCAATATTTTCTTTTTCCTCATGATTAATAGATTTGCTTTTTGGTCTTTGTTCACTTTCATTACCTTTTCTTTTCAAATTAATCTTTTCGTTTTTTTGTTCTTTATCTTTACTGTAGTTTCTAGTTGAATCGACTTTCCTGTCATCAACTCCTTTGCTCTCGTTATTATTCAACTTATCACTTAATATATTTTCAAAAAAGTTATTCTTTGATTTCGGTTTTAAATTGCGCTTTATATCTACTTCAATATTAGCACTAATAAAATCTGCTGCAACAATATTGCTCATTAACTCACCTCCTTTCATCATTGTAAAGCTAATTTTCTAGTGATCTCAACTGCTTTTCTATTGTTTAAATTTTTTAATACTTCTGACACAGTTGATTTTTTCAATTTTCTTAATATATCTATTGCCAATTTTGAATCAGAAACAGAATAGTAATTGTTGGAATCTATTTTAAGTGCTGTTAATTCTTTATCGTTTACAATCAATTTTTCAATAATGTTTGCTATGTCTTTAGCATCCATTTTTTCATAAATCAAAACTAAATTATTTAATTTTTCTTCATACTCTTTTATATAATCAATAATTCGGCTTAATTTAATTGTAATATTTTCTTTTGAACCTGTTAATAATTCTTCACGCCTAATATTATAAAATAACTCTTCAACAAAATCCTTGTCTTGTGAGTATTTAAGAATATCTGCAGCTTTCTCTAAAGATAAATTCATATATATTTTAGCTAAATCACTACTTGAATACTTCTCTGTATTCCCTAAAATTTTATAAGCTTCATATGAATTCTTACCTTCATAAATTTTTGCTAAATTTTTAAACTCTTCATAACTTTTCTCTTTTTCTAATAGATATGACCTTAATGTATACATTTTATCTTTATTAATTGATAATAACTTAGATAATATTAATTTTTTTTCATCATCGTTCAGATAAAATATAATGTCTGCTGCCTTCTTTTCATTCATAGTACTAATTATATATGCAACTCTATTCTGTTCATCTGTATTACTATTAATTTTTTCTTTAATCTCTTTTAAGGCTAAATAATTGTCCATTTTCTGAAGTCTTTCTGCTTCTTTCTTGATGTTGTCTTGTTCTTCTTTTTGTATTTCATCATACAGTGAAAAAAGTAAATTTTTTCTTAATTCTATCTCTCTAATCAATTTAACTATATTAGTTGTCTTATCTGGATATCTACTATTCATCAATTTTATTATGTCATTATAAAGTTCTTTATCATCCTTCTTGATAATATACAATTTATCAGCTGCATTATTTGTATCAATCTTATTGAGATATTCAACGAGAAATATTTTTTTAGCTTTAATTTCTTCTTCAGTCGGATATCTACTGAAATATTCTCCTACAAAACCTGGAGCATTTTTCAACTGATTATTAACTAATATTCTAAAAGAATCCACATTATAATAAATTGCAGCTAAAACCCCAATCGGTATTGTTAATATCAAAAATATTACAATAACAATTGAAATAACTTTGTTACCACTTTTTTTTTCTTTTGTCATAATAAACCCCCGTTAGTTTTTACTACTTCTGAAGTTTACAATTTCGTCTATTAAGTTATCTTCTTCTTTTTTTATTTGATAAATAAACTCATTGTAATGCTTTTCTTTGATCTTTTCCATTATCTTTTTTTCCTTTAAAGCTTCTAATAAAACTTTTTTCTTGCTATCTAATATGCCTCTAGCATTATCAACTCTAATTTCTTGTCTTGCTATTTCCTTATTAATATAATCTATTATCGTATTGTAGTTTTTTAAATCAAATATAGTCATGTTTTTTACATTTTTATTTCTTATAGCTAGTTCATTCCTTTTGTAATTTATTAAGCTTTTAAGTTTATCTTCTTCTAAATTTAAAATTTCTTTTGCTTTGTTATAATCAGCTAATTTTAAATTTTCAATAGTTTCCTTGTATTCTAAAACCTTCTGAAATTTAAACTTAAATCTACTTTGCACTCAAACCACATCCTATATTTTTGATACAATATCCTTCATCATTTTTATTGTTTCTTCTAATGTATATTTTTCCATTATATTTTGTTTTAAAAAAACATTGATCTTTTCTATAACATTAATAGCAGTATCAATTTTCTCATTAGTACCTTGTTTATAAGCGCCAATATTTATTAGATCTTCTGCTTCTTTATACGTTGATATTATATCTTTTATTTTATTTGCAAGGTTTATATGTTCTTGGTCACATATGTTAGGCATTACTCTACTAATACTTGCTAATACATCTATTGCAGGATAGTGATTTTGATTTGCTAACTTTCTTGATAAAACTATATGTCCATCTAATATACCTCTTACAGTATCAGTTATTGGTTCATTTAAGTCGTCACCATCAACTAAAACTGTGTATAAAGCTGTAATTGTACCTTTATCTGATGTTCCTGCTCTTTCTAAAAGCTTAGGTAGTAAAGCAAAAACAGATGGCGTATATCCTCTTGTAACTGGTGGTTCCCCAACTGCTAAACCAACTTCTCTCTGCGCCATCGCAAATCTAGTTAGTGAGTCCATCAAAAGCATTACATTTTTACCTTTATCTCTAAAATATTCTGCAATTGCTGTAGCTAAAAAAGCTCCTTTCATTCTTACAAGAGCAGGTTTATCAGATGTTGCAACGACAACAACAGACTTTTTTAATCCCTCTTCTTTTAAATCATTTTCTATAAATTCCCTTACTTCTCTACCTCTTTCACCTATAAGTGCAATTACATTAACATCTGCTTTTACATTCCTTGCAATCATTCCCAATGTAGTACTTTTACCAACACCACTTCCTGCAAAAATACCTATTCTTTGCCCTTTTCCACAAGTCAATAATCCATCTATCACTTTTATGCCCAATGGTAGAATTTCTCTTATCTTCTCTCTTTGCAAGGGGTTTGGTGGATTATTCATAACTGAATAAGTTTTATTGTTACTTATCTGTCCTTTACCATCAATTGGTTTACCTAGTCCATCTAAAACTCGTCCAATTAGTTCTTCACTAACATTAACTTTTAAAGAATTTCCTGTTGATACAACAATACTACCAGGTCCTATCCCTTGCATATCTCCTAAAGGCATTAATAGAAGCTTATCTTCCTTAAACCCTACTACTTCAGCTGGTATAGCAACTTTGCTACTGAAAGGGTATATATAACATAATTCTCCTATACTAGCCTGTGGGCCATTTGATTCGATAGTAAGACCGATAACTTTGGTTACTTTACCAAAATATTTAATTAATTTGATATTTTTAACTGCATCGACGTATTTTTTTATATCTATTACTTCCATATATATCACTCACTATTTAAAATGTCTTTTAAAGTTTTTTTCATCGCTTCAATTTGAGTTTTTATACTAACATCTACACATCCTCTTTCGGTCTCTATAACACAACCACCTTTTTCTAGGTTGTTATCAATTTTTACTTCAATATCTTCAATTAAACTTGCTTCTGCTAATAATCTTTCTTTAGCAAGATCAACAATACCATAGTCATCTTTAGAAACCCTAATAATAACTTTGTCACTTACCAGCAGACTTTCTAAGCCTTTTAAAATGATCGATATAATAACTTCTCTATCATCATCTAGTTTTTGATTAATTATTTTTTCGCTTATATTAATTACTAAATCTATAATATCATTTTCTAATTGCTTCAAATATAGAGCTTTTTTTTGTAAATATTCTCTTTTTATATTATTTGCTTCTTTAATAATTTTCTCAGCTGATATACATCCCTCTTCATAGCCTTTTTTGTATCCTTCTTCATAACCTTTTTGTTTTGATTCCTCAATCATCAACTGAGATTTTTTGTACATTTTTTCCATTATAATATCTGCATTTTCTCTTGCTTCATTAATAATTGATTCTGCTTCAATTTTTGCCCTATTTATAATTTCATCATGTTTTTCCCAAGCATCTTTTATGACTTTCTCAATATTATTTTTACTATCAGTCTTTACATTATCATTTTTAATAGTTGTTTCTACAATTACTTGATGCGATTTAATAACATTAGACAACTATCTCGTCCCCTCCTCTTGGAGTAACTATTTCGCCTTCTTCTTCAAGCTTTCTTATAACATTAACAATATTCTGCTGAGCTTCTTCTATATCTTTCAGTCGAACAGGACCCATAAATTCCATATCTTCCTTTATCATTTCTGCTAAACGTTTAGACATATTTGCAAAAATAACCTGTTTAACTTCTTCGCTTGCTGATTTAAGGGCAATTGCCCATTGGTTATTATCGATTTCTCTAATGATTCTTTGTATTGATCTACTATCTAAAGTTACAATATCTTCAAATACAAACATTCTTCTTCTTATCTCTTCACTTAATTCAGCATCTTGTGTTTCTAATTCTTCCATAATATGTTTTTCAGTTCCACGATCAACAGTATTAAGTATAGATACTATTGTTTCAATTCCACCTACACTTGTATAGTCTTGAGTAACTAAATTTGAGAATTTATTTTCTAACACTCTTTCTATTTCCTTAATTATGTCAGGTGATGTTCTGTCCATTGTGGCAATTCTTTTTGCTACTTCAGCTTGCTTATCTTGAGGTAAGCTTGACAGAATTTGTCCTGCTTGGCTAGGTTTAAGATATGACAATATCAAAGCTATAGTCTGCGGATGTTCATTCTGTATATAATTCAGTAATTGATTAGGATCTGCCTTTCTTATAAACTCAAAAGGTCTTACTTGTAATGAAGCCGTTAATTTATTAATTATATCAATCGCTTTTTGCGATCCTAAAGCTCTCTCTAAAACATCCTTAGCATAATTTATTCCACCTTCAGAAATATACTCTTGAGCTAAACATAATTGATAAAAATCCTCTAATACTTTTTCCTTTTCCTCAGGAGAAACCATTCTAATATTTGCAATTTCTAAAGTAAGTTCTTCAATTTCTTCATCGTTTAAATGTTTAAATATCTCTGCCGATTTTTGTGGTCCTAAAGTTATCAATAATATTGCAGCTTTCTCTTTCCCAGTCAATTGCTGTAATTTGGACATGGCTCTCCCTCCTTAATCCTCATTTAACCAAGTTCTTAGTAACTGTGCAACAGCTTCAGGTTTTTTATCAATAAACTTCTCGATTTGACTCTTAATTTCAGATTTACCACTATTGTCTAAATCTATCTCCTCTATCTGTTCAAACTGCGTTGATTTCTGTTCTAACACTTCATTGATATCGTATTTTTCATTTCTACGCCTATAGTAAATAGTCCCAAACAATCCGGCTAATGCAATAAAAATCAATGATAATATTAAAATTAAATTATTATTTTTATTGTTCACTTCACTGGAAACATAATCTGTGTTATCTAATAATGACTTATTAAATTTTGCTGTATTTACCTGTACTTGTTTTGTATCTAATCCAGTAGCTGCATATATAAGTTTAACAATTTCCTTCTTTTCTTCAGCTGAAAGTTCACCATCTGCAATCGCATCTTTATTAATTAAAATTGCAACAGTTATAGATTCAATATTACCAGGTGCTTTTTCAATTTGCTTATTAATTTCATTTAACTCATAGTTAATTGTCTTACTTGCTTTATAAAACTTAGAGTTGTCTTTATCAGACTGTACATAATCAACAGCATTATCAGAATTAGAATCAACTCCAGGCACTCCTCCATCTAGTCCATTAACCATATTTTCTTCTAATTGTTCCATACTACGTATTAGACCTTCATCACTACCTTCTACTGGTGGTTGAAATTGTACAATTCTTGTAACTTCACTATCGAAATTCATCTTTACGCTTGATCTAACATCAACATTTCCATATCCAAACATGGTTTCTAGAAACCTTTTTATACTATTATCGATTCTTCTTTGTATACTCCATTGTACATCTAGTTGTTTGTTATAACTGTATTTCTCAATACCTTCATCTGATGTAAGCAACTCACCTGTGTCATCAATAATGGAAACATTTTCTAACTTTATTTCCTTGACAGCTCCAGCTACTAAATTTCTTATAGCAAGTACTTTTTCTTGTGATAAAGGTTGATTTCTAGCTAGTTTAATAAAAACTGATGCTGTAGCTTCCTCACTTTGTTTTAATACAAAACTACTTTCATCTGGTATATCCAAATATACTTTAGCACCTTCTATTCCATCAATTTCTGCTATAGTGCTTGCAAGTTCACTTTCTAAAGCATATTCTAATCTCTGTCTTTTTTCGTAATCTGTCATAGTCCAACTACTATCATTCAATGCATCTAAAAAACTATAACCGTCTTTAGGTAAGCCCTCAGTTGCTAATTGAATCTTTACCTTATTTTTATATCCTTTTGGTACTAAAATTGTTGTACCTTCATCTGCATTTTTCCATTGTATGCCCATTTCATCCAATTTATCTGTTATAAGTCCTGCATCTTTTAAACTCAAGTTTTTATAAAGGATTTCATATTCTGTACGTGTAAAATAATATGTAATTAAACTAACACTAATAATAACTAAAAAAACACTAACTGTTAACTTGATTTTTTTTGTTTTATCAAGTCCACTCCAAAAATCATTAAGCTGGTTTCTAATTTTATTTATAGTTTCAGACACTTAATCACCTCATTTCTTGCTACGACTGAATATTAAATTTGCATCCTCATTATCTCCCTATACGCATCTATGACCTTATTCCTAACACTCAATGTAAGTTGCAAGGCTATATTTGCTTTTTCGCTAGCTATCATTACTTCATGTATATTATTTACTTGTCCTGTTGCTAACAATCTATTATAACGATCAGCTTCTTTTTGTAAACTATCTACTTTGTCTAATGCTTCCTTCAATAAACTTCCAAAAGAATCTTTATTATTCCTACTTATAGAATCACTCTTATTTACAAAATTTGAATTTTCTATTTTACTTATATTATTAATTCTCATATATTATCCTCCTTATCTACCTATTTCTAGAGCTTTCATTGCCATAGTTTTAGATGAGTTAATTGCTGTTATATTTGCTTCATAAGCTCTAGAAGCAGATATCATATCTACCATTTCTTTAACTACTTCTACATTTGGCATTAAAACATATCCATCTTTATCTGCATCAGGATGACCTGGTTCATATACTTTTTTAAATGGACTTTTATCTTCTATTATTGCACTAATCTTAACACCTTGCTTATTTAAGCTCTTACGTGAATATTCAGTCAAATAATATGAAAAAGGTTTATTATCTTTTTCTTTAAACACTACCATTTTTCTTCTATATGGAAGTCCATTGCTTGTCCTAGTTGTATTTGCATTAGCTATGTTTTTTGAAATAATATCCATCCTTATTCTTTCTGCACTCATTCCTGAAGCACTAATATTTATAGCATTAAAAACTCCCATTATTATCTCCTCCCGTCATTAATAACTGACTTAATTCTACTGAATTCTGACGCTGTTTGCCGGATTAAAGCATTATACATAATCGTATTCTTTGCTAAATCTGCCATTTCAGTATCAATATTTACATTATTTCCGTCTAATCTAGTAGAAGTATTTACTTGTTTAACTATTCTTGGCTCTAAGTTACTATGCTGTGACTTAATATGCAATCTATTTGTCACTTTCAGCTTTACTGATTTATTTTCTAGACTCTCATTTAATATATCTTCAAATTCAACTTTGATCCTTTTATATCCAGGTGTATCCACATTAGCTATATTATTTGAAATAGCTTCATGTCTTAACCAAGTCCCATTAAGTGCAAACTTCAAAAAATTAACTGTTGAAAACACTCGATCCAACATAAACTCACCTCTTAAATCAAATATCTATAAATTATTCGATAAAAATATGCAAAATCCTTCATATTTTTATTTTTTACACTATATAATATTAATTTTCTTCTTCAATTTAAATATTTCCTTCTTCTATTTTATGTTTTTTTACAATTTTGTTTAAATGGTCAATAAGTCCTAATAGGTTAAAAAAAGGTACGACACTATGTGTCATACCTTTTATTTTTAACTTCTCACTTTTTTAAGTTCATCTATTAATTTGTCATTTAAAATCTTTATATATGTCCCCTTCATTCCAAGTGACCTAGACTCAATTACTCCAGCACTTTCAAATTTTCTAAGTGCATTTACAATTACAGACCTTGTAATACCTACTCTATCTGCAATTTTACTAGCAACAAGCAATCCTTCATCCCCATCTAATTCATTAAAAATATGTTCTACTGCTTCTAATTCAGAATATGATAAAGTGCCTATTGCCATTTGAACTATTGCTTTTTTACGTGCTTCTTCTTCTATTTCTTCATTTTTAGCTCTTAAAATTTCCATTCCAACTATTGTTGCACTATATTCAGCTAAAACTAAATCCTCTTCAGTAAATTCTCTACCAAATCTAGCAAGCACTAAAGTTCCTAATCTAACACCACCACTTATTATTGGTACAACCGTACTCAACTTGTTAGGATAGTCACATTTAGACACTTGATCAAACACACACTCTTCAACTTCTTTCGTATTTGCTCTAGTTTCATTAATCCTCAACAATTCCTCATTATATTCTTTAGGAAACCTTCTCTCTTCTACAACTTCACTTTGTATGATATTACATTCAAAACCTAAAGATAAAGCAAATCCTAATACTCTTCCTTTCTTGCTAGCTATATAAACATTAGCCTCAAGAATTTCACTTAAAGTTGTACTTAATTCTGAAAAAGAAACAGGTCTACTACCTGAATTCTGCAAAATTTTATTAAGTCTCCTTGTCTTCTTTAATAAACTTTCACCCATATTAATCCTCCTTCATCAGATTATGTATTTTGACATATCTTTTTCTTTTATAATGTCACTCAATTTTTCTCTAACATAATTTACATCTATTTCAACTTTTTTCTCTTCAATATCTGGCGCTTCAAAAGATATATCTTCATGCAATTTTTCTAATATAGTATGCAGTCTTCTGGCTCCTATATTCTCTGATTGTTCATTAATAAGATATGCAATTCTTGCTATTTCATTAATAGCTTCTTCAGTATATGTTACTTTTATACCTTCTGTTTCTAACAATAATTGATATTGTTTGATAAGCGCATTTTGTGGCTTCGTTAATATTTCTTTAAAAATATCTTCAGTAAGATTTTCTAATTCTACTCGAATAGGGAATCTACCTTGTATTTCTGGTATTAAATCCGTAACTTTTGTAATATGAAAAGCTCCAGCTGCTATAAAAAGAATATGGTCAGTTTTAACAGGACCGTATTTCGTCATAACAGTACTACCCTCAATAATAGGTAGAATATCCCTTTGTACTCCTTCTCTTGATATATCGGGACCAGAGCCAAAATTTCTTCCAGCAATTTTATCTATTTCATCAATAAAGATTATTCCATTTTCTTCAGCTCTTTTAATTCCCTCATTAATAACCTCATCCATATCTATAAGTTTTTGAGCTTCTTGAGAAGTTAAAATTTTCTTGGCTTCTTTAATAGGAACTTTTCTTTTCTTAGTCATCTTCGGAATTATTCCACCTAATAAATCATTTACATTAATATTTAATTCTTCAATCCCAATTCCACTAAACATTTCTATAGTAGAGTTTTTACTTTCTTCAATTTCTATTTCAATAACTTTATCATCTAACTCATTGCCAATAAGTTTTTTTCTAATTTCTTTTCTTTGTTGTAGAATTTTTTCATTTTCAATAGTATTATCGTTATCACATTGTTCCTTTTTACTAGTACCAAAAAAAACATTTAGTGGATTAATAAAATCTTCTGTTTTTTTAGGTAATGGAACTATAATCTCAGCAATTCTATCTAAAGCAACATCACGTGCTTTATTATATACCATTCTAATTTTCTCTGATTTAACCATTCGAATTGAAGTTTGAACTAAATCTCTCACCATTGATTCTACATCTCTACCTACATAACCTACTTCTGTAAATTTTGTTGCTTCTACTTTTACAAATGGTGCATTTACTAATTTAGCTAGCCTTCGCGCAATCTCAGTTTTACCTACACCGGTTGGTCCTATCATTAATATATTCTTAGGTTTAACTTCCTCTTTAAACTCATCATCTAACAAATTTCTTCTATATCTATTTCTTAAGGCAATTGCAACAGATTTTTTTGCTTTTTGTTGTCCTATAATATATTTATCTAATTCTTTAACTATTTGTTTTGGAGTTAATTCATTCATCAAAAACACTCCTTTAAATCACTTCTACAGTAATATTACTATTAGTATACACGCATATGGATGAAGCTATCAAGAGCGACTCTTTTACTATTTCTTCAATCGAAAGACGGGAATGCTTTACTAAAGCTTTACCAGCCGCAAATGCATAACTACCACCTGAACCTATAGCAACTATACCATCTTCAGGTTCTATAACCTCACCATTACCTGATATTACTAATAAAATATCTTTATTTCCTGCTATTAACATAGCTTCAAGTTTTCTTAAAATTTTATCATTTCTCCAATCCATTGCTAACTCTACAGCTGCTCTTTTAAGATTTCCACTAAATTGTTCCAATTTTTCTTCTAATTTCTCAGACAAAGTCATCGCATCAGCTACAGAGCCTGCAAACCCAACTACTACAGTATTATTATATAGTTTTCTCACTTTTTTAGCTGTATGTTTCATAATAGTTTTATCTCCAAAAGTAACTTGACCATCTCCAGCTATTGCTACCTTATTATCTTTCTTTACAGCAATAATTGTAGTTCCCCTAAACACAATCTCACCCCTATCCGCAACAATCAATGTTATCATATTTTAACACATCAATCAACTAATATTTTATTCTCTTTGATAAATTTTTGTAAAACTTTTAAACTTCGTTCGGATTTTAACTTGTTTCTTTCTTTTTTGTTTTTTACTCTATGTTCTAATGCAGGCATTATACCAAAATTTATATGCATAGGCTGAAAATTACTTATACTTCCATCAGAAATATAATTACTCAAAGAGCCAAGTGCTGTTTCTATTGGAAATATTAGTGGCTGCTTATCTAGTAAAATCCTTGACATATTTATACCTGCCACTAGTCCAGAAGCAGCTGACTCAACATATCCTTCAACACCTGTTATTTGACCTGCAAACATTATATTCTCATATTCTTTTAATTGATAAGTTGGTTTTAAAACTTTTGGTGAATCAATATAAGTATTGCGATGCATCACGCCATATCTGACAAATTCTGCATTTTCTAAAGCAGGAATTAAACTAAATACTCTTTTTTGTTCACCCCATTTTAAATTAGTTTGAAAACCAACCATATTATACAAAGTTCCTTCTTTATTATCTTGTCTTAATTGAACGACTGCATAGTATTTTTCTTTTGTAATTGGATTCTCTAAGCCGACAGGCTTTAATGGACCATATAATAAAGTTTCTTTACCTCTTTTGGCCATTGTTTCTATTGGCATACAAGCTTCAAAAACAATCTGTTTTTCAAAATTTTTCAATGGATGAACTTCTGCTTTTATAAGTTCTTGATAAAAACGTTCATATTCTTCTTTGTTCATAGGACAGTTTATATAATCAGCTTCTCCTTTATTGTACCTCGATCCCTTGAATGCTCTTTTCATATTAATTGATTCATAAGTAACAATTGGAGCTGCCGCATCATAAAAATATAAGTGTTCAGCTTTAGTTAATTTAGAAATATGATCTGTTAAGCCTTTAGAGGTTAATGGCCCCGTAGCTATAATTACAAAACTATCAGTTGGTATTTCAGTTATTTCGTTTCTTATAAGCTCTATATTAGGATGATTACAAATTTTGTTAGTTATCTCTTCTGAAAATCTTTCTCTATCAACCGCAAGAGCCCCTCCTGCTGGTACTCTATTATTATCAGCAGCTTCCATAATTAATGAATTTAACATTCGCATTTCGGCTTTAAGCAATCCTATTGCATTTTCTATACTATCTGATTTTAGTGAATTACTACACACTAACTCGGCTAATTTATCTGTATGATGTGCTTCTGTATTTTTAACAGGTCTCATTTCAAACAGTTTAACTTTAATTCCTCTACTAGCTAATTGCCAACTTGCTTCACATCCTGCTAGACCTCCACCAATAACCATTACTTCATTTTGCATAATATCACCCTTTACTTTTCATTTGTTTCTTTTTTATACTTACATTCCTTATTAGAGCATTTTATATAATTACCTTTTTTATTTTTTTTCTTTATTAATATTCCTCCACACTCAGGGCATTTATCTCCAGTTGGCATATCCCATGAAACAAATGAGCATTCAGGATAGTTACTACATCCATAAAATTTCCTGCCTTTTTTAGTGCTTCTTTCTATCAATTCCCCTCCACATTCTGGACATTTTATACCTAATTCTTTCACAATTGGTTTCGTATTTTTACATTCTGGATATCCAGGACAAGCTAAAAATTTCCCATATCTTCCATGTTTGATTACCATAAACCTGCCACACTTCTCACATTTTATATCAGTAATCTCATTCTGAATCTCTATCTTATTAATCTCATTTTCTGCTTTTTCAAGACTTATTTTAAATTCTTTATAGAATTCATTTATTACATCTTTCCAATTCAGTAAACCTTCTTCAATTTTATCTAACTTATTTTCCATATCTGCAGTAAACTCTTCATTAATAATATCTGTAAAATATTCTTGAAGTAACTCTGTTACTAAAATACCCAAATCTGTTGGTTTAAAATATTTTTTTTCTAAAACTACATAGCCTCTACTCAAAATAGTACTAATTGTAGGTGCATACGTACTAGGTCTACCTATTCCTAGCTCTTCTAAAGTTCTAACTAAAGTAGATTCAGTATATCTTGCTGGTGGTTGTGTAAAATGTTGTTCAGACTGTATGTCTTTAATATTTACAATTTCACCTTCATCAAGATTTGGAATCTCTATTTCTTTTTCTTGTTTATCATCTTTAAGTATTTTTAAATAACCATTAAATACTATTTTAGAGCCCGAAGCTCTAAAAATATAATTTCCAGCATTAATCTTAACTGATAACGTTTCGTATAATGCAGGACTCATTTGACTTGCAACAAATCTTTCCCAAATGAGTTTATACAATTTATACTGATCAGCACTTAAAGAGTTTTTTATTTTCTCTGGTGTTCTATTTACTAAAGTAGGTCTAATCGCTTCATGAGCATCTTGAATATCATTTTTCTTTTTTGACTTAAATCTTCTAAATCCTGTAGTATATTTTTCTCCATAGACTTCTGCTATAAAATCTTTGGCTTTTTTTAATGCTTCATCAGATATTCTTACCGAATCAGTTCTTATGTAAGTAATAAGACCAACAGTTCCTTCGCCTTTAACATCAATACCTTCATATAATTGTTGAGCTACCATCATCGTCTTTTTAGTCGAAAAACCTAAACGTTTAGATGCCTCCTGTTGCAAAGTACTTGTAGTAAGAGGAGGATTAGGATTACGTTTTCTATTTCCTCTTTTAACTTCATCAATAATAAAATCACTTGTTTTAATTCCTCTGATAATAGTTTCAACTTCATCTTTACTTTTTAAGTCTAACTTCTTTTCTTTCCCTTCTTCCTTAACACCATAAAAATTCGCTTTGAATATTCGACTATCTTTTTTAAGAAAAACATCTATAGTCCAGTATTCAGTAGGTTTAAAGTTTTCAATTTCCTTCTCTCTATCGCAAATAAGTTTTGTTGCAACAGACTGTACCCTACCAGCACTCAATCCTCTTTTTACTTTTCTCCACAATAAAGGACTAATTTTATATCCAACAAGTCTATCTAATACTCTTCTAGCTTGTTGTGCATTTACTAGATTCTGATTGATTTGTCGAGGTTTCTTAATTGCAGTTTTAATAGCATTTTTAGTAATTTCATTAAATTCTATTCTAACTTTATCATCTTTTGAAAGACCTAATATATGTGATAAATGCCATGAAATTGCTTCACCTTCCCTATCGGGGTCTGTTGCTAAATAGATCTTTTCAGCTTTTTTTGCTTCTTTTTTTATCTCATTTATTACAGGGCCTTTACCTCTTATTGTTATGTATTCAGGTTCAAAATTCTCTTCTATTTTAATACCCAATTTGCTTTTGGGTAAATCTCTAACATGTCCTACAGATGCTTTCACTTTATAATTACTACCTAGAAATTTCCCTATAGTTTTAGCCTTAGCAGGTGACTCTACTATAACAAGGAACTTTGCCAAGTCATACACCTCCAACTTTCATAATGTTTGTTATTATATCAAAAACTATATATTAAGTCTACTTTTAAAAATCATTTAATTGAAAGGTCTTCCCTGGTAATTGTTTTACAATTCCCTTTAATTCCAAAATTGTCAATATACTATTCACTTTCATTATATCCAATCCTGTTTGATAAGATATTTCATCACAATGTTTAGGATATTCTTTAATACATCTAACTATTTTAATTTCATCTTTTCCTAAATTCAAACAAGATATTTCTTTAACTCTTTTTTTCTTAATTATTTCTTTTAGTAAAGTAATCTCTTCAATAATATCATTAATATCTGTAATAAGTTTTGCACCATCTTTAATAAGTAAGTTTGTACCTTTACTATAAACACTATTAATATTCCCTGGTACTGCGAAAACTTCTTTCCCCTGTTCTAAAGCTATTTGTGCTGTAATCAAAGAACCACTTTTTTCACTAGCTTCAACAACTAAAACGCCTAAAGAAAGTCCGCTGATTATTCTGTTTCTCATAGGAAAATTATATGGTAATGGCTGAACTCCTAAAGGATATTCAGTAATAATTGCTCCGTTATTTTGTATTTTATCAAATAATGTTTTATTAGTTTTAGGGTATATTGAATCTATTCCATTTCCTAAAACAGCAATAGTTCTTCCATTAGCTATGAGTGCTCCTTCATGAGCTTTGGTATCTATCCCACGTGCTAAACCACTTACTATAGTGATCCCTAGCTCAGATAATTCTTTAGCAAATTTTTCTGCAACCCATTTACCATATGCAGTAGCTTTTCTAGAACCTACTATAGCTATAGAAATTTCATCCTTAACCTCTAAACTACCTTTAATGTAGATTACTTTTGGTGGATTATAAATGTTCCTTAAATGTCTAGGATAATCGTCATCAAAAATTGTTATTACTTTTGCTTCACTTTTTTCAACTTTAGATCTGTAATCTTCATAATAGTGTTTATCTTTATATTTAATTAGAATAGCTTTTGTATACTCACTTAGAAACCTTATTTTATTAATAACATCTGCTGATGCTTCCCATAATAAATAAAAATCTCCAAAATACTCTTCAAGTTTTTCAATTGTGTTACTGTTTATATTAATACTATTTAACCAAATTAAAATATCCCTACTATTCATAGTATTACCTACTTTCATATTCTATTATTGATTTAACGCCAGAACTTTCTATCTAAACTCCTATATTGAATAGCTTCAGCTAAATGTTGTACTTCTATTAATTCTTTTTTATCTAAATCAGCAATTGTCCTAGCTAATTTTAGAATTTTATTATATGCTCTAGCACTTAAACCTAAATTATCAAATGCTTCCTCCATCAATTTAACACATTTATTATCTAATTTACAGTATTTATTTATATCTTTTGATGTTAATTGCGCATTACAAAATATTTTTTCTTTAGAATACCTATTAATCTGGATTTTTCTAGCTTCATTAACCCTTTTTCTAATACTTCTTGAAGTTTCAGACATAACATTACTACCTAATTCTTTATAAGCTACAGGTGCAACCTCTATATGTATATCAACTCTATCTAATAATGGTCCACTAATTCTACCCAAGTATCTATTTATTTCTCTCTCGCTACAAGTGCATTCATGTATTGGATCGCCATAATGACCACACGGACATGGATTCATACTTGCTACAAACATAAATTTAGCCGGATATGTTAAAGTAGCATTAACTCTCGAAATTGTTACATGACCATCTTCCATTGGTTGACGAAGAACTTCTAAAACGTTTTTTTGAAACTCAGGTAACTCATCTAAAAAAAGTACTCCGTAATGTGCTAATGATACTTCTCCAGGTTTGGGTATTCTACCTCCCCCTACCAAAGATGCACTAGATATCGTATGATGGGGTGCTCTAAAAGGGCGTCTAGTAATTAAAAAATTATTTTTTAATAAGCCTGCAACGCTATATATTTTAGTAATTTCTAATGATTCATCAAATGTTAATTCAGGTAATATAGAAGGTAATCTCCTAGCAATCATCGTCTTACCAGAACCAGGTGGACCTATAATCAATATATTATGCCCACCAGCTGCAGCAACTTCCATTGCTCTTTTTAATGATTCTTGCCCCTTAATGTCTCTAAAATCATCATATAATTCATTTTCGTTTTTAAATAGTTTTGATATATCAATTTTCCAAGGCTTTATGCTTATCTCATCATTTAAATGCATTACAAGTTCATATAAATTTTTTACTGGTATGACATCTATTTTTTCTACTATACTACACTCATCTTTATTTTCGTAAGGTACTATAACCTTTTCAATTCCTTTATCTTTAAGTGATATAATTAACGGAAGAGCACCATCTATCTTATTTATATTACCATCTAAAGATAATTCTCCTATAAAAGACATTTTACTTAAATCTTTGTTTTTGATAGTTCCAGTTGCTAATAATATTCCTACTGCTATCGATAAATCAAGCTGAGAACCTTCTTTTCTAAGACTAGCAGGTGCAAGATTAATAGTAATTCTGTTTAAAGGAAATTCAAAACCAGAATTTTTTATTGCAGTTCTTACTCTTTCTTTCGATTCTCTTATAGAAGTATCTGGCAAACCTACAATGTTAAAAACCGGCATTCCTCTAGAAATATCAGTTTCTACTTCAATAATATAACCATTTAGTCCATGCAATACACAAGTTTTAACTTTTGACAGCATTTTTTCCAATCTCCCCTTTATTTTCTTATGCTTATATACTTCAATAAATTAATTAAATTTCCTTTTAAATTATATTATCATTTATGATAAAATTAGATATGATATCTTGTAAGATTTTTATTTTAACACCTATTACCTGGGTAATACCTAAATACCGACAACAAACGACAAAAGATGATAATACAAAGAACATAATCTACAATTTAATAAAATACAAAAAAAATGCACAATAAACTGTGCACTTATATCCAAAAAGCATTTTGTATATGATTTATTCTGATATTTTTATCTAGAAATATTTCTATAATATCAAATCTATATTGCTTATTCACTATTTTTTTTAATTTTATGTATGTATAGGCAGTTTTTATTATCTTCTGTTGTTTGTTTATCGTAACTGCTTCATATGGATATCCATAAGCAGAACTTTTTCTAGTTTTAACCTCTACAAATACTATAATATCATCTATAGCAGCAATTATGTCAATTTCGCCTAACTTGCATTTAAAATTTCTATCTATTATCTTATATTTGTTTTTATTTAAATAATTAACCGCTAATTTTTCTCCTATAACTCCAGTAATTTTATTTTTCAAATTTCTCACCTTTTTCTTTATCTAACTGATATACAAAAGCTAATATTTCAGCTACGGCCATATATAGCTTTTCTGGTATGGCTTGTCCTATTTCCAGACTAATTAAATCTTTAACAAGGTTTTCATTTTGAATTGTTTTAATACCTTCCTTCTCGGCTTTTTGAATAATTTTTTCAGCAATTTCCCCTCTACCTTTAGCAATAACTCTAGGTGCAATATCACTCTTATCATACTTAAGTGCAACAGCAGTTTTAATGTTTTTATTTTTCAAATATATCACACCCTTATGTCTAATAAATAATTCCCAACATCTCTATCAGATAGTACATCAAGTGGATCAACATCTTCTCCAATTACATAATTTATTAATACTTTATTATAACCACAATTAATTAGACTATCTTTTAACTTATAATCACTTTTCCTAAAAATTTTTATATAACTATGCTTATCCATATAAAAATCAACCGTAATGCTATTCCTAACTATATTGGCTAATATTTTTACTTTATCAAATTTATTAGTTTGTAAGGAAATCATTATATTTAAATTCTCTCTTTTACCTTTGAATTTTCTTTTATCTAAAATATAAAATTTATTTATTAATTCATTTCTATCTGTAAAGTACAATGGATAGTATAAAAAAGTAGCATTTTCATTAAGTTTATTCAAAAAAATAATTTTGTCTTTTAGAATCTGAAATTTATCAAGAACTTCATCTGATACTTTATCCCTTTCACTTAATATTAATTCAAATTTTTCAAATAATTGTTTGAAATTATTATAATAAGCTCTTAATAATTCTTTATCTTCTTCATTAAATTTAATAACCAAATTATTCAAATTAATTCTTAGGTTGTTAAATTCTTTATCGCTGATAACATTCTTTTCATGTAAAGTAATTAAAAATTCTTCTAAATCACTTCTAATAAAACTGTCATTATTAACTAATTCGCTTAAAAACTTTAAATTGTTTAAACTAATCTTTATTTCTGATTTTAAAAGAAAAATCACCTTTTTAATAATATCAGGTGTAATTTTGTTACCTTTTAAGATTTTCATTAATTCACCTTGAATTTTATCAGTTATTATATTACTTTTAGAAATATTATTGTCATATAATTTTTTTTCAGACTCAGTACTTTCCTTTAAAAATTTAAGTATATCATCTGACATTATGTCATTATCAGTACCCATATATTTTATATTTTCATTTTCTTCAGTATTTATCAAATTCCTTATTTTATTTAGTATTTTTATAACTTTTTCTATCATTTCTTTATTTACTGGCATCTTAAATCTGATTAAATTCTCAATAATTTCTGAATTTTCGTGGTTCGTATTTAAATTGTTACTTTCTAATAATCCTTTAATAAATGTTTCTTTATCATTTATAAAAGTATCTTCCTTTTCTAAAGGTGTTAATACTATATTGTTATCCATTAAGTCCTTAACAAGAAAGTTTAGAACTTGATTTTTATACCTTTCTAAAGGGATTAAAGTGTTTGCTTTAAGAATATCCCCATTACCCAAATCAATATATACAATATTTTCTGATATCTTTATTATTTTACCTCTAATGATGCTGTTTTTATATAATTTATTAGTAATTTTCGTATTAATAAAAATTTGCGTTTGTTTATCTATCCTCATAAACATCACCAAATAAATCAAGTTGCTTTTCTTTTTCTAAAATATTTTTAAGAAAGCTTAACCTATGTATTGGTGAAGGGCCTAGTTTTCTTATTGCTTCCCTATGTTTTTTAGTTGCATATCCTTTATGTTGTTCTAAGCCATAACCTTTATATTTTTCAGCCCATTCTTTACATTTCCTATCTCTATAAACTTTAGCAATTATCGAAGCAGCTGCTATTCCGTGACATCTTGCATCTCCTTTTATTATACTCATTTGAGGTATGCCAATATCTATTTTTTCTGCATCTACTAGAATAAAATCTGGCTTTATAATATTATTATTTTTATCTCTTAATGACAATAATGCCTTTTTCATTGCCAACCTGGCACTTTTTTTTATATTTATCTTATCGATTGTCTTAGAGTCTACTGATCCAATTCCTACTGCTATTGCTTTATCGAGTATAACATCATAAAGTTCTTCTCTTTTTTTAGAAGAAAGTTTTTTTGAGTCATTTACACCCTCAATAACCAAATCTTTAGGCATAATTATTGCACAAGCTACCACATCGCCAGCAAGACATCCTCTCCCAACTTCATCAACACAGGCAATATACTCATAACCTTTTTCCCATAGTTCTCTTTCAATGGTCAACATATTATCCCTCCATAATACTTAAATTCTATTCTTTCTTTCTAAATCCTTCACTATTCTTATAAAGATTCTAAAAAATGAACCTTCCTTTATGGAAGGCTATTTTTCTGGATATTCCAATGTTATTTTTCCAATAGTCCCTTTTCTAAACTCATCTAAAATTAGATGAGCAACTCTTGAATAGTCAATATCTCTGCCTTTTAAAATACAACCTCTTTTCAAAGCTATTTCATCCATTACTTGTAGTGGAGTTTTTTCTTCTAATTTAATATCATATCTATTTTTTAATTTACTTGGTGCTACATCAATAAGTCTTTCTATTAGTCTCAATGCTAAAGTCTCAATATCCATAATCTCATCTTTAATTGCTCCTGTAAAAGCTAAATTAAGTCCTACATTTTGATCTTCAAACTTTGGCCATAGTATGCCAGGTGTATCTAATAGTTCAAGATTACCTTTTAATTTTATCCATTGTTTGCCTTTAGTTACACCTGGACGATTACCGGTCTTAGCACTTTTTCTACCAGATAATGAGTTTATTAGGGTAGATTTTCCAACATTAGGTATTCCTACAATCATAGCTCTTACAGGCTTCTGCTTTATCCCTTTGGCTCTTAATTTTTGTAATTTTTCTCTCAATATTTTGTTTGCTTCTTCAATAATCTTTTCAGTCCCAATATTTCTTGCAGCATTTATTAAAATAGCTGTTATATTTTTTTCTCTATAATAACTAATCCACTTCTCATTTGCTATGTCATCTGCTAAATCACATTTATTTAATATTACTACTCTAGGTTTATTCCCAATAATCCTTTCTATATCAGGATTTTTACTACTAATAGGTATTCTAGCATCTAGCAATTCAAAAACTATATCAACAAGCTTTAGGTTTGATTTTAATAATTCTCTTGTTTTTTTCATGTGACCTGGATACCAATTTATATTCATACATCATCGCCCTCTTCAAAATTACTTGTTAACTATTATCACTCAAATTTTATCTAGTATTCATAATCTACTAAAATAAATATAGGGACTGAAATTCAGTCCCTCATTAATAATCTCTTTTTTCTTTAACTCTAGCAGCTTTACCAGTCTTACCTATTAAATAATTTAGTTTAGCTCTTCTTACTTTACCTCTTCTAGTTACAACAATTTTCTCAACTCTTGGAGAATGAACAGGGAATGTTCTTTGTACACCTACACCATAAGATATTCTTCTTACAGTGAAAGTTTCTCTTGAACCTCCACCTTGTCTTTTAAGTACAATACCTTCAAATACCTGAATTCTTTCTCTGTTTCCTTCTTTTACTTTATAGTGTACTTGAACTGTGTCCCCAACGTTAAATTGAGGGATATCATTTCTGATTTGTTCCTGCTCTATTAGTTTAATTATGTCCATGGTTTCCCCTCCCTTCTTCCTAGACGTTCGTGCCACTTTAGCAGAGGACCGCCCGTTTTGCCACATGTTATTATAGCATAAATATATATAAAATACAACTTATTTTAAAATATTTATTTCTTGCTTTATTTTATTTAATACTTTTTTTTGTTCATCAGTCAATTCTACTTTATCGATTAAATCGGGTCTTCTTAAATAAGTAAGCTTTAATGATTGATATTGTCTCCATTCTTCTATCTTTTTATGGTTTCCAGATAAAAGAACATCAGGCACTTTATGTCCTCTAAATACTCTTGGCCTTGTATATTGAGGATATTCTAAAAGTCCATTATAATGTGATTCTTCTTCAAATGATTCTTCACTACTTAAAACTCCAGGAATTAATCTTGCTACTGAATCAACTACAACCATAGCTGATACTTCTCCACCTGTTAGAACATAATCTCCTATTGAAATTTCATCATCTACATAATTTTCTACTATCCTATTATCAATTCCTTCGTAATGACCACAGAGCAATATTAAATGCTGTTCTTTTGATAATTCTTTTGCTAAACTTTGATTATATACTTTCCCTTTTGGTGTAAGATAAATAACCCTTGAATTAGTTTTCCTTACACTCTCAATAGCTTTATAAATTGGTTCAGGTTTCATAACCATTCCAGGTCCCCCACCAAAAGGATAATCATCAACACGTCTATGCTTATCTTCAGAAAAATCTCTTATGTTAATATAATTTATTTCTATTAATTTATTTTTAATCGCTCTACCTATTATACTATAACCAAAAACTCCCTCTAACATAGTTGGAAACAGCGTTAAAATATCTATTTTCATTCTATCATTCCTTCTAGTGGGTCTATAATTACTTTATTATCATCAAGATTTATCTCTTTGATAACTTCCTTTATAGCTGGTATAAGATATTCTCTATTATCATTTTTTACTACATAAACATCATTACTACCTGTCTGTATAACATCTTTAATTACACCTAGAAAATTACCGTTTTTTAAATAAACATTTAAGCCAATAATCTGAAATATAAAATATGTATCCTCTGGTAATTCTATAGCGTTTTCTTTATCTATATATACATACTTACCTTTTAAGCATAAAACTTCATTAATATTATCTAAACCTTTAAATTTCAATATAACTAAATTTTTCTTATACCAAACATTTTCTATTTCAATTTTTTGTTTTTCAACATAAACATATTCCAATTCTTCAAATCTAGTCATATCATCCGTTAATGGCAACACCTTTAATTCACCTTTAATGCCATGAGTATTTACTATCTTACCTACTTTAATAAAATCTATCATAGTCAATACTCCTTTAAATGTTTTAATTTAGTCTATCCATTAAAAATATTTTCATTCTAAAATTGAAATAAAGGGACTAGATGAACTAATCCCTTTACTGTATAATTTCAACTACAACCCTTTTATTTTCCTTAGTAGCTGCTGCTTTTACAACAGTTCTTATAGCTTTTGCTATTCTACCCTGCTTTCCTATAACTTTTCCCATATCTTCTGGGGCTACTTTTAACTCGATAATTACTGATTGTGTACCTTCTACTTCATTTACTTGTACTTCTTCTGGTCTATCTACAAGAGCTTTAGCTATTACTTCAACTAACTCACCCATTTTGTTTACACCCCCCAAGATTGAATTAAGCATTCTTAATCTCTTCTAATTTCTCATAAATACCATTTTTCTTAAATAAATCATTAACTGTATCTGTTGGTTTAGCTCCATTTTTTAACCATTTAATTGCTTTTTCAGCATCTATTTTAATCTCTTTTGGATTTGAAACAGGGTTATAGTATCCAACTTGCTCAATATACTTACCATCTCTAGGAGCACGTGAATCAGCTACTACTATTCTGTAGAAAGGCTTCTTTTTAGATCCCATTCTTGTTAGTCTGATTTTTACTGCCATGTTTTCACCTCCTTCTAAAGTTTTATCTATCTAAAAAATGGAATTTTAAACTTACCTTTTTTCATTGCTTTTTCCATTTCACCCATCTTCTTAAGCATCTTTTTAGTTTCCTTAAATTGCTTCAAAAGTCTATTTACATCTTGAATTGATGTACCACTGCCTTTAGCAATTCTTTTCCTTCTGCTACCATCTATAATAGATGGATTTTGTCTTTCTTCTTTTGTCATTGACTGTATTATAGCCTCAATCTTAACTAACTCTTTTTCATCAACTTTCAAATTTTTTAATTGTTTGGACCCCATACCTGGTATCATTTCTAATATCTGATCTAATGGCCCTAAATTTCTCATCTGCTGTAATTGCTCAAGGAAATCCTCAAAAGTAAATTGCTGATTCCTTAATTTCTTTTCTAATTCAATTGCCTTTTTAGCATCTAAACTAGCTTGAGCTTTTTCAATAAGACTCAGAACATCTCCCATTCCTAAAATCCTTGAAGCCATTCTATCAGGATGGAAAGGTTCTATCTGGTCTAGCTTTTCACCCATACAAACAAACTTTATAGGTTTCTGAGTAACAGCTCTAATCGATAAAGCTGCTCCACCTCTTGCATCACCATCAAGTTTAGTTAAAATAACTCCATTAATACCTAATCTATCATCAAAAGTCTTAGCTACTGTTACCGCATCTTGTCCTGTCATTGCGTCTACAACAAGTAAAATCTCATGCGGCTTTACTTCAGCTTTTATATTTTCTAATTCATCCATTAAATCTTCGTCTATATGAAGCCTACCTGCCGTATCTATAATAATAACATCATTTCCATTCCTTTTGCCATACTCAATCGCAGCCTTAGCTATGTTAACTGGGTCCTGCTTATCACCCATTGAAAAAACTGGTACTCCAATACTACTACCAACTACTTGTAATTGCTTAATAGCAGCTGGTCTGTAGACATCACAAGCTACTAATAGAGGAGATTTTCCATTTTTTTTGAGTAAGCCACCTAATTTACCTGACGTAGTGGTTTTACCTGCACCTTGCAGACCACATAACATTATAATTGTAGGTGGGCTAGATGCAAACTCTATTTTACTCTGGGTTTCTCCCATCAACTTAGTTAACTCGTCATTTACTATTTTTATTACCTGTTGCCCTGGAGTAAGGCTCTCCATTACTTCATGGCCAACAGCTCTTTCTTTTACATTATTAATAAATTTTTTAACAACTCTAAAGTTAACATCTGCTTCTAGTAATGCAAGTTTTACCTCTCGCATTGCATCGCTAACATCTTTTTCTGAAAGCTTTCCTTTGCCCTTTAATTTACCCAGAGTTTTTTGAAGCTTCTCAGCTAAACTTTCGAAAATCATTATTTGACCTCCTGATCATTATCTAAAATATCCAAAGCAATATTTTCAATATCTATCACATAAGAATTGATATCTTCTAAACGACCTAGTTTTAAATCATTCTTTATTAAGTTTAATCGTTTAAGAATAATTTTTATTTTATCCTTATCTTTTAAAAATTTCTCAACTAATCCTAATTTTTCTTCGTAATTTAATAATCTTTTCTCTGCTCTTTTTAATATATCATGAACACCTTGTCTACTAATGTTCAATTGTTCTCCGATTTCACTTAATGATAGGTCATGTATATAGTACATCTCAATTATTGTATACTGTCTATCACTAAGCAGTTTCCCATAAAAGTCAAATAACAACCCCATTTTCACTGCTTTTTCAAACATTTAAATCACCATATTAATAAGATGTAAAGTCATAAACTTGACAGATTGTATTTTATAATACATAGCCTTATTTGTCAAGCTTATTCTGCAAAAATCGCTTCAACAAAATTCTGAGGGTTAAAATCTTGTAAATCTTCTATTTTTTCACCTACACCAACTAATTTTACTGGTACATTCAACTCTGATTGAACAGCTAAAACTACGCCACCCTTAGCAGTTCCATCTAATTTAGTTAATACTATACCAGTTATATTGCAAGCCTCTTTAAATACTTTAGCTTGCATAATCGCATTCTGTCCTGTTGTAGCATCAACGACCAATAAAACCTCCCTAGTAGCTTCAGAGAACTCCCTTTCTACTACCCTGAAAATCTTATTAAGTTCATTCATTAAATTCTTCTTGTTATGAAGTCTGCCTGCTGTATCACAAATAAGCACATCAGATTTACGAGCTTTTGCTGCTTGTATACCATCGAAAATCACTGCCGCAGGATCTGCCCCCTCTTTATGAGCTATTATTTCAACTCCCGCTCTATTAGCCCATTCTTGTAATTGGTCAATAGCAGCAGCTCTAAAAGTATCCCCTGCTGCAATTAAAACTTTTTTACCTTCCTTTTTTAATCTATAAGCTAACTTTCCTATAGTTGTAGTTTTACCAACTCCATTCACTCCAACAACTAATATAATTGCTGGAGATGGTTCTATATTAATTTTATTATCGCTCTCAATATCAGTTAAAATTTGTTTTAATTCTTCTTTAAGTAACTCTTTAATTTCAAAAACTTCTTTTACCTTTCTTTCCTTTACTTTATCTTTTAAATCCTCAATTATCCTCATCGTTGTATTTACTCCCATATCTGCAGTTATCAATACTTCTTCTAATTCCTCAAATAATTCTTCATCAATTTTTTGATAAGATTTTAGTATAAAGTCAACTTTTTCAGTAATACCTTTTCTTGTCTTTTCTAACCCTTGTTTTAATCTTCCAAATAAACCCAACTTTGATTTTTCTTCACTATTTACATCTTCTGTGTTACTTTCAGTCAACACTACCTTCTCTTGTATGTTGTTTTCTTTTTGATCTAAACTATTTTCTTGTTTACTTTTTTTAAAAAATCTCTTTAACATTTTGAAACCTCCTTAGCTAGCTTTCTCGTTAATTTTCTCTGATAACTTAACTGATACTAATTTAGTAACACCTTCCTCTTCCATAGTAACACCATATAAAGAGTCAGCTGCTTCCATAGTACCCTTTCTATGAGTTATGACAATAAATTGAGTGTTTTCTGAAAAATCTCTTAAATAATCAGCAAATCTGAACACATTTGCTTCATCTAAAGCAGCTTCAATTTCATCTAAAATGCAGAAAGGTGTTGGTTTAGTTTTTAATATAGCAAAAAGTAAAGCAATTGCTGTTAAAGCTTTTTCTCCTCCAGATAGTAACGATAAACTCTGTAATTTCTTACCCGGCGGTTGTGCTATGATTTCTATTCCACTTGTCAAGACATTTCCCTTATCTTCTAAATATATATCAGCTTTTCCTCCACCAAATAGCTTTTCAAAAACCTCACTAAAATTTTTTCTAATCTTTTCAAAATTAATACTAAATTGCTCTACCATTTTTCTTTCCATATCTTTGATAACTTTATTTAAAGACTGCTTAGCTTTTATTAAATCATTTTTTTGTTCAGTAAGGAATTTAAATCTATCATTTACTCTTTCAAACTCTTCAATAGAGCTAATATTTACTTCTCCTAAAGATTTTATTTTTCTTTTTAATTCTCTAATTTCGTTCTGAACTTTAGTTACATTTTCTAATTCCTTTTTATACTTTAAAGCTACTTGATATGAAAGTTCATAATCATCCCATAACTTACTAGTGTAGTTTTCAAGCTGCATATTATATCGCGTAAGCTTAATATCTAGAGTATTTTTACTTGACTGCAAATCATTTATCTTTTTATTCATTTCTTTTATCTTTTCTTGTTCTTTATAAAATGACTGCATAAAATTATTCTTATCACTTTTTATATCTTTAAGCCTAATATCATATTCTAAAAGCTCCTGAGCTAACTCATTCTTTTTAACGATAAGCATTGTCCTTTGTCTTTGTAACTCCACAATATTTTCTTTAATTTTTTTAGACTCACTTTCAAAAATTTCTATATCATTAGCAATTCTTTTATATTCCTCATCAAGTTTCAAAAGCGATTCGTTAATTCCTTTTATTTCTTGTTTATAAGAAGCTAAATCCACTTTAATATCAGTTAAATGTTTTGATATATCATCTCGTTCTAATTTATTCTTTTCAAAATTATCTACTAAATTATTAACTTCTGTTTTACTTAAGTTATATTTATTTTCTTTACTTTTCAAATCTGAACTCAAATTCTCGATTTCTTTATTCAGTTCTATCATTTCATTTAACAATTGTTTCTTTTCGTTATTATATTTTTCTATTAAACCAATTAAATTTAGTCTTTCTCTCTCTCTCTGAAGTTTATTATTCTCGAAATTTGAAATGTCTAAATTTAGTCTATTGATGTCTTTTTCATTTTTTTCCAACTTGGAATTTAACTTGAGTAATTCATCATTTATGCTTTTAGATTCTATTTCTAAACTTTTATACACTTCTTTAAGTTCTAATATTTGTTTATCTAAATCATTAAGCTCTCTTTCTCTACTTAATAATCTTACATTCTTAGAATTTAAACTTCCACCAGTAATTGAACCTCCTGGATTTATAACTTCTCCATCTAGTGAAACTACCTTCATTGAATACTTTAATTTTTTAGAAATTATGATTCCATCATCAATTGTTTTTACAATAACTACTCTTCCAAGTAGATATTCAAAGATATCCCTGTATTCTTCATCAATTTCTATTAACTTTGAAGCAATACCAATAACTCCTTTTGCTTTTATTATCTCTTCTTCATTAGACTTTAATCCCTTACCTTTAATAGATGTCATTGGTAAAAAAGTAACTCTGCCTAATTTATTTTCTTTTAAATATTTTATAATTTTCTTAGCTTCATTTTCTGAGTTAGTAACAATATTTTGCAATGCTGAACCAAGTGCTATTTCAATTGCTACCTCATATTTCTTATCAACTTTTAGCAATTCAGCAACTACACCTTTTACTCCTTCTCCTAATTGCCTGTCTTTTTTAATTGCTTTAAGCACATTCTTCACACTTTTATAAAATCCATCATAACTTTCTTTCATTTCTTTCAAAAGGTTGTACTTAGATACGTTAGTCTGAATTTGACCTTTTATTTGTTCCAACTGCATATTAATTTTTCTAATTTTCCCTTCCAGTTTTTCCTTATCATTAATTAACGAATGTTTTAAATCAGCTATTGCATTTAATTTATAATTAAGTATTTGTATTTCTGAATCAATATTTTCAATTTTAGTTTCTGTGTCACTTTTTTTATAAACTAATTCATTAATTTCTTTATCAATCTGTTTAATTCTTTTATCAATATTTATAATAAAAGTCTTAGTACTATTTATTTTACTTTTAATTTCAGTAATATTATTTAATAATTGAATAATAACATCCTTTTTATTTTCTATTCCTTTTTCTTTACTTTTTATTTCATCATCTAGCTTGTCCAATTTATTCAAACGTTCATCTAATTCACGTCTTAAGTTGTTAATCTTCTCATTTAGCTTTTCTTTGTTATTAACAAGTTTAAGTTTCTCTATTTCAATTTCGTTTTGTCTTTTTGCTAATTTACTTATATTATTACCTATCTTGTTTTGTTCTTCATTTAGAATTTCTGTTTTTTCATCGCATAATCTTATCTCACCATCAATTTTTTCAATTTGATTTTGTACATCATATCTATTATTTTGTATAATTTCTATATTTTTGTCCATTTTTTCAATTTCATTTTTTACTTCATTATACTTATCTTCTAATGTTTCTCTTCTTTCTTCATTATATTTTAGTTGCTCTTGAATTACATTTTTCTGTTTTTCTATATGATCTATTTGTACTTTTAACCTATCTATCTCTCTTAAATATAAATTAACCTCTAAGTCTTTTAACACTTCTACAAGCTCAATATATTCTTTAGCTTTTTCTGCTTGTGTCTTTAATGGAGATAACTGACTTTCGATCTCATTTAATATATCATCAATTCGCGTAATATTTTCTTTAGTTCTTTTAAGCTTTTTTTCTGCTTCTTCTTTTCTTGTTTTGAATTTAACTATTCCTGCTGCCTCTTCAAAAATATTTCTTCTATCTTCCGATTTGGAACTTAGTATTTCATCAATTCTACCTTGACCAATTATTGAATATCCATCTTTTCCTACACCAGTATCCATAAAAAGTTCTCTAATATCTTTTAACCTACATGAATTTTTATTTATATAATATTCACTTTCGCCCGAACGAAATAATCGCCTTGTTATACATACTTCTGAATAATCTATAGGCAAACTCCCATCCTTATTATCGAATACTAAAGTAACTTCAGCAAAGCCAAGAGGTCTTCTTTTAGAAGTTCCTGAAAAAATAACATCCTCCATTTTACTGCCTCTTAGTGTTTTAGCACTCTGTTCACCTAAAACCCATCTGATAGCATCAGATATATTACTCTTACCACTACCATTTGGACCAACTACACAAGTAATTCCACCATTGAGCTCAATCTCAGTTTTATCTGCAAACGACTTAAAACCTTGTATTTCCAGCCTTTTTAGAAACAAGTTTAACACCTCTTTTATTTAGTTTACTAAAGTTAAACCATATAAGAAATAAAAGGTTTCCAAGAAATTCGGAAACCCATATAATTATATCTGTTTTCACTAGTATATGATATATTCTACTTAACTAGAGTAAAACCCTTTCTTTTAAGATATTTTTCCATATACTTTTTAACAAATACTTCGTAACACATTCCATCAACATACATCTTTAGTATTTCTAAAGGCAACTCGGATTTTCTCGGTTTGATAATTATATTATATCTATCTTTAAAATATTTTACATTACTTGATTTTTGTCCAACTAAATTTGATACTAATTTACTATTAATCTCAATCAACATTGAAACATCTTTAATTTCGTTCTCCTTCACAAATTCTTCTAAAATGATTTTATATATATTTGATTCAATTAACTGCCTAATTGAAGGATGATATGGACCTGATAATACATCTCCTTCTAAAGAAATATTTTCTGTCGGTTGTAATCCTATTCTAATAACGGGTATTTTATAGTAATTAAATAAAATTAATATGTCTGTACAAATATCGATGGCTTCCTCTAAAGTTAATGGTTTATACTTACCTATAAAATGCATATATTCTAAATAAGTGCCCTTAATTACTAATGTTGGATATAATCTAACAAAACTCGGTTTAAGTTTAATAATATTTAAAGCAGTATTAATTGCTTTTTCTTTAGTATCACCTGGTAAACCTATCATAAATTGTAACCCTATTTCAAAATCCCAACTTTTTATTAAATTAACTGCATTAATTACATCGTTAATAGTATGACCTCTATTACTTTTTACTAGTACTTCTTCATCTAATGATTGTACACCTAACTCAATAATATCTACATCATACTTTTTCAATAATGCAAGAATAGAGTTGTTGATATAATCAGGCCTTGTTGACAACCGAATTTTATCTATTAATCCCCTCTTTTTATAATTATATACTATATTTAAAAACTCTTCTTGTTGCTCAACATCAATTCCAGTAAAACTTCCACCAAAAAAAGCCACTTCTATTTCTTTTGTACTAAGAGGAATAGTCTTTAAAAACTTATTAATCGTTTCTTCTATTTCTATAGTAGTAACATCTTTAATTTGCCCTGCAATTTTCTTTTGATTGCAAAAAACACAATCATGAGGGCAACCTTTATGTGGTACAAAAATAGGAATTATTTTTTTACTAGTTCCCATTTAAAACACCCAACTTTATTAAAGCATTTTTAGCTGCACACTGTTCAGCATCCTTCTTACTACGACCAAGGCCCTCACCTAATACTTCATTGTTTAAAGAAACTTTAACTTGAAAAGTTTTATTATGATCTGGACCATATTCATTTATTACATTATAGCAAACGCTTGATTTATTACTTTTTTGAATTATTTCTTGTAATTGAGTCTTGTAATCAATCAGAATCTTTCCTTCTACAGCATCTTGAATTGTGTTTTTTAGCACATTTAATATGAACTTTCTAGCCTTTCCAAGCCCTCCATCTAAATATATTGATCCTATTAAAGCTTCTAATGCATCTGCTAATATGGACTCTCTTTCCCTTCCACCAGTAGCTTCTTCTCCTTTTCCTAACAAAAGATACTTACCTAAATTCAGCTTTCTCGCTACTGTTGCCAAGGAAGTTTCACACACAATAACAGCTCTCAACTTCGTTAGTTCTCCTTCAGGAAATTTAGGATATTTTTCAAATATATAATCACTTACAGCCAAGCTTAATACAGAATCTCCAAGAAATTCCAATCTTTCATTGTATTTTATTTTCAACCTTCTATGCTCATTAGCATATGAACTATGTGTTAATGCTCTATTAAGTAAATTTATATTATAAAATCTATATTCAATTTTTTCTTGTAATTCATCTATTAATTTCATTCTTTCGCTATCTAAAGACATAATTTACCTCCAGATTAATTTAAAACAATTTGCCTCTATTCTCTTATTAGTTTACTACATACTATTATTCTCATGCAAATAGTTTTTAAATCTAAAGTTTAATATTAAAAGACTAGGTAAAAACCTAGTCTCACACTGTAGGCAAAATAAAACTATAATGATTCAAAAATATAAAAGCGAATAATTACAAAGCTTTAGTAAAGAAAACTTGATAAAGAATTTCAGAAAAATTCGTAGGCTTAATATAAATGCTAAGCTAAAATTCTACAAGATAGGAAATCTTGTTTAGGTACGTTAGAACCTTTTACATAAGAATCTATTATTTAACAAACTTTTTTATAATAATAGATGCGTTATGACCACCAAAACCTAGAGAATTAGACATTGCATAATTTACTTTGTATTCTATTCCTTTATTAGGTACATAATCCAGATCACACTCTTCATCCTTAGTATTATAGTTAATTGTCGGCGGAATAAAATCAGTTAGCACTGTTAAAGCACATACAGCTCCTTCTAATCCACCTGCAGCACCCAATAAGTGACCTGTCATAGATTTTGTAGAACTTACTTTAAGTTTATAAGCATGCTCTTCAAATACATTTTTTATAGCTGCAGTCTCAAACTTATCATTATATGGTGTAGATGTTCCATGAGCATTTATATAATCTATCATATTTGGCTTTATACCAGCATCGTCTAAAGCTAATTTCATAGCTCTAGCTGCTCCTTCTCCATTTTCTGCTGGTGCAGTTATATGATAAGCATCGCATGTCATACCATAACCTACAATTTCCCCATATATTTTAGCTCCTCTATTTAAAGCATGATTTAATTCTTCTAAAATAAGGATTGCTGCTCCTTCTCCCATTACAAAACCATCTCTATTTTTATCAAATGGCCTACTAGCTAGTTTAGGATTATCATTATTAGTTGATAATGCTTTCATAGAGGAAAAGCCAGCTAAAGCTAAAGGAGTAATTGATGCTTCAGTACCACCTGTAATAATTACATCTGCATCTCCTCGCTCTATTATCTTAAAACTATCTCCTATAGCATTTGTCGAAGAAGCACACGCTGAAACAACAGTTTCATTTGGACCTTTGGCGCCTAATAAAATAGCTATTTGTCCAGCTGCCATATTACTAATCATCATAGGTATAAAAAATGGACTTATTCGTTTAGGACCTTTTTTTAACAATTTTTCATGCTGCTCCTCAAGTGTAGCTAATCCTCCAACACCAGACCCTATTATAACTCCAAACCTCTCTTTATTTATTGAATCTAAATTTAACTGAGCATCTTCTACAGCTAATTTACTTGCAGCAACTGCAAATTGAGTAAACCTATCCATTCTTTTTGATTCTTTTTTATCCATGTAATCTTCAGGTTTAAAGTCCTTTACTTCTGCTGCTATTTTTGTAGAGTAACCTTCAGTGTCAAATCTTGTTATATAATCAACGCCATTTTTACCTTCTTTAATAGAACTCCAAAATTCCTCTATTCCAATCCCAATAGGACTTATTATACCTATACCGGTAATAACCACCCTTTTCATCATGGTTTAACCTCCTAAAATATCTATTAAAAAATCTATTTTTAAGGTCCCGAAAAATCGGGACCATTATATTTCATAATTACTTCATATTATTTTGAATGTACTCAACTGCATCTTTAACAGTTTTTATTTTTTCTGCTTCCTCATCTGGTATTTCTAAATCAAACTCATCTTCAATAGCCATAATAAGTTCAACTACATCAAGAGAGTCTGCATCAAGGTCGTCTTGAAAAGATGATTCCATTTTTATTTCATCTTCCTCAACTTCTAACTGTTCAGCTATTATTTCCTTAAGTTTTTCAAATACCATACTTACACCTCCCTTCAATTATTATTACAATAGTTTATATTAATAATCCTCCATCTACAATTAAAACTTGACCTGTTATATAAGAGGATAGATCACTAGCTAAAAATGCAACTGCATTAGCTATATCCTCGGGTTCTCCTAATCTACTCAAAGGTATTTTACTTGAGTATTCATCTTTTACTTTATCTGGTAATTTATCTGTCATGTCAGTTTTTATAAAACCTGGAGCTATCGCATTCACTCTTACTTTTTTCTTAGCCACTTCTTTAGCAATTGACTTAGTAAATCCTATTATTCCTGCTTTAGAAGCAGCATAATTGCATTGTCCTTGATTGCCTGAAACACCTATTATCGAGGCTATATTTATAATACTACCACTTTTTTGTTTCATCATAGTCCTAATCGCTGCCTTAGTAACATTAAATGTTCCTTTTAAATTAATATTAATTACATCATCCCATTCTTCTTCTTTCATTCTCATTAATAAATTATCCCTAGCTATTCCAGCATTATTTACTAAAATGTCAATTCTGCCAAATTCGTCTAAAACTCTATTTATAAAGTTTTCTACATCATCTTTATTTGATACATCTGCCTTTATTGCCATAGCTTTAACTCCCATTTTCTCTGCTATTTTTATTACTTCTTTGGCTTTAGTATCACTCTTTGTGTAATTAATAACTATATTGGCTCCTAGAGAAGCTAATTTTATTGCTATAGCCTTACCAATTCCTCTTGAGCCTCCTGTTATAAGCGCTAGCTTCCCTTTTAGATTCATAAGCTCAACTCCTTAACTTAAAAATTCATTTAATTTTGACAGTGTTGCTATATTCTCGACATTAATTGTTGTAACCTTTATACCTAATTTCTTTGCTGTTTTCTTTACAAAACTGCTTAATGATTTACCAGGACCTATTTCTACAAATGTATCGATTCCATGCTTAATCATAAACTCAATACTATCTTGCCACAATACAGGCTTATACATCTGTTTTGATAAAAGTTCTCTAATTTCATTCTCATTTTCAATAATACTTGCTGTTACATTTGAAACTATTCTTGTTTGCATCTTTTCTATTGAAATATTTTTTAATTCGTCACTTAACCTATCTCCGGCTGGTTTCAATAAGCTTGAATGGAAAGGAGCACTTACTGATAACTTCAAAGCTTTCTTAGCTCCCTTTTCTTTAGCAATAACACACGCTCTTTCAACAGCTTTAACTTCTCCTGAAATCACTATTTGACCAGGACAATTGTAATTTGCACATTCAACTATACCTACATTGCTTGATTCTTTAACTACTGCTTCAACTACATCTCTTTCTAAACCTATAATTGCAGCCATAGTCCCTACCCCAAAAGGTACTGTTTCCTGCATTAGTTTACCTCTGATTTTTACAAGCTTTACTGCTTCCTCAAATTTAAAAGCTCCACTATATACCAAAGATGAATATTCACCTAAACTTAATCCAGCAGTTATTTCAGCCTTTAAACCCAATTTATCAATTACTTTTAATATAGCAATTGAAGTAGTCAAAATAGCTGGTTGAGTATTCTCAGTTTTAACTAACTCTTCACTAGGTCCTTCAAAGCAAAGCTTTTTTAAATCAAATCCCAAACTTTCGTTTGCTATATCAAATATTTCTGATGCCTCTTTATAATTTTTAACAATATCGCTTCCCATTCCAACATATTGAACTCCTTGACCAGGAAAAACAAATGCTATTCTACTCATTTTATCACTCCTACAAAGCCTGTTTAACTTTTTTTGCTTCGGCAATTATATCTTCTATAACTTCTTTACAAGTTTTAATTTCTTTAATTAATCCACTAATCTGTCCTGCCATTACAGAACCATTTTTAATATCTCCATTTAAAACAGCATTTCTTAAAGTCCCTATCCCTAACTTTTCAATCGTCTCTTTATCTGCACCCTCTTTTTCTAACTTTATAAACTTTCTAGTCAATTTGTTCTTGATAGATCTTACAGGATGACCTGTAACTCTACCTGTTACTACAGCATCTCTATCTCCAGCTTCAAGTATCATTTTTTTATAATTTTCATGTGCTATACACTCTTTAGTACAAACAAACCTTGTACCGATCTGTACTCCTTTTGCACCTAAAGCTAAAGCTGCAACAAAACCTCTACCATCAGCAATACCTCCTGCTGCTATTACAGGTAAATCAACCGCATCAACCACTTGAGGTACTAAAGCCATCGTAGTAAGTTCTCCAATATGACCACCTGCTTCAGTCCCTTCAACAATCAATGCATCTGCACCTACTTTTTCCATTCTTTTTGCAAGAGCAACTGAAGGAACTACAGGTAGTATTTTTGTACCAATCTCTTTAAATCTCCCTATATATTTGCCAGGATTTCCCGCTCCTGTTGTTATTACAGGAACTTTTTCTCTATATAATAATTCCATAATTTCATCAACATAAGGTGATAACAGCATAACATTAACACCAAATGGTTTTGATGTCATCTTTTTTATCTTAAATATTTCTTCTTCTATTACTTCAACAGGTGCATTACCACATCCAATTATCCCTAGTCCACCGGCATTAGAAACAGCAGCAGCAAGCTCTGATGTTGCAACCCATGCCATACCACCTTGTATAATCGGATATCTAATATTTAACAAATCACAAATTATAGTTTTAAACATTTTGCACCTCCTGGTTTTTATGCCATTTAATAACACATGAACCCCAAGTTAAACCTCCACCAAAACCAACTAATAAGACATTGTCACCTCTTTTTATTTTATTAGCTTTAATCGCTTCATCTAATGCAACAGGAATCGAAGCCGACGACATATTCCCATATTTATTCAAGTTAACGTATACTTTATCTTTAGCAAGCTTTAATCTTTTTCTTGCTGATTCAATGATTCTAATATTTGCTTGATGTGGAACAAGATAATCTATATCTTCCAGCTTAAGATTACTCATCTCTATCACCTTTTTGGATGCTTCTTCCATAGCTCTAACAGCAAACTTAAATACTTCATTTCCTTCCATTTTGATATAATGAAGTCGTTTCTCTACTGTATCATGTGTTGCAGGAATTTTAGAACCTCCTGCAGGTTGTGTAAGATACTTTCCACCACTACCATCTGCTCCTAAATTAATTCCCAAAATACCCATGCCTTCTGGTACTATACTCATAACAGCTGCACCTGCTCCGTCTCCAAATAATACACAAGTGTTTCTATCAGTCCAATCTACAATTCTTGATAATGTTTCTGCACCAATAATTAAAACATTCTTATAAAGTCCTGAACTAATATATGCATAAGCTACTGATAATGCATATAAAAATCCTGAACAAGCTGCCTCTAGATCAAATGCAGCTGCATTAGTGCATCCCAATTTATCTTGAACTATACATGCAGTTGAAGGAAAAGCCATATCTGGTGTTACTGTACTTACAATTATCATATCAATATCTTCGTTTTTAATTCCAGCATCATCTATTGCTCTTTCTGCAGCTATAGTTGCCATATATGAAGTCGCCTTATCATCATCTAAAATTCTTCTTTCAATAATTCCTGTTCTAGTCTTAATCCACTCGTCATTAGTTTCTACAATTTTTTCTAAGTCATAGTTTGTTAATACCTTCTCTGGAATATAACTCCCTGTACCAATTATTCCAACTGATCTATTCGTATTCAAAATCATTGTTACCCCCTAAATCAGATATGCTTTCTTCAATTAGCTTTAAAACATCATTTTCTACAAAAGCTTTTGCTTGCTTAATTGCATTCTTAATAGCTTTTGCATCAGAACTACCATGAGCTTTGATTACTCCACCTTTAACCCCTAGTAAAGGTGCCCCGCCATATTCAGTATAATCTAATTTACTCTTAAAATTCTTAAGCCCTGGCTTAAGTAATAGTGCTCCTAATTTAGTTATAGGATTTCTTAAAAACTCTTCCTTAAGTGCTGAAAAAATAGAATATGCTAATCCTTCTGTTAGTTTCAATATAACATTACCTACAAAACCATCACAAACTAAAACATCAACTAAACCTTCTGGAATATCTCTAGCTTCAACATTACCATAGAAATTTATAAGTGATGATTTTGATAACAACTCAAAAGCTTCCTTAGTTAACTCATTACCTTTTCCTTCTTCTACACCAATATTAACTAATCCAACCTTTGGGTTTTTTTTGTTTAAAACTTTATCTGCATATATACTCCCCATTAAAGCAAATTGCTGTAGATATTTGGGTTTACAATCTGCATTCGCACCAGCATCTATTAATAAAGAAATTCCTTTTTTAGTTGGATAAACAGGAGCTAATGCCGCTCTCTCTATACCCTTGATTCGTCCTACAACTAATAAACCTCCAGTTAACAAAGCACCTGTGTTACCTGCAGAAATAAAAACATCTCCTTCTTTATCTTTTACCATTTTTAAGCCAACTACCATTGAAGAATTTTTCTTCCTTCTTATCGCCATAACAGGTTTATCGTCATTTGTTATTACATCATCAGCATTAACAATGCTAATATTATCTCCGTTATATTCTAGTTTATCTAATTGCTCTTTTATCATTTCCTCTTTACCAACTAATACAATTTCAACATTTACTTCTTTTAATGCATCTACACACCCCTTTACTGTTACTTCAGGGCCTTTATCTCCCCCCATTGCATCAACTATTATTCTCATATTACCCCCTCCTTCTTATTCTATCGATACTAAAATAAACTTACCCCTAAAAACTTGTTCCTGACCAACATATGTAAAAACATGCACAAAATATTTATTTCCTCTTATCCTTACAACTTCTGCTTTTGCAATAAGCTTTTGTCCAGCATAAACCGGACTCTTGTATTTAATATTAGCAACTCCTGTTAGTGCTACATCTGCATCTATAACAGCCATAGCAAGAGATTCAGCTTGTGCAAATATATGGTGACCTCTTATGATATTTGTTTTTTTAAACGCCATCTCATTATTAGTTTCTAAAATTGAAATTCCACTTTTCCCTAATTTTAAATCTACTAACTCTCCTACTATTTCAGTTCCTCCGATTGCCCTAACTTTAGAATAGTTAAGTTCGGCCACATTTTTTATTCTTTCTCTTAACTCAGGTATGCCTAATTCAAGACGGTCTAATCTTATAGTCTGAATACTAACATTAAAAATTTGCATTAACTCTTCATCTGTCAAAAAAGGATCTTCTTTTAATTTTTCTTTTAATCTTTTCTGTCTTTCTTTTTTAGGTAGCCTTTTATTAGCCATCTTTTCACCTCGAGCTATTAGTTGAATTTAGTACCTATTACTAATAGTTAGTATATATTATAGTATAAAAAAAATCAAGTATTTTATATATTTTTATGTTTAGCTTTAGCTAACAGAAAAATACAAATTTAAAAGCTGCCATCTTAAAAATTAGCTTTTTTTAAAATTTAGCTTGTAAACAAGATTTTCTATATTGCTCAAAAAATATATGTATTATAAAAAAAAGATAGTGATTAAAATCACTATCCTAATTATTCAACCTCTATAACTTCTTTATTTTTGTAATAACCACATGAACCGCAAACTCTGTGTGGTAACTTTGGTTCATGGCATTGTGGGCACTCAACTAAATTTGGTGCATATGCCTTAAAATTTGATGCTCTTCTTTTATCTCTTCTAGCTTTTGATACTTTACGCTTTGGTACTGCCATTAATAACACCTCCTTAAGTCAGTCCAATAATTCTTTTAATTTTGCAAAGCGAGGATCAATAAAATCATCTTCACAATTACACTTTTGTAAATTTAAATTTTGGCCACACTTAGGGCATAGCCCTTTACAAGCTTCATCACAAAGCGCCTTCATAGGCAAAGAAAGCAAAATAGCAGAAACAACAAACTCTTGTAAATCTACTGTGCTCTCTTTGTACGCAACCAAGATTTCATCAGTTTCCTCTTCTGAAATGCTATTATCTTGTTCAACAAGTCTTCCCAACAGAACTGTACTTACCTTATTACTAAACTCTTCTAGACATCTAGCACAATTCTCCTTATAAGTATAAGCAATTGTCGCATTTATAAATAAATCCTCATCAGCCCTGTATATTCCACCATCTACATTTACAGGAGTTAATAATTGAATTTCTTTACCTTTTACTGATAAATTAGGTATATCAACTTCTTTATAAAAATCAATTGCTTCGACAGTTCCATCGAGAAGTTTTGAGATATCTACTTTCATTATGTTCACCTCTCGAATGTTGCCAGATTTTATTATATAAAGGTAAACCTCATTTGTCAAGAACTATATTACAGTATTTTAATATAAGTTAAAGGCAGGTAAATCCTGCCTATACTAAAGCTTTAGTCTCTCTTGCTATCATAAGTTCTTCATTTGTAGGTACAACTAATACTTTAACCTTAGAATTTTCAGTACTTATAATAGTTTCTTTACCCCTAACTTTATTTTTCTCTTTATCTATTTCTACACCCATAAATTCTAATCCTTCACAAACAGCTTCTCTAGTTTCAGGTGAATTCTCTCCTAATCCAGCTGTAAATACAATTACATCTACCCCACCCATTATAGCTGCATATGCACCTACATATTTTTTAACTCTACTTGTAAACTTATCTAATGCTAACTGTGCTCTTTCGTTTCCTTTAGCAGCTGCTTCTTCTATGTCTCTAAAGTCACTACTTACACCTGATATACCTAAAACGCCTGATTTTTTATTTAGTAGATTATTTACTTCACTAGTTGACATATTCTCTTTTTCCATTAAAAATGTTACTATTGCTGGATCAATATCGCCACATCTTGTACCCATAGCAAGACCTTCTAGTGGTGTGAATCCCATACTTGTATCAATTGACTTACCTTTTTTTACTGCAGCTAAACTTGCTCCATTACCTAAGTGGCATGTTATGATATTTAATTCTTTAATATCCTTACCTAAAATTTCAGCAGCTCTATTTGATACATATTTATGAGATGTACCATGGAAGCCATACTTTCTTATTCCATACTTTTCATACAACTCATATGGAAGTGGATAAATGTACGAAGATTTTGGCATTGTTTGGTGGAATGCTGTATCAAATACACCTACCATAGGAGTATTAGGCATTAATTCTTGGCATGCTTCAATTCCCATAATGTTAGGTGGATTATGTAATGGTGCTAAATCTGCACATTCTCTTAGAACTTTTAGTACTTCATCATCAATAACTACAGACCCAGAGAATTTTTCTCCACCATGTACTACTCTGTGACCAACAGCACTTATTTCTTCCATTGATTTAATAGCACCATGCTCAGAATTTGTAAGTGCATTTAGTACAATTTCTAAAGCTATCTTATGATTTGACATAGGCTTTTCAATAATAACTTCTTCTTTGCCTATTGTTCTGTGTTTTACTCTTGAGCCATCAATTCCTATCCTTTCAGCTAAACCCTTTGCTAAAACCTCTTCATTAGTCATATCAATCAGCTGATATTTTAGAGATGAACTACCACAGTTTATAACTAGTATCTTCATAACATACCTCCTAAAAATGATTTTGTACCAATATTCATATTATTATAATTAAAGAAAAAAATCAACCAAATGCGCTATATTTTTATAATCCATAGGAAATTATATACCTGATAATTATAAATATAATTTCTATTTATGGATACGAGCGAAATCTTCCTTAATTTATTCAAATCGAAGATTTTGTTCATATTATTGACTTAATTCGAACTTTTATATCTATTTTTTTCAAAAAATAAGTATGATATAATTTATTAACAATTAAAATATTAAAATAAAATTTAATTTTAAATTATTAAGTGGAGGATATTATGAAAGTACTAGGATTAATAACAGAATACAATCCATTTCATAATGGTCATCTTTATCATTTAAAAAAATCCAAGGAAATAACAGGTTGTGATTATTCAATAAGTATAATGAGTGGTAATTTTGTGCAAAGAGGTGAGCCTGCTTTAGTAGATAAGTGGACTAGAGCTAAAATGGCAATTGACTCAGGTGTAGACTTAGTAATAGAGCTCCCTACTATATACTCATCTCAAAGCGCAGAATTTTTCGCTTACGGTTCAATTAAAATTTTAGATAGTTTAGGTATTGTAGACTGTCTATGCTTCGGAAGTGAAATAGGTAATTTGAATGAACTAGATATAATTTCGAATATTCTTGTAGATGAAACTAAAGAATTTAAATATTTCTTAAAAAAATATATATCAACAGGATGTACTTATCCAAAAGCAAGAAGTTTAGCTATATCTGATTATTTGACATTAAAAAATATTTGTCCAAGTAATATAAACAAAATTATTTCAAGTCCAAATAATATTTTAGCAATAGAATACTTAAAAGCCTTAAAGAAAATAAACAGTAATATAAAACCTTATACTATAAAAAGAATAAATGCAGAATATCATGATATTAACATGACAGGCAAAATTTCTAGTGCTACTGCAATTCGTAATGAGATTTTTAAAGGTTCATTTGGCATGGAAAAAATTAAAACAGCCGTTCCTACTGCTACATATTCTCATTTGAAAAATTTCTTAAATAAATATGGTTCTTTCAACAACATTGAGAATTATATACAAATTATTCAATACCATATAGCTAGATTTAGTAAAGAAAGTTTAATAGACCTATTTGATATTGAAAACGGGCTTGAAAATAGAATTTTAAATTGTATAAAAGAAAACATAACAGTTAAAAGTATCTTAGATTGCATCAAAACTAAAAGATATACATACACAAGACTACAAAGGTTACTTATGCAAATGATTATTGGCTTAGATAAAAAAACTCTTTCAAAACTTTATTTAGAAGATAATTTATATATTAGAGTACTAGGTTTTAATCAAAAAGGAAAAATCTTACTTAATAAAGCTAGAAAAAAAGCTAAATTTCCTATAATAACAAAGTTTGCTAACTATAAAAAAATCAAAGATGATAATCTAAATAAAATTATAGAAATAGATAAACGAGCAACTGATATTTATTTCTTAGGGCTATCAAATTATAACGGTAAAAAATTTGATTTAGACTATCTTATAAGCCCATACATAAATACACAAAAATAGATGGATAATCTCCATCTATTTTCCTTCTATAATTCTTTTTATTTCTTCCATCTTTTCCATTGTTGCTTCATATCCCTTAGCTACACATTCTTCAACCATATCAAATCTCGAAGGCTTTATATGTGAAACATCAGGTTCAATTAATATATCAGCCGCTATTATTTTATCTGTTGATATCTGCCTTGACATAACATCTATTGACTGTAATATAACATCAAAAATATGATTAATTCTACCAGGTTCACCACTAAAACCAACATCAACTGCTATTACTATATCCGCTCCCATATCTTTTACAACTGATGCTGGAACTCTATCAATTACACCACCATCTACTAATATCATATTTTCATATCTTACAGGCTCAAATATACCCGGTATTGATATACTTGCCCTAACTGCTTTATAAATTGGACCTTTCGTAAAAACATATTCACTAGAAGTTTTTAAATCAGTAGCCACTATGGATAATTTTTTATCTAAATCTTCTATGTTTTGATTTCTAGTTAATAATTTAACTAATTCTTCTACTTTCTTTCCTTTTATGAATCCTCTTTTTGGTACAGCTAAATCAACCCATAACTTGCGATCTATATTTAATGCTATATTTTCAATCATTTTAGATTTTACACCACAACAATATACTGCTCCAATCAAAGCTCCAGCACTACTTCCCGATACTATGTCTATTTCTATATTGTTTTCTTCGAGAGCTTTTAATACTCCTATATGGGCTAACCCCCTAGCAGCACCCGAACCTAAAGCTAAACCTATTTTCTTTTTTTGTCCCAAATTTCTCACCCCACTCTATTAAAATGCTACTATCATATTAATATATTATAACAAATATATATATATCATAACATTCATAGGAGGTCATTTATGACACAAATACTTTTTCTTTTATTCTTATTTTTAACGTTAATCACAATTAAAAAATCTAAATACTTATTAACTATTTTGCCAGCTTTTATAATAAGCTTTATAATTATATCGTTAGTCATATTTCCAAAAAATACGATCAATGCAGCAGTAGATGGTCTAAATACCTGGTTTTATATCGTTTTACCTTCATTACTTCCTTTTTTCATAAGTGCTGAAGCTTTGATAGGCTTGGGAGTTGTAAATTTTATAGGAACTCTTTTAAGTCCAATAATGAAACCAATTTTTAATCTTCCAGGAGAAGCAGCTTTCCCATTTGTAATGAGTATTACTTCAGGATATCCAGTTGGTGTAAAATTAACTACAAAACTTAGAACCCAAGGAGTTTTAACAAGAATTGAAGCTCAAAGACTTATTTCATTTGCTAGTACTTCGGGACCATTATTTATGATAGGCGCTGTAGCAGTAGGCATGTTAAAAATGCCAAATTTAGGACTTTTGATTGCAATCCCACATTATTTAGGAGCAATTACAGTAGGTTTATTTTTTAGATATTATGGTATTAAACTTGATAAATCAAAAGAAACAAACAACAATACAAAAAATCTAATTAAAACAGCTTTTGATGAGTTAATTTTAGCTAGAAAAAAAGATAATAGAGGTATTGGATTAATATTAGGAGATGCTGTACGAGAGTCTTTTAATACTATGCTAATTATAGGTGGATTTATCATTTTATATTCGGTTATTATTGAGATATTGGATATTACTGGTATTATTAATCTATTAAGTAGCATAATTTCTTTTATACCATTCATATCTAATAAAGAACTAATTAAAGCTTTTATTTCAGGATTGATAGAAATGACTGTTGGATGTAAAAATATTGCGAGTATGTCTACTATTCCTATTTTAATAAAACTAGTAACAATTAATTTTATTGTTGCATGGAGTGGCATATCAATACATAGTCAAGCTTCAAGCTTCATATCTAAAACAGACTTAAAAATCAGTATATATCTATTGTCAAAACTACTTCACGGTATCTTTGCTAGTATTTATACGGTTTTAATAAGCAATATTTTTATAAAATTTCCAATAAATACATCTGTTTATGCTTCGTATACTTATACTAATATTACTTCTTGGAGAAAATGGTTCGAAATTTTCAAATTTTCTACTATATTACAAATATCTATACTTTCAACAATTATATTAATATCTTTATTTATTAGCCTTTCATTTATCAAAAGAGAAAAATAAATTAAAAAATTCAAAAGGCTTCTCTTTAAAGAAGCCTTTATTTAAGCCCTCTTAATTCTTCTCTGTTTTTTTCAAGTGTAGTTATTATAGTTTTTAGATTGTCCTGTACATTTTTTAACAATTCATCTGCATACTCTCTTGCGCCAATTCTTATCTCTTTTGCATTTGATTTAGCTTTATTTATAATCTCTTCGGCTCTTTCTTGAGCCTTTTTAGTTATCTCATCTTTTTCTATCATCTCTTCAATATGTAATCTAGCTTCATCAATAATTGTATCTGCTTCATTCTGAGCTTCTACTAAAATTCTTTGTCTCTCTTCTTTTATCCATTCTGCTTGCTTAATTTCGTCGGGTAATTTTATTCTTATTTCTCTAATAATTTCTAGTAATTCCTCTTTATCAACTAGAACTTTTCCAGCAAAAGGAATTGACGAGCTTCCATCTATAATATCTTCAAGCTCATCTAATAATTTAATAACATCCATTTTCTACGCCCCCTTTATCTTATTTAGTATCGCTTTTTCTACTTCTTTTGGAACAATATTAGAAATATCACCATTTAGTTTTGCAACCTCTTTTACCAAACTAGAACTTAAAAAAGAATACTTACTATTAGTCATAAGAAATAAAGTCTCTACATTATTATCAAGAGTTCTATTCATCATTGCCATTTGTAGTTCATATTCAAAATCAGAAACAGCTCTTAAGCCCTTTATAATGAATGATATATTTCTTTTTCTAACATACTCAACTAATAATCCAGAAAAACTATCAATCTCTACATTTTTATATTCCTTAGTAACCACTTCCAAAAGTTCAACTCTTTCTTCAACTGTAAACATTGGTTTCTTGGATGGATTATTTAAAACTGCAACAATAACCTTTTCAAACTTTTTAGAACATCTTTCAATAATGTCTAAATGCCCATTAGTTACAGGATCAAAACTTCCAGGATATACGACGATCATTAATTTACCTCCTAAGCTCATAAAAAGTTATTTTAGTACTCCCATAATTATTTTCTCTAACTTTTACAAACGAGATAATTTCATCTGATAAATCTAAACTACTCTCATGCTCAATTATTATTACGCCTTCTTCTTCTAATAAATTCTCAGCTGCTATAACTTCTAAAGTCGGAATTACTAAACCTTTTTCATATGGTGGATCCATAAAAATGTAATCAAATTTTACTCCTCTAGCTCCTAATTTTTTTATAGCTTTTTCAGCAATATTTTTATAAACATAACTTTTATCTATTAAATTTGTTTTAATCAAATTTTCTTTTATTGTTTTTATACTTATAATACTATTATCTATAAAATAACATTTTTTTGCACCACGACTCAGAAATTCTATGCCTATGCTCCCAGAGCCTGCAAATAAATCTAATACTACACAATTTTCTAAATCATTACCTAAAATATTAAAAAGTGATTCCTTTATCCTATCTGTAGTTGGTCTAACACTTAAACCTTTAGGAACCTTCAATTTATGCCCCTTAGCAGTTCCTGTAATTACGCGCAAAATTATTCCTCCTTACTTCTAATAATAATATTTTAGCATATTATATTTTTTTTACAAACAAAATTATCTAATTTAGGAATAAAATCTTATATCAAAATAAATTAAGGTAGATTTTATTGAAATCCTTACTTAAAACAAAAAAGATGCTAAATGCATCTTTCTAATAGATTATTTTATTAATTTAAGGAAATATCATTTAACTTTTCTTCGAATATTTCATAAATCTTTTGTTTCAAACTTGAATATTTAGATGAATCTAAAAAAGGATCTTCTTCTAGAATCTGAAAAACTTCTTTTTGTGCTAATTTCAGTATTTTAATATCAGTAAATAGATTCGCAATTTTTAAATCAGGTAACCCATGTTGTCTTGTTCCGAAAAACTCGCCTGGTCCTCTTAATTCAAGGTCTTTTTCTGATATTTCAAATCCATTATTGGATTTCTCCATTATTTTCATTCTTTCAATAGAAATCTTGCTTTTACTTTCATTAATAAGAATACAATATGATTGATGCTCACCTCTCCCTACTCTGCCACGTAGCTGGTGAAGTTGAGAAAGTCCAAATCTCTCAGCATTTTCTATTACCATAATATTAGCATTAGGAATATTTACCCCTACTTCTATAACTGTTGTTGAAATAAGTATATCAATATCTCCATTTTTAAATTTTGTCATTATCTCTTCTTTTTCAATAGCTGATAATTTTCCATGTAGCAATCCTAGCTTAAAATCTCTAAAAATATTTTCTTTTAGATCTTCATATAATTTTATAGCAGATTGTAAATCTAATGCATCAGACTCTTCTATCAAAGGACAGACCATATAAACCTGTCTGCCTTTGTTTACTTCTTTTTTGATAAAATCATATACTCTAGCTTTCATACTTGCATTTACCACATAAGTTTTCACTTTCTTCCTTCCAGGTGGCACCTCATCAATAATTGAAATATCTAAATCGCCATATAATATCAATGCTAATGTTCTTGGTATTGGTGTTGCTGTCATAACTAAAACATCAGGATTTAGTCCTTTTTGTGAAAGAGCTGACCTTTGTCTAACTCCAAATCTATGTTGTTCATCAGTAATTGCAAGCCCTAATTTATGAAACTCTACAGTTTCTTGTATTAGCGCATGCGTACCGATTACAATATCAATTTCTCCTCCTCTTATTTTGTCTAATATTTCCTTTTTTTTCTTGATAGACATACTTCCTACTAACAAACTAACTTTAATGTCAAACTGCTCTAATAAATTACTCACATTTTCATAATGCTGTGTTGCTAAAATCTCTGTAGGTGCCATCATAACTGCTTGATAACCTGATTTAACTGCCTTAAACATTGCTAATACTGCAATAATCGTTTTGCCAGAACCAACATCTCCTTGTACTAATCTATTCATTGGTCTACTTGACTCCATATCTAAACATATTTCTTCATAAACCTTTTTTTGTGCATTAGTTAGCTTAAATGGCAAAGAATCTATTAATTTATTTATTTCTTTTACTTGTGAAAATTTAATACCTTGTACATTTTCTATATATCTATTTCTTATAAGTCTTAAACCTAATTGCAAAATAAAAAGCTCTTCAAATACAAGCCTTTTCTTAGCTTCTATATAAGAATATCTATCTTTAGGAAAATGTATATTACTTATTGCTGTGTAAATTGAACATAAATTATATTTCTTTTTAATATACTCTGGCATTATATCTTCAATATAATTTAAATACTCATCTAAAACTTTCTTGACTAGTTTAACCATATCACTATTTTTTAGCTTCTTAGTGAGTGGATAAATAGGAATGATTTTACCAATTTTATCATTTTCATCTTCTCTCTCAAATACAGGATTTTGAATTTGTATTTCATTAAATATTTTTTTAACTTTTCCATTTACCTTTAATACTTCTCCTATTTTAAACTGATTTTTAATATATTCTTGGTTAAACCAGACCAAAAAAGCTAATCCTGTTTCATCTCTAACAGGTACTTTAACAATTGTAAGACCTTTTCTTGGCTTCATTACTGAAGGTGACCCCACTACAATGATTTTCAAATTAGCTTTTTCACCATTTCTTACATTTATTATTTTATCCGCTTTTCTCCTGTCTTCATATGTTCTTGGAAAATAATAAAGTAAATCCTTCACCGTTTCTATATTAATCCTTTTTAATAGTTTTGCTCTTTTAGGACCTACTCCTTTTATAAATTGTATAGGTGTATTAAGGCTATTCAATCTTTTCACCTCTAATTTTACTAACTATATGAACTAAGAACAAAATCATAGATGTAAAGAAAAAACAATAGCTAAGTGTACCTTAGCTATTGTAATTATTCTATTGAAAATATATAATAATACAAAGGTTGACCACCATAAACAACTTCTACATCACAATCTTCAATTTCATCCTCAATAATTTCTGCTAAAGCTTCTGCTTCTTCTTCAGAAATATCCTCTCCATAAAATAATGTAATTAAATCATTATCATCGTCAACTATATCTTTCAATAAATTAATTGAAACTTGAGTAATATCATTTCCTACTGACTTGATCTCACCTTCACCAATTCCTATAATATCATCCTTTTTAATTTCTATATCATTAATTACTGTATCTCTTACAGCAAAAGTAACTTGTCCTGTCTTTACTGATTTAATAGATTTTATCATATTGTTAATATTCTCTTCAAGTTCCAAGTCCTCATCAAAACTTAAGAGAGCTGAAATTCCTTGAGGTACACTCTTAGTTGGTAACACTTCTATATTTCCATCACTTAATTCTTTAGCTTGCTTAGCTGCCAAAATAATATTACTATTATTTGGTAATATTATTATATTTTCTGCATTTACACTATTTACTGCTTTTAATATATCTTCTGTACTTGGATTCATTGTTTGACCACCATGTATAATAAAGTCTACATTTAAATCTTTGAATACATTTGCTATACCTTCACCCATAGCCACAGCTATAAAACCATATTTTTTTCTACTCAAGTCTATAGCTTTCTCTTCTTCCATTATTCTATTTTTATGTTGGTATCTCATATTATCAATTTTAACATTAGTTAATTCGCCTATTGCAAGTGCTTTTTCTAAAACAATCCCTGGATTATTTGTATGAATATGAACTTTTGTAACTTCATCATTATTTACAACAAGTAAAGAATCTCCTAATCCCATAATTTCTTGCTTGAATTCATTTATATCCACATTTTCACTATTAATAATAAACTCTGTACAGTAACCGAACTTAATATCTTCATCAAGTCTTTCAATATTAATACTATCCTCTATTTCTATATATATATCGTCTTCAAGCAAAGTACTATCACCAGTCGATACAACATCTAAAGCACCTAATAAAATATATATTAATCCTTTTCCACCAGCATCAACTACACCTGCTTGTTTTAATACAGGTAACATCTCAGGTGTTTTTTTCAAAGTTATTTCACCATGTTTAATCACTTCTTCTAGAAACTTTTTAATATCCCTCTCTTTTTTTGCTATTTCTAAAGCTCTTTCTGCGCATTCTCTCGCTACTGTTAATATAGTACCTTCTATAGGTTTCATTACAGCTTTGTAAGCAGTGTCTGAAGCTGATTTAAAAGCTTTAGCTAGTATTTCTACATCGATTTTTTCAACATCTTTTAAACCTTTAGCAAACCCTCTAAATAACTGTGATAATATTACTCCTGAATTTCCTCTTGCTCCCATTAAAGAACCATTTGAAGCAGCTTTAGCAATATCTTCGATTTTTTCACTATTTACGCTCTTTACCTGCTTTATTGCTGATTGCATTGTCAACGACATATTCGTCCCTGTATCTCCGTCTGGCACAGGAAATACGTTAAGAGAATCTACTACTTGTTTATTTTTTTCTAATTTATTTGCTGCTCCTATAAAAATATTTTTTAGCAAAACTCCATCTATGTATTCAATTTTCAATCTTAGTACCTCCTTAACCTACTTTTGTACTCTGACACCTTGAACATTAATATTAACTTTTTCTACTGTCAAACCTGTCAAGCTCTCAATATTATATTTTACTTTCTCTATTATGTTGTTTGCAACTACTGAAATTTTTGTTCCAAATTGTACTATAACATACAAATCAATGACAATTCTATTATCCTCAGTATGAACCTTTACACCTTTTGTCAAATGCTCTCTTCTTAGTAATTCTACTAAACCCTCAGTTGCATTTCGGCTTGCCATACCTACTAAGCCATAACACTCCATTGCTGATAAACCTGCTATTATAGCAAGCACATTATCATCAATATTTATTGAACCAAACTTATTACTTAATTTACCTGGCATTATAATCCTCCTTTAGAACTATTATATATATATAATACCCTATTATTTCACCTTATTCAACTTGACATTTATAACTCAAAAGTAATTATAACAAAAACTTCGATTTAAATAAATTTTTGTAAATAATTTATAATATAAACTCTTAAGTAAAATACTTTTCCATATTAAACTTAGTATATTTATATCTTTTTATTGCAAAAATAATCCTTGGTATGTTAAAATAGTAATGTTTTTATAGGGGCTTTTTAGTACTAGAACTGAGGAGGTGTTTTTTATGTCAAGAGTTTGCGAAGTATGCGGTAAAGGAAAAGTAGCAGGTTTCAAAGTAAGCCACTCTAACCGTCATAATAAAAGAACTTGGTTACCAAATATTAGAAGAGTAAAAGCTATTGTTAATGGTACTCCAAAGAGAATAAGAGTTTGTACTAGATGTTTAAGATCAGGTAAAGTTGAAAGAGCTTTATAGTTTAAATGGCTTCCTAAATATTGGAAGCCTTTTAATTTTATTAAGTACTATACAAATACCAACCTATCCATATTAGGCTGATTCCAATAAATGATAATATAACCCAACTCGGTAACATATAGAAAATCATACTAATTAAAATAACTAATAAAACCATTATTAGCGTTTTCTTTATTTTTTTCAAATGTACCACCTCTATAGCATTCTATAGAATACCCATCCAATCAAAATCAATAAAATACCCAAGAAAAAAATCCATACTGATATAGGTACAACTTGAATTACAATTATTGCGCCTACTACAGCAAGTAAAACGCCAATTATTTGTTTTATATTTTTCTTAAGAAATATTTTTCTCATACTAACCACTCCCTAAAGGCTACTATAATATATTTTATTCAGTACGTTAAATAATGTTACTACATATTTTATACAACAAAAAATGCGACCAAAGGTCGCATACTGTTTTTAATCTATAGACTTTATAACTAAACATACTCCTTCTTCTACTTTAATAATTCCTTTATCTGATACCAAAGTATTACTTATACCAAGCGTTGAACTAAATTTTATGTTCTCTTTTTCTGTTTCATATTCAAAACCTTTTAATGTAACCCCTAACAAATCTCCATTAAACGGAATAATTGAAACATATTTTTTCTCATCTTTATAAAGAACTAATTCATCATTTGTTATAAATATTTCATTATGGTCATCTATTATAGTAGCTTTAACTCCTTTTTGTAGTAAAGAATATAGTAAAAAGATGTTAGCTAAAGTATGATCCAATCTTGTACCTGTAACTCCAACCAATACTATTTCATTAAAACTTTCTTCAATTACATAATCAATTGCTAGTTCAGTATCTGTTTTATCTTTTTTAGTAGGAAATTCTATAAATTTAACTTTATATTCTTTTAACCTTTTCAATGTATCTTTATCTATAGAATCTAAGTCACCAATAACAATATCTGGTATACGGTCTGCTTTTACAACTAAATCTGCCCCACCATCAGCACAAACAACTAAATCAACATCTTCACATACTCTTTTTATTATATTAAGATTTTCTATATTCCCACTTGAAACTATTAAGGCTTTCATATTTCCTCCCAAGTTAACTATTTAATCTTTGGATTGGTTTATTTAATAATAATACTAATACTAGTGATATAATCAACTCTATACCTAAATAGCTTCCATTATATATTGCTGAATATAACCAAGGATTCATGCCTTCTGGTGCATACTCTGCAAAAAAAATAACACCAGATAATAAATGTGCTATAAATCTACCAAATATAGCTATAAAAACTCCTATAAATAGATTTAAATATTTATTTTTTATTTTATTACCTAAAGACTTTGAAATACCAGCTAACCCTAAAAGTGCAAAAGCTATAGGATAATCTAATAAATATTGAATAGGATGTACAAAGTAAAGACCCAATATTGACTGAATAATACCATAAACCAATCCTACGAATAATCCTGGCATTATTCCCCATCTCAAAGCAAATATAATTATTGGTATCATACTACCTGCAGTTACAGAACCGCCAAAAGGTGCTTCGTATATTTTGAGCATACTCAAAATTGAAGCAAGTGCTACCATAACTCCTCCTTCAGTTAGCATTCTAATTTTTACATTTCTTTCCATAAAACTACCTCCTTTAATTTTAAAAAAATAAAAGACTTCCATAGCAAATAATGGAAGCCTTAAATACAAATAAACAGAATATTACCACATGGGTAATATTAAAGCTAACCACATTCCCTACGCTAGAATTACCTAGTTCAGGTTAAAGGGTCGAAACACAAAGTTTCCTCTCAGCCAAAAAGGCTCCCCTAGTGGAATATTTAATTTCCGCTTTTATTATAACAATAATATTTAATATTGTAAAGTGATAACTTGTTTAAATTTTCTAATCGTTTCAACAATATCATCTGATTTAAACACAGCAGACCCAGCTACTAAAATATTTGCTCCACATTTAACAGCTTTATCTGCATTTTCTAATTTTATACCACCATCAACTTCAATATCAATATTTAAATTCTTTTTATTTATTAAATCTCTCAATTTTGTTATTTTTGTTTCCATATTACTTATAAATTTTTGTCCACCAAAACCTGGATTTACAGTCATTATCAATACCATATCAATATCTTCGATAATATATTCAATAGTAGAAAGAGGTGTAGACGGATTTAATGCAACACCAGCTTTAATGCCATAACTTTTTATTTGTTGAATAGTTCGGTGTAGATGTACTGTTGCTTCTTGATGCACAGTAATAATATCAGCTCCAGAATCAACAAATTCTTTTATATACCTTTCAGGTTCTTCAATCATCAAATGAACATCAAAAGGTAATTTAGTTACTTTTCTCAAATATTTAATAACTGGTGGCCCAATAGTAATATTAGGTACAAATTTCCCGTCCATAACATCTAGGTGTATTAAATCAGCTCCACCCTCTTCTGCCTTCTTTATTTCTTGACCTAATCTACTAAAATCTGCTGACAAAATTGATGGTGCAATTTTAACCATATCTAATACCTCCTATTATTCCTAAGTTCCTCTAAAAACATCAAATAATTATCATATCTAGTCTTACTAATCTTATTTTCTTCAACTGCTTTCTTAACAGAGCAATCTGGTTCTTTATAATGCCAACATCCCACAAATCTACAGTTTCCACTAAACTCATTAATTTCTCTAAAATATAAACCTAAGTCTTCTTCTTTTATAAAATCAATATTTAATGAACTAAAACCAGGAGTATCAACAACCCAACCTCCTACGTTTAATTCCAGTAACTCTGCTCTCCTAGTAGTATGTCTTCCTCTATTAGTCTTTTGACTAACCTCTCCTGTTTTTAACTGCAAATCAGGCTGTATGCTATTAAGTAGAGTTGATTTGCCGACTCCTGAAGGTCCTGCGAAAACTGTTATCTTATCTACTAATGTTTGCCTTAATTCATCAACTCCTACTCCTGAAATACAGCTTGTATTAATAACTCTATATCCTGCATTCAAATAGATACCATTTAGAAACTTTAATTCTTCTTCTGATATTAAATCTATTTTATTAAAACAAACAACTATATCTAAATCTTTAGATTCTGCTAGAAGTAAAAACCTATCTAGTAACCATAAATTTGGATCTGGACTTTTTACTGCAAAAACTATTATAACTTGATTTACATTTGCAACAGGAGGTCTAAATAACTCAGTTCTTCTTTCGAAAATTTCTTCAATAAAACCTGTATTATCTTCGCTTGAAATTCTTATTTTTACTCTATCCCCTACTAATGGGGTAATTTTCTTTTTTCTAAAAACCCCTCTAGCTCTACATTCATATACTTTATTACCAACCTTTACGTAATAGAAACCTCCTATCCCTTTAATAATTATCCCTTCTAGCATTAACTAACCTCCTTAGAAGTTAATAACTTTCTGTTCATAAAATTCCCCATCATAGTATATTTCATATTTAACCTCACCTTTTCCTGAAATAGTTACAGATATCCTCTCTTCTTTAGTTTCATGAATTTTATTATATATAATTTCTTTAGATTGACCTTGTATTTTATATATTTTTACTTCTACTTTTTCTCTATCTTGTGGAAGAGGAATAATTAACTGCAAAACTTTTTCTTGTTCTTGTAAGGTATCTTGTTCATTTTGTGTTATTTGGTCTTGTTCATTTTTACCTTCATTATTCTCTATTAAGTTATTATCATTTTGTCCTACTGTAATCGGACCGCTACTTATAATCAAGTCAACTGTTGTATTCTCCTCAACTTCAGCTCCTGCCGGATAGCTTTGCCATGTAACTAAATCCTTTGGTATATCATTATTAGGTTCATACTTTACTTCACCTAACACAAATCCTTTAGATATAATCTCTCGCTTAGCATTTTCTAAATTTAAACCAATTAAATTAGGCATAATTACATAACTTATTTCTGGTCCTTGACTAATTACAAAATCTATTTCAGTGCCCTCTGGAACCATCGACAATGGTTCAGGTTTCTGACTTATTACTATTCCCTCTGGATAAATATCACTAAACTTGTAATCAATATTACCTTTTCTAAGACCAACTTCGCTTAAAGCTACTTCAATATCACTAGAATATTTATTAAGTAAATCAGGTACCCTTACTAATTTCTCACCCTTACTTACAACCACTTCTATTGGATAACCTATTTTCACTTTATCTTTAGGATCAATATTCTGAGATATTATATATCCTTCTTTGTAATCCTTATTATAAATTCTTTTTTTAACAACAAACTTTAGACCTAAACTCTCTATCTTCTGTTTTGCAACATCTTCATGTAAACCAATAATTAAAGGTACATTTACTTCTTCAACAAATAAATAATCTTTAATATATAAGAACCCTACAGCTAAAGCAGTAGTAAAAATTAATGCAAGTAATATCGCAAAAAATGTTATTACTTTATTTGACTTGTTCTTATTCTTGTTCTTTTTGCTTTTTTTCTTGTCATTATTTCTTTTATTCATAAGCATATCATCCTTTATCGCTGGAATTACTCGTGTTGGTGAATCATCATAATTATTAATTTCTATATAACTTCCATCTTTTGACTCTTTAGCCTTTTCAAGATCCTTTAATAATTCTTCAGCACTATCGTATCTCAAACTTTGGTTCTTTTCTACACACTTTAAAATGATTTTTTCTAAACTTTCTGGAATAGTCTCAACAAATTGTCTTGGTGTAACAATATCTTCTTGTATATGCTTTATAGCAACTGAAATAGGACTATCACCTTCAAAAGGAACCCTACCTGTAACCATTTCATACATTACTATACCTAAAGAATATATATCTGATTTCTCATTTGTATATCCTCCTCTAGCTTGCTCAGGTGAGAAATAATGAACAGAACCAATCACATTACTAGTATTAGTAACTGTAGAAGTAGTAGCTGCCTTAGCTATTCCAAAGTCTGCCACTTTAACTCTTCCATCATCAGACACTAAAATATTATGAGGTTTTATATCCCTATGAACTATATGATTTTTATGAGCATGACTTAATGCTCGCGCTATTTGTATAGCTATATCAATAGTTTCTTCATAACTTAATTTTCCTTTTTCTCTAATAAGTTCTTTTAAAGTTTTGCCGTTAACATACTCCATAACTATATAATATATATCATCCTCGACACCTACATCATAAATATTTACAATATTAGGATGAGAAAGACTTGCAGCTGCTTGTGATTCTCTTCTGAATTTATTAATAAATTCTTCATTATTTATAAATTCAGTTCTTAATACTTTTACTGCAACATATCGATTTAGTAGTTTGCATTTAGCTTTGTATACTAAAGCCATGCCTCCACCACCAATTTTTTCAACTATTTCATATCTATCTCCTAAAAGTCTACCTTTCACTACTCTCACCTCTTTTCTATTCAATTCTTATTGCTAAAACTGTAGTATTATCGAAACCGCCATGTTCATTTGCTATATATGTTAATTTATCACAAGCTTCCTGCATATTCTCTGATAATAACATTACTCTCAAAATATCTTCATTACTAACCATATTAAATAAACCATCAGTACATAAAATAATAATATCTCCACTTAAAATATCTCTACTAATTATATCAACTTTTACTTTCTCTTCTGTCCCAATAGCTCTAGTTATAATATTTTTTTGTGGATGGTTAATCGCTTCTTCTTCCGTTATGCTTCCATTTCTAACTAGCTCAGCCACTAGAGAATGGTCTTGTGTTAACTGGATTAAATTATTTTTTCTAATCAAGTAAGCTCTACTATCGCCGACATGGCCAATATATATTTTATTATTATTATTAATAAAAGCCAATGTAATAGTTGTTCCCATACCTGAAAACTTTTCATTTTCTAAAGATTGTTTGTAAATTTTATAATTTGCTTTTGATAAAGCCAAATTTATAAAATAAGGTATCTCAACTTCATTGTTTAATAGTTTATCTTTAAATTCATATAATACTTCCTTCACCGTACTTATTGCAAGCATACTAGCAACCTCACCTGCATTCTGCCCACCCATACCATCAGCTACAACAAATAGTGGTAACTCATCAATGTCGGAACAATAGTATGAATCTTGATTAATCTCTCTTACTATGCCTGTATCAGTGCAAAAACCAACATCCATATTATCCCCTCACTTTTAAGTAATAAGTCAACAGCTTACAATAATTTAACATATATCTATTATCTATTGACTACCGACTATAGATAATTAACTATTAATTATCAACATTAACTCTTGTTCATATAATCTCTTCTTAACTGGCCACAAGCTGCATTGATATCTCTACCCATTTCTCTTCTAATAGTAGTTTTTATATTTCTACTCTCAAGTATCTCTTTGAACCTTAATACATTTACATCTTTTGAAGTATTAAAACTAGCCTCTTTTATTGGATTAAGTGGTATTAAATTCACATGACATAATATGCCTGATAGTAGTTTAGCTAATTCATTAGCATGCCTTGCAGAATCATTCACAGCATTAATCAATGTATATTCAAAAGTAATTCTTCTGTTTGTTTTACTAACATAATAATTACAAGCATCTAGTATATCTTTAATTGTATATTTATTAGCTATCGGCATAATTTTTTTTCTTTCGCTATCATATGCTGAGTGTAATGATATTGATAATGTAATAGGCATCTTAAGATTCGCTAACTCATAAATCTTTGGTACTATTCCACAAGTAGAAAGAGTAATATGTCTATATCCTAAATTTTGTCCATTCTTACAATGTATAAGTTCTAAAAATTTTATTACATTATCAAAATTATCTAAAGGTTCGCCACTTCCCATTAAAACTATATTGCTTACTTTAACATCTAAATCCTTTTGTATCTGATATACTTGGTCAACAATCTCACCTGGTGTAAGGTTTCTAATAAAACCACCTTTTGTGGAAGCACAAAATGAACATCCCATTTTACAACCAACCTGCGTAGAAATACATACAGATATTCCATGTTTATACTTCATCATAACACTTTCTATTATGTTACCATCTTCTAATAAAAAAAGGTATTTTTTTGTTTCATCAATTTTTGAATCAAATCTTTTAACTATTTGTAATTTAGTTATTTTATACTCATAATTCAGCTTGTCCCTTAATGTTTTGGAAAACTCGGTTATATCATCTATTGAATCTATCATTCTGTGATGAATCCAACTAAAAGCTTGCTTACCTCTAAAAGATTTTTCTCCAATATTTTTAAATAAATCCTTTAATTCATCTAATGTTAAAGATTTTAGATCTTTTTTATCCAAAAAATCCCTCCTAATATTACTCTCCATCTTTTTATTATAGCATATTTAATCGTATAGTGATTACTAGTAAATTTTAATCAATTTTGCTATAAAAAATCCATCTGTACCATGAATATTTGGAAAAAACTCAATATATCCATTTTTGCTGCTAATTTTTATATCATCACACCTAATTTCTTCTATTGGAACAAGTTTATACATAGGATTTTCTGATAAGAATCTTCTAATTAGTTTTATGTTTTCTTCTTTTTCTATTGTACATGTACTATATACTAAAATACCATTTTGTTTCAAATAACAACTACTATTTTTAAGAATGTTATATTGTATTTCATTAATCTCTTTTATATCTTCCAAAGTCCTATTATATTTTATTTCTGGCTTTCTTCTTATCAATCCAAACCCAGTACATGGAGCATCTACTACACAATAATCTATTTTTCCTACTAAATCAGTATCTAACACTAAGGCATCAAAAACTTCGGTATTAATAATATCAATGCCTAACCTTCTTGCATTTTGCTCAACTAACTTAAGTTTATGCTCATGTATATCTCTAGCAATAATTTTACCTTTATTATTCATCTTCTGAGCTATATGAGTAGTTTTACCTCCAGGCGCACTACACACATCTAGAACTAAACTATCTTCTTTAGGATTTAATACCTGTCCCACAAGCATTGAACTTTCGTCTTGAATTTGAAAATATCCTTTGTTAAATTCTTCTGTATTAGTAATTCTGACTGGGTTTTCAACTATTATCCCATCATCTGCATATTTAGTCTCATAAACTTGTATACCTTTATTACTGAATTTTTTCATAAGTTCATCTCTGCTAATTTTTAGTGTATTTACTCTTATATTTAGTTTAGGTTTTTTATTATTAGCTATACAAAGTTGTTCAGTAAATTCAAAACCAAATTCTTCTATCCATCTTTTAATCATCCATTCTGGATGTGAATATTTTATTGAAAGATATTTAATAGGCTCTAACTTTTTATCAGGAATTTCAATATTTTTTTTGTTTCGCGAAATAGTACGTAATACTCCATTAACAAAACCAATGGTTCCCTTATGGCTATATTTTTTAGCTAGCTTAACCGATTCATTACACGCAGCACTATCTGGCACTCTATCCATAAAAATTATCTGATAAATTCCCATTCTTAAAATTTCTTTCACTATAGGTGATATTTTACTAAATCTAACTTTTGAATATTGCTTAATAATCCAGTCTATAAATATTAAATTCTCTAATACACCATATACTAATTCTCTAATAAACAAATCATCTAATTCATTTATATTTGCTCTTAAATTCTTATCGACTGATATACTAGAATAAGCTTTTTTTACATTTACTTCATATAGTATTTTCATTGCAATTTCTCTTGAATTTCTCATAATGTATTTTCCCTCCATCAAAAAAATTAAAGGGGCTGCCCCCTTTAATCTCGTCTATTACTTAATATTAATAATCGCAACAACTGACTAATTGCAACTAGTGTAGCAGCAACATACGTTAAAGCAGCTGCTCTTAAAACCTTTTTAACTGGACTTGCTTCTTCATAAGTTATTATGCCATTTTGAAGCTGAATAAGAGCTCTACGACTTGCATTAAACTCAACAGGTAGTGTAATAATCTGAAAAGCTACTACAGCTAAATAAAGCAATATCCCTAATTGAATCAAACCATATGCACGTAAAATAAATCCTGCAAAAACTAATATCCAAACAAATCTAGCTCCAAAGCTCGCCACAGGTGCAATGTTATTTCTCAGAATTAATGGGAAATATCCATTTGCATGTTGTATTGCATGGCCAACTTCATGCGCAGCTACTCCTATCGAAGCAACTGATGTTCCACTATAAACCTCTCTTGAAAGTCTTAGAACTTTTTTTCTTGGATCATAATGGTCAGTAAGTCTTCCACCAATCAATTCAATCCTCACATCATAAAGACCATTCTTATCAAGAATCATTCTTGCTACTTGCGCTCCAGTATATCCTGAAATATTTCCTATTCTAAGATATTTATTAAAAGTTGTTTGAACTTTAGTTTGAGCATACATAGCAAATATTATCGCAGGTAAAACTAATATAAAAGTTGGATCAATTCCATAGTATCCATAATGATACATTTTTTAGCCCTCCTTTAGGTAAAGTATTATGGCTTCCTCTAATTTTTTTATATTAACCCTAGTATCAAAACAAGGTCCATTAGGCCTTTCATTAATAACTCCTATTACTGGTATTTTTCTTACATCATTAATCCCACTTGCTAAATCTCTTTCGCAAGCTACAGCAATAATTGCTTTGGGTCTATTCTTTTTGATCCATTCTCTAGCTAAAGTCCCACCAGTAGCAACAACTGTTTTTACATTATATTCTTTACTTAATCTTAATATTTCACTTATATCACATCTACCACACATTGTACAATTATTTATATCATGAGTAATTTTATGCTTACAATCAGAACTCTGTAAACAATGTGGTATAAGAATAAGAATGTCTCCACTATTATCTATATTAATATTTTTTGACTTAACTAATAAATTATTTATATCTGCAAAAACTCTTCTAATACTATCCTTGTCCAATTTAAATATTTTAGCTATAAAGACTAAAACTGGAAACAATGTTTTATTCATTTTTTTTAAATATAGATAACTTATATTTGATAAGTTCCTACCAGTAGTTAAGATATATATTAATAATATCCCTACTAAAATATTGATTGTAAAAAATATTAAAACAATTGAAATAACCAACAATACTATTCTTGATATATCAATTGAATTATTAAATGCCAGGTAAATTCCAAAATAAATTATAAGTAATAAGGTTATAAATAATATTGATAATGTACTTATAAAACTAAACTTATCCTTTTTCATGTAATTCACTTCCAAATTATTTTAATATTATACCTGTAGAAAATTCATTGCCTTTTAGATACTCTGAAACTTTCATTCTTTTCTTGTTTGGAAACTGCAATTCTTTTATGACTAAGCAATCTTTAGCTGTGCTAACATAAATTCCTTCATTATCTACTTTTACAACTTGGCCTATATCACCATCTTTAATTACTTTACAAACTTCTGTCACAAAAACTTTGACTTTCATGTTGTTGTATTCAAAATAAGCGCAAGGCCAAGGATTTAAGCCTCTTACAAGATTATGAATTTCAACAGCTGTTTTTTCCCAATTTATCTTGCCAATAGATTTATTTAAAATTGGAGCATAAGTGGCTATACTATTATCCTGAGGAGTACTTTTTATTTGTCCCTTTTCAATATAGTACAAGGTCTCTATAAGTAATTCAGCTCCAATTTCCTTTAATCTATCATGTAATTGCCCAGCTGTTTCGTTTTCACCTATTAAAACTTCTCTTTTAAGAAGCATATCCCCTGTATCTAATCCCTTATCCATATACATAGTTGTTATTCCTGTTTTCTTTTCTCCATTAATAATTGCCCAATTAATCGGTGCAGCTCCTCTATAATATGGTAGTAGTGAAGCATGTACGTTAATACATCCATATTTAGGTAATTTCAAAATCTCTTCTTTTAGAATTTGTCCATATGCTACAACTACTATTACATCTGGTGATATACTCTTTAGTAACTCAATAGTTTCTTTTGTATTTACATTTTCTGGCTGCAATACTTTAATGCCTAATTTTTCAGCCTCTACCTTAACTGGAGGAGAAGTTAATTTTTTCCCTCTACCTTTAGGTCTATCAGGTTGTGTAATTACCAAAGGTATATCATATTTTCTTTCATATATCCTTTTAAGTGTAGGTACTGCAAAATCTGGAGTTCCCATAAAAACTATTTTCATACTAACACCTCTATCTGTTCTTTTTAACAACTTTATCAACAAATAAAATACCGTTTAAATGGTCTATTTCATGACATAAAGCTCTAGCTAAAAGACCAGTTCCTTCAATTATTAGCTCTTTTCCATTCTCATCTAAATACTTAATTTTAACTTTACCGGGTCTTTTAACTTCTCCAGACTCTCCTGGAACACTTAAACACCCTTCTACATCAATAATTTCATCTTCCATTGATATAATTTCTGGATTTATTAACTTAATAGGCCCTTCACCAATATCTATAACAATAACTCTTTTTAAAATTCCTACCTGTGGAGCTGCTAACCCTACTCCTTCATTTTTATACATTGTTTCTAACATATCGTCTAACAATACTTTTATTCTCTCATCAATTTTTGTTACTTCTCTAGATTTTTTTCTAAGAATTGGATCGCCTATATATCTTAATTGACGAATTGCCATAATATCATTCCTCCTAAATTACACTTATTGGATTTATATCAATGCTAATTTTTATATTTTTATATTCCCTATCATTTTTTTTAGTAACAACTAAATCCTTAAGTATTTTTTTAATAATTTTTATTTCTTCTTGTCTACATTTTATCATAATTTGATAACGATAATTATTTCTTATTTTATAAATTGGTGCTGGATTGGGACCTAAAATTAAGTCGTCTCTTATTTCGCTAAAATTTTGTTTTAATACGTTTATTAAGCAAACATAAAACTCTTTAGATAATTCTTTAAGTTTAATCTCTTCTTTACTCACTAACACGATATTTATAATGTTTGTATAAGGTGGATATTTAAATTCTTTTCTTATTTTTATTTCCATATCATAAAATTTCTTATAATCATGTTCCTTTGATGCTAAAATACTATAATGTTGAGGTTGATAAGTCTGTAATATAACTCTACCCTCTACATCGCCCCTGCCTGCTCTACCACTCACTTGAGTAACTAGTTGAAAAGTTCTTTCTGATGCTCTAAAGTCTGGTAAATTCAAACTTATATCTGCAGCTATTATACCAACTAGAGTTACATTAGGAAAGTCTAATCCTTTCGAAATCATTTGTGTTCCTATTAAAATATCTACTTCTCCATTTTTTACATCATTTAAAATTCTTTCATGACTACCTTTTTTAGTAGTGTTATCAACATCCATCCTAGCAACTTTAGCTGATGGAAATATTTTTTTAATATATTCTTCAACTTTTTGTGTTCCTATACCAAAGTACTTTATATATCTACTTCCACACTCAGGACAAGTAGTTGGTGGTTTAACAGATAATCCACAATAGTGACACTTTAAAACATTATTATCCAAATGATAAGTCATTGAAATATCACATTCTGAACATTTAACAACATACCCGCATTTTCTACAAGATATAAAAGTTGAAAACCCTCTTCTATTCAAAAACAAAATTGTTTGTTTTTTATTACACAGATTGTCTTTTATTGCTAAAAATAAAGACTCGCTAAATATCGATTTATTACCTTTTTCAAGTTCTTCTTTCATATCAACAATTTCGATACTTGGCATTTTAATCTTGTTTACTCTAGTAGGCATCTCTAACAGCTTAAAATCGCCATTTTTAGTTCTGTAATAAGTTTCAATCGAAGGTGTGGCAGATCCTAAAATTAAAGCAGCATTTTCTAAATCACATCTTTTCTCTGCTACTTCTATAGCACTATACTTTGGATTCATGCTTGATTTATAACTATTTTCATGCTCCTCATCAATAATTATTAACCCCAAGTTGCTAAAAGGTGCAAATACAGCTGATCTTGCTCCTACAACTATTTTAACCTTACCTTCCTTAATCTTTCTCCACTCATCATATCTTTCTCCAATAGAAAGTCTACTATGCAAAATTGCTACCTTATCACCAAATCTACCTACAAATCTTTCTACAGTTTGCGGTGTTAAAGAAATTTCAGGCACTAAAACAATTGAATCTTTATCTTGATTTAGCATTTTCTCAATCAATTGCAAATAAACCTCAGTTTTTCCACTGCCAGTAACACCATGTATCAAAAATTTATTTATATTACCCTTAGATATATCATTAATAATAGTATCTAAACATAATTTCTGATGTTCAGTTAAACTCACCTTTTTGTAAGGTGGAATATATTCTTTAATTGGACTTCTATCAACATTAATATCCAATATTTCAATTAGCCCTTTTGAATATAAAGATTTAATCGTAGAATAACTGCAGTTAGCCATTATCATTAATTCTTTCAATTTTATATACTCAATATCCTTTAATATTTTTATTACTTCAATTTGTTTAATTGCATTCTTACTTAAAGAATCTATTATTTCAATAATTTTATCTTTATCAAAGACCCTCTTTACAAACTTTTCATATTTCTTACCTATGCCAGTACTAATTTTATCATATACTTCTACTAGTCCTTTCTCCTCTAAAACTTTTATATGTAAATTAATATTTTTTATATGCAGGTCAGTCTTTAACTTACTTAATTCACATTCTTTTAACTCGAATAAATATTCAATAATTTTTTTCTGTTTTTCATCTAAGCTCTCTCTATATATATGCTTACACTTTTCTGTAATTTTAATATGTTTTATAACTTTATTACTAACACCAGTTGGTATTATTGTCTTAAATACTTCTATATACTGAGCTAGATATTTATCCCTCATCCATAATCCAAGTTCTATGAGTTTCTTTGGTATTATTGGCGTATCATCAATTACTTTTTTAATTGATTTCAATTTATTAGGGATAAAATCTATATCATCCACTATATCAATTACTAGTCCCTCTAACAACCTATTGCCTTTACCAAAAGGTACTAAAACTCTTTTTCCCACTTCTACATAGTTAATTATTTCTTCAGGAATGATGTAAGTAAATACTTTATCAGTATTTGTGCTTGTATTATCAACTATAATTAAAGCATATTTGCTTTTATGCATATATAATCAACCTTTCAGAAAAAGAAAATAAAAGATAATATATAAATAATATAATGGACAAAAGCTAGATAAATAGCTTTTAGCTAATACCTAGCTTAAATACATATCATGATAGCAATTCTTGCACTTTATCAAGAATTATTTTTGCTAACTCTTCTTTTGACATTTGTGGATAGCTATATTTATGACCTTCCTTATCAATTATTGTGGCAATGTTAGTATTACTTCTAAACCCTGCATTTTTCATTGTAACATCATTGGCTACAATAAAATCTAAATTTTTGACTTTTATTTTCTTTATTGCATTTTCTATTACATCATTTGTTTCTGCAGCAAATCCTACTAAAATCTGTTTTTTCTTTAACTTACCAAAATGAGCTAATATATCTGGATTTCTAACAAATTTAATATTAAGATTCCCATCTTGTTTTTTTATCTTTTTATCGCTTACAACTTCTGGTCTATAATCTAATGGAGCCGCTGCTTTTATTAATACATCAGCGTCATCAAAATACTCTTCAATTGCTTTTAACATTTCTATTGTAGTATTTATATTTACTACTTTGACACCTTCTGGTTTGTCCAAATTAGTTGGCCCACTTATAAGAATTACATCTGCACCTCTTCTCTTAGCTTCAATAGCTATAACATATCCCATTTTACCACTTGAAAAGTTAGTTATGTATCTAACAGGATCTATTTTCTCAATAGTAGGTCCTGCTGTTACAATAATTTTCTTATTTGTTAAAGTCTTCTTTTCAAAATGCATTTTTATATATTCTACAATGTCTACAGGCTCTGCCATTTTACCTTCACCATAATCTCCACACGCTAACCTTCCTGAAGCAGGTTTAATAAACTCATAACCTAAAGCTTTTAATTTTTCCATATTCTCTTTGAATATTGGATTTTTATACATATTTGTATTCATAGCTGGTGCAAAAATTACTTTTGCTTTAGTAGCCATAATAGTTGTAGTCAACATATCATCAGCAATTCCATTAGCTACTTTACCTATAACATTTGCAGTAGCTGGAGCTACCAAGAAAATATCTGCTTTCTGTGCTAATGAAATATGTTCAACTTCCCATTTTTTAGGTTCGGCAAACATATCAACAGTTACAAAGTTCTGTGATAATGATTGAAATGTTAGAGGTGTAACAAATTTTGTAGCTGATTTTGTCATAATAACATCTATATTTGCACCTAACTTTTTCAATCTACTAACTATGTCCACAGCTTTATAAGCTGCAATTCCTCCTGTTACACCTAAAACTATATTAACATTCGAAAGCAATATCATCCCTCCGTTATTTAAGGCCCTTTATATCTGGTCTTGAATATTCAATTTTCCCTTGATAAATTTCATGAACAGCGATTGTAACCGGTTTATTCGAATCTGTATTTACTAATGGTTCGTCACCATCTACAATTTGTCTTGCTCTTTTCGATATCATCATTACTAAAGTATATCTACTGTCTACTTTCTTTAATAAGTCATTAACTGAAGGATATAACATACTATACCTCCTCATATTTTTTTATTATTTCTCCAAGTCTTTTAACTTTACATTTTTCTGCTTTAATTATAAATTCTATTTTTGAAACAGCTTTATCTACTTCATCATTAACAACTGCATACTCATATTCATTCACATATGCTATCTCTTTATATGCACTATTAAATCTAGTTTTTAAAGATTCTTCTGTTTCTGTACCTCTTTTCTCAATTCTCTGTCTTAACTCTTCCATTGAAGGGGGTAAAATAAATATAAAAACTCCATCTGGATATATTTTTTTAACTGACAAAGCACCTTGTATATCAATCTCTAGCAAAACGTCTTTGCCCTCATCTAATTTATCTAATACAAACTTTTTAGGGGTACCATAATAATTCCCATAAACATTTGCATATTCCAAAAATTCTTCTTTCTTAATCATTTCTTCAAAGTCTTCCTTTGTAATAAAAAAATAGTTTACTCCATCTCTTTCACCATTTCTCGGTTTTCTAGTAGTAGCTGATATAGATAGATTAATGTCTTTATTACGTCTTAATAGCTCTTTACATATAGTACCTTTTCCAGCCCCTGAAGGCCCAGATATAACTATCAATAACCCCTTACTCATAGTCTACTCCTCTCTATTCCTTGATTGAATCTACATCATGTGCCTCTCTATTTTCTAATCTATGAGCAACTGTTTCTGGCTGAACAGCAGATAATATTATATGATCTGAATCTGTAATAATTACAGCTCTAGTTCTTCTTCCATAAGTTGCATCAATAAGCATTCCTCTTTCTCTAGCTTCCTGTATTATTCTCTTAATTGGTGCTGATTCAGGACTTACAATTGCAACAATTCTATTAGCTGAAACTATATTTCCAAATCCTATATTTATTAACGTAATACTCATAAAACTCCTCCTCTACTCAATATTTTGAATTTGTTCTCTTATCTTCTCAATTTCGCTTTTTAACTCCACTACTTTGTTTGTTATAACAATATCAGAAGCCTTTGAGCCAATAGTATTAGCCTCTCTATTCATTTCTTGGATTAAAAAATCTAGTTTTCTACCAACCGGCACATCTACATCAAGTGTTGAAATCAATTGATTAACATGACTGTAAAGCCTCACTATTTCTTCATCTATATTGCCTTTATCAGCAAAAAAAGCCACTTCGTTTGCAAGTCTGCTTTCATCTAGTTCATAGCTCTCTCCTAACAACTCTTCTATTCTATTTCTTAATTTATTCTTATATTCTAAAACAACTTCAGGACTTCTAGTTTCTATAGTTTTTACTATATCTACAATATTTTTCGCTCTTAACCTTATGTCTTTGGCTAGCTCTTGACCTTCTCGAATTCTCATTTCAATCAACTTATTAAGAGCTTCTTCAAGTCCGTTCTTTAAGCAATTCCAGACTTCATCTTCATCATCTTCTTTCTTCTCAACTCTTATTACATCTGGAAATTTAGCTATTAAATCAATTGTTATTTTATCTTTTATATACAAATTCTCATTAAGGATTTCCACTGCTTCTTTATAAGATTTTGCTAAAGGCAAATCAACTTGTACTTTAATTCCACTTTCGTCTATATATTCTAAGTTTATGTAAACTTCGACTCTTCCTCTACTTATCTTACTTTTTATATGTTTTCTTATTCTATCTTCGATATAATTCAAATGTTTAGGCATTTTTATTATTATATCGTTATATCTATGATTTACTGATTTTATTTCTACAATAAAATGCCTTATGTTATCTCTGCTTTCACCTCGTCCAAAGCCAGTCATGCTTTTTATCACTTTATCATCCTCCTAAGTTATTATAATCAATTTTACCATAAATTACACTGTTGTCAATCTATATCAATTGCTACTTCTCATAATAAACTCCTTCGCAAATAACTTCTGCTGGACCAGTCATGAATACTTCATTGTTCCTTTGTTCTATTTGAACTGTACCACCTAGCAAATGAATATTAACTTTCTTAGAAGTGTTATGTAAAATATTACTAATAACAGCAGTACTTGCAGCACCAGTTCCACAAGCAAGTGTCTGTCCCACTCCTCTTTCCCAAGTTAATACCTTTAAGTTCGCATCATCAATTATTTTACAAAAATTCACATTGATTTTATTGGGGAATAATTGATGATTCTCTATTTTGCGACCTATGGTATTTATATCTATTTTATCTAAATCATCAACAAATATAACAGCATGAACACTGCCAACCATAACAGCTGAAATTTTAAAAATATCTCCATCTATTTCAATACTTTCATTTAAGATTTTTTCTTTATCAGTATTTGCATGTATTATATCAGATGAAAAATAAGCCCTTCCTAAATTCACTTCCACAAAGCTAACTTTCTCTTCAGATAATATGATCCTGGGTCGCATTATTCCTGCTAATGTTTCAACATCAAATTCCCTATTTTTAACTAGTCTTTTATCAAAAGCATATTTAGCAAAACATCTAATACCATTTCCACACATTGGAGCTTGAGAACCATCAGCATTATAAAAAATCATCTTAATATCCGAGTTAGATGAACATTCTACTACTATCATCCCATCTGCACCTATTCCAAAATGTCTATCACAAACCTTTTTTGCTAATTCACTATGATTTAGTAGCTCTTGCTTCGTACTATCAAATATAATAAAGTCATTCCCTAGTCCATGCATTTTCGTAAATTTAAGCATAAATACCCCTCCATACTCAATCTGCAGTTTATTATTATATTATATTACTAATTTAACTTTTTACCTTTAAATTGTTACAATAATTTAACTTAAATAATAAATTAACCATATACATTGCAGATTTTGATATTTAATATATTTAATGTTATACTTTATATTATTATATAAAGTGGAGGAATTGATATGGCTCTAGATGGTATCGTTATAAAAGCAATTATTAACGAGTTAAAAGAAGCAATTCTTTTTGGAAAAATTGATAAAATATATCAACCTGAAAAAGATGAAATTCTAATAAATATTAGAAATAATAAGAACTATAAACTACTAGTTTCAGCTAGCAGTAATAATCCTAGAATCTACTTAACTCAACATACAAAACAAAATCCTGTTAACCCTCCTATGTTTTGTATGCTTCTTAGAAAACATCTTCAAGGCGGAAGAATTATTAATATTTATCAACCTTTTTTAGAAAGAATAATTATTATAGAAATAGAAGTTTTAGATGAATTAGGTGTAAAATCAGTGAAACAGCTTATTGTTGAAATAATGGGAAGACATAGTAATATCATTTTAGTAAGTAAAAGTAATAATAAAATCATTGATGCAATTAAAAGGATTAGTACAGATATTAGCTCAAAAAGAATTGTACTACCGGGTTGTGAATATACGCAACCACCTTCACAAGATAAGATTAGTCCAATTTCTATAGATAAAAAGTCTTTTATCAAAAACATTAATAACACTAATTTGGGAGAATTAACTTATAAATTTTTATATAAAAATTATATGGGAATAAGCCCACTAATTGCAAAAGAAATATGTTATAGAGCTAAAATTGATGACAGTACAAAAATAGGTGAATTAGATGAAATAAAAATAAATAGTCTGTTAAGAGAATTCATGTATGTCATGGATTTAGTAAATAAAGATATCTTCACTCCAAATATCATTATTGATACAAAAAAAGATAAAGTTGTTGCTTTTTCCTCTATTGATATAACACAATATAAAAATTTAACAAAGAAAAATTTTAGTTCTATCAGTCAAGCTTTAGAAGAATTTTATTTAACTAGAGATAAGTTAGATAGGATAAAACAAAAATCTAGTGACCTTAGAAAAATCATAAATACTAAACTAGAAAGAAATATAACTAAACTTGCAAAGCTAAAAGAAGAATTACTTGAAGCTAAATCTAAAGATAAATATAAAATCTATGGTGATCTAATTACAGCTAATATATATAGAATAGAAAAAGGACAAAATGAAATAGAAGTAGAAAACTTCTATACTCCTGACTATTCAACAGTAAAGATAAAATTAGACCCTAAATTAACTCCTGCGCAGAATGCGCAAAAATATTATAAAAGATACAACAAGCTTAAAGTTGCAGAAAAAACTTTACAAGAACAAATATATAAAGCTGAAGAAGAAGTAAAATATCTAGAAAACATCATGGTTTGCATGGAAAATTCTTCTGATATACATGAATTAGAAGAAATCAGGGATGAACTGATAAAAGAAGGATATATTAAAGGTAGTAATAAAAATAATAAAAAGCCAAATCGAATTATATCTAAGCCTTATCATTATATTTCTTCAGATGGATATAATATATATGTAGGTAAAAATAATAAACAAAATGATTTTTTAACTTTAAAATTTGCAGAAAAAAATGATATTTGGCTTCACACAAAAGATATTCCAGGATCACATGTTATTATTAAATCTAAAGGTGAAAATGTACCTGAACAAACTATCTTAGAAGCTGCTTTATTGGCGGCTTACTATAGTAAAGGTAAAATGTCAAGCAATGTACCTGTTGACTATACAGAGAGAAAAAATGTAAAAAAACCAAAAGGCTCTAAACCCGGTATGGTGATTTATGTAAATAATAATACTTTATATGTAACGCCTAAAGTTGAAGAAATAAATAAAATTAAAAGGGTAGAATAATCATTCTATCCTTTTTTTCTGGATAATCCTAATATAACAAATAATAAAGGTACCACTAATGTTAAACATATTCCAAGTATAAAGTGACCTAAATATACAAAATAAATATTCATAGGTAGCATTTTAAAAAATAAGCTTCTAATTAACAATATAGATAAAAGTCCAATTAAATATTTTACTAACTGGTTTAAAAATGAATTGTATTCTTCAAAATTTACGTATTTAGTTTCTAAAAAACTGCCTAGTAAAGTACCAGAAAGTAAAGCTAGTATTTTTACATTACTTTCTGTTATTGCAAAAAAATGCATAAAAACTAACATTGTAATTAGTTCTACTTTTATTAAATTACTATCAAATTTTTTAAAATAGTTTAATATGGATTGAAATAACCAAACAATTAAGATTCCTAATATTAATCCTCCTACAACATCTATAGGCCAATGCACCCTCAAATAAAGTCTTGAAAAACCAACCAGAATAATTACAATCCACCCAATAATATAAATAATTTTTTTTCTAATTTTTTTCATTATATAATACCAGAATGTAGTAGCACCTTGAGTATGTCCACTAGGAAATGAATATCCTGGTGCAGATTGTATATAGGGTGTTTGAATTTTACTATATAAAAACGGTCTACCTGTATGAATTATTACTTTCAATAAGTTATTGCTATAAATTGATATAGTCAATACAGAAAAAAGCTTTATTCCAAATTTTTTATTTATACACCAATAAATATAAGAAATAAACATTAAATAAAAAGCTTCACTTCCAAGATTAGTTATAAAAATAAACATTTTATCCAAAATTGGATTGCTTATTTCTTGAAAAAAAAGCAAAATTCTAATACTCATAAAATCACCACTTCAATTCATTCTATAAAGTTAATTATAAAATTCTTTTTCATTATATGCCAGTTATATAAAAAATATTACACATAAAAGGAGTAGCATTTTGCTACTCCTCTACAACAGTTTCAGGTAATATTTTATTTACAATTATGCCAATTAAAGCTGCTAAACTCAAACCAACTATCTGTATATTATCTGTTATTTTAATTCCTACAACACCTGTAAAACTTGGATTTGATCTTAAGAACTCAGTACCTATTCCTGCAACTAATATTAACGATGATACTATCAGATTTCTATTACTTGAAAAATCTACTTCTGCATTTGTTATTGTTCTTATTCCAACACTTGCAATCATCCCAAATAGTATCAAACTTACTCCACCCATTACTGGTTCAGGTATAGTTTGAAGTATCGCACCTAATTTCCCTATAAAACTTAATCCTATAGCTATAAAAGCTGCAAGTCTTAAAATTGATGGATCATATACTCTAGTTACAGCTAATACACTTGTATTTTCACCATATGTTGTATTTGCTGGTCCGCCAACAAAACCTGCTAACATAGTTGCTAAACCATCTCCTAGTAGTGTCCTATGAAGTCCTGGATCTTCAAAGAAATTTTTACCTACTACTGCACCATTAGTAGTTATATCCCCTATATGCTCCATAAAAACTGCTAAAACTATTGGAGCAATCATTGCTATAGCACTAATACTAAATTTAGGTAGTGTAAATTCTGGTACGCTTATTATGCTAGCGTTTAATATAGGTTTAAAATCTACTATACCGATAATTGCTGAGAAAATATATCCAACAATAACTCCACATAATATAGGTATTACTTTAAAGAATCCTTTAGAAAAAATTGAAACACCTATAACAGTAAATACTACAACAGAAGCTACTAACCAATTTTTTGAAGCCATTTGTATAGCTACAGGACTCAAAATCAAGCCAATAACAATAATCATTGGACCTGTTACAACAGGAGGGAAAAAGCTTTTTATTTTATCTACTCCATAAATATATATAAGCATTGAAAGAACCAAATATAAAGCACCTGCTACTATAATACCACCTTGTGCATATCTAATATCTCCATACTGATTTGCTACTGCATTTATTACAGGAATAAACGCAAAACTAGATCCTAAAAAAACGGGTACTTTACCTTTAGTTACAAAATGAAATATTAATGTACCAATTCCCGCAGAAAACAAAGCAACAGCTGGATTTAAGCCTGTAAGTATTGGCACTAATACTGTAGCTCCAAACATCGCAATAACATGTTGAAGCCCTAAAACACCCTTCCTTCCTAGTCTTTTTAATTTTTCTTTTTCCTTTTTACTTTCTGATACACTTTTGAACATAAAAATACCTCCCTTTTTTTATTTTGGGAGATAAGGCTATCTCCCTTTTTCAGCCTCACTGGACTGAATTAAAAGGTTAATATATTAAATTATATTACCCTTATTACCTTTCAACGATTAAAACTTTATTAACACCATCTATTTCCTCAAATTTAACACTCACTAACTCTAGTTTTGATGTAGGAACATTTTTTCCAACGAAATCTGGTCTTATTGGTAATTCTCTATGTCCTCTATCTATAAGCACTGCTAATTGTACTTTTTTAGGTCTTCCCTTATCTACAAGTGCATCTAGTGCAGCTCTTACTGTCCTACCTGTATATAGTACATCATCAACTAATACAACAATTTTACCAGTTATGTCAAGTTCAAACTCAGTATCTTGGACAACAGGATTTGCATCTATTTCAGTTAAATCATCTCTGTACAACGTAATATCTAATGTCAAAACTGGAACCATTTTACCCTCTATTTCAAGAATTTTCTTTGCTAGCCTTTTTGCAAAAGGGATTCCTCTAGTTTTGATACCTACAAGCACTAAATCTTCTACTCCCTTGTTTTTTTCTATAATTTCATGTGCAATTCTCGTTGTAGCTCTTATTATAGCTTTCTCATCCATTATAACTGCTTTTGTTTTCAAACTATCACCTCCAAGCAAACAAAAAACTTCTTATCTAGTTGATAAGAAGTTACAATAATCCCTTAATAAAAAATTGTAAATCCTTATCAACCTCTCTGGGCAGATTTAAAGGGCACTATTTTTTCTGATTATATCATAATAATTTAATTATGTCTATAATTTTCTCCTCTTAATATACTTAATATCTTATTAAAATAATTAGGTAATTCAGAATCAAATTCCATATATTTTTTAGTACGTGGATGAATAAACCCTATAACTTTTGCATGTAATAATTGACCTTCTTGTTTAAATTTATTTTTTCTGCTTCCATACACTAAGTCGCCAACTAATGGATGTTTTATATATGACATATGTACTCTAATTTGATGTGTTCTCCCTGTTTCTAGCTTTGCTTCAATTAAAGTATATTGTTTGAATCTTTCTAGTACTTTAAAGTGTGTAACCGCATTTTTACTATTTCTATCTGTTACAGCCATTCTTTTTCTATCTACAGGATGCCTCCCGATTGGTGCATTTATTGTACCACTGTCTTCTTTTATATTACCTTCAACTAAAGCATAATATATCCTTGTTATTGAATGCTCTTTTAATTGTTTAGAAAGCTCCATATGAGCAAAATCATTCTTTGCTATCATCAAAAGTCCAGAAGTATCTTTATCAATCCTATGTACAATTCCAGGTCTTACTACCCCATTTATCGTAGATAAACTTTCTAGATGAAAAAGCAAAGCATTAACTAAAGTTCCACTATAATTTCCTGGTGCAGGATGCACCACCATACCTTGTGGCTTGTTTACTACAGCAACATCTTCATCTTCATAAACTATCTCTATCGGCAAATTCTCTGGTATTAATTTAAGTTCTTTAGGCTCTGGTAGTTTTACAATTATTTTATCTCCTTTATTAACTACATACCTAGGTTTTATTTGTAAATCATTAACTTTTATATATCCATCTTTAATCAGCTTTTTAATATATGACCTAGATGCTTCATCTATTTTTTTTGCCAGATACGAATCTATTCTTTCACCAATATTGTCTTCTACAATTAGTTCTATAGTCTCCATTAAATCACTCTTCCGTATTTATTTCATATTTATCATACAATACTAAATATGCAATAATAATAGTTGAAATAACTACTAAACAATCTGCTACATTAAACACAGGAAAATCATATAACTTTCCAAATTTAACATCTATAAAATCTATAACATAACCTACACGTAATCTGTCTATAAGATTCCCTAAAGCACCAGAAAAAAGTATTGTCAAAGCTATCTTCATCGGTTTACTAAGATTAGTATATTTCTTCATATAAATAATAATTCCTATTAACACTGAAATAGTAATGACAATAAAAAATAGTTGTTTATTTTGCAAAATACCGAAAGCTGCACCAAAATTCTCAACATAATTCAATTGTAAATAATTTTTTATGATTGGAATAGGACTTCTTCCCATTAAAAATTCAACTGCTAAATACTTAGTCAATTGATCAAATAAAATAAGAATAATAGTAACTATATAAAACATTTGCGCCTCCTCAATAATATTTAAATAATTTCACATATAATATTTTAAAATATTATTATCAATTTTACAATACTAATTCAATAATAAAGGTTAGGCATCCACCTAACCTTACTCTTTTTGTTTTTCAGGTATGTCCTCTCTATTCAAATTCTTTAACTGACCTTTGTAATAATCGTTCGATATTTTATCAACCTCTTCTACTATTCCTGCTTCTTTTTCATCAAATACACCTTGATTGTCTCCTGTACTGTATGATGGATCTCCTTTAACCTCATTGAATCTGGCAACTGCCTGCCAACTATCCTCTCCGTCGAATCCTAATTCATCTTCTATAGTTATATCTTTATAACTTCTACCAAAAGGATATCCTATAACTTCCTCTTCAACTGGCCTATAATCCATCGTTTTTTCTAAAGGAATTTCTTTATTTGCACACTCAATACAAAACTTTGCATATGGTATTATCTCAAGTCTTTCTTCATTTATTTTTTTGCCACATTTTTCACAAATTCCATAAATTCCGTTTTCTATCCGATCTAATGAATCTTCAATTTGCATTAATAAATTCTCTTCATTATTTTTTAGATTTATCATTTGACCTACAATAAATGTCTCTGTTCCAATATCAGCTGGATGATTGTCATACATTGACAGTTCATCAAAATAATCTTTCATAGATGTGTTTGGCTCATTTTCATTCATTTTACTTATTGTTTCTAATATTTTTTCCTTTTCTTCTAAGAGTAACTTCTTAAAATACTCTAATCTTCTTTTGTCCATCATACCCTCCTTATAAATTTTCTTGCACAATTCTTACTAAATCTGCTATAAAATCACCTATTAATGGTAAATTCCAAGAAATCATTTTCTGCAATAAATAAATCACAAATGCTCCTAATATTGTAAAACCAACAGCCATTCCAAATCCTCTTGCTAATCCTCCAATAAAATTAATATATATTAATCTTTTTCTGTTATTTAAAATATCAACATATTCGGCTATTTTTGCCTTTTCTAGCTGCAAAGCTATCTCGTGTATCTTTTTTTCTAATTCTTTTTCTTGCATAATAATCTCCTTTCAAATAATTTACCCAATTTTATTGTACATTATTTATAATTTTTCAATAAGAGTTTATTAATTATTTTTCAAAATTATTCTAATTTAACTAATTTATCCTTTTTTAATGGCCATATTTAGCTAACAATAAATAGAAAAATAAGAGACTATTCTTTTTGAATACTCCACCCCATAACTCAACTAATAATAGAAAGAAAAACAATAAATAATCTGTATATTTATGACATTCATTTTCTATTATACTTACATCAATATTTTCAGAATTTAAATTATTTATTTTATCTATCATACTACCACTCCTATCTTTATATCCTATTATATATTATGTAAAACTTGATAGGTAGTTACTTTTAAATTTTAAAAGAAAAAGGCAAAAACCCAAAATGGTTTTTACCTTTTAATTATCATAAATTATTAACACACTTTTTTATCCTTTCTATTTCATCATATAATATCTTTAGTTGTTCCAAAGTAAGTGACTGATAACCGTCAGATAAAGCTTCAGTAGGATTTGGATGTACTTCTACCATTATACCATCTGCTCCTACTGCTACAGCTCCCCTTGTCATTGGAATAACTAAATCCCTTCTACCAGTACCATGACTCGGGTCTACAATTACTGGTAATTTACTTAGGGCTTTTAAAATTGGTACAACTGTTAAGTCTAAAGTGTTTCTAGTATAGTTTTCAAAAGTTCTAATACCACGCTCACATAGTATAATATTATCATTACCTTCTAAAGCAATGTATTCAGCTGCCATTAACCATTCTTTTACTGTCGCTGTCATTCCTCGCTTTAATAATACAGGGTTATTTAATTTTCCTACTTCTTTTAACAAAGAGTAATTTTGCATATTCCTTGAGCCAATTTGTATAATGTCTATATATTCTAATGCATTTTCTAAATCACGAGGATCCATAATCTCTGAAACAACTTTCAAATTATATTTAATAGCAATTTCTCTTAAAATTTTTAATCCTTCAAATCCTAAACCTTGAAAAGAATATGGGGATGTTCTAGGTTTAAAAGCGCCACCTCTAATCAATCTTATTCCTAAACTCATTAATGTTTTACCGATCATTTCCATTTGTTTTTCACTTTCAACCGCACACGGTCCTGCTATAATTGAAAAATCCCCATCACCGATTTTAATACCATCACCTAAATCTATAATTTTTTTATCCTCATGTTTTTTGCCAATATATTGTAATTCCATGATTACTCCTCCATAGTAGTTATATGAGGCTTATAATTCTTTGTACAATTTCTGCAGAGTTCTTAGCTGATTCGATAACAAATTCGCTAAAATTAACATGTGCCGAACCATCAGCTTTATCTGAAATAGCTCTAAATATAACAAAAGGAATATCATTTAAGTAACAAGTCTGCCCTATTGCTGCACTCTCCATTTCAACACAATAACCTTTGAAGATTTTCCATAGTTTCTCTTTTTTATCTGGACTTGCTACAAAAACATCTCCACTTAGTATTCTTCCTTCATATAGCTTATGTCCAACAAGTTCCTCACTCGCTACTTTTTTAGCTATGTCTATTAACCTTCTATCAGCTTTGAATTTATATTCATCTAATCTTGGGATTTCTCCTAACTCATATCCGAAACCTGTAGCATCAACATCATGCTGTACTACATCTGTAGATATAACTATATCGCCAATATTTAAACCATCATATATTGCACCAGCAACTCCTGTATTTATAATACAATCTACATTAAAATATGTAATTAATATTTGTGTACAAATTGCAGCATTTACCTTTCCTATACCACATCTTACTAAAACTACATCTTTATTATTTAGTTTCCCTTCATAAAATTCCATTTTAGTCTTTTCTGTAACTTTATCTATTTCCATTTTGTCTTTAAGAATCTCTATCTCTTCATCCATAGCTCCTATAATACCAATTTTCATATTTCTTCCTCCTAGCTTGAATATACTTATAACTTTCTCTATTATTATATAATTTCTAACTTTGGTGTCAAGTATGTAAAGCCTTTTAAAAACAAAATCTTTTATTCATTATGCCTTATGTGTTTAAAAAGGGCTTGTATGTTAATTACATACAAACCCTCCATTTACTATTCTAAATTAGCCACACATTTTGCACAAATCGTTGGATGTTCTGGGCTTTCACCAACTGTCTCACTAAATGTCCAACATCTCTCACATTTTTGCCCTGGTGCCTGTTCAACAACTATTTTAATTTCATTATTTTCTCCTGCAGTATAATCTCCATCAACTTCCATATCTTCATTTACTTCTACCTTTGAAACAATCAAAATCTCTGATAATTTTCCGTCTATACTCTTTAAGAATTCATAATCTTCACCACTAGCATAAATCTTAACCAAAGCATTTAGTGAATGTCCTATTATTTTTTGGCTTCTTGCTATTTCTAAAGCCTTTGTTATATCTTCTCTATAAGTAATAATCTTGTTCCATTTACTTTCTATAGTTTCATTATAATATTCTGCTTTTGGCTCAGGCCAATCTGTTAAATGTATACTAACAGCATCTTCACCTTTAACAAACTGCCATATCTCTTCAGCTGTAAAAGGTATTATTGGTGCTATCATCTTAACTAATGCTTTAAGAATTATATCAATTGTAGTTTGAGCAGCTCTTCTTGATTTTGAATCACTTTTTAGTGTATATAATCTATCTTTTAATACATCTAAATAGAAGCTACTCATGTCTACAACACAGAAATTATGAATAGCATGATAAATCACATGGAAATCATAGCTATCATAAGCCTTTGTCACTTTTTCAATCAATCTATTAAGCTTTATCAAAGCCCATTTATCCATTTCTAAAAGTTCATCATAGCTAACTGCATCTTTTTCTGGTTCAAAGTCATATAAATTCCCTAAAATATATCTTGCTGTATTTCTAATCTTTCTATAAACCTCAGACATCTGCTTGAGTATCTCATTTGACATTCTTATATCTGACTTATAATCTGAAGATGACACCCATAGTCTTAATATATCTGCTCCATATTTATTTATTACTTCTAGTGGGTCAACACCATTTCCTAATGACTTAGACATTTTTTTGCCTTCACCATCTACTATCATACCATGAGTTATTACACTTTTATATGGTGAAGTTCCTTTAGTGGCTATAGCTGTTAAAAGTGATGATTGGAACCAACCTCTATACTGATCATTTCCTTCTAAATATAAATCTGCTGGATATGTTAATTCTTCATATTCTTCAATAACAGATTTATGGCTAGAACCAGAATCAAACCATACATCCATTATATCCATTTCCTTTTTGAATTTAGTGCATCCACATTCACACTCTATATTCTCTGGAAGTAATTCATTTGCTTCTAGCTCATACCAAGCATTAGAACCTTTTTCTCTAAATATTGAAGAAACCTTTGCTATAGTCTCTTCATTTATTAATTCCTTACCACATTCTTCACAGTAAAAGATAGGTATTGGTACCCCCCAGATTCTCTGTCTTGAGATACACCAATCATTTCTATCCTTAATCATATTAATGATTCTCTCTTCACCCCAGCCAGGTATCCATTCAACTTTCTTTGCAGCCTCAATTGCTTCATTTTTAAATGCATCAACTGAAGCAAACCATTGTTCAGTCGCTCTAAAAATAACTGGGCCTTTACATCTCCAACAATGTGGATAAGAGTGTGTAATATCATTTCTAGCAATTAAATGACCACTTTCTTCTAAATCATTAAGTATTACTTTGTTTGCTTTTGCATAATATAAACCTTCATATTTTCCTGCTTTATCAGTAAAATGTCCTTTATTATCTACAGGATTCAATACTCCTAAATTATATTTTTGTCCAATCAAGAAGTCTTCTTGACCATGTCCTGGTGCTGTATGAACACATCCAGTACCTGCATCTAATGTTACATGATCACCTAATATAACAACTGACTCTCTTTCAATAAAAGGATGCTTAGTTTTCATATATTCTAACATTTTACCACTGAAATCAGCTAATATTTCATATTCCTCAATGCCTATTTCTTTTGTCACCTTTTCAACCAATTCTTTAGCTATAACATAAACCTCATTGTTAACTTTTATCAGTGAATACTCAAACTCTGGCCCAACAGAAATAGCTAAGTTAGCAGGTAATGTCCATGGTGTTGTTGTCCAAATTACAAAATAAACATTTTCTAAATTATCTACGTAGTCTTTGAATAAACCCTTGTCATCTACAAGCTCAAATTTTACATAAATAGATGGTGATACTTTATCTTTATATTCTATTTCAGCTTCTGCTAGAGCAGTTTCACAACTTGGACACCAATAAACTGGTTTTAATCCCTTATATATATATCCCTTATTAGCCATTTCTCCAAATATTTCTATCTGGTGGGCTTCGTATTCAGGTTTCAAAGTTAAGTATGGGTTATCCCAATCACCTGTTACACCTAAACGCTTAAATTGCTCTTTTTGTTTTTCCACTTGACTTAATGCATAATCTCTACACTTATTTCTAAATTCAACTGGTGAAACTTCTTTCACACTTAAACCTAGCTCTTTTATTGCTCTTAATTCAATTGGCAAACCATGAGTATCCCACCCTGGAATATATGGTGCATAAAAACCTCTTAACGTTTTATATCTAATTATTATATCCTTAAGAATCTTATTTAAGGTATGGCCAAGATGTATATCTCCATTTGCATAAGGTGGACCATCATGTAAAATAAAGCTTTTATTTCCCTTATTCTTTTCAAGGCTTTTATTGTAGATATCTTCTTCATACCACTTTTCTAAAATATTAGGCTCTCTTTTTGGTAGATTAGCTCTCATTGGAAATTCTGTTTTTGGTAAATTCAATGTTTTACTATAATCCATCCTAACACCTCCTATATATTTTCGTATTATTTTAACTAAGATGCGTCGTCGTTTATACAAAACAAAAAACTTCATCCCAATGGGACGAAGTTACTCCGCGTTACCACCCAAATTACCATAAATGGTCTCTCATTCAAATAACGGATTACCGGAACCCCCTACTCAATTCGAAGGTCAACTCCAGGGTGATTTTCATTAAAGCAGGATTACTAGCTTCCACCAACCGCTAGCTCTCTTGAAATCCCACAATAACTACTCTCCCTTTCATAGTCTTTATCTATATCAAATTTTAAAGATATTATATATTATTAACTAAAATTCGTCAATATTAACAATTATTTTTGATTATTTCGCATCTATTTCATTAAAAAACATATCTACAGTTTCTAATTGTGAATTTAACAAAGTCTTAAACCTAGTTTTAAAAACTAGTAATTCTTTTCTAATTTCTTCATATTTTTTCTGTATTTTAACAACTTCATTGTGTGCATCTTCAATAATCTTCCTTGCATTTTCTTCTGCTTCTTTTATAATAAGCTCTGCTTCTTTTCGAGCATTATGACTAACTTCTTCAGCAGTATTTTGAGCTACAACTAATGTATTCTGTAGTGTCTTTTCTATATTCTTATAATGTTCAATCCTCTCATTCAATACAGAAATTTTATCTTTGAGCTCAATATTCTCTTTATAAAGTTTTTCATAATCGACAGTAATTTCATCTAAAAAACTATCAACTTCTGTTTCCTTATATCCTCTTATACTTCTACTAAACTCTTTGTTTTGAATATCTAAAGGTGTTAACATAATCTAACCTCCACTATGCATATATTTTTATAATTAATTTATACCTTCCTTTTTTCGTTTTTCCCGAATTCTTATAAATTAAAAACCTGCCCTTACCTTTTACAGAAATTATATCAGCCTCATCAACTAAACGAAATGGCTGTTTTATTGGTTCCCAATTAACTTTGACTCTGTTTTGATTAAAATAGATTAAACACTTTGATCTTGAAATATCGTATACTGCACTAATAACATTATCCACTCTTAACGAGCTTACAGTAACGTATTTTTCTATATATTCTATTTTTCCTTGCTTTACTTCACTTAAGTTTATTTCTTCAACTTGTACACTTTGGTTACCAACTTTACTCAAATTTAGTTTAATAAAATCCAAAATTTCCTTATGTAATACTATTTGCGTAAAATCATCATGTAAATATATATCACCAATTTTTTCTCTTTTAATCCCTAATCCCAATATAGAACCTAAATAGTCTCTATGATTTAGTTTTTTCTTAAAGTTACCAATTATCTTAATTGAACCAATAGGATTTTCAATATCCTTCTTATTTAAATAAAAAGGATATATTATAATAGATTTCCTTTCTGCCTCTTTAAGACCACCCTCTTCAAAATAATTTAAATCAGAAAATCTATTAAGTATTGAATTGCTTAACCTTCTTTGATAGGGATCTAAAAAGTCAGTATATACAATTTCATGATTTTTCAATACCTTTTCAATCTTATCTAAAATTTTCCTCATAATTATTATTTGTTCTGGGTCTTTAATATGTTCTAAATATTTTGCTTTGTTCAAAAACATGACATCACCTATCTAGTTATAAAATAGCTCTTAAAATATAAGATAGTAAGTCTAAGAATAAAAATGCTAACAATGGAGAAAAATCTATCATACCTGTGTTAATACCTAATTTATTTATTAAATTCCTGAAAGGAGCTAAAATAGGCTCTGTAATTTGATAAATAAAATTAAACAGAGGATTACTTAAATCTCTAATTATAAAAGACATAAAAATCCTTACTAAAATCAATGTTTCTATTAAGTTTATAAATATGTCTATAGATCTTTCTAAAACCCACATATTCAACACCTCTTTTAACTATCTTTGCCAAGGAAATAGCCCTTTATTTTTCAATTGTTCTTTTATATTTCCATTTATCTCTACATTATTAGGAGCTAAAATAAAGATATCCTTTGCAACTTTCTGAATAATACCTTCTAAAGCATAAATAGCTCCATTTAAAAAGTCAAAAATTTGTCTCTTATTCTCGGTATCCATATTTTCTAGATTAATAACTACTGTTTTTCTATTTTTTATATCCTCGATAATCTTAGGTGCATCTTCATATTTCTTTGGTTCGTGTATCATTAATTTCATAGATGAATTTGTATGTATGCTTACAATTCTATTGTTAACACGTTTTTTTACAGGTAAATCTTCTTCAATAAATGGATCTATTGGCTCATCTACTACATCTTCTTCAAAATCATCTAAGCCAATTATATATTTAAATTTATTAATAATATTACTGTTTTTATTTGACATTATAATAATACCCCCTAATAATTTCTTTCTCCAAAAATTCCTGTACCTATTCTAACCATGTTAGAACCTTCTTCAATTGCAATTTTATAATCATTAGTCATTCCCATTGATAAATACTTCATCTCTACATTTGGATATCCTCGTTTTTTAAGCTCCTCAGAAAGTTCTTTTAACTGTCTAAAAACATATCTAACTTTTTCTGGATTTTCTGCATAAGGAGCAATCGTCATAAGACCTTTTATCTTTATTTTAGTATATTTTATAATTTCTTCAACAAAAGGAATAACTGCATCACCATAAAGTCCATACTTTGTTTCTTCTTCTGCTATATTTACCTGAATCAATGCATTAACAAAAATATTATATTGCTCTGCTCTTTTCTGTAGTTCATTTGCTAAAGATAACCTATCTAATGAATGTATCAAGTCTATTTTATCAATAATATATTTAACTTTATTGGTTTGTAAATGTCCTATCATATGCCATACAGGACTATCTTTAATCAAATCATATTTCCTTATAATTTCCTGAACTCTACTTTCTCCAACATTATTGATTCCCAACTTTATTGCTTCATTCATCACATCAACATCTACAGTCTTAGTAACAGCAATTAGTGTTATATCCTCTAAACTTCTACCAGTTTTCGAAGCCGCTTCTTCAATATTTTTATATACTTCTTCTAAATTTGCTTTTATATTAATTATTTTAATCGCCTCCTTCTAATCTATAATCTGTCCTTCTTTAACTTTCTTACCATTAACAAATACTTCATCAAAAACAGAAATTGTATATCTTTTTTCATAATTCCCATTAATATTTATTTCAATTTTTCCTCTATCACCAGCTTTAATTTTACTTCCTTCATCTACAATTATATATTTATCATTCTGTCCTATTATTTTCACAGGTTTAAATTTCACGATATTACTTATATCTTTAATATATACTCCATCTATTCCATCCTTTTTTATTACTGCACTTTTAGGTATTTTTAATCCATAATAAGTATCAGTAATTATCTCAACATCAGCATATCTTTCATTATAAAACTTATATAGATAACTATCAAATTCAAATATTACTATATGCTCATTACTACCTTTATTTACTTTATAGACCTTTCCCTTTATTTTTTCATTTTTTTCTATAAACTTTATATATACATCTTTTCCTTCATTTAATCTATCTATACTACTCTCAGACATTAGTTTTACTACAAGGTACCATTTATAATTGTCTGTTATTTTAAAGATTGGTTCACCTAAAGTAACTTCCCAATCATTATTGACTTTATGAATATTCCTTTCTATAATCCTAAACTTATCAGGAGTAAAATTCGATAAACTCTTTAAGTTGTATATTTCTTCCAACCCATCAATAGTATAACTTACTATACCACAATTTTTTGAATAATAATTTGCTTTTGCATTTTTTAATCTATCCTGTAAGTTTTTACGCATTTCATATAGTTTGTCCAAGTCATTAGCTATTAACGAATTGTTACCAAATAAATTCGAACGTTTATCTAAATCCGATTTTAGCTCTCTTGTTACTTGGTTTATTTTTGTAAAATCACCTTCTAAAATATTTTTTCTCAAAATATCTATTTTTTCATCTATAAAAATCTGATTTTTTTCTATATCATTTGAAAATATCTCATGCGTTTTAAGCTTATTATTTAACTCTTTAATTCTTTCATTTATAACATTCAATTCTTCAGCTATTTTATTAGCATTATCAGATGATACTACTTGTCCTATTAAAGTACCTAATCCAACCTTCTCACCTTCATTTTGGGTGAAAATAATTTTACCATTAGTTGTCGCCCTATACACAACTTCATCTTTAAATATAATCCCTTTAGCCTTTTCAAATACATCAATACTACCTTCTTCAACTAATACCGTAGCTGAATTTGTTACACTAAACGTCGGTAACATTCTTAATAATAAATAAACTATTACAACTATTACCAAGCCAAATCTAAATCTTTTTCTTCTTATTCTTTTTTGTTTTCTTTTATCTTTAGTCATGATATCACCACACTAAAACTTTATATTATATTTCTTCATTTTTTAAGATTTTCCTTCATTATTTTAACAATAAGCGTTATTCATATGCAAATACAACTAAAGACCTATTTCTGTTTGTAAATCAAGTATATCATAATTCCTACATCAACTTTACAAATTCTAAAAAAATGTGTATAATATGTATTACTTTCGGGATGTAGCGCAGCTTGGTTAGCGCACAAGTCTGGGGGACTTGAGGTCGCTGGTTCGAATCCAGTCATCCCGACCATTTTCGTGCAAAATAAACGGGAAGGTTTTACCTTCCCGTTTATTTTGCAATCCATATGTCTATATCATAATCTTATTATATTATGATACAGATTAGTCCTCCACTGCCTTCATTTACAATGCGCTGAAGAGTTTTCTGAATTTTAGCTCTTGCATCATCAGGCATCATATTGAGCTTACTTTGAAGTTGCTCTTTTACCAAGTCATGTAGTGACTTACCAAACATATTTGATTCCCAAATTTTTGAAGGATCATTTTCAAACTCATCTAATAAATATTTTAGTAGTTCTTCACTCTGCTTCTCTGTTCCAATGATTGGTGATACTTCAGTTGTTATATCTGCTCTAATTAAATGTAAACTCGGTGCATTTGCACGTAGTTTAACTCCAAATCTATTACCTTGCCTGAAAATTTCAGGTTCATATAATTCTAATTCTTCTAGGCTAGGAGGTACTAATCCGTATCCTTTCTCTCTTACATCTTTTAACGCACTTTCTATTTTATCATATTCTTTCTTAGATTTAGCCAGCTTAGAAATTAAACCTAATAACTGATGTTCTCCAACTATTTTATAACCTGTTATTTCGCTTATTACATCATACAATAAATCATTTTCAACATCCATTTCAATATTAGCTATTCCTTCACCTAAATTAATTTCAGATATAGTTGCATTTTTAATAGCTTCACAATCTATAAACTTATCTAACGTATTTGTGATATCGCTAATTCGGTATAATTCTGTTACAGTTTCCTTAATTGAATTTAATATATTTTCACGTATCCAATGTTTACTCGATAATCCTTCAACCCAACCAGGTAATTTAATATTAATTTCTCTTATTGGGAATTCTAGCAATACTTTCTCGAGAATATTATTCACATCTCCAATAGACATGTTTAAACAGTCTACTGCAATTACTGGTGTCTGATATTTTTCCTCTAAACTTTCTCTGAGCGCTATTGTGCTATCTAAATCTGGATGTCTTGAATTGAGTAATATTACAAAAGGTTTATCGAGTTCTTTTAATTCGCTAATAACTCTTTCTTCAGCCTTAATATAATTAGATCTTTCAATATCTGTTATAGAACCATCAGTTGTTATAACTAATCCAATAGTAGAATGATCAGTTATAACTTTTCTAGTCCCTATTTCAGCAGCTTCTTCAAATGGTATCTCTTTTTCAAACCATGGTGTAGTAACCATTCTAGGCATATTATTTTCTTCGTGTCCTAAAGCTCCTTTTACTATATATCCTACACAATCTACCATTCTGACCCTAAATTTAACATTATCTTTCAAAGTTAATTCAACAGCTTCACTAGGAACAAATTTAGGTTCAGTTGTCATTATAGTTCTACCAGCACCACTTTGAGGTAATTCATCATTAGCTCTCTCTTTTCTATATGTATTATCTATATTTGGTATAACTAGTAATTCCATAAACCTTTTAATAAACGTTGATTTACCTGTTCTAACAGGTCCTACAACCCCAATATATATATCTCCATCTGTTCTTTCAGCAATATCTTTGTATATATCGAAATTCTTCATCCATTTTCCCCCCTTTATATAATATATTGAAGAATCTCCATTTTTAGTATAGTTTTCCTTTTATAAAAAATATAAAGTTGGACTTAGTTCTTAACATTATATATATATGAAAAGATTAAAATAATATGACATGCTAACAAAAAAAGGACATCCTCTTGATGTCCCTACCAATCTAATCTCATTTCCTGTACAATCTCTTCCATTTCATGTTTTTTATCTCTCATCATTAAATTAAAGACAGAATATCTAACATCTTTTCCTTCATAAAGCACTCCATAAATTTCTTCTGTTATTGGCATTCTAATATTATATTTTCTAGATAGTTCATAAGCTGCCTTAGTTGTCCTTACTCCCTCTACAACCATCCCTATAGATTTAATAGCTTCTTCTAAACTTGCTCCTTGGCCAATTTTAATACCTGCTCGTCTATTTCTACTATGAAGACTTGTACACGTAACAATCAAATCACCTATCCCTGAAAGGCCAGCAAATGTCTTTTTATTTGCTCCCATTTTTTCCCCTAAACGTGAAATTTCTATAATTCCTCTATTCATAAGTGCTGCTTTAGTATTATCTCCATAGCCTAATCCATCTGATATACCAGCTCCTAAAGCTATTACATTTTTCAAGGCTCCACCAAGCTCAACACCTATCACATCAGGATTTGTATATACCCTAAACCTAGGAGTCATAAATACTTCTTGAATATATTCAGCAACTCTTTTATTTGTAGATGCAGCTACTACCGCTGTCGGTATATCTCTAGAAACCTCTTCAGCATGTGAAGGGCCTGAAATGATAGTGTACTCAATAGTAGGCAACTCTTGTTGTACAATTTCTGAAACTCTAAGTAAAGTATCTGTTTCTATCCCTTTTGCTACATTAACTAAAATGGGCTGTTCTTTCAATTGACTTTTAAACTTCTTTATTGTTTCTCTAACAGCATGTGATGGTACAGCCAATAAAATTATCTTTTTTCCATAAACAGCCTTTTCTATATCATTAGTAATGTTAATATTATTTGGCAGCTTAACATTAGGTAAATACTTTTTGTTTTCTCTAGCTTCTTTCATATAATTACACTGCTTTATATCTCTTACCCATAAGTCAACTTGATACCCTTTGTTAGCAAGTAATAAGGCTAAAGCTGTTCCCCAGCTTCCTCCACCTAAAACACCAATAGTTGCTTCCATTACTACTCCTCCTCATTTAAACCCTTTGACCTATCTTTCTCTCTTGCCCTTTTAATAATCGCGATATATTTTCTTTATGTCTATAAATAGCCATAACAGATAGTATTAATGTGAAAATTAAGAAATCTAAATTAAAAGGTCTATTAAAAAACAATCCTATAACAGGTAATAAAGCCATTGTTATTACTGAACCTAATGAAACATATTTCGATCTAATTACAATAATCAAACCTATAGCTATACATATAAGTGCTATCTTGTAGTTAACAACTAACATTACACCAATAGTTGATGCTATGCCTTTCCCACCTTTGAAATTCAATAATACTGGCCAATTATGACCTATAACTACACTAACGCCAGAAAGAAGCATACCTGTTTCTCCTAAAATCATTTTACCTAAGATTACTGATATTACCGCTTTTAATAAATCAAATAAAAATGTTATAGCTGCTATCTTTACACCGAAAACTCTTAAAGCATTTGTAGCTCCAGCATTCCCACTTCCATAATTTCTAATGTCTTTGTTTTCGAATATTTTTCCTATTAAATATGCTGTATTTATATTTCCTATTAAATAACTTAATAATAATACTAATAAAATTTTATACATCTAATCCCCCTTTTCTTTAAATTCTAATTGAATAGGCGTTCCTTCGAAGCCAAATGTTTGTCTTATTTGATTTTCTAAATATCTTTGATAAGAAAAATGCATTAATTCTCTATCGTTAATAAAAATAACAAATTTAGGTGGTTTTATTCCTACTTGAGTACCGTAGTATATTTTTAATCTTCTCCCCTTATCTGATGGTGGCTGGTTCATAAGTACTGCTTCACCAATAATATCATTTAATACACCAGTACTAATTCTCATAGAATGATTATTAGATACTTTCTTTATTAAGTCAAGTATCCTATTAACTCTCTGTCCTGTTTTTGCAGAAATAAATATTATTGGTGCATAAGACATAAATGATAATCGCTCTCTAATTTCCTTTTCATATCTTAAATAAGTTTTATCGTCTTTTTCAACAAGATCCCATTTATTCATAATAATAATAGTAGCTTTTCCATTTTCATGAGCATATCCTGCAATTTTAGCATCTTGTTCAGTAACAGATTCTAATGAGTCTATTACTAATAAACAAACATCTGCTCTTTCAATTGCTGTTAATGATCTTATCACACTATATTTTTCTACATTCTCATTAATTTTCTTTCTTCTTCTAATTCCAGCTGTGTCTATAAAAACAAACTTATCTTCTCCTACTTGAAACGGTGTGTCTATTGCATCTCTAGTTGTACCAGGTATTTCACTTACTATAACTCTCTCTTCACCTAATATTTTATTTATTAAAGATGATTTTCCTGCATTCGGTTTTCCTATTACTGCAACTTTAATTACACCTTCTTCATACTCTGTATCTTTATCTTCAGGAAAATGCTCAATTACTTCATCTAACAAATCCCCAATCCCTAATCCCTGTGAAGCTGATATTGCTATAGGATCACCTAATCCTAATTCATAAAATTCATAAATCGTGTCTGGTGTCATAGGTGTATCAATTTTATTACAAACTAATAATACCTTTTTCTTAGATTTTCTTAACATATTAGCTACTTCCCTATCAGTAGATGTTAATCCCTCTATACCATCTACAACAAACAAGATAACATCAGCAGTATCAATTGCTATTTGTGCCTGTCTTCTCATTTGCAATAAAATAATATCTTCAGTATCAGGCTCAATACCTCCTGTATCAATCAATGTAAAATACTTATTTAACCATTCAGCCTCAGCATAAATTCTGTCTCTAGTAACTCCAGGTTTATCTTCTACAATTGCTATTCTTCTACCTGCTATTCTATTAAAAAGAGTTGATTTTCCTACGTTTGGTCTACCTACAATAGCTACAACTGGTCTTGCCATATACATCACCTCGCATATTTTTTGAAGAAATCTATAAATTCATATCCATCAACATCTAAAACAATCACTTCTGCATTTAATATCTCTTCGACTTCTTGTACAGTAATATCATCTAAGAAAATATTTTCATCACGTTTCAACATAGATTTTGGAATTATTAGTCCATCTCCTAAATCCTTTCCAGTAAGTTGTCCAATTAAATCTCCTCCGGTTATAAGCCCTGATACAGTTATTGTATCTCCAAAGAAATTGTTCCTTATAAATTCAACTTGTAATTTAAGACCACTAAACTTACTCATAGCCAAATTTGCAATATCCATTATAAAAGGATAAGCTAATTTACCGGTTGCTATAGTAAAGCTTTTATTTAATTGAATTTTTTTATCCATTTGAGTAACTGCTTTACATACCTCATCATAAAATAGTCTCATTAAGCCCACACCATTTTCTAGCTGAGGAAAACCTTCATACTCATCAAATAAAGGTATTTCCTTATTTGCAAGAACATAAAATTCATCAGCTGCAAAAACAAATCTTGAACCTAATCTATTTAAATATTCATTTTGCTTTTTGTTGATAATTTTCAGTAATTCTTTAGCAGTATGTTTATTATATGTTTTTAGCTTGAATAAGCCTTCTCTATATTTAGTTATACCAACAGGTACAACTGCTACGCTTTTAACATTAGGATATAATGCTGCCAAATCATCCAATGTTTTTTCTAAATATATACCATCATTAATTCCTGGACATAAAACAATCTGACAATTCATTTCTATATTTGCTTGACTAAATCTTTGTAATATACTATATATTTTCCCAGCATTCTTATTGTTTAACATTTTTACTCTTAATTCAGAATCTGTAGTATGAACAGATATATTTATTGGGCTTAATTTATAGAATATAATCCTATCGATCTCATCATCAGATAAATTTGTAAGCGTAATAAAATTACCCTGTAAAAAAGATAATCTTGAATCGTCATCCTTAAAATACAGAGTATCCCTCATCCCTTTAGGTAATTGATCTATGAAACAAAATATACACTTGTTTCTACAACTCTTAGCTCTATCAATTAAAGGATTTGTAAATATTATACCAATATCCTCATTAGTATCTTTTTCAATTTCAAATTCCCATATTTCTCCATTTTTCTTTTGTATTGTTATTTCTACATAATCATCAGAAATCTGATATTTGTAATCTAAAATATCAGTTATTGGATATCCGTTTACATTTATTAACACGTCTCCACTTTCAATTCCTAACTCTTCTGCAATACTACCACTTTCAATTGATTCAATAATATTTGTATGTCCGTTTGTATTCTTAATTTCCATAATATCCCCTCTATAATCACCTATTATTAGTACTAGGTATTAATATTATATCATACCCATACCATTCTTGCCTATGTCATATCACCAATTAATTATATATAATCAAGAAATTTTTAGCAACATCTTTAATTATAACACATATAAATACTCTATAAAATGTCATAATGCTTAATGCCTTACAATTACATAAGCTCCATTTTCTAAATCATGTACCATTCCTAAAGTTATTTTGGATAATAAAAGAGCAATTTTCTCTCTTTCAGCCTCATCTTTTACATAAAAAACAGGTACATTATCACCTATAACTGTATCTTTTCTAGTTGTTACAACTGCTAAAATCGTTTCTTTAAAACCTACGTCCATATTTATCCTCCTTAATCAGCTGCTTTCCTTGCAACTTTAGTATCTAGAGGTTTTCTCTTTGCACTTTCTAATACAACTGTTCTTTTGACAGCTTCTACTAAGCATTCTATATCTGGTTCCATAGGTACAATAGCCATAACAATATTTCCTGTTTCAGGATTTCTTCTAGCTATTGGCGTAAAATCAGGTTCATCTACATCTTTTCGTATACCTAATAGGGCTGCCGCATTATGTTGAATAGCCTGCCTTTGCCCTAAATTAGCTAACGTAGCAATTCCATTTTCATCATGTGGTATAATTTCCACAGCTATACCTTTTTCTTCGTATATTTTTCTTGATTCTTTTAACCCTATATTCATTATTACAACATCATTAATTGTTAATAATGGACCTTTAAATTTGATTTCTGCAGGAACTACATCTGCAATATCTCCGATTGTTTGCCTGGCTATTGCTTTATTGAAATAATATATAGAAATCAGACCAATTATTACTCCAATAATAATTGATTGTGTCCTTGATACACCAACATTAAAAAGTAAAAATATTACTATGCTTACTATAAGAGATGTCAGCATAGTCATATAATTCCTAGCTTCAAAAGCTTTTGCAATATCTTCAATATACGCAGTACCTCTTGCTACTAATTCTGTAGGTTCTATATTATCTAAACTTTGACGTTCTAAATTTCTTACATCCCTAAATTGCTGAGCTGCTAAAGCTAAAAATGTAACAGCAGCGTATTCTTTCTCCCATAGTGCAGGTAATGCAACAGAGCCTAATCCAGCTGCTATAATACCTAAAGTAAGATGCGAAAACACTCCTTGAGGATAACTTGGATATTGCCTATAATCGACTCTAAGCATAGATATTCTTGATAAAATTCCTAACATTATTGAAGGAATTATTATATGACTATAATTAAACATACTATCACCTTTTAAATATATATAAATTTTATTTAATGTTATTATCTATTATTATAATTTAAAACTTTAAATACAAATCTATAATTTAGGTTTCCCTTATTTTTTTTTACTATTCTTATCTTTAAATGGTTAAAAAAATCCCTTAAAGTACAAATAACTATATCACAATCTACTTTAAGGGATTCAAAAATTAATCACTAATATTCAATATGATATATTGTTTAAATTATAATTTATCCAACGGAAAAGATACTATAAATTCAGTACCTACATTTACTTTACTTTTTACACTAATCTCACCTTTAAAAGCTAAAACAATATGCTTAACAATTGCTAATCCAAGTCCAGTTCCTCCAACCTTTCTAGACCTAGCTTTATCTACTCTATAAAATCTCTCAAAAAGTCTTGAAAGATGCTGCTTAGCTATACCAATTCCTGTATCAGATATTTTGATTACAAGTCTATTTTTAGTACTATATGCTGTAATAGTAACAGTTCCTCCTTCAGGAGTATATTTAATACCATTATCTATTAAATTAATAAGCATTTGTTTAAACCAGCCTCTATTTCCTCTTAAATACGGTAAATTCTTATTTGCCTTTTCAATCAAATTTACCCCTTTTTTATCTGCCAATCCACCTAGTATCTGTATTACTTCTTCAATTGATTTGTTAACATCTATTATATCTTTTTTAGTTATTTCATTACTATTTTCTATTTGTGATAGCAACAACAAATCTTCTATGAGATTTGTAAGCCTTAATGTTTCAATGTCTATTATATCTAAGAATTTATTTCTAATCTCTTTATCTTCTACTGCACCACTCTTAAGTGTTTCAATAAAACCTCTTATGGATGTTAGTGGTGTCTTTAATTCATGTGAGACATTTGCTACAAAATCCTTTCTCATTCTTTCCAATCTTCTTATATCTGTTATATCTTGTATTATTACCAATACACCAATAGTCCTATTAGGATCATTAGTTAATTTAATTGGATTTATATAAACATTAAATATCTTACTATTAGGTTCTTTAGCCTCTACTTCAAACTTAGATTGTACACTAGTATTTAATACCTCATATATATTTTCTTCTAAATTTAAATCTTTCAAAACTTCTAACACATACTTATTACGTACATCTTCTTCTTTTATACCTAACATTTTTTCAGCTATCGGATTTACTAATATTATTCTTTTATTATTATCTAGAGCTATGACTCCATTTATCATACTAGATAAAATAGCTTTTAACTTAGTATTTTTATCTAAAAGTTCATTTATTGTATCCTTTAATTTTAAACTCATTTTATTAAAATTATCCGCTAAAAGCCCAATTTCATCTTCAGTCCTCACTTTTACCAATTCTCCAAAATTACCACTTGATATTTTTCTTGTTGCAATTGTAAGTTCTTTAATAGGTTTTGTAACACTTCTTACATATCTATACCCTACAAATATTGCAACTAGTAATCCAGCAATTATTGATAAAAAAATATATTTATACATTAAACTATAATATTCACTAATATCTTTAAGAGGCACAGAAAGTCTTATAACATCTAGTCTATATGTTTTTATGTCTACAGGTATAGCTACATATATCATTTCATATTCTAAAGATTTACTATACCTTTTACTAATGCCTATCTTACCTTGTCTTGCTTCAATAACTTCTGGTCTATTGCTATGATTATCCAATTTATTAATATCTGCATCAGAATCTCCAACTACCCAACCATTTTTATCAATAAATGTAATTCTAGCTTGTATTTTTTTTGAAAATGTATCAGCTAATCCATTAAAATTTATATTATTTATATTTTCCTGTTCTTTAATAAAAGCTTCTATTAATTTAGAGTTAGATATAAGTTTATCTTCGATATTTCTAATATAATTAACTCGCATTAAACTTATAGAAAGCATACCAGTAGTTAATATTCCTATTAAAATAAGCGTCAAAAAGGTAATAAAAATTCTCTTTTGCATTTACATCTCCTCTATTTCATTTTATAACCGATACCTCTTATTGTCTGTATGTATTGAGGATTTTTATCATCATCTTCTATTTTTCTTCTTAAATGTCTAATGTGGACATCTACAGTTCTAGTATCTCCAAAATAACCATATCCCCATATTTCATCTAATAAATAATTCCTAGTTAAAACATTTCCTCGTTTTTCAGATAAAATTCTCAGAAGTTCAAACTCTTTTAATGTCAAATCAATTTTTTCACCCTTTTTTGTTACTTCATGCTTCTCTACATCAATCGTAATATCTCCAATTTTTATAATATTTTCCTTTTTTTCTTGCCTTTGTTGTGTACGTCTTAAAACAGCCTTTATCCTTGCTAGAAGCTCTCTTATACTAAAAGGCTTAGTAATATAATCATCTGCTCCTATTTCAAGCCCTAATATCATATCTATTTCTTCACTTTTAGCAGTTAACATAATAATGGGTAATTTTTCAGTTTCTTTATCTTTACGTAAAATTTTACATATCTCTATCCCGTCAATAGAAGGAAGCATTAAATCTAGTATAACCAAATCAGGCTTTTCCTCTTTAACTTTCTTCAAAGCCTCTTTACCATCATTAGCAGATATAACATTATAGCCATTAGTTTCTAAGTTGAATCTAATAAGCTCTATTATATGTTCTTCATCATCAACTACTAGTATTTTTCTTAAATTATCCATGATATTCACCTCAGCTATATTAAATAAGTTTGATTAGTGCTGCCATTCTTCCTGTTCTACCATTTTCCTTGCGGTATGAAAAAAACAATTCAGTATTACAACTTGTACATAAACCGCTAATTGTTATATTGCTAGGCAAAATCCCCTTTTTCTCTAATATCAATCTATTAGTTTCCCATAAATCTATATAATATTTATCTGAATTTTTTTGTGTTATATTATCTATGATATCTGGATAAACTTTTTCAAACTCTCTAAAAACTTCTTCCCCTACTTCAAAACAGCATTGTCCAATTGAAGGTCCAATACCTACTAATATATCTTCAAGTTGAGAATTAAACTTTTCAATTAGTACATCAATCATTTTGCAAGCAATTCCTTTTACAGTCCCTCTCCATCCTGCATGAGCTAATCCAACAACTTGTTTCCCTTTATCTAGAAAAAAAATTGGTACACAATCGGCATAAAAAGTTACTAATGTAATATTCTTAATATTTGTAATAAGTCCATCAACTCCATAAGTGAATCCTTTTTTATTGATTTTATTAGTAAATATTTCATCATCCACTATTTGAATATTAGTTCCATGAACCTGATTTGAAAATACTACATTTTTTTTACAAGTATCGATTATTTCAAAAACTTTTAAAAAGTTCTTTTTTATATTATCTACTTCATCACCAGTTTTAATCCCTAAATTAAGACTATAATATGGCTCAGGACTTACTCCACCTTTTCTTGTTGTAAACAAATGTTTAACTAATCCTGTTTTTTCAAAATTTTCAATAATATAATAATGAACATCATTTCTACTTACTAAAGTAAAACCCTTATTATATTCCATAAGTCTCACCTTTACAAAAAATCTTATTTCTTCTCATCTAATAACTTTTTCAATTCATCCATAAAGGTATTTATATCTCTGAATTGTCTATATACCGATGCAAATCTTACATAAGCTACTTCATCAATGTCTCTAAGCTTATTCATTACCATCTCTCCAATATATTCAGTACTTATTTCTCTTTTTAATGTATTATAGAGATTTTTTTCTATCTCATCAACAATATTTTCCATAGTTTTTAAAGATACTGGTCTTTTTTCACAAGCCCTTATAATACCGTTTAATATCTTATCTCTACTATACTCTTGTCTTGTTCCGTCTTTTTTAACTACAATCAAAGGAATTTCTTCTACTTTCTCATACGTTGTAAATCTATTATTACATTTAACACACTCTCTTCTTCTTCTTATAGCTTGTCCTTCATCAGTTGGCCTTGTATCTACTACTTTAGTCTCAAAGTAGCTGCAATAGGGACACTTCATATTTATATATACCCCCTTAACATTTCATTGATTAAATTATATTACATTTTTTAATATGTGTCTATCCAGCAATACTGTTTGTTTATTCTTCTAAATCAATATTCTTTCTACTTCTATTGCTATTTGTATCATAATCAACTAATATAACATCCTTACCAATCTTTATTATATCTTCCCATCTAATAACATACTCATCATTTCTACCAAAAAAACTAAGTAATCTACTACTTCCAGGAATATATACAGCCTCTACTACTCCTCTATTTAAATCAATTTCTATATCGTATATAAGACCTAATCTTGAACCATCCCTTATATTAATAACTTCCTTTTCCTTTAAATCAGATGTTTTTACCATAGCCTCACCTTCTTTATATTCTTTTAATCCATTAATTTAGGACATAAAATTTTCTTAATAGACAAATATAAAATAATATTGTTCTACCATATATTTATAAGTTGAAGTAATAAAATATTACTTTTAATTTAATTAAAGAAGGGAGGCTATTAATATTATTTCATTTGTATTAGCTTTCTCATATGTCTTAAAGCTGTCTTTTCAAGCCGTGAAACTTGAGCTTGTGATATCCCAATTTCTTCTGCTACCTCCATTTGAGTTTTTCCTTCAAAAAATCTTAAATTCAATATTAATTTTTCTCTATCATTTAATTTTCTTAATGCTTCTCTTAAAGCAATACCCTCAAGCCAAGTTTCATCTTCACTTTTTTCATCACTAACTTGGTCCATTACATAAATAGCGTCACCACTGTCATGATATATTGGCTCAAATAAGGATATTGGGTCCTGTATAGCATCTAAAGCAAAAACTACTTCTTCTTTTGGTAATTTTAATTCTTTTGCAATTTCTGTAATAGTTGGTTCTTTAGAATTCTTATTCATTAATTGATCTCTTACCTGAAGTGCTTTATAAGCTATATCTCTTAAAGACCTACTAACTCTTATTGAGTTGTTGTCTCTTAAGTACCTCCTTATTTCACCTATTATCATAGGTACGGCATAAGTAGAGAATTTAACATTTTGACTTAAATCAAAATTATCTATAGCTTTAATCAATCCTATACATCCTACTTGAAATAAATCATCTACATGTTCTCCTCTTTTATTAAACCTCTGAATAACGCTTAAGACTAATCTTAGATTACCTTTAATAAATTCTTCTCTAGCTTTTAAATCACCTGCATGGATTCTGTCAAATAGCTTTCTCATCTCTTCATTTGTAAGTACGGGAAGCTCTGATGTATTAACTCCACAAATTTCTACTTTGTTTACATGCATACTTTTCCCTGCCTTCCTCGATGTTTTGCCCCCTGTAATAAATTATTGACTTTAGCCTTAATTATTATTCAAAAAATATAAAACGACTGGTTTTTTATACCAGTCATAACAAGTTACACCATTCTATTAATTTCTTTCTTTAACCTCTTTATAATTCTTTTTTCTAACCTTGATATATATGATTGTGAAATACCAAGAATATCAGCAACTTCTTTCTGAGTCTTCTCTTCTCCATTATTTAATCCAAACCTTAACTCAACTATTTTCTTCTCTCTTTTCGAAAGTTTTTTAATAGCTTCATTTAATAATTCTTTATCTACTTCCTCTTCTAACAGCTTGAATATCATATCATTCTCTGTACCCAAAATATCAGATAACAATAGTTCATTACCATCCCAATCTATATTTAATGGTTCATCAAAAGATATTTCAGTCCTTGTTTTGCTATTCCTTCTTAAATACATAAGTATCTCATTTTCAATGCATTTTGATGCATATGTTGCCAATTTAATCTTCTTATCGGGATTAAAAGTACTAACAGCTTTAATTAAACCTATTGTACCAATTGAAATCAAATCTTCAACTCCAACTCCTGTATTTTCAAATTTTCTTGCTATATAAACAACTAATCTTAAATTTCTTTCTATTAATACAGTTCTTACTGTTTCATCTTCTTTTAATTTAGAAACTAAATATTTCTCTTCCTCAGGGGTCAATGGAGGTGGCAATACTTCACTTCCTCCAATATAGAAAATTGCTTTTTTATCTAATAAATTAAATTTTTCCAATAATTTTATATAGTATATTCTTATCAACAATTTCATTTTAACAATAAATCCCAATTTCTCCACCCCCAAATCAATTTAATAACTCTGGATGTAATAAAGCTTCATATTTATCATCATTAGATAACTTATCATTGTATATTCCAATAACAATATTTGTTATAGCTTTATCTTGATTCTTTATAATTACTTTATCAGGTTTAAATCCAAATAAAACTCCATTTTCTTGACCAATTGTTTTAAACGGAATTACTCTAAATTTTAAATCCTGTCCTATTTCTCGTAAAAATGGTAATATAAGCCGTAAATCTTTAGTATCATACATTTCGAAAAGATTTTTTGTTTTTTCTGGTAATATATTTTTAATTGCTGAAAACTGCACAATAATAACTGGAGCATCTGTCAAAGGGTCTTTTAATGAATTTCCAGTATCAACAAGCGCTATAATATGTACTTCCCTATCCTTCAATGAAATAGCAATGGGAATTAATATCTTATCTTTACTTATTTTCCCATATATATAACTCCATGTATATTTAATCAAAATCCATGATGTCATTATTGCAAACGCAAGTATTTTAATAGGAAAATCTTTTATATAAAAAATACCATTCCCAATATAAGAGTCTACATCTATTAAGTAAAAAAGAGCTAACGCAGAACCTGCAAAAACAAAAGATACTATATAAAATGTAGCAATTAATTTGAGAAATTTTTTAAAAGTAATAGGATTAAAAGCTACAATTACAATAAAAATCGAAACAATTAATTTCATAGTAAAATTAACCATGAAATTTAGCTTAGGATAAAATACAACTAAAGTATAAACAGCACCTATCAAAGCAGCTAAAATTAGTCTTAGTCTCGATGTTTCAGTTCTTGTAAATTTTTTAGTTACATACAATATAATAAAGTTAATAATAAAATTTTCTAGGATTAGGTACTCAGCATATACGTACAAAATACTGCCCCCTCAAATTAATTGGTCCTCTAATTTACAAATATTCAGTTGTCCTCATTTTTATGTCTATTATATAATATTATCTTTCAAAAATTTGTCATTTACTGAAGTCGAAAAAAACCCTTTTCTGTTAAGAAAAGGGTTTATTTACTCCTCCTTCTCAAGAAGGTAGGAATATCTAAATCATCTGTATCGAATTGTTTAACTTCGCTATTTGCTTTAACATTATTTTTATCTTCCAATTTTTTATTTATGTTTTTTACTCCACTCTCTTTTTTATTATGGTCAAAACCTGTTGCTATAACAGTAATCTTAATATCATCTTTTAAACTTTCATCAACAACTGCACCAAAAATAATGTTTGCATCTGGATCAACTGCCTGTTTAATTAAATCAGCAGCTTCATTTACTTCAAATAATCCTAAATTATTTCCTCCAGTTATGTTAAGTAATACTCCTTTAGCTCCTTCAATAGAAGTTTCAAGTAAAGGACTTTGGATAGCTTGTTTTGCAGCTTCAATGGCTCTATTTTCTCCACTAGCCCTTCCAATTCCCATATGAGCTAATCCTTGTTCTAACATAATAGTTTTAACATCGGCAAAATCAAGATTCACAAGACCTGGTACAGCAATCAAATCTGATATGCCTTGTATACCTTGTCTCAAAACATCATCAGCAATTCTAAAAGCATCCATTATTGAAGTTTTCTTTTCAACTACTTGTAATAATCTGTCATTAGGTATTGTCACCAAAGTATCTACTCTAGATTTTAATTCTTCAACACCTTTTTCTGCATGAAGCATTCTTCTTCTACCTTCAAACATAAAAGGTTTTGTTACAACACCAACTGTTAATATTCCTAATTCTTTTGCTATTTCAGCAACTATAGGTGCAGCACCTGTTCCTGTACCTCCACCCATTCCAGCTGTTATAAAAACCATATCTGCTCCTTTGATTGCTTCAAGAATCTCATTTCTACTTTCTTCAGCAGCTTTCTTACCAATCTCTGGGTTCGCTCCTGCTCCTAAACCTTTAGTTAATTTCTCACCAATTTGTATTTTAATTTCAGCTTTTGAAGTATGTAAAGCCTGTTTATCAGTATTTATAGCAATAAACTCAACACCTTTAACTTGTGACTCAATCATTCTATTAACTGCGTTATTGCCGCCACCACCTACACCAATAACTTTTATACAAGCAAACTGATCTAATTCTACATCAAATTCAAACATCGAATTCCCCCTTCGCTATTGTTTTTTAGAAATACTCATCCCATATTGTTTTTAAAAACGACATTACGCTTTTTGTATTTTTGTTTCTTTTCTTACCTCTACTTTTCTTTATTTCTACATTATTATATTCTATATAATAATTTAATTTCCTTTTAAAACCATAATTTACAAGACCAACTGCTGAAGAAAAAATAGGTTCTTGAGCTCCCATCTGAAAAGGTTGTCCAATTCGTACAGGTAATCCAAAAACTTCTATTCCTAATTCAGTAACACCCTTGAAATAACTAACACCTCCACCTGTTATTACCATACCAGTTAATATCTTATCTTTAACTCTATTTTTTATTAAATCTATATTAATTAGCTCAAATATCTCCTTTATTCTAGCTTCAATTATTTCGGATAGTTGCATTTCATTAATTTCTAAATTATTACTAAACCCTAAAGGGTTTATTTCAAAAACATTATTATCATCAGCTAACTTCGTATAAGCAACTCCAAATTTCTTTTTAATTTCTTCACTTCTATTAAAAGGTAATCTAAGTCCAACTGATATATCATTAGTAATATGATTGCCTGCAATAGGCAAAATATTTGAATATATCAAAGTTCCATTTTTAAAAACAGAAAAATCACTTGTTCCTGCACCAATATCTAACAGCAAAACTCCTAAATCCTTTTCATCTTTCGTTAAAACAGCTTCAGAAGTCGCTATAGGTTCCATTACAATGCCTAATACTTCTATACCTGCTTTATTAACACTTTTGACCAAATTAAGCACAGTAGTTGTTGACCCTACAATTATATCTGCCTCAACCTCTAGTCTTATCCCAACCATTCCTACAGGATCACTAATTTCATCATATCCATCAACTATATACTGTCTAGGTATTATATCAATAATTCTCTTATCTTGAGGTATTGATACAATCGTCGCTGAATTTAAAACTCTTTTTACGTCTTCAAAAGAAATCTCTTTATCATCGCTTGATACAGCTATAATTCCTTTATTTCTAAAGAGCTTTGTATATCCACCTGGGATATTTATATAAGCTTCATAAACTTCAAGATCTGCCATATTTTCAGCTTGGGTAACAGCTTCAAGTATAGCCTTAGTAGTTTCTTCTATATCTACTACAACACCTTTTTTTATACCTTTACATCTACTTTTACCTATCCCCACAATTTGTAATTGTCCATTACTATCTATTTCTGATATAATTACACAAATTTTTGAACTGCCTAAATCTATCGAAGTAACAACATTCCCCATATGTTTACGCCCCCTTTAAAAGCTCAACCCCTTTTTTACCTATTAATAAGTATCCTTCTAATAATAGCAAAATTCTGGAATAATCTACTTCCAAATGCAAAAATAGCTGCATAGTAAAGGGGCACTCCTAATCTATCTCCAATATAAGCTAAAAATGCTGCTAATATTGCATTTCCAAAGAATCCTGTAACAAAAATACGTGTATCAAATTTTTGTTCTAAATTTGCTCTAATTCCCCCAAAAACTGAATCCAAACATGCTAGTATTGCAACTGAAATATATAATGAATAACTCGTCGAATAAGTCACAGGTATATAAAATCCTATCAATACACCTATTAAAATACCTAAAAGTGCTAAAATCATTTTATTCACCCTCTTCTATAGGCTTAGCCTGATTAAAAGTAATGTTACCCCAATATCTTGGGATAAAAATATTATCACTTATTTTAGTCTGTATTTTTATATTTCTAACTTCTTTTAGTATATATCCATTTGTATTAGGTGCATTTATAGCTGCATATAATACCTTAGGGTCTCCTATTGCTTTTATTACAAATGGAGAAGCTAGCCTTTCTTTATTTACTGTTATAATAGGTCCTCCACATTTTATTTCAGACCTTGATAAAATTCTCTGTCCATTAATACTTATTGCTTCAGCACCAGCTGCACTTAAATCATTAATCAATTTTAGAACATCTAAGTCATGTACTAAATCATAATTTACATTTTCTCCATAAGAAACCTCTTTATCGTTATCCTCCATTTTAATTATAATACCTGGTCCTTGAACATCTTCTAAACCTATTTCAAATCTTATATCTTTAATCTCTTGCTCAAGCAGTTCAGCAAAAGAATCTTTATCTACGATAGCTTTATGATATTTATTTATCTCGCTTTTTTTCTCTTCTATTAATCTCTTTAGATTACTAATTTCTCTTTTGTAATTATTAATTTCCTTTTTTGTCATCTTAATCGAGTTTAAAGATACTAGTGTATAATCATCAATATTCTGTTTAAATTGAAATGAAAAAAGTATTCCAGTAATAATAGTAACTATCAATATAGTTATATTGCCAATATATTTTTTATCCATCCTTCTCACCTTATTTTTTTAATCAGTAGCATTATCTATTGGCTTTGCATATTTAAATTCATTTAGTCTTGTATATCTAGGTATTTCTATATTTTTTTCTTCTTTGATTTGTACATCTAGATTAAATAAATTTTCCATATACCAAACCACTCCTCCTTTAAGTCTAAGAGCTGATTCTAAAATCTTTGGTTCACCAATTGCCTTAATTATAAAAGGAGGACCATACGAAACACCATTAATCTCAAGATGATTCCCAGCAGGCACTATTTCAGTAAATCCTGTATATCTCTGTTCATTAACAGAAATTGCTTCTGCACCTGCAGCATTTAGATTACTAATTATCTCTAACAAAAAGTCATAATTATTAACTATAATGCTTGTATCGTCTCCAAATTGTACTTCAATAGGTGGATCATTTACTACTACTATTATACCTGGTCCTTTTACTGGCTCATATCCACCAAACATCCTATATTTCTGCAATTCTTTCATCAAATTTTTAATATAGACATTTTCTTCAGCAGCATTTTTTTCATACTGTTTTACTTTAGATTCTAAGCTATTTAATTCCTCTAACAATTTTTCCTTTTCATCTTTTAGCTTTTTTAATTCTAAAGCCAATTGCTGTGCACTTTTAGTCGGCAAAATACCGTTGCCTACAGTTTCATTAACTGTTTTAAATTGTATTGCTATAATTATTCCAAGTATTAAGCATACCAAAGCAAATGCTATTTTACTCTTTAACTCTCTCATTATATTTTATCCTCCTAGTCACCTTCTGGTATGAAAATAGGACTATCTCCCTTATTAAAATAAATTGTACCTTTATCTATACCTCTATTTTTCAAATCATCAAGTATTTTAATAGTAAAGCTTAATTTATATTTTACATTATTTAGGTATCCAAATGCAACTTTAATACCAGATTTTAAATAGATTACTATATTAGACTTATTATCTATTTTAACTTTTTTCATTTCTTTATATAGACCAATTTTTTTGCAATCTTTAATTAAATCTATTATTTTTTCTAAACTAATATTATTTTCTAATGAAATTTTTTTGCCAATTGAAATATCTTTAATATTAATACCTTCAATTTCTAACAGATTCTCTTTTTTATAAGCTAATAAATTCAAGACATATCCTTCATCATCTATATATATATATGAATCTAAATAAGGTATAAGTAAAAATTCATTTCTTTCTTTTATTGTAATTACAAGCTTATTAGGAAAAAGTCTTTTTATATTTACAGATTTTACATATGGATGAGATAATAAATTTTCTTTTGCTTCTTGAGTTCGTATTTTAAAAATATTTTCCCCATAATTTAGCCCAGAAGCTAAAATAACTTTTTCATCATCTAAAACATCATTTCCTTGAATTGCTATTTCTGAAATGTCAAAGAAACTCGTTTTAGTTGATAAAATAATAAAAATCGATATTAAAAAAAACAATAATATTGTAATAAGTCCTATCTTTTTTTTTCGTATTTTCCTTTCAATATTATTAGTCACTTTAAATCACTCCTGTAGCTTATCCATCAATTAAAAAGCAGCAATAAGCTGCTAAAATATTTTCTGTATATCTGCTCCCAAAGATGCTAAATTTTTCTCAAAATCCTGATAACCTCTATCTATATGATATATATTTTCAACTATAGTAGTTCCTTTAGCTGCTAAACCTGCTAATACTAAAGCAGCTCCACCTCTTAAGTCTTTGGCCGTCACTTTTGCACCAGTTAATTCTTTAACTCCTTTTATTATCGCTACTCTTCCTTCAGTTTTTATCTTGGCCCCCATTCTAACTAATTCATCAACGTGTTTAAATCTATTTTCAAATATAGTTTCGCATACCACACTTGTTCCATTAGCTAATGACAAAAGAGCTATCATTTGAGCTTGCATATCTGTTGGAAAACCAGGGTAAGGTAAAGTTCTAATAGATTCAACAGCATTAGGTCTTTTTGGACCTATTATCTTTAAAGTCGTACAATTGTTATAAATCATACATCCAGCTTCTCTGAGCTTTGCTATTATTGAATTCAAGTGTTCAACTTCTATATTTTTTAAGACAACTTCTCCGCCAGTTATGGCAGAAGCTACCATGAAAGTTCCAGCAACTATTCTATCAGGAATAACTGTATGCTCTACTCCATGTAATTTATCAACACCATCTATTCTTATTGCACTTGTACCTGCTCCATATATTTTTGCACCAGCGGAATTAAGAAAGTTTTGAAGATCGACTATTTCAGGCTCCTTAGCTGCATTTCTGATTATTGTAGTTCCTTTAGCTCTAACTGCAGCTAACATAATATTTTCAGTTGCTCCTACACTAGGATAATCTAATTGAATTTCACACCCTTTTAATTGCTCAGCACAACAATATATATAACCATGAGCTTCTTTAATATCTGCCCCAAGTGCTTTAAGAGCTTTAAGATGTAAATCAATAGGTCTCGGCCCAATGTCACACCCGCCTGGATAAGATATTTCGACTTGACCACATCTTGCTAGCATAGCTCCCATCAAAATGATTGAAGAGCGCATTTCTCTAACCAAATCTTCAGGTATCCTAATTTCCGAAAAAGGCCTTGAGTCTATTGTCATGATATCATCTACTCTATTAACTTTACATCCAATCGATTCTAATATTTGTTCCATTACATCTACATCTCTAATTTTGGGTATGTTAAAAATAGTGCTTACACTATTAGTTATAACAGAAGCAGCAAGAATAGGTAACGCAGAGTTTTTAGCACCACCTATAGTAATTTCTCCTACGAGTCTTTTTCCACCTTCTATAATATACTTACTCATAATTACACCTCCAGAATATGCACCGTACCTATGTATAAAGTCTTTTTTTAAAAAAACAATATATAAATATCTTATGCATATTCTTAAGAGGTGTTACAAAATACTATTTTTCTTTAATTAAATCTATAATCATTCTAAAAATTCTATCAGTAGCATCTATCTTAGCTAATTTCCTACTTTGCTGAGCCATAGATTCTAATTTGTTTTTATCATTTAGTAATTCATTTATCTTTTCATTTAATATTTTGCCATTAAGGTCTTTTTCTAAAATCATAACACTCGCACCTTGTTTTTCTAAAGCTCTTGCATTGAATTCTTGGTGATTCTCTGCTGTATAACTCTTTGGTATTAGTATGCTTGGAACCCCTACAGCAGTAATTTCTGCAATAGTTATTGCACCAGCACTAGTTATAACAAGGTCTGAGGAAGCTAAAACATTAGGCATATCATATAAATATGGTACTACTTTAATATTTTCTTTTAAGCTTTCAATAGAACCTACTTTTTTATTTAAACTATTCATAAAGTCTTCATAAAATCTCTTTCCTGTTACATGAATGATTTGCATTCTTCCCCCTATATTCTTCTGGATAACTTCAAACATTGCTTCATTTAATTTTTTCTGTCCACCACTTCCTCCAAAAGAAAGAATAAGAGGACTAATCTTTTCAGTTGACTTAACTTTATTCTTATTAACTTTCAAAAAGTCATCTCTAACTGGATTTCCAGTTATAGTCACTTTGTTCGGATCGTAAAAATATTTTACAGATTCTTCAAAACTTCCAGCAACTTTATCAACAAATCTAGAAAGAATCCTATTAGTTACTCCTGGATATGCATTTTGTTCGTGAATTAACGTTGGTATTTTCTTTAAAGCTGAAATAAATACTACAGGACCACAAACATATCCACCAGTTCCTATAACTACATCAGGTTGAAACTCATTTATTATTTTTCTTGCGTCATTAAGTCCTTTTAGTAAAGTCTTTATTGAATCTAAAGTATCTAAAGATAATTTCCTTTTGAAGCCTTTTACACGTATCGCCTTGAATTCAAATCCTTCTCTAGGTACCAGTTCTGCTTCTAAACCTTTCTCAGTTCCAACATATAAAATAGTAGCATTTTGAATTTCTTCCTTTATTTTGTTTGCAATTGCTAAAGCAGGATAGATATGCCCTCCAGTTCCTCCACCAGTAATTAAGAATTTCATATCTTCAACTCCTATCTAAATCTGTATATCTTGAAATATTAAGTAGTATACCAATTGCTGACATAAATATTAAAAGTGATGTACCACCAAAACTAACAAATGGTAAAGGTATCCCAGTAGGAGGTATAGAAGAAGTAACAACTGCTATATGTATCATTGACTGAACAGTTATTAGAGCTACTATGCCTGAAGCTAATAAACAACCAAATAAATCTCTTGTGTTTACAGCTATTCTAATTCCTCTCCATATTAGAATTAAGAATAATATTATCACAGTTACACATCCAACAAAACCAAGTTCCTCACCAATTATTGCAAATATAAAGTCATTATATGGTTCAGGTATGTAAAAGAATTTTTGTCTACTTTTCCCCAAACCCAAACCAAATATTCCTCCTGAACCTAAAGCATACAATGATTGAACTAATTGCCAACCAACTGTATCTTTATATTTAAAAGGATCTAGAAATGCTAAAATCCTTTTTCTTCTAAAATCCTCCTTTAAAATAGCTCCTACTACTCCTCCTAGCCCAAGTAACACGAAAAATGTTAAATGTAAAAATCTCATTCCAGCAATAAATAACATAATCATAAGTGTTAATCCTAAAGTTGCACTAGTACTCAAATCTTTTTGAATTATTATCAATCCACAAGCAATCCCTATAATAATAAGAGATGGCATTACTCCTTTGAAAAAAGATTCTATCTTGTCTTTTTTTCTAGCCAAATATGAAGCTAAATATATTATTGAACCTAATTTTATAGCTTCTGAAGGCTGAAAAGTTGTAAATCCTAAATTTATCCATCTTCTTGCACCATGAAATTCAGTACCAAGTGGAGTAAAAATTAATAGACCTAAAACTATACTTATCAAGAAAATTAATTTAGATAGTTTCTGTAATCTCCAATAATCAAAATTCATAAAAAATATCATAGCAAATAGCCCAAGTACACTAAAAAACATCTGCTTTTTCAAAAAGAAGTATCCATCTTTCATTTTATAATATGCTTCTGGATAACTAGAACTAAAAACCATAATTATACCAATAAAAACTAAAAGGATAGTTACAATCATTAAAGTAAAATCACAGGCTCTCTTTTTTATCATTATTAAGCCCCCTCAAACTATTGACTGCTCTCTTAAAATCTTTACCCCTTTCCTCAAAATTCTTATACATATCCCAGCTAGCACAAGCAGGTGAAAGCAGTACATTATCACCACTTTTAGCTAATTCATAACTTTTCTCAACTGCCTTCTCCATATTTTCTACTATATGTATATTCCTAAAGCCCAATTTTATTGCAGCATCTTTTATTTTTATAGCTGTCTCACCAAGTAATATTAACTCTTTCACTTTATTGTTAAAGCTACTTATAAATTCATCAAATTCATTCCCTTTATCTAGACCACCAGCTATAAGAATTATTGGGCTTTCTATAGCTTCAATAGCCTTTATTGCAGCATCTGGATTGGTAGCTTTTGAATCATTATAAAAACTAACACCATTAATTTCGTCAACAAACTCAAGCCTGTGCTCTACCCCTTCAAAATTTCTTAAAGTATCAGCAATTACTTCTAAGTCTACCCCCATTACCCAGCCGACACTAACCGCAGCAAGTGCATTCTCCAAGTTATGTTTACCAGGTATCTTTATTTCATTACATGAAATAACAGGTATTATTTTCTTTCCATCATTCACTACTATTTTATTATCTTTTACATATACACCATTTTCTAATTCATGGCATTGGCTAAAAAATATAATATTTGAGCACACTTCACTTGATAATTTTCTTAAAAGTTTATCATCATAGTTAAGTATTGTATAATCATCTTTATCCTGATTAGCAAATATTTTCTTTTTAGCATTTATATAATTATCAAAGGAACCATGCCATTTCAAATGGTCAGGAGTTATATTAAGAATAACACTAGCCTTAGGTTTAAAGTATTTTGTACTCTCTAATTGAAAACTACTAACTTCCACTACAAAAATATCATTTTTGTTCGAGTTAATTAATTTCCATAATATTCCTACTCCAACATTCCCTGTTACATGACATACCTTGTTAGCATTCTTAAAAACTTCTCCTATTAAGGTCGTGGTAGTTGTTTTACCATTAGTACCCGTAATAGCAATAAATTGATTAGATGAAATTCTGTATGCTAACTCAATATCGGTAATAACTTCAATACCTTTTTCTACAGCTTTACTAATTATAGGTAAATTTAAAGGTATTCCAGGACTTTTTATTATTAAATCAATATTATCCAAATCAACATCATTAGTACCTAAAACATATTTGACTTTTATACCTCTTAACTCATCAATATATGGCTTTAATTCATCTTCTTTCTTTCTATCACTAATTATGATATTAACATTTAGCTTATTTAGTGCTTTAGCTGTTGAAACACCACTAATACCTAATCCCAAAATCAAAATATTTCTATATTTAAGTTCCAATTATATCACCTACTTTAAAAAATAATTTTACATTATACCAGCAATTCCTATTAAACATAAAATTACTGTTGTAATCCAAAACACAACTACTACTTTTGTCTCTTTCCATCCCTTTAATTCAAAATGATGATGTAAAGGACTCATTTTAAATACTCTTTTACCTGTTAATTTAAATGAAGCTACCTGTATGATAACTGATAATGCTTCAACGAAATAAATACCACCTACTATAGGTAATATAAGTGGTAAATTCATAAGTACTGCAATAGTAGAAATAGCACCTCCTAATGCTAAAGAACCTGTATCGCCCATAAAAACTTTTGCTGGATGAGCATTATATCTTAAGAAGCCTAAACATGCTCCTGCTAAAGCAGCAGAAAAAATAGCTACACTATTAAACCCTAAAGTCACTGAAGCAATACCAAAGAATGCTAAAACTATTAATGTAACTCCTGTAGCTAGTCCGTCTAAACCATCTGTTAGATTAACGCTATTTACTGTGCCTACAACTACAAAAGCAATAAACGGTATATAAAACATTCCCAAGTCTAAAGTTTTATCTAAAAAAGGTATTAAAACCTTAGTCCCTAAGATCGAAGTGTTTGACTGATAAATAGCTAAAATTACTGCAAATAGTATCTGACCAATTAGCTTTTGATAAGCCCTTAATCCAAGCGATCTTTTTAATACTACCTTTATAAAATCATCTATAAAACCAATTAGCCCAAACCCTAAAGTAGCCACTAAAAGTACAATCATATCTCTATTTATTAATCCTGATGACAAAGTAGTAATAAGCAAAGCAATTAACATTATAATTCCACCCATTGTAGGGGTACCTTGCTTTTTAAGGTGTGTTTTTGGCCCTTCCCCCCTAACATTTTGTCCAACCTTTAATCTTTTCAAAATAGGTATTAAGATTGGCCCTAAAATTAAAGTAATTACAAATGAAATAATAATGATCTTAATTATTACTTTATAATCCATCATTTGTCTACTCCTCTCTTAAGCATATGTTCAATCTATTTTATTCTTCTTCACCAAGTAATTCCAGTACGATTTTCTTTTCATCAAACGGTAATACTTTATTACCAATAATCTGATATGTTTCATGACCTTTACCAGCTAATAAAATAACGTCATCTTTTTTAGCTATTTCTAAAGCATAACGTATCGCTTCTCTCCTATCCTCAATAACTACATATTCGCACTCTTCATTATTAATCCCCTTTATAATGTCATTAATTATTTCTATTGGATTTTCAGTTCTAGGATTATCATTTGTAATAATACATATATCACAATAATGAGAAGCAATTTCTCCCATTTTAGGTCTCTTTGTTTTATCTCTATCTCCACCACAACCAAATACAATTATTTTTCTTCCTTTTGCAAATTGATCAATCGTACTTAATACTTTTTTAAACCCATCAGGAGTATGTGCATAATCTATTATAACTGAATAATCTGTTTTTGTTGGTACTACTTCAAACCTTCCATCTACGCCTCGTACTGCTTCGAGTCCTTTTTTTATATCTTCCAACTTTATGTTATATGCAATGCCACAAGCTGCAGCTGCTAAAGCATTATAAACACTAAATTTACCAGGAATATTAAACCTTATATCTATATTTCCACTAGGTGTTATTAAATCAAACTTAACTCCACTTGCATAAAACTCTATATTATGAGCTGTTATATCAGCCTTGCTTTCTATTCCATATGTTAAAATTGGTGTTTCAAATTCTTGTATGGTATCTTTAATTCTTCTCCCATATTCATCATCTATATTTATAATATTAAAATCTCTAGTCTTATAAAAAAGTTTAACCTTTGCTTCCATATAGCTTTGTAAATCCTTATGAAAATCTAAGTGTTCAGGTGTTAAATTAGTAAAAATACCTACATTAAAATCACAGTACTCAACTCTTTTTAATTCAAGAGAATGCGATGAAACCTCCATTACACAACTCTCTACATTTTCTTCCACCATTGAGTTAAAAAATTCTTGTAAGTCCAAGGATTCAGGCGTAGTGTTCTTTGCTTTAATAACTTTGCCGTTTATCATATTTCCTATCGTTCCTATTACCCCAACATTCTTGCCTGATTTTTCCATGATGGATTTTATTAAGTAAGTTGTTGTTGTTTTTCCATTAGTACCAGTAATCCCTATTAACTCTAATTTTGTTGATGGATTTTTATAAAAATTGGATGAAATTCTAGCTAAAGAACATCTTGTATCTTTAACTAATATTTTAACAACATTCTCAGAAATATTTATATCTTTTTGTAATATTACTACTTTTGCACCGTTACTAATTGCTTGACTTACGTAATTATGACCATCAGTTTTGTAACCTTCTATAGCTACAAATACACAATCCTTTACAGCCTTTCTTGAATCATATACTATTTTAGAAATTTCTATATTTAAATTGCCACTGTATCTCACAATTTCTAATCCTTCGATTAAATCAGTCAATTTCATTTTTAGCACCTCACTACTATATTGTCAACTCATTACTTATTGATAATATCACATTTAAATATTATTAGTCTACTTAAAAGGCAACTTTCAAACAAAGCCAGCATTGTTTGAAGTTGCCTCATGTTATATATTAATTCACTTTATCAAACTCAACTTCTACCAAAGAATTAAACTCTACCATAGTACCTGCTGCGGGATACTGACTTTTTGCAACACCATTTCCTTTAAACTTAAATCTTAAATTTAGATTGTTAAGAAGCTCCGTAACTTCCTCCATTGTTTTACCTTTAAGATTAGGTATTACAATTTTACTATCTTCTTTTCTTCGAGAATATACATATAAATCTATCATTGACCCCTTTTTTACCTTTGTACCTGGCAATGGGAATTGGTCTATTACTAATGCATCTTTCTGAACATCTAAAGTTTCTGTATTATAGTCAAGACCAAACTTCCTTAGTTTATTTGCAGCTTCTTTTATAGTTAAATTTCTTACTTCGGGTACTGTCACTATTTTTTTACTATTATCTTTCTGCTCATCTTCAGTAAATTGTGGTTCTACATCTAAGTAATTTAAAGTATCCTTAACTACTTGACCAGCTACCGGTGCAGCAATTCTACCACCATAGTATTCGCCATTACTAGGTTCATCAATAACAACTAATACTGTAATCTTAGGATCATTTACAGGTGCAACAGCAACAAAAGACGCTATATATTTACCCTCAGCATATCTACCATTTATTACTTTTTGAGCTGTACCTGTCTTTCCTCCTACTCTATAACCAGGAACATAAGCTTTTTTACCAGTACCTGATGAAACAACTGTTTCTAATATACTTAATAAAGTTTTAGAAGTATCTTTTGATAGTACTTTTCTCTTTATTATTGGTTTAAATTCATGAACTACATTGCCTTTACTATCCACTAATTCTTTAACTATTCTAGGTTGCATCAAATTCCCACCATTTGCAACTGCAGATATAGCAGTGATTAACTGTATTGGCGTAACAGCGATTCCCTGTCCATACGAAATAGTTGCCAAATTAACTTCTCTCATATATTCAGGGCCTCTAGGAATAATTCCAGATTGTTCTCCAGTTAACTCAATTCCAGTCTTTTCACCAAAACCAAAAGCTTTTATATATTTATACATTCTTTCTTTGCCAAGTCTTTGACCAACAGCTACAAAAACTTCATTACATGAATTTTGAACTCCTTCAACAAAAGTTTCACTACCATGTGGATTGTACCAACGCCAACACTTTAGTCTAGCTCCTTCAACACTAGTTATAAAACCATCACAATAGAATTGACTCTTAGGAGTAACAACATTTTCCTCTAACCCTGCAGCAGCAGTTATTATCTTGAATGTAGAACCCGGTTCATAAACATCATTTATAGAAAAGTTTCGCCACATATCATACCATTTTTTTATCAACTCTTTTTGAGATAATCCTTCCCATTGTTTTTTTACATCTTCATCTAGAGGTTGTCTAGGATTATTCGGGTCATAGTCTGGTTTAGAAGCCATAGCCAATATATCACCTGTTTTAGGTTCCATAACTATTATTGATACTCTTTTAGCCTTATTTTTTACTAAAGCTTCTAAAGCAGCTTTTTCGGCAAAATGCTGAATGGTCTCATCTATTGTAAGAACAACACTTAGACCGTCTTCAGGTTCATATAATTTTTCATTTGCATATGGCAATTGTCTTCCTACTGCATCCGCTGTTTTTATCCATCTTCCTGGTGTTCCTGTTAAATATTTATTATATGTCTTTTCAATGCCATACAAACCAACATTATCAATATCAGTAAACCCAAGAATATATGCTGCAAAGTTACCATACGGATAATACCTTTTGTTATCGTCTACAATTTCTATCCCACTTAACTTTTTACTTCTCAAAATATCCGCTTCATCTTTAGATATCCACATCTTTATCTTAACAACACTTTGTCTGCTTGTAATCTTTTTATAAACATTCTCTTCATCTAAATTGAGTACTTCTGCTAATATTTTTGCAGTTTCTTTAGGATTTTTTACATCTGCAGGTCTACACCAAACTGTATCAGCACTTACACTTATAGCCAGTTTCTTCCCTTTTCTATCAAATATTACTCCTCTTTTGGCTTTAACTGGTATATCTCTAGTCCACTGTTCTAGAGCTAACTTCTTCAGTTCTTCACCCTTAACTATCTGCAAGTACCCTAGTCTTATCGTTAGTGATAATGCGGCAATCGATACTAATAACAATATTGCAATAAGTCTTTTTTTTGTAGAAATAGTGGGTGATGACACAATTTTTCCCCCTTATATTACTCAAAATATCCAAACATTTTATTGACAACATTTCTAAAAGCATTAAGGAATATATAGTTATTATTCCCTTTATTTTCAGCTACATCAATTTCATTGTTAAATAAATCATCAACAGTCACATATACTGTTTGGTCATTTGTAGGATATTTCAAACCTAGTCTTTGCTGTGCTTCTTTTTCTATCCATTTAGATTCTTTTATTTTTTCTAATTCTATAAGTAAATATTGTCTTTGACTACTTAGCTTTTCTATTTCCTTATCAAGCATAGTTATATCGTATCTCATTTTTGTAATATGAGCATATCTTAATAAAACAACAAGAGCCACAGCTAAAATCAAAAAAGAAAACATAATCATTTTGATTTTCATTAAAACTAATTTTTTTGATTTTCTTTTTTCTCTCTCATTTATTTTTATTCTATTTTCATTTTTTACAAAGCTATTTTCTTTTTTTGCTACTAACAAATTTATTCACCCCTTTTCCAGTTTAGAACACTAAACTTTCTCTGCTATTCTTAGTTTAGCGCTCCTAGCTCTAGGGTTTTCTGAAAGTTCTTCACTAGAAGGTAAAATAGGTTTCTTAGTTATTACCTTTAACTCTCTCTTTTTATCACACATACACACGGGTAATTCTGGTGGACAAATACAATCTAAACTTAACTCTTTAAAAGTTTCTTTAACAATTCTATCTTCTAATGAATGAAATGTTATTATGCAAATTCTTCCACCTTTATTTAAAAACTTAACTATATCCTTAATAGTCTGTTCCAAAATACCTAATTCATTATTTACTTCAATTCTTATTGCCTGAAAAGTCCTCTTAGCCGGATGAGGCCCATCTTTTCTTGCTCCTTTTGGAATAGCTTTCTTAATAATTTCTACTAACTGCCCAGTAGTATTTATATTATTATTTTTTCTATGTTCAACTATAAATTTTGCAATTCTACTAGCCCATCTTTCTTCGCCATATTCTCTTATTATTTTTGCAAGTTTATCTTCAGGATATTTATTTACAACATCCCATGCATTAAGATCTTTAGTTCTGTCCATTCTCATATCTAAAAAAGCATCTTTTTTATATGAAAATCCTCTTTCGGCTACATCTAATTGATGTGAAGATACACCTAAATCTAATAGTACACCATCTATTGCATTAATATTCAATCTACTAAGTATATTACTAATATTGCTGAAATTATCATGTACTAAAGTAACTTTTTCAATATATTGTTTTAATTCTTCTTCTGCTTTTTGTAAAGCATTTGTATCTTGATCAATTCCAATTAAATGTCCATTTTTTAATCTCTTTACAATTTCTTTTGAATGTCCAGCTCCTCCTATAGTACCATCAATATAAATTCCATCCTCACAAATATTAAGTCCATCTATAACCTCATTTAATAAAACTGAAACATGTTTGAAGTCCAACTTAATCACCTCGTTACTATTCTTTTTCTTTTGTAAATAGAAAATAATTTCTAAAATTAGTATTAGTTTTGAAAAAAATTAATATTTACTAAATACCTAATTCAGCCATTTTTTCAGCAATATTTTCATAACTTAAATCTTCATCTTCGTTATATGAAATCCATTCTTCTTTACTCCAAATTTCTACTCTATTTGAAACGCCTATTATTATAGCATCCTTTACAAGTTTACAATGCTCTCTTAAATTGCTAGGTATTAAAATTCTACCTTGTTTGTCTAATTCACACTCTGTTGCTCCTGCAAAGAAAAACCTTACAAAAGCTCTTGCATCCTTTCTAGTTAGTGGTAGTGATTTTAATTTTTCTTCCAACACCTTCCACTCACTTTTTGGGTACACAAAAAGACAGTTGTCTAACCCTTTTGTTAAAATAAAAGATTCTCCTAAGTTCTCTCTGAACTTAGCTGGTATTATTAATCTGCCTTTTTTGTCAATTGAATGTTGATATTCTCCAATAAACATACATTACACCCCATTGTTAGGAACAAACCCCCACTTCCTACCACTTTAAACCACATTTATATCTTCTATAATATTTTTTGAATTCCTGCTATCAATTTGAAATTTTTTTGAAAATATGCTAGTACACAGGACCTATTTAAATAAACTTACATTGTTATTTTTTAGACAATAAAAAATACGGCTAAAAGCCGTATTGTTATTCTTAGATTATTTACTTGTTATTATTTAAATTTAAATATCAAATTCAAGCGAACGTGGTTTAAAGTGGTAGGAGTATTAATATTTCTAGTTGTTTTTTAGATTATTTCCTTTACTCAAGTAAAAAAGTGCTATCAATTTATCTAGTTTAACGCTCAGTTCATATACAATTTCATAATTTTGTTCTTCATTTATCGATTTATTGAGCTTGTCCCTTAAGTGAGCAATCTGATCTTTTAAAGTCATAATATCAACTCCTACCATAAGAAAATATTAGGTAATGTCATTTTATTACATTCTTCGCCTAAATGTCAATACAAATTTATCCAAAATTACAAAGAAATTTTAATTTAGACATCAATTATCTACTTTTATCATCTATTCCCGTGTATTTTCTATATTTTTTAGAATAAATTCCAATTATTTTACATTTTGTGCAAAATATCTTTCCTTCTTTTATAAAACAAAATAAATGAAACTGCTATAATTACAACACTTATTAATTGTGCTACTCTGAAATGTCCTAACATTAAACTATCAATTCGTAATCCCTCTATAAAGAACCTAGCAAATGAGTATAACATTAAATATAATAGAAAAACTTCACCTTTAACTTTTACTTTATTTTTTCTGTACCATAGTAAAAACAAAAATACCGCGAAATCCCATATTGATTCATATAAAAAAGTAGGATGAACTTTTTGTCCATTAACAATAATTCCCCACGGTAAATCAGTAGGAGTTCCATAGGCTTCTTGGTTAATAAAATTACCCCATCTACCAATAGCTTGGCCTAAAATAATACTTGGTGCTACTATATCTGCTATTTCCCAAAAACTTATTTTTCTGACTTTACAATAAACTAAAGCAACTATAACAGATACAATTATAGCTCCATGAATAGCTAAACCTCCACCTCTAATATTTATCATTTTTAATATATCACCTTTATAGTACTGCCAATTGAAGATTACATAATATATTCTTGCACCAATCACAGCCAGTGGTATAGCAAAAATAAGCAAATCTATGAGTTTTTCTTCATCAAAACCAATCCTTCTACATTCTTTAACTGCTATTACAGTACCTAATAACATTCCTAATGAAATTAAAATTCCATACCATCTTACTGATATTCCAAAAATCTCAAAAGCAATCGGATTCATACAACCACCCCTCAAATAGAATTGAAGCTACTAGCAATCTAGTAGCTAACATACATTTCTATTATATTTTTATAAATCTAATTAGTCAATAAATTACTGAGGATTTACTATTGAAATAACAAAATTATCTTCCCTAAAATGTTTATCTAATCTTTTCTGCACATCTTCTAAACTTATATTTTCAAGTGTATTCATATATTTAAACAAAGATGTATTTCTAAAATAATAAGATGTAAAAGAATTAGCTATAAATTCTATTGAATCAAAATCCATTATGTGATATCCTATGAATTTTTTCTTAATTCTAATAAATTCCGTTTTATTAAAACCACTTTTTTTGATTTTTTCTAAGTATTTAAGTACCATATTAAGAACTTCTTTAGGATTAATAGACTCCCCTCCTATTATAGAATGGCCATAATCCTTATAGCCAATATACTGACTACCAAAAGTATTATTTATTAACCCAGCTTCATATAGTTTTTGATATAACTCAGAGCTTCTACCAAACAATAAGTCTAATAATATATTAGTTTCTATGTCTTTTTTAAGCAGCATATCACCATCATATCCTAAATCCAAATCCTTGAATCCAATATTAAATAGTGGTGATGCAACCTGTAAAGTTTCTTCCAAAATACTTTCCTTAATATTTTTAGGCTCTTCTGGATAAAATCTCTTAATATTTAAATCTTCTGTTGAACTATTATTCTTCAAAGCATTTTCTATTACTTTTAAAGCTTTTTGAAAATCAAAATCACCTACCATAACAAGTACCATATTCTCTAAACTATAAAACGTACTATAACATTTATATAGAAACTCCTTATTGATTTTCTTTATACTTTGAACGGTTCCTGCAATGTCTATCTTAATCGGATGATAATGATACATACCTCTTAAACAATTAAAAAATACTTTCCAATTAGGCGAATCATCATACATCCTTATTTCTTGCTCAATAATTCCTTTTTCTTTTTCAACATTTTCATCTGTAAAATATGGATTCTGTACAAATTTTACTAAAAGCTCTAAGTTTTCATAAAACTTATCTGTACAAGTAAATAAATATGATGTTTGATTGAAATTAGTAAATGCATTTACATATGAACCTAGCTCTGAAAACTTTGTAAATATATTTCCTGTAGGTTCTTCAAAAAGTTTATGTTCTAAGAAATGTGCTATTCCCTCTGGTACTTCTATAGGTTGAGTCTCACCCACAGGAATAAACTTATTATCATTTGAACCATATTTAGTTGAAAACATTGCATATTTCTCTACATAACCTTTTTTGGGTATATGATAAACACTTAAACCATTATCTAATTTTGTAAAGTTAAGCTTCTCATTTAATTTATCATGTGTAAATACTTCTGTTTTCAAAAGTATTCCTCCCTACTTTTCCCTTTTAGTTAAGAAATATATTGTATCTAACTTAAGTTTTTTAGCAGCTTCTACTATTTCATCTTTAGATACATTTTGTATTATTTCAATTATTTCATCAATATCTCTATTATCATTTGCAAGTATATTACTTAAATAATAATCAGAAAGAGAAAAATTATTGTCTTTTACAGATTTTATCGACGTTGTTAAAGATTTCTTTGACTGCTCAATTTCAGATTCTGAGAATTTACCTAATTTCATATCCTCTACTTGCTCTTTTATTATATCTAATGTTTTTTGATAATTAGCAAATTCTATACCTGAGGATATTATAAGCAATGATTTATATTTTAATACTCTTGAATAAATATAATAAGCTAAACTTTCTTTTTCTCTAACATTCATAAATAGTTTTGAGTTTGGACCCCCACCAAGTATATTACTCATTACTAATAATGGTTCATACAACCTATCTTCATATGGTATATTGGTTCTAAAACCTAATGTTAGTTTTCCTTGATTAATGTCCATTTCTTCTCGAACTAAATTTTTAGTATGAATCTCTTTTATTACACTTTCTCTCTGTATGTCAATAACTTTATCTCTTTTTATTTCAAAATTTTCTATAAAAGTTTCAGTAACTGTATCCGTATCTATGTCTCCTACAACACATACCTCTATAGGGCTTGACTTTAGAACTGTTAAATAATGTTTATATAACGTCTGGCTGTCTATATCTTTTAAATCTTCTACATAACCATGTTTATACAAACTATATCTCTCATTTTTACACATTTCCTCAATACATCTATCCACTGAGTAAGTTTTTTTATCGTTGATTCTACTTTCAATTTTCTTTTTCAGATTCTCTTTTTCTTGATTTACATATTCGTCCAAGAAACATCCGTTTACCAATAACGGATTGTTAATAATTTCATTTAAAACTTTAATCATTTCTCCAATTAAATTGTTAATTGTAACGTATTTATCGTTTGGTCCTTCTAAAGTAAATCTAATTACTTGTCTTTCTCCTTTCTTAGCAACATCTATGCTTAAATTCGCACCAAATAAATCTTCTAATTTTTTCTGTATATCTACAAAAGTATTATAGTTTTTTGTACCTCTTTTTAAAACCATTGGTAATAGTGCATTTTTAGTTACTTCACTACGTAACAATGGCCTAACGATATAAACACTGATTAGGTTTGATTTGAATTTATCTGTAGTGATTAAATTTAAGTTTACTCCTTCATCGATTTTCTTTCTTATATTTTTTAGTGACAATATTCAAACCTCCCATCCATTATTAGTTCCAAACTTTCATATCTGCTAACCTAATCCTATTTCTTATTTCTTTAATAATATTATCATCATTACAAAAACCATCTATAACTTTAATTTTAATGCCTTCTGGAAAATCTATTTTCTGTTTTATTTTATTAGCTATAATATTATTCTCTATATTAGTAGCTGTAGGCTTTAAATATACACAAAGTACTTCACCGACTCCATACTCTAGCACTTCTTTAACTACTTGAACATAATCTGGTTTTAATTTATCAAACCATGCTATTTTAATTTTAGATTCATCAAGCCCTAATTCTTCAACTAGATATGTTTTTACTTTTTTAGAAAACATTATTTGTTGTTTTATAGATTTAATCGAATTACTCTTATTAGACTCTCCCTGGCCTATTAATACTATTCCCGTATCTTTTATTTTTTTTGCATCTACTTTATTTGAAATTTTGTTTAAATATGAAATAGCTAAATATTCACTATTCCATAAAGGCTCAGTCCATCTAATCTGCACATTGTAATTATATAATCTTAGTTTTTCAATTCTCTTTTTTAATCCTGTAAATTGGCTCCCTTCAGAAAGAATTATAGGTACTATTATTATCTTATAATACCCTTTAGTAACTGAGTCAATAATTTTTTCTTCCACATATTCTGTGTCTTTTAAGTAAGCAATATTTACATAATATTCTTCTGGAAGCTCTTCTTTCAATTTTGCAACTAGTTTTTGCACATTTCTTTTATACTCACTTTTCCCTATCATATGGTAACTGTTCTTAATATTGTACAATTGAAAAGGCATACTTATTTTACTTAAAAAACTTTCATTTAGCAAAACATTAGTTATAGCTTTTGAAGGTATATATATAGGACTTTCGCCTTCAACAACTAATAGCACAGCTTTATCCTCATTTCGTCTATAAGTATTTAAACTAACAATTTTCATATCATATTTTTGAGTAAATAAGAATGTTAAAGATAAGATATAAGTTATTAAAACTACACAGATAAGTAAAAAAATATTCTTTTTTGACCTAAGAATTTTTCTCTGTTCTAATATATTAATAAAACCAATAAATGAAAGAAGCAAAAAGATATTTTCTAAAGTATTATCATATACAAAAAATAATACAATAAAAAAAATAAACATAATAATGTAAAATAGTAATTTATTTAAACTATTAATACCTGACATAACGACACCTACTTTATTTAAAATATATTTATAACTATTTTATGTATATTCTCATATTATTTAGAACTAAGCCTTTTAAGTCCAATGCAATACAATTAAAGTCAACAAAAATACATCTTATCAAATAGAACAATTTTGTAGTTGGATAATTTTTTTAAATGAAATTTGATAAAAATTGAAAGTCTGCAAAGTTATAATAATTTACAGGTCTGCATATTTTTTGTATAATAAAATTGTAGCATTTTAAAGAAGGTGATTATGTGGAACCAGCTAGGAGCAAAAAAATAATCTGGCTAGAAATTTTTTTGATTGTTGCAATCTTAGTTATTATTAACAAAAATTATTTATTTCCAAACAAACATTCTAATGTATTAAGTAATTTAATATTGAAAAATTGCGCGGATAAACAATTTGATAAATTATTAATAATGAAAGAATCTGGTTATCGTATAGTTTCAATAAGAAAAGATAATGACATAAAAAAAATAAATAAAATAATTGCTTATTTTGATAATTTTAAACTTTTAAATTATAATAAACGAATTCCTAATAATTACAGTGATACTTCTTATACCATTCGGCTTGAAAACAGTAAAACTTACGAAAGTTTAACCATTAGAATATTAAATAGTGAGTTTTTAACAATTTCTCTTGAAACCATTGTAAAAGAAAAGAAAAAGCCAAGCCTTACAATTTATAAAACCATTCATAATTACAATAAATATAAAATAACAGATAAGAAAATAGATCTAAAATATATTGACACTATATTTAACTCTTTAGCCTATGAAATAAAATAGAAATTATAAAAGCATTAACCTTTTTAGTCCCTAGAAATTTTATAACAATCTAAAATCCGGTCAATTGACCGGATTATTACATACTAGGTGTTATTCTCCGTATAATCTCTTTCACTTCATCTGCAAACTCACTCATACCTCTACCTTTATTTATTTCCTGAGCAATATCATCTATTCTTTCAAATAAATCAGGATCAGCAGTTACAGTTACATTTTTAATATTTTTATCAATTTGCTTCACCCTTGTTACTATTTGTTTTTTCAAATCCGTAACAACTTTCCCTTCTAAATCTTCCTCAATATCGACTCCTACTAATGCAGTATTGCCAGTTATTACTACAGTTGCATCATCTACACCTGGCAAGTCTACAATACTATCTGCAATTTTCTCTGCTCTTGTAGATAAAGACTTACCTGATTCTTCTTTAATATCTTCTAAATCTTTTCTTTCGATTTCGTTATCTATTATATTTCTTTCTTCTTGCTTAGGTCTTGGTAAATTAGGTTTCTCAGCTCCTCTACAGCCATAGGTAAATACTGTTATAATCATAGTAAATATAAATAACATAATTATTAATTTATTTTTTCTTATCATTTTATCACCTCCTAAATATAGGATTTACATATACAAAAATTTTAAACAAAAAAGAAAAAAATCTTTAATTCCTAAATTCATACATAAAATTCAAATGCTAATAAGTAAATTCTTTTGAAACTTTAAACGGCAGAAAACCTAACCCTCAAAGAGGTAAGATTTTCTGCCGCACTGATAAAATCGTTATATAAACACCAGATTATATAATACTAATATGATACTCTTTCTCCAGTAATCATATATATAATTCTTTCACAAATATTAGTAGTATGATCTGCTACTCTTTCAAGATATCTACCTATTAACAATAAATTTATTGTCTGAGGCATGTTTTTCTTATTTTTAGTTAAAAGCTCTAACAGTTCAATATAAATATCTTTATAGATATTATCTACGATTTCATCCTTTTGAGCTACTTCTTTAGCTAGTTTTAAATCTTCTTTAATATAGCTGTTTAAACTATTCTTTACCATTTCCTTCACTATATCAGCCATTTTAGGAATATCTATTAACGGTTTTATAAACTTTTCTTTACCTATTTTTATTACAACTTCAGCAATATTTACTGCATGGTCACCAATTCTCTCTAAATCCGTTATAATTTTTAAAATAGTACTTATTTTTCTTAAATCTCTTGCAATTGGCTGTTGAAGGGCTATTAAATCTAAACATTTTTCTTCTATCTGTACTTCTAAAGCATCGATTTTATCATCAATTTCTATAACCTTCTTTGCTTTCTCAATATCTTGTTCTATTAGAGATTGAATTGCTATATCTATTGCTTTTTCTACCATAGTCCCCATTTTTAAAAGAGAGTCATGTAATTCTTTTAATTGCTGATCAAAATGTTTTCTCATAATCCCACTCCTTAACCAAATCTACCAGTAATATAGTCTTCTGTTCTTTTATCTTCAGGCTTTGTAAATATCTTCTTAGTACTACCATATTCAATAAGCTCGCCCATTAAGAAAAATGCAGTATTATCGGATATTCTACCAGCCTGTTGCATAGAATGTGTTACTATAACTATAGTATACTCCTTTTTAAGGTCCTCTATCAACTCTTCTATTCTTAAGGTAGCTATAGGGTCTAATGCAGAAGTAGGTTCATCCATTAAAAGTACATCAGGTTCCATAGCTAAAGCTCTTGCAATACACAGTCTTTGTTGTTGACCACCTGATAAAGACCAAGCCGAACTATTCAATCTATCTTTTACTTCATCCCAAAGTGCCGCACCTTTTAAACTCTTCTCTACTATTTCATCTAGTTTTGATTTACTTTTTATTCCATGTCTTTTTGGTCCAAACACTATGTTTTCATAAATTGATTTAGGAAAGGGATTAGGTTTTTGAAATACCATACCTATTTTTCTTCTTAATTCTACAACATCAACATCAGGATCATATACATCCTTTCCTTCATATATTATTTCACCATCGTGTCTAGTACCTTCAATTAAATCGTTCATTCTATTTATCGTTCTTAAAAATGTAGATTTGCCACACCCTGAAGGTCCTATTAATGCTGTTACCTTATTTTCTTCTATATCTAAATTTATATTCTTTAACGCATGAAAATTTCCATAATAAAAGTTCAAATTTTTCACTTGAATTTTTTTATTCATTATAACCCTCCTTAAATTACATTGACACCCTGTTTTGATACTTATTACGCAAATATATAGCCAGTGAATTTATACCCAATAACAATACTAGTAATACTATAATAGCTGCTGCTGCTATATAATGAAAATCAGCTTTTGGCTTTGAAGTCCAACTATATATTTGCATTGGTAATGTAGTAAATGAATCAAATATCCCTTCAGGAGTATAAGCAATAAAAGTTACCGCTCCTACCATAAGCAATGGTGCAGTCTCCCCTAATGCTCTTGCAATCGCTAAAATAGTACCTGTTAAAATTCCAGGCATGGCATAAGGCAATAATACACCAGTAATCATCTGCCACTTAGTACATCCTAAAGCATAAGCTCCATGTTTAAGTTCTTTAGGTACACTTTTTATTGCTTCTTGAGCTGAAACTATAATTACAGGTAATATCAATAATGCTAATGTTAATGCACCTGATAAAATACTTCTCCCAAAACCTAAAGTGTTTACAAATATACCTAATCCAAGTATGCCGAAAACTATAGAAGGAACCCCTGCTAGGTTTGATATATTTATTTGAATTAAATTAGTTAACCAATTCTTTGGTAAGTATTCTTCTAGATATAAAGCCGAACCTACACCTATCGGAAAAGCAAATAGAGCAGTCAACGTAATAAGCCATAAACTCCCAAATAATGGAGCCTTAATGCCTGATTTTTTTGGAAATCTAGAGGCGAAATTCCTAAAAAAATCTATGTTTATCCATTTTAATCCATCGCTTAATATTTCTTTTAATAAAACTACTAAAACAACTAAACCAAATAAAGTTGCTAACAATACAAGCATATGGAAAATCTTATCCTGTAGCTTTCTTTTCGTAAGATTAGTCATTAATACTCCTCCCTGTATTTCTTAATGATAATTTTAGACACTACATTCATTAATAGAGTTATTATAAAAAGCAACATACCAACAGCAAATATTGTTTTATACATCACACTACCATAAACTATATCACCAGAAGCTACCTGTACTATAAAAGCTGTCATTGTCTGTATACTTTCTAATGGATTTAAAGTTAATTTCGGAGTCGAACCAGCAGCTAATGTTACAATCATAGTTTCTCCAATAGCTCTCGATATAGCTAAAACAAATGAAGCAATTATGCTAGATAATGCTGCAGGAATAACCACCTTAGTTGCCACTTCAAACCTAGTACATCCTAAAGCATAAGCACCTTCACGTAATGAACTAGGTACTGCATTCATCGCATCTTCACTTAATGATGAAACCATAGGAATTATCATTATACCAACTGCTATACTTGCACTTAAAGCATTAAAAATATTAGCATCTGGAAAAATATTTCTAACCAAAGGTGTTATAAAAGTTAATGCAAAATAACCATAAACTATTGTTGGAATACCAGCAAGTATTTCAAGTACTGGTTTAAGTATTTTTCTAGTTTTCTTTGAAGCATATTCACTTAAATAAATGGCACTTCCTAAACCTATAGGTATTGATATCAAACTCGAAAAGAAAGATATCATCAGCGTTCCACCTACTAAAGGTAAAACCCCATATTTAGGTGGACTAAATAAAGCTGTCCATTCTGTACCCGTTAGGAATTCAACTATTGATACTTCACGAAAAAACTGAACTGTTTCATAAGATAATATCCATACTATACCAATTGTAGTTGCAATAGAAACCATAACAAAAATAAATAAAATCTTTGATATAACTTTTTCCACCATGTATACCTTTTTTAATGGATTATTTTTATCATTACTAGCAATTTTACTCATAAATAAACCTCCAGTCTTTTGCTAATCACATAATAATTATAATTTAAGAATCTAATACTTTAGTTTATTTTGTGTTAACCCAATGTTAAGTGTTTGTTAAATAATATAATTGTGTAAAAAAAAGAGAGCATTATAGTGCCCTCTTTAAAAATACTATCTAATTTTACTGTCCTGATAATAATTCTTTTAATTGTTTGTCATAAACTTCTTTTTTTAATGGAACATAACCTGTTTCTGGAACGATATCTCTTGCATTTTCTAAGTAGTACTTAACAAATTCTCTAACCTGTTCTTTGTTATTAAATGAATTCTGTGATACATATATGAATAATGGTCTTGAAAGTGGTGTATATTTACCATTTTCTATAGTCTCTGCTGTAGGTTCTACACCATTTATAGGTACAACCTTTAATACATCTTTATTTTCAACATAATAAGCATATCCAAAATAGCCTAATGCGTACTTATCTCCTGCTATACCTTGAACTAATACATTGTCATCCTCTGAAGCTGTAAAATCTGTTCTAATCCTTCCACTTTCTCCAATGATTTCTTCTGTAAAATAATCAAAAGTACCCGAGTCAGTTCCTGGACCATAAAGTTTTATTTCCTTATCTGGCCATTCAGGTCTTACGTCTTTCCATGTTTTCACTGTGCTGTTTGGTTCCCAGATTTTCTTTAACTCTTCAACTGTTAAATTATCAACCCAATCATTTTGTGGATTAACTAATATTGAAATTCCATCATATGCAACCTTAACTTGCTTATATTTAATGCCATTTTCTTCGGCCAATTTCACTTCTTTATCTTTTATAGGTCTTGATGCATCACTTATATCTGTTTCTCCCTTTGTAAATCTTTTAAATCCTCCACCTGTTCCTGATACTCCTACTGTTATTTTAATATCTTTATGCATCTTTTGAAATTCCTCAGCCATAGCTTCAGTTATAGGAAAAACTGTACTGGAACCATCTATTTCTATCTTTCCAGATAAATTACCTGTAGCATCTTTCCCCTGATCGTTTGTTCCTTGATTTTGTGTTTTACTACCACATCCTACAAATGTAAAAATAACTATTACTAAACTTAAAGTTAGAGCTAAAACTTTCTTAGTTTTTCTGCTTAACATATCAGTGCTCCTTTCTCTTTTTTCTGTGTTTTTTATTACGTCTTAATTATAGCTAAATAAATTTCTGCATATGTTGATATGAAGTTAAATTAATGTTAAAGAATTGTTAATTAGTAAACATCACTTACTTAATTATTTCAAAACAATCATCAATTACTTCTTGTTTAGCTCTAGGAAGTCTAGCATGAAGTTCTTTTACAATTTCATCATTAATTCGCCCATTTTTTTGACCTAATACTTTAGCACAAACCATTCTACTTGCCATTGACTCTCTATTATTATCTACAAAAGAAATAATTGAACTTATTTGTATATCTCTATTCATACTTTTTCCTCCCTTTTAGTTGATGTATTCATAAAGTTATTGTATAATTTAGTCTGTTAAAATTAGTTATATTTTATTACTATCAATTGAAAGGAAGATATTAATGAAATTAGGAATAGTAGGTTTACCAAATGTGGGAAAAAGTACTCTTTTTAATGCAATTACAGCTGCTGGAGCAGAATCAGCTAATTATCCTTTCTGCACAATAGAACCAAATGTTGGTGTAGTTGCTGTGCCTGACGAAAGACTTGAAAAATTAGCAGAAATGATAAATCCTAAAAAAGTAACTCCAACTGCAATTGAATTTTATGACATTGCAGGACTTGTTAAAGGTGCAAGTAAAGGCGAAGGTTTAGGAAATAAATTTCTATCTCATATAAGAGAAGTAGCTGCTATTGTTCATGTAGTAAGATGTTTTGAAGATGAAAATATCACTCATGTTGAAGGAAATATAGACCCTATACGCGATATTGAAATTATCAATTTAGAGCTTATTCTTTCCGATCTTGAATTAATTAATAAAAGAATAGCTAAAACAGAAAAATTACTAAAAGGTGATAAATCCTATCAAAAAGAACTTGATATTTTAATCAGAATTCGTAAAGTTCTAGAAGAAGGAAAATCCGTAAGAGTACTTGACTTCGATGAAGAAGAAGAAAAGCTTGTTAAAGGATTAAATTTGCTATCATATAAACCTATATTATATGCAGCTAATATTTCAGAAGATGAGATCACGTCAGAAAATGAAAATGAATATGTTAAAAAAGTTAAAGAATATGCAAAAAAGGAAAATTCTGAAGTAGTAACTATATGTGGAAAAATCGAAGCAGAGATTTCAGAACTAGATGATGAAGAAAAGATAGAATTCTTACAAGAACTTGGATTAAAAGAATCAGGCTTAGACAAACTTATTAAAGCAAGTTACAAACTTTTAGGTTTGATTTCTTTCTTAACAGCAGGAGAAAAAGAAGTTAGAGCTTGGACTATTAAAAGAGGAACTAAAGCTCCACAAGCAGCAGGAAAAATACACTCTGACATGGAAAGAGGCTTTATCAGAGCAGAAGTTATAAGTTATAATGATTTGATAAGTGCAGGCGGATATAGCCAAGCTAGAGAAAAAGGTTTAATAAGATTAGAAGGTAAGGACTATGTAATGCAAGATGGAGATGTAGTAGTATTTAGATTCAATGTATAATGAGTCAAAAAGGCAGAATTTTTTTCGCGATTCTGCCTTTTTTATGTTTAAATAACAACTATAATATCTTTTCAAATTCAATTTCATGTAGTATTGGTATATTATCAAAGCCATACAATGGTATTTCAGGTTTTATTTTTCTTGACTTAACTACCGCATTTAAATGAAGTGCTTTCATGTTAAAACCTCTTTTTTGATAAAATCTTATCGCTTTAATATTATCATTTGTTGTAATTAACCATACTCGTCTGCAATTGCTCTTTTTTGCTTTATCTATTACTAAGTTGATTAATTTAGTTCCTATACCCAAATTTTCTTGTTTGCTATCTAAAGAAATAATTTCACATTCACCATCAACTATATTGTAAGTAATAAGTCCAATAATATCATTTTCTCTCATTACTAGATATCCTGGTAGTTTGTCAATAAAATGTTTTTTACCTCTAGAAACTATAATTGGTGAACCCCAATTTTCTGCAATAAAATCATATACCCTTTTCCTTAATTTTTCATCTATTTCTCTAAATTCAAACATTATTTTCCTCCTACTTTAAATTTAAATTGTTTAGGAAATAGAAAAAAGTATTTAAAATTTTACTTATTTAATATTTTATACGGATTATATTGCATATCTGGACCTTTCCATCTGAATTTATCTACTGTCGATTTTCCAATCTGAATAGCCTCAGTTGAGCATTGATGGACACATCTCATACATAAGTAACATTTATCCAAAAATTCAACTCTGCCATCACTTATTTTTATGTTCTTTGCTGGACAAATTTCTTTGCATAGTCCACATTTTGTGCATTTATCATCAACCCAAAATTTACCTTTCATCTTTTTTTCAACATGATTGAAAAATAATCTCATAAAAACATCTAAAATTAATCCACTTATTTTAAGTCTCGGTATTACTGCATTTCTTTCTTGTGATTCATCTGATAAATTATTACTATTAACAATATCAAAAATCTTGTTTATTGATTCTTTAATTTTTCTAGATTCAGAATAATTTTTTGATAATACTTTTTTAACAAATTTTGAATCTTTCTTCATGAAAGCCAACCCATCTGATCCTGGCATTTTAAATTCTTCACAACCTAATGGAACAAAACCTTTTTTTATAAATCTTTTAGATGTTTTCCTCGAAGAATTACCTCCATATAACCCCATCGTAGAAAATAAAATCACACCTCGAGTCTTTGGAAATGAAAGATTATTTATATAACTCTGCAAAAATAATGGCATATCAAAAGCATAAACAGGAAAGCCAAAAATAAGAATATCACATTTTTCTACATCGTTTGGAGAAAAAACTTCTATAGATTCTAACTCAACATCAAAACCATTCGCTTTAAATTTCTCATATATTAGATTCGCAATAAAATATGTATTACCTGTAGCACTAAAATATAGTATTAATGCTTTCAAACTTCACTCCCCCCCCAGATTATTGTTGCTTTAACCATTTATCAATAAATTTGTAGCACTTTTCTCTTTTATCTTTTCTAAAAATATGTACTCCAGCATTATACCAATCATATTCTAAACACTCCTTACATCCCATTTCTTCATATTTTTTTATTGCTTTATTAAAATACTCTTTTTTATCTACATCAGATGATAATTCAATAAAAGGTCTAGGTGCTAATCCTTCCAGTATATCTTCAATATCACCCCATTCTAATATATCAGGAATGACTGCAATACTACCAAATCCTTGTGGTGCTCTTAAACCTTCATCTGGATAAAAATCCTTTTTTATAGAAGCTATTCCCGAAGAAGAGCATCCTACTTTAACTCTTTCATCAACATACATTAAATAAGCTGCAAGTAACCCCCCTGCTGAATGACCTATAACTCCAATCCTTTCACTATCTATCTCAGGCATTCCTGTTAAAATATCTATTGCTATCATAAGCTCAGTCAATTCTACTCCCATTTGAGTCTTACCTCGTGTTAAATAATAGTTTGCTCTATATCCCTTATATAAATCTTCTGATAAATCTATTTCTCTTTCTTTTCCGTTGTAATCTATCTTGATTACTAATTTTATATATTCAAACATGTCAGCATATTTTGAATTGGCTAAGCTTCTACTTTCAAATCCAAATCTATCAGGACAAATTACAACATACCCTCTCAAACAGAGCTCTAAACCATATGCTAATTCTTTGTCTCCCCCTAATCCAGCAACTTCGCTTTTCCCAAACTCATAAGGCCTTCTTTCACCATCTTGATGTATTGCCAATATACCAGGAAATACACCTTCTTTGTTTGGAATTAAAATATATGCTTCAATATATTCACCATATACTTCATACTTAACTTTTCTTATGATATAAGTTTCATACTTTTTTTCTTCTAGTACTTCATATTCAGTATATCTTCTTTCTTTTGGGATTTTTAAAATTTTCATTAACTCTCTTTTTCTGCTATCCATATAATCCCCCTTTAAACACTGAATTTTTGAATTGCAAATTATATTACACAGCACATTCACTATCAAATTGTAAATATGCATAATCAATCCATTAATAATACCAGAGTATACGAATAAAATATTAAATAAAATTGTCTAACACCTTAACCTTTTCTTTAAAACTCCTCTTTCTTCCATCCAAATATATATTCTTATATAACAAATTGCCCCATTCTTTATATTTATTTGAATATTTATCATAAAAATATTCCATTAACTTTTCTGCTAATACTGCTCCAATGACATAATTTTGTATATACACTGGATCTATACTTCTATAAGAAGAAAAACCTATTTCTTTTGCTATTCTATTTCTCATAATCATCAAATTTAAAACATCATCTCCCATCCTCTTAGACAGAGTTAGTTTATATCGATACTTATCTTTTCTAATATATCTTTATCATAGTTACTTAAATCATCTATTCGATTCCTTAAATTTGATACTAAAGGATTTTTGTCTACTAAATCGTGATTAATTAAAATGCAAGCTATTTCTCTTTTCCTATCTGATTGTTGTATCTTCCCGTTAAATGAATTAACTATATCAAATATTTCCTTATCAATTTCAGATAAATTATATTTTCCATTTTCAAAATAATTAACCCATTGTTACCTTTGTAACATCCAATATTTCTCCATTATATTTTCTCAAACTTTTCTATCATTCCATCATCTTCTTTCTAAACTACTTTTTATAAATGCTTTAGCTATACCAATTAGATATAAAATAGATAACCTCGCTAAACTTTGTAACTAACTCATTATACTTTAGTCTCAATCTTACTCTACTTTTTCTTATACCTATCCTTCTCGCCGAAAAAAGTAATATCAGCATATCCTGCATATATTTTCCCTGAATGCTTTACTCCACTAGGAATATAATATCTATCTCCTTTTACATACGTTTTTCTTTCTCCATTTATATCTAATTCAATTTTACCTTCTAAAACTATTCCCCACTGGCTTCCATGTGAATGCTCTGGTAATTCAACATCTTCACTAAACTTCATAAATAATATCTGATAACTGTCTCCTTGAAATAAATACGCTTTAACACCTTTTATAGGAATATCTGCTTCAGGTAAATTCAAAATTTCCTTTGGAAATACATTAAACATTACTCTTCCTCCTTCTTATTTATCATCTTAAAATTTCAAATTCATTTAATTCCCAACCCCATTAATTTAACCCTTATTATTCAGTATTACATAATACAAACTTATATACGATAATGATTCTGTTTAATAATATAAGTAGCATTTATACAAAATTTCAACTCTGCTATCAATTTTTTTATATTCTTTGCTGGGCAAATTTCTTTACATACTCCACATTTTATATATTTATCATCAACCTAAAATTTACCTTTCATCTTTTTTTCGATACAATTAAAGATTAATCCCACAAAAATATCTAAAATTAATCTGCTTATTTTAAGCGTTGGTATTACTGCATTTTTTCTTGTAATTTATCTGATAAATTATTGTTTCTAACAACACCAAAAATCTTGTTTACTGATTCTTTAATTTTTCTAGATTATTGTCTAGTTCTCTCCTGATTTCATCCTTTACAAGTAAAATTGCCTCTTTAGCATCATCATTCAAAATATCAACAAGCATATCTGTTATAAGATCAAATAGTTTTAATCCTGATATTGCTCGTTTCCGAACTCCTAATGTATTATCAATTCCAAAAGCTTCTTTACTTAAAATAGCAAATTCAGATTCTTCTCCAAAATAGTCGATAACTTGTTTAAAAAAAGAATTGTCACTTGTTAATAATATACCTTTTTGAACTCGAACAACTTTAAATAGTCCATAAGTCAACCCGTACAAACCATTCAACATCCTGCCTATATCATTAGACAGTAAACCTTGAAGAGCTTTATGTACTTCCTCAACCCACGAAACAAGTTCTCTACTAGCATAATTATTTGCCTTTTCCTGAAGTGAACTATCCCACTTAAATTCTTCTGCTCTTTTCTTCAATGAACTAAGATATCCATTAGGGTCCCATATTACCTTTGACTGTCTTAGTCCAGAAATGCATTCTGTTGCTTTTTCAGGATCGCAAAACCATTTATCTGTTTCTTCTCTAGTAACATAACTTATTACAAGATATTTACTATCAACTATCTCTATATCAGGTAATCTACTTTCATTTCCTTCTTTTAAAAAACATACTATATCAATGTCACTATATTTACGAGCTTCTCCTCGTGCATAACTACCCATTAATGCAATTGCTTCCAATTCTTCTCTATCTATCTTTCTTATTCTCTCAGATATTGATTCAGAAAACATCTATCTCATCCTTTCTAAAAAACACAGTACTATGTGCTTTCTCTCGTTTATTTATTACTCTTATATATAGTTTACCTTGGTTTACTTTGATCTTATCTTAAAGTTCTCTTTGTTTTCTACAATACCTTTTATTTAATTTGATTTAAAGCCACTTGCTAATATATCCATTTGTAATGCAAAAAGTTCAATCTCTCTTTAATAATAACAATAGTACAAAAACAGTAACAATAAAGTACCTATAATTCTATTTGCATACATATACATTTCTATATTCTCCATCTGGTTCGTCTAACATTTTAAACTCCATATTTGTAATACTAACTTCAGTAAAACCAGCTTTATTTAATGCATCAATTATATCTTCAGAATAAAAAGCAGCTTCGGTAAATGTCTCTTCAAACCCATCATATAGCCTCCCATCTTCCTTTATAAACACGGTAAATGTTGCACTTGCTTGTCCTTTATCTTCATAAAATATCGCCTTTTGTATAATATAGTTGCCATTACTATCTTTCTGCATATGAAATCCGTTCCATCTTTCTCTTAAAGCCTTCAATGTATTACAGTCAAATATGAAAATACCTCCATAATTAAGATGTTTTTTAACATTTGAAAATGTCATTAACCACTCGTCTAATGTAAGCAAATGGTTTATTGCATCATATGTACAAGTAATTAGATCATACTTTTTATTCATTTCAAAACTTCTCATATCCTCTTGGATAAAATTAATATCCATATTTTTATCTTTTGCATTTTCAATAGCTTTTCTAACCATATGTATTGATATATCTAATCCTTCTGATTTAATACCGGCTTCCATTGCATTAATGCACAATATTCCTGTACCACACGCAATATCTAAATGAGTTCTAGGATTAAAATTTATTTCCTTAAAATAGCTCAACATATATTTCCATAGTCTTTCTGAATAATTCTTCCATCCCAATCTATCATAAAACTTTGCTATCTTGTCGTACATACTCACTACCCCCTAAAACCTAATTTCAAAAAACGGTAATCCACTAGGAATCTTCTTAATCTTTGCTATATATTCCTCTACAAAATCCTCTATATTTACTACTATCTGTTATTTATTAATACTGGCTGACATCGCCCATTTTTTATTGCTTTAACTAGATCATTTATACTCTCAATTCTATCAACAAATTGTGTGCCAACCTTAAACAAATCGTTAATATTGTGAGCGTCGCTACCACCTGTACATGGTTTTTTGTGAATTCTTGCTAACTTTTCTGCTTGTATCCAAAATTCACGTTCTATTTTTCCATTATATACTTCTATTGCATCTATTAGTTCAATAATTTCATTTGCAATTTTTCTTTCATTAACTTTACATACTCCATATCCTGAAAATGGATGAGCTGCGATAATAATACCACCAAATTTATGAATATACTCTATAAGCTCGATCATATTATTTCTCCGTTTTACACAATCTTCAGGTGCACCAAATACTATAAAGTCGCCATAATCATTAAGTATCTCTATTCCTGCAAATACAGACACTCCATCAATTTCTCCTTTTCTATTATATAAGTGATTATGTTCAGTAATTGCTACTGAAACGCCTAAAATTTTAGCTTTCTCAATATAATCAATTATTTTCAATTTAGTATTTTTCGATAATTCACAATGATTATGTAAATCAATTATCATAAATACCTCCTATTAACAGTAAACTTTATATTTGGCTTGCAATTTTCATCTATCAATTTAATAATTATCTTTTCTACAATTATCTTAAAATACCTTTTTTATGCGAAATTTTTATAAAGTAAACAAACCCATTCACTTGGCAGATTTTGAATGGGTTTATTTGAAAATTTTTATGAGATGAATTTATAATAAAGTCAAACTGTTACATATCTTTTATAGTCATTTGTCCGTGCTACGATTTTACAGTTTTTCAATAAAGTATATTCTTTTATTTTCCACGTATGATCCTTATTTGAAGGTCTCCTTATACAAACATAATTAAATTTATCTGAAGAATATAATTTAAAGCCACTATTCACACAATTCAATAAAAATTCTGTATCTTCTCCTACGTTTTTATCAGGGAATTTTATATTATTAAAGACTTCTTTTCTAATAATCATTGCAGAGCCAGATAGGAAATTTACATACTTATTTTCTTTGCCAGGAGAATGGATAGCTAAGATTTTACTCCCCTCAAAATATACAAAATACGAAAGTTTTCCAACTATATCTGCTTTTGTAGTTAAAAAAACCTTCATCAAATCATCAATGAATCTAGGCGCATAATAATTATCATCATCAAATTTTGTTATATAGTCAAATTTTGCTTTTTCTATAGCATAGTTAAGGCACGTGCCTAATGAAATTGATTCATCTAATTTGAATAGTTTTACATTTTGATACATTTGAGCTTTCTTCTTCCATTGCTCTATTTTCATATCATTCTTATTTAAAATTATAATGAGTTCTTTATTTTTATAAGTCTGCCTAGCATAGTTTTCAAATACATTATCAATATAATGCTGACGAATAGTACAGGTAATAATTGAAACTCCGTCAATGATTCTATCATTATAGTCTAATAGTGGTCTATTTCTAGTTAAAGCTATCCTTTTTCTTCTTAATAAATTTTCTTTAAAACATTGAATTGGTGAATTATTTACTGGTTTAGCATTATAATTTTTTTTTATTTCTTTAACTAAAAAGTTGAGATTTTTCGAAATAATGATGTTCGTATTTTTTTGCACCATTTATTTCACCTCATTAGAAAGAGTATCATGAAAACAAAACACAAATTTGATTAAACTATTTGATAGATTATTTGTCTACTAAATTATATGAATTGATACATTTTTTGTATAATAAATGAATTTTTTTAATTTAAAACAGAAAAAGAAATAAATAATACAAAAGCATCAAAAGAAAAAATAAAAAACAATAAAAGTAGCTTTTACCTTACACATTAATAACTCAAAAACATATAATAAAATAGAAAAATGTATATATGAATTTAAGTAATTCTCCAAAAAAGTTGTGAAATGTGGTGAGAAAATGGCAAAAAAAAATATTATAGGTGTAAAGAAAAGAAACAAAACACCAAATAAAGTTGATAATGAATATAGTCAAGACAAGAAAAAAATAAAAGCAGTAAATAACTCTCCAATAGAATTAATAAAAAAAAATATTAAACGAAAACAAAAATACTATAAATATCTGCAAAAGAAATCTTTTCAAAATAATATTAATTCAATCAAAAAGGAAGGTATAGAAATAAAGAAAATAAAAGTAGTTTCAATTCTAGATGTAATACCTTACGAATGGCTTAAATATGAAGTTAACCTTATCCCGCTAAAAATGAGTTGTTGGAAAAATACAATATTAAATGTTAAACCTGATTTATTACTAGTTCAATCAACTTGGCATGACCATCGCAGGGAATGGAAAAACAAAATTCCATATCTAAAACCAAAAACAAATAATATCTTAAAGAAAGTTGTTGATTTCTGTAAAACTCAGCATATTCCTACAGTTTTTTGGAATATTGAAGATCCATATCATTTCTATGATTTCATTGAAGCTGCGAAACTTTTCGATTATATTTTTACAACTGATTCAAATACTGTTCCTAAATACAAAAAAATAGTGAAACACAATAATGTTTACACTCTTCCTTTTGCAGCTCAACCTAAAATTCACAATCCGATAGGTAAAGGTAAGATCAGATTAGGCAATGTGGCTTTTGCTGGTTCTTGGTATAGCAAAGGACATAACGATAGAAAAAAAGATATAGAAATCGTTTTAAAGCCTGCCTTAAAATACGACTTGCACATTTATGACAGAATGTATTATCTAACAAATAATATAAAATATAAATTTCCAGATATCTACCAACCTTGTATAAAAGGACATTTACCCTATAATAAAGTATGTGATGCTTATAAAAGCTACGATATCTTATTAAACGTGAATACAGTCCAAAATAGCCCTACGATGTTCTCTTGTAGAATTTTTGAGTTATTAGCTTGTGGTGCAAATATAATTAGTGGTTATTCTATAGGTATAGAAAAAATGTTCCCAAATATAGTTAAGCTATGTAGAACACAAGAAGATACAGAATATTATTTAAGAACTCTCTTATGCGATAAGGAACAAAGAGATAGATTATCTTTATTAGGACAAAGAATAGTTTTTAAATACCACACCTATGAGCACAGAATCAAAACAATTTTAGAAAAAGTTGGTATTAAGTATATGTCAGAACAAGAACCTGGAGTCACTATTATTACCTCTTGTACTACGGACACATATATAGATAATATTTTTGAAAATTATAGTAGACAAAGCTATAAACAAAAAGAGCTGCTTATTATTACAGCTAATGACAATCCAAACCTAGAAGAATTAAAGAAAAAATCATCATTATACAGTAATGTTAGAATATTTATATTTAACTGTAACAATCCATTAAGTAATTGTTTGAATTTTGTTATTGGTAAATCTAGATTCAATTATATTGCCATATTTAATGAAATAGATTATTATGCTCCAGAATTCATTGGTGATTTGATAAATGCCTTTAAATATACCGATGCAGACATTGTCGGTAAGTTATCTCATTATGTTTATTTCGAAGAAAGTAAAACCTTAGCAATTAGATTTCCAGATAAAGAATATAGATATGTTGATTTTTTATCTGCTTCTACTATGATTATAAAAAAGAATGTTTTTAATAAAATAAAATTTAATGAAAATACCATAGATGTATATACACAATTTATTAATGATTGTATTAAAAATAATATTAAGTTATATTCAGCAGATAGGTATAATTATATCAATTTTATAAAACCTAATACTAAAGGAAATTCATGTTTACTTTCCAAAGAAGTTATTAAGGATAAATGTACAATTATAAACAATTTTGATAACTATAAAAATTTCGTTACAGTTTAATCATTCTTTTTCTTATGTATATGTCTGAAAATTCAATTTCTTTCTCTAGGTTAATCACATCATGATTAACTTACAAATACTCATATGTTTTATTTTCTTGAATTAACTCACTTAAATGTTTATCTTTTTTTAATTGATATATTAGTACTTGATGAACATCTCTTAAATAATGATATGACTAGTACAAGAAATATTAAAGCTCCAGATAATAATATTATTATTTTGTCATAAAAAGATATATCTACAACTTAACAGTAAACTCTATGTTTGACTTATCATTTTCATCTATCAATTCAACACATATCTCTTCTACAATTGTTTCAAAAATATCTTGTATTTTTCCTGTTTCTTCAAGTGCTCTTTCGAATTCCTCAATATCTTCTACTTTTCCAACAGTAATATGGGGAATATATGTAATTTTCCTATATAAAAACTTCTCTAATATTCCTGTATATAATTTGTCATGTATTTCAATTATTTTATCATTTCCTTCCTTTACATTTAAAAATAAATAATTGTCAGTTGTTCCTGTTATTCCTTTTAACTTAATTTTAAATGGCTTTATACCTTTCAATGCTTGTTTAACATGCTTTTCAAGCTCTTCTGTTTTTATGTTGCTTTCAAATGGAAAAACAACAGTAATGTGTGGTTTAATACAACTATAAAGTGAATCATATTTTTTTCTTATTTCTTCAATTTTTTCTAGATTTCTAAATTTAGGAAAAATAATTATTGACCTTTTCATCATTTTTTCTTCCTTTCTTTCATCTAAACTTACCTTGAATAGCTTACTCATGTTTGCAGTACCATTAAACTAGTAATTTATCTCCTTAAAAGACAATATAGTATAAATTAATTACAAATACTTTTTCATCACAATAGCTGATAATTCTTTATCTGCCCAATTTAATATGATATTTTCTTGCACTCGAAAACCTAGTTCACTCCAAAATTTGAAAACTCTCGAGTCATAATCTGTTACTATATCAATTCTTATCGAATCAGAAAAATTTTCTTTCAAGTAATTTTCTAATCCATAAAAAACCTCTTTTCCATATCCATTATCTTTAAAATTGTTATGTATCATTAATAAAGACAAATAACTTTCTTTTTTTACTGCAAACTCGACAAAACCTATAGTTCTCTTAAACCTTTTTTCAATAATCTTACAAGAATTAAAGCCAATACTTCTCATATTATCTAATTCATTTCTAACCCAATCAGTGTCTACAGACTCTTTATCCATATGTGATAACAAAAAACCTTTATTTGAATTATATATTTCAAGTATTCTATTTAAATCTACTTCTTCTATTAAAGCTACGTATGTATTTGAAGTTTCAAATATCATAGTAATTCTTCTCCCCTCATTTACAACTATTTATAAGCATATTGCTACAACTACAAGTCAAAAAACTTTTTTATTTAACACCTACACTACAACTTTGAAAGTTTGTCTAATAACCAAGGTCTATGAATTTTTACTGCTTTTTTAGGACATAGTTCCTGACAGCAAAAACATCTAATACACTCGTCTAAATTTGCTATAGGCTTACTATTTTCCATAGTAATGACCTGTGGTGGACAATTTTCTTCACAAACACCACAGCTAACGCAGTCTTCATGAATAAATACAGGTTTCGGTCTTAACCAAGCATTTATGAAATTTCTTAAAAATTTAGGCGCTTTATCACTTACCATATTCACACTTTTGATTTCTGGTATTTTAAAATCATCTATCCTAAATTTTTCAATTTTTTCTCCAACTAATTCAATATCATCAAAATTACCTTTACAAATACCTCTTTCAACACATCTTTGAATAGTTGGAACCTTAGTTGGCTCTAAATTTATTATTGAAGTAGCAACTACATCTAAATGATAAGGGCTTGTTGATGAAATTATAACCCCTACTTCTCTTGGGTCACCAGCAGAAGGACCATCCCCTTCCATTCCTACAATTCCATCCATAAAAGATAGAATTGGGTTTGCATATAAGCAAATATCAACTAAAGCATCAGAAAAATCCTCTATATTTGGCATTTTCAAATGATATTCTGCTTTTAAAACTCCAGGTATGATTCCAAACATGTTCTTTACTGCCCCAGTGAACATTGCCATTCCATGAGTCTTTAATTTTGAAACTGATATTACTTTATCTACATCTTTTAACATTTCTGTCACTGCTAAGCCTTTTAATATCTTGCCTTGAACATTTTTTACTTCCATAGTATTGGTATTATAGTTTAATTTAGCATTTACTTCATTTGCTATAGCTTCTATCCCACAAGCTCTATAAATGCCTTTTAATGCTCTTGAATTAAAAGGTCCTCCTGGACTATCTCCAATTAAAACATTTGCTCCATATTCAATTATCACTTCTGCTAAAGCTTTTGTGAAAACTGGGTGAGTAGTAGTTGCTTCTTCTGGTTTTTTCTTCATCAAAAGATTTAATTTTAATAATACTGTTTCACCTTTATTTATGTATTTATCAATACCACCTAAATTTTCAAAGCTTTTAATTATTGATTTCTTAACAAGTTCATAGTCATATGTTCTACATTCAACTAAAGAAACTTTTTCCTTCTTCATTAGTTAGCCTCCTCAAATTTAAAATTTTTTCTAATATAACATTATTTATTTCTCTTAATGTCGTTTTTTCTTAAATTAATGTACTTCTAAATCATTCTATATTACTTTATATTTTTAGAAACATAATAAATCAAAAGAGTGTTATTATTCCTACAACGAATAAAATTACACCAAGTATCCTATTAATCACTAATACAATTTTACTTGGTTCAGCTTCTTTTAGTTTCCATCCAATACTTAGATACCAACTAATTTTAGGTGATAATATACCAATAATACCTAAAGCAATAAATAATAAACCTATAAGATTCCTTGATGATTCATTCTTCTCTGATTTCGGTAACCCATATTTTTGCTCGTATAACTTAATTGCTTCTTGTCCTTGAATCATTTGTTCACCAGTAAGATTAGGTGAACCTCCTCCAGTACTTAGATTCCCATACACTTCATAAAAATAAGTGTTTCCGTCTGAAAAAACTACATCATATCTGTATCCAGTTTTATATTCCTCACGTGATATCTTAACTATTTCTCCACTAGATAATTTAATGCTCTTGTAATCATCATCTGCAAAAGTAATCGTATTGAAAAAAATTAGAAAAACAAATAACAAAGCAAAACTACGTAAAAAATTTATAATATTCTTCATAATGTCCTCCCTTTAACTATATTGAAATACTATTTTGCATATCTTACCTCCAATTTTTTAGTTGTTATTATAATTATCTTTAGATGTTTCATCTCCTTATTCTTTTTCCTCTATACTATTTAAACCTGCTTTTCTCAGACCTTTAATCAATCCTACTATTCCTCTTGACTTTAAAAATAATATTAACCCTATAGCAAATCTAATAACCATTATAACTATTGAAATTTTTATTTCTAATCCAGTAGTAGATTTTAATAGTATGTAACTACCTTTAAATTTCATTATTTGAAATATAAATTTTGGTAAGTCTTTAACTATATCTACCAAAATTACCAATCCTACAACTGAAAATGCTGCTGACTGTAATTCTTCGACATTTACATTTCTATCATCTACATCCTCACAAATAACCATATATTCAGCTATCTTTTTCGCCTTAACCCATAAAATCAATCCTAAAATCATAAGAATAATAGCAGGAGCTAAACTTGCAATTATCATATTTGTAATTAAACTTTTTCCAATATCTTGATTTACAAACTGAAAATATAATGTACTAATAAAATATGAAATATATTTAATTGACTGAATAAAAATATAAATAGCCATTGCTTTTAAGGCAATAGTAGCAATATTTCTTTCTCTCAAAACTTCCACCTTCTTTTTTTATTTAATCTAAGAATTCTACTTACCGTATATAGTGTTATATGAAATTTACTCTTGTTAATGTTACATTTTATTAACTGTTAAATAATTCTTAAATATTTTTTCAATTCTATCTTTATCATAAACGTTAATATCTATAGGTATTTCTGACAAACTTTTATATTTCTTTATTTTTAATGTAATCTTATTTTTTTCTCTTGTATTTTTTACCCATTTATATTTTCTTATCTTATCCCATTGAATAAATTGCAAACCTATTATTAAACCTTTTTGAGTTATTATAAATCCTAACTTTTTGTTATATAGCATATGCCAAATATTAACATAAAATATTAGTAAGTATACAGGAAAAACGTGATTGTCTATACCTGTAGTAAAAATTGTCATAATCATAAATATAATAAAAATACAACCAATTATTATAAATAATCTGTTTGTTAATTTTTCAATATATGTTGATTCTTTTGGTTCGTTAACAACAATTACTATATTACTATCACTTAATTCATTTCTTTTATATTTTAATATTTGGAGCAATATATACCCTAAATAAAATATAAAAAATATAAAAATTAGCAAGTTAAAAAAAGTTATAAATGTATTCATTGTATCTCCTCCTTATATGCTATTTCGACTCAAGATGAATTTTCTACATATCGCATTCACGATGCCCTCTAGCTAGATCTGAAAGTATCACATCTTAATCAATACTTGCATCTAGCAAATTAATAAGTATCATAATTTACTATGTTTCTGATCTCAATTTTTTATTAGCTTTGATTATTTAGAACTTAACTCTTGATAAAGTATTTCATAGAACTTATCTTTTGCATAGAGTTCATTCCAAGGATAATGTCCACAATCTTTTAGTAGAATAAACTGAAAATCTTTTAAAACTTTAGATAATGGTTTTTCAACTCCTTCAAAAGTATGTGAATCATATTCACCGTGTATAGCAATTACTGGACATTTTATTTTGCTTCCAATCTCTAATAATTTTTTACTTTTTCTTAAATATGTAACTTCATTCATACAGTTTTGGAATACATCAGGCTGAAAATCTAATACTTCATTTTCCAAACAAATTGGAGCAAAAGAATCCGCTTTTGACATTAGTTTACCAAACTCACTAAGCACTTCTTTTTTATTTTCATTATTAGGGTCGTTCAGCAATCTTATTAAAACTTCTACTCTTAAATTTTCCTCTTCAGTTAGACGACTTGTCCTATTAGTTTTCATTGTTGAAAGATATTTTTCTTCGAAAGAACCACTTCCGACAAGTATAAGTTTTTTGATTAATTGAGGATATTGTGCAGCAAAAATATAGCTTAACCATACTCCCCACGAATGTCCTATTAATATGACTGGGCTTTCTGCGTTATTCTCAAGAATATCCTTAAGTTCTAGAATTTGGCCTTCAATAGAATTTGCTGTTTGCAATGGTTCAAGAACTCCACATATTTGTGACAGTTCTCTTGCAACTGGAGCCATTCCCCCAGGAGCACCTGGACCCCCATGAATAACTGCAACATTAAACGGCTCATTACCATATTTTCTTAGGTTTTCCACAATAAAGTTCTCCTCTCTACATAATAATTATTTAATCTCTCCCATTGTCAAAAAACTACTAATCATACATTTGACCTAATACTCCAATGATTCAGGTACTCTGCCGTTTTGACCTGCTTATCTAAATTCATCTCTATCACCCTTTGCCTTCTATTCGCAACTTACCAACAAAAATATCATTTAACATCTTCATGCTTGCAACGCATTCAAGTTCTATACTGTCTTCCTGCCACATAATTCTTCGAAATAAAAATTTGACTTTTTAAAGTTGAAATAAATTGATGCGCAGCAGTTATTTTAATCCTCGTCTTTTAAAGTAAAAGATAAAATATATTCAACTTCTTTATTGTTATATTTGCCATATCTCATTCTACCAATTAACTCATTTTTAGAAAGACCTCTTTCTTCTAATAATCTATCTGAATATACCGACATATAATAGTCGACTCTTATTATTCTCCATGATTTACCTTGTTTCTCAAAAGTATACCTTTTATTAGTTATATAAACTGTATTTTCTTCATCATTTCCTTCTCTTATCTGCTGAGAATAAACATACTTCCAATCCCTGCCACTAATATCTACATCATAAGCACCAGATATTTTAATAGTAATTGTATCGTCATCTAATTTTAAATTAAACTCATTAGCTAATGAGTTT